>NZ_SDOY01000049.1 GCF_004117935.1 Streptomyces roseicoloratus | reverse complement strand
CCGACCGCGAAGTACGCCTCGTGCACCGACCGCACGATGTCCGGGCGGGTCACGTTCAGGATCTCGTTGCAGCCCTCCAGCTGCCGGAAGTCGTCCATCGTGGGGTCGGCGGCCTGGAGCATGGTGCCCATCGCCCCGTCGGCCACCACGACCCGGGTGGCGAACTCCTCGCGCAGGGACCTCCGTACGGTGCTCACGTCAGTCCCCTCAGGTGGTTGAGCAGCTCGGCGGTGCAGCCGACGCCGTACGTGGTCCTGATCCGGTCGAGGAGCACGTCGCGGTGCAGTCGGTACTCCTGGGTGCCGACGTAGTCGAGGACGGTCGCGGCGACCGCGCAGCCCAGCTGGGCCGCGCACCGCTCGGGCACGCCCCACAGCGTTCCGGCGAGGAAACCGGCCCGGAAGGCGTCGCCGACGCCGGTCGGGTCGACCACGCCGGCGACCGGCACGGCGGGCACGGCGAGCGAGGGCCTGCCCTCGCCGCGGATCCGCACGCCGGCCTCGCCGTGCGTGGTGATCCAGGTGCCGACGTGCCGCAGCACCTCGGCCTGGTCCCAGCCGGTCTTCTCCAGCAGGAGGGCGGTCTCGTACTCGTTGGTGAACAGGAAGCGGGCCCCGTCCACCAGTTCCCGCACCTGCGCGCCGTCGAGGCGGGCGAGCTGCTGCGACGGGTCGGCGGCGAACGGCACCT
>NZ_SDOY01000048.1 GCF_004117935.1 Streptomyces roseicoloratus | reverse complement strand
CGCGGCGGCCGCGGTGGCGGGCTCGGCGAGCCGGTCGGCGACCGCGGCGGCCTCGGCCTGCCAGGCGTCCACGCCCTGCTGGCAGGCACGGCGCTCCGGTTCGTCGAGGAGGGCGGCGGCGGCCTCGGCCGGGGTGGCGAAGCCGGCCTTGAACGCCGCGTCGGCGAGCCGGTCGTCGGCCTCCTTCAGGCCGCGCGCGGCGGCCTCGGCGGTCCGCACGGTCTCGGCGGCCTCCGTGAACAGCGCGATCCGCCGCTCCAGGAGCGTGGCGTGCGCGGCGACGCTGCCGGCCTCGCCCCGGGAGGCGGCCAGTTCCGCTTCCAGGGCGGCCTGCTGCTGCTCCAGGGTCTCGCGCCGCGAGGTCCGCGCGGCGACCCGCTGCTCGGCCTCCCGCTGGGCCGCGCCCCGCTCCTCGTGCTCCCGCTCGGCGCGGGCCAGCGCCTCCCGCGCGGCGTGCGTCCGCGCGGCGAGGGCGTGCGCCTCGGCGTTCTCCCGGGCCAGTTCGTCCGCCTCGTGGGCGAGTTCACCGAGTGCGGGATCGACCGCGTCGGCGGTGGCTTCGGGCCGCCGGAGACCCGCGCGGGCTTCGGCCCGGGCGGCCTCCCATGCCTCGGCGGTCGCCGCGACGGCGGTCTCGGCGCGCGTACGGGCCTCGTCGGCGCGGGTGTAGTCGGCGTAGGCGGTGTCCTCGGCGGCTCGGTCGACGTGGTCGGCGGTGGCGCGGGCCGGATCGGGATGCTCGGCGGAGCCGCAGACCTGGCAGGGCGCGCCGGGTTCGAGGGCGGCGGCGAGTTCGGCGGCGATGCCGCGCAGGCGGCGGGACTTGAGGTCGAGCCAGTGCTCGTGGGCCTCGTTGCGCCGCTCCCGGGCGGCGGTCAGCCGATCGCGGGCGCCGGTGAGTTCGGCGGCGAGCTCGTCGCGGCGGCGGGCGGCGGCGAGCCGGCGGCGGGCGGGTTCGAGGCGTCCGGCGAGCTGTTCGGCGCGGGCGGTGGCCTCCTGGGCGGCCTCGAGCTGTCGCCTGAGTTCGGCGCGGCGGGTCTCCCAGCCGGCGAGCCAGGCGGCGGCGTCCTGGAGGAAGTCCTCGTCGGCGCGGGCTTCCCGGTCGAGGCGGGCCCGCTCGGCGGTGAGTTCGGTGCTGCGGGCCTCGGCGCGGCGGGCGGCCTCGAGTCCGCCGAGCTCCTCGCGCAGGCGTCGCTCGATGGTGGAGAGCTGCTCGGCTCCGTCCTCGGCGTGCGCGGCGGGCAGCTCCCGGCGGACCCGGTCGCGCGCGGAGTCAGCGGCGCGGTGGGCGCGCTCGGCGTCCTCGCGCAGCGCGAGCGCGGGGGCGACCCGGTCGGCCTTGAGGGAGCGGTCGAGGGCGGTCTGCCACCGGTCGCGCTGCGGCCGGCGGGCGGCGAGGTCCTCCTGGCGGCGGACCGCGTCGGCGTACCGGGCCTGCCGGTCGGCGAGGTCGCGGGCGGCGTCGAGTGCGGCGCGGGCCTCGGCCCGGCGCCGTTCGGCGGTGGCGAGCCGCAGCCGGGCGATGTCGAGGGCTTCGCGGGCGTCGCTGCGGGCGAGGGCGGCGCGGGTCTGGACGGCTTCGGCCAGGCCGGGTTCGCCGGGGCGTTCCTCGACGGGGGCGGCGCCCGGGGAGCCGGGCCCGGCGGCCTGGGCCATCCGGTGCGCGAGGGCGAGCAGCCGCTCGTCTCCCGCGGCGACCTCGCGCTCGGCGGCCTTGCGCAGTTCGGCGAGCCGGTCCTCGACGGCCGCGAAGCGGCGGGTGTCGAAGAGCCGGCCGAGGAGCGTGCCGCGGGCCTCGGCGTCGGCGCGCAGGAAGCGGGCGAAGTCGCCCTGGGGCAGCAGGACGACCTGGCAGAACTGGTCCCGGCTCATGCCGAGGAGCTGGGTGATCTCCTCGCCGATCTCCTGGTGGGAGCGGCTGAGGTCCTGCCACGTGCCGCCGGCCGGGTCGTACTGGCGCAGCCGGCTCTGGGCCTTCTCGGTGGTGAAGCCGGTGCCGCGGAGCTTGGGCCGCCGCTGGGCGGGGCTGCGGGTGATCTCCAGGCGCCGTCCGGCGACGGTGAGTTCGAGGGTGACCTCGGTGGACGTGCCCGTGGGCGCGTGGTCGCTGCGCAGACTGGAGCCGGGGCTCTGGCGGGGGCCGGGCACGGTGCCGTACAGGGCGAAGCAGACGGCGTCGAGGACGGAGGTCTTGCCGGCGCCGGTGGGGCCGTGGAGCAGGAAGAGACCGGCGGACGACAGGGTGTCGAAGTCGATCTCCTGGGTGGTGCCGAACGGTCCGAAGGCGGTGACGACGAGGCGGTGGAGTCTCACCGGCCCACCTCGCGCTCGCGCTCGGCCGTGTCGACGCGGACGTCGTCGAAGGCGCCGTGCAGGACGGCCCGTTCGGCACCGTCGGGTCCGGCGCCGCCGCGCACGTGGGCCACGAAGTCCTCCGCGATCTGCCGGTCGCTGCGGTCCCGCAGCCGGGTGGCGTAGGAGACGTCCGGGTCGTCGTGCGCGCGCTCGGGGTCGAAGACCAGGTTGAGGGTGTGCGGGAACCGTGCGGCGAGGCGGGCCATGGGTTCGGCGGGGCGCACCGGGTCGGTGAGGGTCGCCTCGACCCAGGACTCCTCGTGCCGGGCGAGGCCGGGGTCGGCGAGGAGGTCGTCGAGACGGCCGCGGATCCGGGCGAGCGGCCGGGGCACGGGGCAGTCGACGCGCTCGGCGGTGTCGACGGCGCCGTCCGCCCCGAGCTCGATCAGCCACATGGTCTTGCGGTGGTCGGCCTCGGAGAAGGAGTAGGCGAGCGGGGAGCCCGAGTAGCGGACGCGGGGCGTGAGGGTCTGGCTGCCGTGGAGGTGGCCGAGGGCCACGTAGTCGACGCCGTCGAAGACGCCGGCGGGCACGGCGGCGACACCGCCGACGGTGATGTCGCGCTCGCTGTCGCTGGCCTGGCCGCCGGCGACGAAGGCATGGGCGAGGACGACGGAGCGGGTGCCGTCGGGGCGGGCCGCGAGGTCGGCGCGGACCCGGTCCATGGCGGCGGTGAGCACGGCCTCGTGCCCGGCCTTCTGCACGCCGAACCGGTCGCGCACCAGGGCGGGTTCCAGATACGGCAGGCCGTAGAGGGCGACGTCCCCGTGGGCGTCGGCGAGGACGACGGGCGTGCCGACGCCGGCCGGGTCGGTGCGCAGGTGGATGCCGGCGCGGTCGATGAGGCCCGCGCCGACGCCGAGGCGGCGGGCCGAGTCGTGGTTTCCGGAGATCATCACCGTGGGCACGCCGGCCTCGGCGAGCCGGTGGAGCGCGGCGTCGAACAGCTCGACGGCGGGCAGCGGCGGCACGGCCCGGTCGTGGACGTCGCCGGCGACCAGGACGGCGTCCACCTCGCGCTCGCGCACCGTCGCCACCAGGTGGTCGAGGAACGCGGCCTGGGCGTCGAGCAGGCCGACCCGGTGGAACGAGCGTCCCAGGTGCCAGTCCGAGGTGTGCAGAAGCCTCATGATCCCTGAGCGTATCGGTGGGGTACGACAGGACCGGCGAGAACGCCGGAACCGGTCCGAACCCGGGAGGCCGCGGAAGGACCGGAGGTTCCCGGGACGGTGTGGCGGACGGAGCGGCCGGAGTCCGCGGGAGCGGTGCGGCGGACCGGTTCAGGCATCGCCGTACGCCTCGCCGCCGAGCTCGAGGGTCGCCTCGCCGGCCGTCGCGTCGGCGAGCCAGGCCGTGAAGTCCGTCACGTCGGCGTCGGGAAGGCCGATCTCGATGGTGACGGCGGCGCCGTAGGTCACCTCGCGCACGTGCCGGCCGGTGGACCGCAGGTCGTTCTGCAGTTTCCCGGCCCGCTGGTGGTCGACGGTGACGGTGGCGAGCCGGTAGCGGCGCCGGGTGACGGTGCCGACGGCGTCCAGGGCCTCGCCGACCGCTCCGCCGTACGCGCGGATGAGGCCGCCGGCGCCGAGCTTCACGCCGCCGTAGTAGCGGGTGACGACGGCGGCGACGTAGCGCATCTCGCGGCGCAGCAGCATCTGGAGCATGGGGACGCCGGCGGTGCCGCCGGGTTCGCCGTCGTCGGAGGCCTTCTGCACGGAGGCGTCGGCGCCGATGACGTAGGCGAAGCAGTTGTGCGTGGCGGTGGGGTGTTCCCGGCGGATCCGGGCGACGAAGTCCTGCGCCTCCTGCTCGGTGGCGACGGGCGACAGCGCGCAGAGGAAGCGCGATCGGTTGACCTCGGTCTCGTGGACGCCCTCGGCCGCGAGCGTGCGGTACTGCTCCTGCATCCCGCCAGCCTATGCGCCCGCGCGGACCCGTCGGCACCCGCGGTGGTCCGTGACGGAGGCGGACCGGGCGGGGAATGACCGAGGGTCACGGATCGTTCACCAGAGGACCAGTCGATTCACGGAAGGCAGAGTGGGATGAGCGTCGAGTCCGGGACCGCCGGGACCGAGGCGGACACCGTCCGCCGGATCCTCACCGAGAGCGGCGACACATGGGCGGTCGTGGGCCTCTCCGGCAACCGCTCGCGGGCGGCGTACGGGGTGGCGGCCACGCTCCAGCGTTTCGGCAAGCGGATCGTGCCGGTCCACCCGAAGGCGGAGACGGTGCACGGGGAGCGGGGGTACGCGACGCTGGCGGAGATCCCGTTCCCGGTCGACGTGGTCGACGTGTTCGTCAACAGCGACCTCGCGGGCGCCGTGGCGGACCAGGCGGTCGCGATAGGCGCCAAGGCGGTCTGGTTCCAGCTGGACGTGATCGACACGGAGGCGTACGCCCGGACCCGGGCGGCCGGTGTCGACATGGTCATGGACCGCTGCCCCGCGATCGAGATCCCGAAGCTGGGCTGATCCGCGCGCCGGTCCCCGGAGCCGCCCGCCCGCCCGCGGAGCCCTCCGGCGGCTCACCCGCCTGCCGGGGCCGGGAGGCGGGCGGGCCGGAGGGGCGCTTCGATGGCGCCATGAGCGAGCGCGAGGACTTCCTGGCCTGGGTCGCGTCGGACCTGTACGCGGCGGAGCTGGCCATCCACAACGGCGACCCGGCCCCGCGCCGGGCGCTGTGGTCACGCGAGGAGCCGGTGAGCGTGTTCGGTGCCTGGCGCGACGCCTTCGGGCTGCGCGAGGTCGACGAGCTCTTCGGTCACCTCGCGGAGACCTTCTCGGACTGCACGTCGTACGCGTTCGAGCCGCGGGCCTGGGACGTGGTGGGCGACGTGGCGTGGACGGCCGGCTTCGAGCGCACGTCCGTCTCCGTCCACGGCGAGCCCACGAGCTACACGCTCCGGGTGACGCAGTTCTACCGCCGCGAGGGCGGGGCGTGGCGGGTCGCCCACCGGCACGGCGATTCGGTCGACGGCGTGTGACGGCGGCCCGGGCGGCCGGGTGCCGCTCGCGCTCGCGCGGCGCGGGCTTCCCGGAGGGCCGCTCAGTCCTGCGGCTCGGGGCTGATGCCCAGGCCTTCCAGGACGACGGCGCCCGGCAGCTGGGCGAAGGCCTTGCCCGGGAGGATCAGCTTGCCTCGACGGCGGCCACTGCCGACGAGCACCCACTCGGTGTCGACGACGGCGGCGTCCACCAGGACCGGCCAGCCGGCCGGGAGGCCGATGGGCGTGATGCCGCCGTACTCCATGCCGGTGTCTCCGGTGGCGGTCTCCACGGGCGCGAAGCGCACCTTGCGGACGCCGAGCTCCTGGCGGACGACCCCGTTGATGTTGACCCGGGTGCCGGAGCGGACGACGCAGGCGGCGAGGGTGGTGGTCGTGCCGCGCTTGCCGGCGACGATCACGCAGTTCGCGGACTCGTCGAGCAGCCGCTGACCGTGGTGCTCGACGAAGACGGCGGTGTCCGCGATGGCCGGATCGGTGTCCGCGTAGAGGATCTCCTCGGCCGGGACGGTGCCGTTCCAGTCACGCACGGCCGCGGCCACGGGTTCGGTGAGCAGGTCGAGGCAGTCGGGAGCGGGGCGGACGTCGAAGTCTCCGATGGGTGCGCGCATGACCTGCACCGTAACAAGTCGCTTGCTCCGTGCGTCCGTTCGTCTCAGCGTGCGGGCGGGATGGAGACGGCCATCGTCAACTCCACCGTCTCCGCGCCCGCGTTGCGGTAGGCGTGCGGCACGTTGCTCTCGAAGACGGCCGAGGTTCCGGCCGGGATGAGGTGGTCCTCGCCGTCCACGACGAGCGTGAGGGTGCCCGCCGTGACGTGGAGGAGTTCGGTGGTGCCGTCGGGATGCGGGTCGGAGGCGCTGCCGTCACCGGGCATCAGCGTCCAGTGCCACAGTTCCAGCGGCCCGCGGGCCTCGGTGCCGGCGAGCAGGGTGGTGTGGCTCCCGGTGGAGGTGGACCACATGCGGACGGCCTGCTCCGGCGGTACGAGCCGGACGTGCGGGCCCTGTTCGTAGTCGAGCAGGGTGGTGATCGAGACGCCGAGCGCGTCGGCCAGCTTGACGGTGGTGCCGACGCTGGGGTTGGTGCGGGCCTGCTCGATCTGGATGATCATGCCGCGGCTGACCCCGGCCCGGGCGGCGAGCGCGTCCAGGGTGAAGCCGCGCTCGTTGCGCCAGCGCTTCAGGTTACGGGCGAGCGACTGGGTGAGCTGGTCGAGGTCCGACACGTACCGTCCAATATAGTGAATGACAGAGTCCAACAGACTGAACTACCGTGTGGTGCACCCGATTGTTCACTGCACTGTACTGCGAGGCACCACCCCCATCACGGCTCTGACGGCGTTGCTCGCCCTGGGTACCAGCCTCCTCTGGGGACTCGCCGACTTCGGCGGCGGACTGCCGACCCGGCGCTTCCCCGCGCTGACCGTCGTCGGGGTGTCGCAAGGCGTCGCCGTCCTCGCCCTCGCCCTCGTCCTCGTCCTCGTCCTCGGGACCGTCGTGCTCGCCACGGGCGCCCTCGGCGAGGCGGGCCCGCTGCTCTGGTACGCGGTCGCCGCGGTCCTCGCCCGGAACGACGGACCGCTCCGCCGGGACGCTCAGCGCTCCAGTTCCGCCAGGGCGTTCAGCTCCGACTCCTCCAGGGCGGCGAGCGCGGCGAGCTGCTGCGGGGTGACGCCGTCGGGGAGCGGGGTCGGGGCGGGCGTGCGCAGGGGCGGCTGCCAGCCCTTCTCCGGGTCGTAGGACCGGACCACCTTCGCCGGCGCGCCCGCCACCACCGCATGGTCGGGGACCTCGCCCCGCACGACCGCCCCGGCGGCCACCACGACGTTGCGGCCGAGCCGGGCGCCGGGCAGGATCACCGCACCGGTGCCGAGCCAGCAGCCCGGACCGATGACGACGGGCTCGGAGCGGGGCCACTGGCGCCCGACGGGCACGTCGGGGTCGTCGTAGCTGTGGTTGGTCGAGGTGATGTAGACGTACGGCCCGCAGTACGTGTCGGAGCCGATGGTGATGGGCGCGTCGGCGATGACGTGGCTGCCGCGGCCGAGGACGACGCCGTCGCCGAGGGTCAGCACGGTGTCCTGGCCGAGGTCGAGATCCGGCAGCATCCCCGCGGTCAGCGTGACCTGCTCGGCGATGATGCAGCACGCGCCGATCTCGATCCACGGCTCTCCGAAGACCGTGCCCTGCGGGAAGGCCAGCCGGGTGCCCTCGCCGAGCGCGCGGAAGCGCAGCCTGCCCTGGTGCTCGGCGGTGATCGCGCCCGCCTGCTGGATCCTCCGCCAGCCGCTCTGCAGGGCGCGGGCGACGACGCGGCGCCGCCAGGCGGTCAGCGAGGAGAACGTGTTTCGGTTCCGGGGCACCCGGACACCGTAGTCGGCGGTGTCCGCGCTGATCAGTGCGGTGCGCTGTGATGTCCGTCATGAGCCGCGGCTACGCTTCGCCGGAAGGCGCGACCGACGGATTCACGGATTCAGCGAAGCAGGAGCGAAACGATGGCAGAGGTGACGGACGTGTCCGGGGCGTTGATCAAGGCGGTGGGCGGCAAGGAGCCGCGGGTCGACCCGACGGCCTTCACGGCGCCGACGTCCGTGGTGCTCGGCGAGGTCACCCTCGGTCCGCGCGCCAGCGTCTGGTACCACGCCGTGCTGCGGGCGGACTGCGGTCCGATCGAGGTCGGCGAGGACGCCAACGTCCAGGACAACTGCACCGTGCACGTCGACCCGGGCTTCCCGGTGACGATCGGCGCGCGGGTGACCATCGGTCACAACGCGACCGTCCACGGCTGCACGATCGAGGACGACGTGCTCGTCGGCATGGGTGCCACGGTCCTCAACGGGGCGCGGATCGGCGCCGGCTCGCTGATCGCGGCCCAGGCGCTGGTGCCGCAGGGCATGGAGGTGCCGCCGGGATCGCTGGTCGCGGGCGTGCCGGCGAAGGTGCGGCGGCCCCTGACCGAGGAGGAACAGGCGGGCATCCAGCTGAACGCCGAGATGTACCTGCACCTGGCGAAGGGCCACGCGGAGGCGTTCGGGGAGTAGCCGGGCCTCACGCGTCGGCGCCGCCCGGCCCGTGGCCGTCGCCTCCGCGGCGGCGGCCCCGTCCCGCCGGCGGGACGGGCTCCTGCCCGACCGCGGGAGCGGTGGGGGCCGGGCGGACTACGCGGACTGGGCGGGCTGGGCGGGTGTGGTCTCGGCGGGTGCCGCGGAGTCCGCGGGCTCCGACGCCCGCATGGTCGCCGCGGCCTTCTTGGCCCGGCTCTTCAGGATCAGCATCGACGCCAGACCGAAGAGCACCGCGAGCACCAGGCCCAGCCACGAGAAGCGCTTGAGCCAGGCCTCGGCGACGATGCCGACGGAGTAGATGACGGCCGTGGTGCCGCCCGCCCACAGGATGCCGCCGAAGACGTTGGCGACGGCGAACTTCCAGTACGGCATCCGCAGCACGCCCGCGAGCGGACCGGCGAAGATCCGCAGCAGCGCGACGAAGCGGCCGAAGAAGACCGCCCACATGCCCCACTTCTGGAAGGAGCGCTCGGCCAGCGCGATGTTGGCCTCGCTGAAGTGCTTGGGGAACTTCTTCCCGAGCTTGGTGAGCAGGGGCCGCCCGCCCCTGCGGCCGATCGCGTAGCCGATCGAGTCGCCGATGACGGCTCCGGCACTGGCGCAGGCGCCGAGGACGTACGGATTGATCTCGCCGTGCTGGGACGCGAGCAGCGCGGAACTGACGAGGACGATCTCACCGGGGAGCGGGATGCCCAGGCTCTCCAGGCCGATCACCACACCGACCAGCGCGTAGACGGCGACCGCGGGGATCGTCTCCAGCCACTCCTGCACGTGCACGGTGGGTTCCTCTCCCCCTGTCGGCGACCGATCCCCGGCAGCCTACCCCGGTCCCGGCATGGGCGGCCGCTGCCCGACCCGGGCGGACCGGGCAGACGGGCAGGAGCTCAAGCCGGGCAGACGGGCAGGAGCTCAAGCCGGGCAGGCGGGCAGGGGCTCAGGCCGGGCGAACGGCCAGGACCGGCACAGTCCGGACCGGCATGCGGACCCCGGGCCCGCCCCGGCTCGCCCCGGCTGGCTCGCCCCTGACCTGCCCCGGCCGGCTTCGGTCCCCCCGAGCCGTCCGGGTTCGCCCGCCGGGTCAGGAGTTGGGGCGCAGGGTCCAGGTCACGCTCATCTCGCCGGTCACGGCGCCGTCCTCGCGGGTGATGGCGATGTGGACCGGGAACTCGGGCCGCTGGCCGGCGTCGAGCTCGGCGACGACCTCGGCGGCCGGGCGGCCCAGCGTCGCGGTGGCGGTGACGACGCCCATGGCCAGCTTCTTGTAGCCGATCTCGGCGTTGACGGCGAGCGGCACCGCGCGGTTCAGCTGGTCGCCGAAGGCGGCCAGGACGATGGCGCCGCTGGCGGACTCGGCGAGGGTGAACATGGCGCCGGCGTGCGGGCCGCCCACGTGGTTGTGGTAGTCGGCCTGGTCCGGCAGGCGCACGACGGCGCGCTCGGCGGTGGTCTCCAGGAACTCCAGGTTGAGGGTCCTGGCCATGGGCACCGTGGCGGCGAGCATCTCGCCGACGGTCATCTGGTCTGCGCTCATGAGCCGTGATGTTACCCACGAGTAGCAGTCTTCGCCATCCCACCACGGGGGCGGCCGTAGCCCCGCACCGGCCACACCTCTATCGTTACGGCCCATGTGGCCAGGACAGCAGCCGCCCGGGGGCGAGCAGAACCCGCAGGACCAGAGTCAGAACCCGTACGCGCAGCCGGGACCGCAGCCCGGTGCGCAGCCGGGCTACGGACAGCCCAATCCGTACCAGCAGCCGACCGTGCCGCAACCCGCGTACGGACAGCCCAACCCGTACCAGCAGCAGCCGGGCGCGCAGCCCGGTTACGGGCAGCAGCCCAACCCGTACCAGCAGCCGACCGTGCCGCAGTACGCGGTGCCGGGCCCGGCGCAGCCGGGTGGCGGTGACGGCGGCAGGAAGAAGCAGACGACCATGGTGGCGATCGTCGCCGCCGTGGCCGTGCTCGCGGCGGCCGGCGTGACCGGCTACCTCGTCCTCGGCAAGGACGACGACAAGAAGAACGAGGCCGAGGACCCGAAGCCGACCCAGTCGGCGAGCGTGAACCCGCCGTCCTCGTCCGCTCCGCCGCTCGAGAACCCGCGCAACGGCGCCGCCCAGCAGCCGACGGTCCCCGGGTGGAAGGTCGTCTTCAACCCGAAGTACGGCACGCTGTTCGACGTGCCTCCGGAGTGGGAGGTCTCGAAGCCGGGTTCCGTCACCGGCTTCCAGGACGAGAAGAAGGGCGACGGCTCCCCCGTCGTCGTCATGTCCGCTCCCGCGCACCTCAAGAGCAACTGGTGCGCGCTCGACACGGACAAGAACGGCACCGAGGAGACCTGGGGTCTGAGCAGTGCCGGCACGAAGGGTGCCCAGGGCGCCAAGGACACCGCGGAGGCGGCGTACAACGCGGCCGGCTCCTGGGCGTGGGCGGGCTACGCCCAGCACATGCCCAAGGGCACCGTCAAGATCACCAAGGCCGTGCCGTACACCACCGCCTCCGGCCTCCAGGGCAGCATGTCGACGGCCACCGCGCCCGGCGTCAAGAAGCGCAACAAGTGCGAGACGGACGGCAAGTCCATCGCCTTCGCCTTCAAGACCGCCAAGGGTGACTTCTCCACCTTCGTGCTGTACGGCGCCGACGGCGTGAAGGACGAGCTGTCGGACGAGACCATCAAGAAGATCGTCTCCACGGTGCGCCTCGCCCCCGAGTCCACGGAGTCGTGATCCGCCTCCGCACACCCGGCTGGGCGGGCCGGAACTACCTGCTGCTGACCGCCGCCGCGATCGTCACCAACCTGGGCACCCACGGTGCCCTGATCGCGGCGGCGTTCGCCGTCATCCAGTCCGGTGGCGACGGCGGTGACGTCGGTCTGGTGGCGATGGCCCGCACGCTGCCGCTCGTGCTCTTCCTCCTCATCGGCGGCGCGGTCGCCGACCGGGTGCCCCGGCACGGGGTGATGGTCGCCGCCAACGTCCTCAACTGCGTCTCGCAGGCGGTGTTCGCGGCGCTCGTCCTGACCGGCGAGGCCCGGCTGTGGCAGATGATGCTGCTGACCGCGCTGTGCGGCACCGGGCAGGCGTTCTTCAGCCCGGCCGCCGAAGGCATGCTGCTCTCCACCGTGAGCGGCGAACAGGCCGGCCGGGCCTTCGCCCTCTTCAGGATGGCGATGAACGGCGCGGCCATCGGCGGCGCCGCGCTCGGCGGTGCGCTGATCGCCGCCTTCGGCCCGGGCTGGGTGCTCGCGATCGACGCCGCCGCCTTCGCGGTCGCGGGCGCGCTGCGCGCCTTCCTCGACGTCCGGCACGTGCCCGAACGGGCGCCCGGCGGCGGGCTCCTGGCCGATCTCCGGGAGGGCTGGGACGAGTTCGTCGGACGGCCCTGGCTGTGGTCGATCGTCGCCCAGTTCGCCATCGTGGTGGCGCTGGTCGGCGCGGCCGAGTCGGTGTACGGGCCGCTGGTCGCCCGGGACGAACTGGGCGGCGCCCGCCCGTGGGGCCTGGCGCTGGCCGCGTTCGGCGTGGGCACGGTGTGCGGCGCGGTGCTGATGGCGCGCTGGAAGCCGCGCCGGATGCTGCTCGTGGGCACCCTGTGCGTCTTCCCCATCGCCCTGCCCTCGGCGGCGCTCGCGGTGCCGCTGGACGTGGTCGGGCTCTCGGCGGCGATGTTCGTGAGCGGCGTCGCGATCGAGGTCTTCGGCGTCTCCTGGATGACGACGCTCCACCAGGAGATCCCCGAGGAGAAGCTCTCGCGGGTCTCGGCGTACGACTGGTTCGGCTCGACGGCGATGCTGCCGCTCTCCACGGCCCTGGCGGGCCCGGCGGAGACCGCCTTCGGCCGGAGCAACGCGCTGTGGGGCTCGGCGACGCTGATCGTGCTGGTCACGGCCCTGGTGCTGCTGGTACCCGACGTACGGAACCTGACACGCCGCACGAAGCCGGTGACGGGGGCGGGGAGGACGGGTGCCGGTGCCTCAGCCGATGCCGAAGGCTCCGTTCGGGGGCACGGGTGACGGGACCGCGTCCGTGTCCCGGACCGGGCGCGCATCGCCCGTGAACCCGGCCACGGCCTCGCCCCACTCCACCCGCGCCGGGAACGGATCCGCCGCGGTGCGGCGGGCGAGGCCTGCGGTGTCGATCTCCCGGTCCGAGGCGACCAGGACGGCGTTGCCGAAGCGACGCCCGCGCAGCACCGCCGGCTCGGCGATCAGCGCGAGCTCGGGGAAGACGGCCGCGAAGGTGGCGAGCTGCGAGCGCAGGAAGTCGAAGGGCGCCCCGTCGGCGAGGTTCGCCGCGTAGGTGCCGCCCGGGCGCAGCACGCGCCGCGCCTGCCGGGCGTACTCGACGGACGTGAGGTGCGCGGGCACCCGCGAGCCGCCGAACACGTCGGCGATCAGCAGGTCCGCGGAGTCGTCCGGCTGGGCCTCCAGCCACGCGCGGGCGTCCGCGCCGTGCACCGTGATGTCCGCGTCCGCCGGCAGCGGCAGGTGCTCGGTGACGAGTGCGAGCAGGCCGCGGTCGGCCTCGGCGACCTGCTGCCGGGAGCCGGGGCGGGTGGCCGCGACGTACCGGGGCAGGGTGAGCGCCCCGCCGCCCAGGTGGACGGCGTCCAGCGGGGCGCCTTCCTCCGCGAGCAGGTCGACGACGTGCGCGAGGCGCCGGGCGTACTCGAACTCCAGGTGGCCGGGGTCGTCGAGGTCCACGTACGACTGCGGGGCGCCGTCGACGGTGAGCAGCCAGGCCCGCTCGGTGTCCACGTCGGGCATGAGCCTCGCGGTGCCGCCGTCGACGTCGCGGATGACGGGAATCTGCTCGTTCACGTCCTCATTGTGCCCACAGGGCGGTGACGGCCCGCGCGTGGGTCGCGGCCTGGGCCCGCCCGGCGCGGGCGGCGGGACCGCGGCGGGTCGGGTCGAGGGGGTTGCGGCCGAAGGCCCTCCTGGACGCGGCGTCGGGCGTGATGACCTCGACCCGCGCGCCGGCGGCGGCGAGCGCCTCGCCCTGCCGGGCGGGTGACCGCAGCACCGTGTTGCCGGTGGCGCTGGGCGCGATGACCACGACGCGCTCGTAGCCGGCGGCGAGGTGGGCGTTGGCCGTGGAGTGCAGTCCGCCGTCGATCCACCGGCGGCCCGCGAGGTCCACGACGGGCCAGACGCCGGGGATGGCGCAACTGGCGGTGACCGCGTCCACGAGCGGGACGCCGGCGTCCGCGTCGAAGGCGGTGAGCTCACCGCTCTCGGCGTCCACGGCGGTGACCAGCAGCCGCCGCTCGGGCCATTCGACGGCCGTCCCGAGCCGCCGCGCGACGACCTCACGGCGCGCCGCCGGCTCGACGGTAGGGGCCGCGGCCGCGAGCCGGCCGAGCTTGCGCCCGTACTCCTCGGGCGTGCGCGAACCGAGCACGGCAAGGGCGTACCGGAGTATCCGTCCGAACCCGAGCCGGGCCGAGAGCTCGCCGTCGGACGGGGTCGACTGGCTTTCGTAGAGCGCGCCGAGCGGGAAGCGTCCGGAGGAGAGCTGCGCGGCGACGACCGCTCCGGCGGAACTGCCGACGACCAGATCGGCCCGCGTCAGGTCCACGCCGCTCTCGGCGAGCCCCCACAGGACCCCGACTTCCCACCCCGCGCCGGTCAGCCCGCCCGACCCCAGTACCAGTGCCGTGCGCTTCGCGGTCTCCGTCATGATCCGAGTCTGGCGCAGCGCTTCGGAGGGGTGCGGGGCGGGGCCCGGAAGGGTTCCTTCCGGGCCCCGCCGACCGCGGACGGGACAGCCGCGAAGCGCGGGCATTCCCTTAACGGTGCGTCAACCGTCCTGTCGGATCTCGCCGTTCAGAGGACTTCGGTCACGGTCCCCGCGCCCACCGTGCGGCCGCCCTCGCGGATGGCGAAGCCGAGTCCCGGCTCCAACGGGAGGGCGCGGCCCAGGTCGACGGTCATGGTGACCGTGTCACCGGGGCGGGCCACGCCCGCGTCGCCGAGGTCGACGTGGCCGACGACGTCCGCCGTGCGGAGGTAGAACTGCGGGCGGTAGCCCGTGGCGACGGCTGTCGAGCGGCCGCCCTCGCGTGCGGACAGCAGGTACACCCGCGCCGTGAACCGGCTGCGCGGGGCGACGCTGTCCGGCGCGGCCACCACGTGCCCACGGCGGACGGTGCCGCGCGGAACGCCGCGCAGGAGCAGGGCCACGTTGTCGCCGGCCTGGGCCGACTCCATCGGCTTGCCGAAGGTTTCGACGCCGGTGACGACCGTCTCCGTCTCCGCGCCGAGCACCGCCACGCGGTCGCCGACGCGCACCGTGCCGCGCTCGACGGCACCGGTGACGACGGTGCCGCGACCGGTGATGGTGAGCACGCTCTCCACCGGCATCAGGAACGGCGCCTCCACGTACCGCACCGGCACCGGCACGTAGGTGTCCACCGCGTCCAGCAGCGCCTCCACGGACGCCGTCCAGCGCGGGTCGCCCTCCAGGGCGCGCAGCCCGGAGACCCGGACCACGGGCACGGCGTCGCCGCCGTAGCCGTGCGCGGTGAGCAGCTCGCGCACCTCGAGCTCGACGAGGTCGGACAGTTCGTCGTCGGCTCCGTCCGCCTTGTTGAGGGCGACGACGACGTGGTCGACGCCGACCTGACGGGCGAGCAGGACGTGCTCGGCGGTCTGCGGCATGATCCCGTCGAGCGCCGAGACGACGAGGATCGCCCCGTCGAGCTGCGCCGCGCCCGTGACCATGTTCTTGATGTAGTCGGCGTGTCCGGGCATGTCGACGTGGGCGTAGTGACGGGTGTCCGTCTCGTACTCGACGTGCGCGGCGTTGATGGTGATGCCCCGCCGGGCCTCCTCCGGGGCCCGGTCGATGCGGTCGAAGGGCACGTACGTGGTCGGACCGCCGGTGCCGCGTTCGCTGAGGACCTTGGTGATGGCGGCGGTGAGGGTGGTCTTGCCGTGGTCGACGTGGCCCATGGTGCCGATGTTGAGGTGCGGCTTGGTGCGCGCGTATGCCTGCTTGGGCATGGCTGGATCGCTCGTTTCGATGCTCGAAGCGTGAAGGGGGACCCCGGGGCCGAACCGACCCTCCCCCTGTGGGGTCCGCCGGACGATCCGGGGAGAGTCAGCTTCGGTCGCCGCCGAGCGCCGGGAGAGCGACGGGAGCGGGGAGCGCGGCGGGAGCCGCTGAAACCGTGCGGGTGGTGGGCGCCGCGAGGGCCGTGGAAGCCGTGACAGCCGTGACAGCCGTGAGGACGGCAGCCTTCGGCGCGTCCGCGACTGCTGCGGACGGCGCTGCGAGGAAGGCATGCCGGAACATGTCACCGATGATGGCCGTCCGACGGCTCCCGGTCGACCGAATTTAGGGGCGGCGGGCGCCACTTGGGGAGGGTGCCGTCACACGGGCGGCAGGTTCTTCAGCGCCTCGCGGACGGACAGCGGCGAGAGGCGCGAGGAGTTCTGCGCGACGAAGGCGCGGACCTCGGACGGCGCCGTCCTGGCGTACTCGCGCAGGCTCCAGCCGATGGCCTTGCGGATGAAGAAGTCGGGGTGGCCGGAGCGGAGCAGGCAGGAGGAGAAGAGGCGGTCGGCGTCGGTGTCCGCCTTGAAGCGGAGCTGGTGGAGGAGTGCGGTGCGGACGACCCACAGGTCGTCGTCGGCGATCCACTCGTCCATGCGCGCGCCGAGCGCCGGATCGGCCGCGACCAGACCGCCGACGACGTGGGCGGCGAGGTGGTCGACGGTGTCCCACCAGGAGACGGTGGTGACGAGTGTGCGGGCCACCGGCAGGAAGGCGGAGGAGCAGCGCTTCACGTGGCGGCGCAGGTAGTCGACGGCGAAGTAGTGGTACTCGCGCTCCGGGAGCGCGAAGCAGCGCAGGGCGACGGCCGTGCAGTCGGTCTCGTCGGGAGCGGGCAGTCCGGCGAGGACGGTGCGGGAGAGCGCGCGGCGTTCGGGCGTGCGCACCCCGAGGAAGGGCGCGACGCCCTTCATGTACGCGATCATCTCCTGCGCCCGGAACGGGTCTCCGGCCGCCGGGTAGACCTCGGTGAGACGGCCGAGCACCGTGTCGGCGAGGGCGCTGTCGGGGACGACGGCGGGAGCGGCGGGTGTGCTCATCGCCTCACTGTACGGCGGCCCGCACGGCACACGTCCCACGGCGCACGTCATCACGTCACACGCGCACGTCCCCCATCACGCGGCACACGTCCCACGGCGCACGCGCACGTCCCACATCACGCGGCGCACGTCCCGCGGCGCACGCGCACGTTCCACATCACGCGGCGCACGTCCCGCGGCGCACGTCACGGCGATCACCCGCCGGTGTCGGTTACGCTCCCCGGGTGTTCGAGCCCGTGCCCGCCCGCCGCTCCCGCGTGTCGCTCCCGCCCCGGGCCCGGCTGGCCTGCCTCGCCCTGATCCTGCTGGCCGCGGGAACGTCGGTGCTGCTCTTCGAGCCGCAGCGGCTGCTCGCGGCGGGCTGGCCGCCGCAGCTGAGCGGCCCCGTCGCGGTGCTCGTCTTCGGCCTGGCGTACGGCGTGTGCACGGCGGCGCTGGTGCCGCGGCCAATCCTCAACCTGGCGGCGGGCGCGCTGTTCGGCGCCCAGGCGGGCTTCGTCGCGTCCCTGGGCGGCACGGTCCTGGGCGCGGGCCTGTCGTTCGCGCTCGGTCGGATGCTGGGCCAGGAGGCGCTGCGCCCGTACGTGCGGGGCCGCTGGCTGAAGGCGGCGGACGGCCAGCTGAGCCGGCACGGTTTCCGCTCGATGCTGGCGATCCGGCTGTTCCCGGGGATGCCGTTCGTGGTGGCGAACTACGCGGCCGCCGTGTCCCGGATGCGGTGCCTGCCCTTCCTGCTGGCCACCGGCCTCGGCTCCGTACCGAACACGGCCGCGTACGTGATCGCGGGCAGTCAGGCCACGTCTCCCACCTCGCCCGCCTTCCTGATCTCGATGGGCTTCATCGTCGTGTCGGCCGGCGCCGCGGCGGTCGTGGGCTGGCGCAAGCGCCACCGCATCGCGGCACGCGCGGAGGCCCCGGAGCCGGTGGCCCCGTCGGCCGAACCGCTCGCCGCGCCCACGGGCCCCGACGGCCGGGAGCCCGCGGGCACGGGCACCCCGGTCTGACGGACGACCGGGCCGGGGGCTCGGTAGGCGACCGGGGCCGGGGCCCGGCCGCGCCCCTACAGCGCCTCCACGATCATCGCGTTCGCCAGGCCGCCCGCCTCGCACATCGCCTGCAGTCCGTAGCGGACGCCCCGGGCGCGCAGGGCGTGGACCAGGGTCGTGGTGAGGCGGGTGCCGCTCGCGCCGAGCGGGTGGCCGAGGGCGATCGCGCCGCCGTGGACGTTGACCCTGGCCGGGTCGGCGCCCGTCTCCTGCTGCCAGGCGAGGACGACACTGGCGAACGCCTCGTTGATCTCGAAGAGGTCGATGTCGCCGAGGCCGAGACCCGCGCGCCGCAGCACCTTCTCCGTGGCCGGGATGACGCCGGTGAGCATGAGCAGCGGGTCGGAGCCGGTGACGGCGAAGGAGTGGAGCCTGGCGAGCGGGCGCAGTCCGAGGGTGCGCGCGGTGTCGGCGGCCATCACGAGGACGGCGGAGGCACCGTCGTTGACCGGGCTGCTGTTGCCGGCGGTGACGGACCAGTCGATCTGCGGAAAGCGCTCGGCGAAGCCGGGGTCCTCGAAGGCCGGCCGCAGCCCGGCCAGGACCTCCGGCGTGGTCGCGGGCCGCACCGACTCGTCGCGGCGCACGTCGCCGTACGGGACGACCTCGGCGTCGAAGAGTCCGGCCTGCCGGCTCCGGGCGGCCTTGGCGTGCGAGGCGGCCGAGAACGCGTCCATGGCCTCGCGCCCGATGCCCCACTTCGCGGCGATGAGTTCGGCGCTGATGCCCTGCGGGACCAGTCCCCCGGGGTAGCGGGCGGCGACGCCGGGGCCGAAGGGGTCGGCGCCGGGCGGCACGTTGGACCACATGGGGACGCGGCTCATGGATTCGACGCCGCAGGCGACGGCGACGTCGTACGCACCGGACAGCACGCCCTGCGCGGCGAAGTGCACGGCCTGCTGCGAGGACCCGCACTGGCGGTCGACGGTGGTGGCGGGCACGCTCTCGGGCAGGCCGGCGCCCAGCCAGGCGTACCGGGTGGTGTTCATGGCCTGCTCGCCGACCTGGTCCACGGTGCCGCCGATGACGTCGTCGACGACGGCGGGGTCGATGCCGGTCCGGTCGATCAGGGCGCGGAGGGTGTGGGACAGCAGGGCGACCGGGTGGACGTCCGCGAGGGCTCCGCCGGGCTTGCCCTTCCCTATGGGCGTACGGACTGCTTCGACGATGACGGCGTCACGCATGAGACGGCTCCTGGAGGACTCGGCGAGGGCGGAGTGAGGGGAGAGGAGAGGGGAGGGGATGGGGAGAGAGGCAGAGGGGCAGAGCGGAGAGGGGCACGAGGGCGGCGGACCGCTCTCGTGAGTTGGATAACCAAACCAACACCTGCCGGTAACATAGCCCAGTGAGTTGGATTTTCAAACCCTTGCGCGCCCGACTGCCTTAGTCTTGGCTCATGAAGGCCGCCGCCCGCCCCTGCTCCATCGCCGACACCCTCGCTCTCGTCGGTGAGAAGTACTCGCTCCTCGTGCTGCGCGAGGTCTCCCTCGGCGTCCACCGCTTCGACCGGATCGCCCGCAACACCGGCGCGCCGCGCGACATCCTCACCGCGCGGCTCAAGCGGCTCGTCGAGGCCGGGATCCTGGAGAAGGTCGCGTACAGCGAGCGGCCCCCGCGCTACGAGTACCGGGCCACCCCGGCCGGCCAGGAGCTCGGACCGGTCCTGCTGACCCTGATGGCCTGGGGCGACCGCCACCTCAACGACAAGAACCGGCCCGTGGTGCTGGAGCACAGCTGCGGCGAGACGCTGTCCCCGCGCGTGGTCTGCGCCCACTGCGGCGAGCGCGCCGACCGCGCGAGCCTCACGACGCACGTCCGCGCACCGGGCTGGACGACGACGGGCCCCGTGGAGGACTGAACGCGGGCCGCCCGCCGCGCACCCTCGGGACACCGTTACGCCCGGGGCGCGGCGCGTCCGGGTCGCGGCGCGACCGTCCTGCGAACGGTTGTTCATTTGGGGCAGGTACGCTGCGCACCGACCTCACGACCGCATACGGACATTCGGGACGGCCCTGGCCCCATGAGTTGGTTCGAAGCATTCATCCTCGGGCTCGTCCAGGGGCTGACGGAGTTCCTTCCCATCTCCTCCAGCGCCCACCTGCGGCTCACCGCCGCGTTCGCCGGTTGGGAGGACCCGGGTGCCGCCTTCACGGCCATCACCCAGATCGGCACCGAGACCGCCGTCCTCCTCTACTTCCGCAAGGACATCGCGCGGATCGTCTCGGCCTGGTCCCGCTCGCTCTTCGACAAGGCGATGCGCTCCGACCACGACGCCCGGACGGGCTGGCTGGTGATCGTGGGCTCGATCCCCATCGGCGTCCTCGGCATCACGCTGAAGGACCAGATCGAGGGCCCGTTGCGCGATCTGCGGCTGACCGCCACCATGCTCATCGTCATGGGCGTGGTCCTCGGCATCGCCGACCGGCTCGCCGCCCGCGACGAGACCGGCGGCAGGCACCGCGCGGCGCGCGAGCGCAAGTCGCTCAAGGAGCTGGGCGTACGCGACGGCCTGATCTTCGGCGCCTGCCAGGCGATGGCCCTGATCCCGGGCGTCTCCCGGTCCGGCGCCACGATCTCCGGCGGCCTGTTCATGGGCTACACCCGAGAGGCCGCCGCCCGGTACTCCTTCCTGCTCGCCATCCCGGCGGTGCTCGCCTCGGGCCTGTTCGAGCTGAAGGACGCGACCGAGGGCGGGCACGTCTCCTGGGGGCCGACGGTCTTCGCGACGGTCATCGCCTTCGGCGTCGGCTACGCGGTGATCGCCTGGTTCATGAAGTTCATCACCACGAAGTCCTTCATGCCCTTCGTCGTCTACCGGATCCTGCTCGGCATCCTGCTGATCGTCCTGGTCTCGGCCGGCGTCCTGAGCCCGCACGCGGGCGAGAGCGTGAGGAATCCGGTCGGGACCTCCCAGCACGAGTGACCGGTCCGGCGAGACGCGCTGCTCCGAGGCGTCCGCCGTCACGCGGGCGCCTCGACCGTCTCCGGAGGCTCGCGCCCGTACGGACCCGGCCGAGGGCGCACGACGCGTCCTCCTCCCCGGTCGGGCCGGGCCCGTCGCCCCGCATCCGCGTGGACCCGCTCCGCTGAAGAACGGCCGCCGGGCGTGTACGCCGAGGCGATCGGTGAAACGGATCAGCGCATGAACTCTCCCAGTCCGGCCGGCGGCGCCCGCTGCCTGGTCACCGGCGCGAGCGGCTACATCGGCGGCCGCCTGGTGCCGGAGCTCCTCGGCGGCGGGTACCGCGTCCGCTGCCTCGCCCGGCATCCGGACAAGCTCCGGGACTTCCCCTGGGTCGACCGCGTGGAGACGGTGCGCGGCGACGTCACCGACGCCGCGAGCCTGCGCACGGCGCTCGACGGCGTCGACGTCGCCTACTACCTCGTCCACTCCATGAGCTCGACGGCCGACTTCGAGGACAGGGACCGCCTGGCCGCCCGTACCTTCGCCGCCGAGGCGCGGGCCGCCGGGGTGCGGCGGCTCGTCTACCTGGGCGGGCTCACCCCGCGCGGGGTGCCGGACGACGAGCTCTCTCCGCACCTGCGCTCCCGCACCGAGGTGGGCCGGATCCTCCTCGAATCGGGCGTCCCCACCACCGTGCTGCGGGCCGCCGTCGTCATCGGTTCGGGTTCGGCCTCCTTCGAGATGCTGCGGTACCTGACCGAGCGGCTGCCCGTCATGGTCACGCCCAGCTGGGTCGGCAGCAGGGTCCAGCCCATCGCCGTGCGCGACGTGCTGAGCTGTCTCGTGGCGAGCGCCGGCATGCCCGCCGACGTCAACCGGACCTTCGACATCGGCGGACCGGACGTGCTCACCTACCGGGAGATGATGGAGCGCTACGCCGAGGTCGCCGGCCTGCGCCGGCGCCTCATCGTCCCCGTCCCCGTCCTCACACCGTGGCTGTCAAGCCAGTGGATCGGGCTCGTCACCCCGGTGCCGGCCGCCCTGGCCAAGCCCCTCACCGAGTCGCTCCGGCACGAGGTGGTGTGCGGTGAGCACGACATCGAGCGGTACCTCCTCCCCCACGACCCCGCCGGCTCCGCCGACCCCGCCGGCTCCGGCGGCCCGGCCGGCTCCGGCGGCCCCACCGGCTCCGGTCCGGTCGGCCCCACCGGCTCCGGGCGGCGGCCCATCCCGTTCGACGAATCCCTCCGTCTCGCCCTCCGCCGGGTGCGCGACGCGCAGGTCACGACCCGCTGGTCCTCCGCCTCGCCGCCCGGTGCGCCGAGCGACCCGCTGCCGACCGACCCGGACTGGGCGGGCGGCAGCCTGTACACGGACGAACGCTCACGCGCCGTCGACGCCGCCCCGGACGCGCTGTGGCGGGTCGTCGAGGGCGTGGGCGGGGAGAACGGCTGGTACTCCTTCCCGCTGGCCTGGGCCGTCCGCGGCTGGGCCGACCGGGTCGTCGGCGGCGTGGGGCTCCGGCGCGGGCGGCGGGACGCGGCGCGTCTGCGGGTCGGCGACGCCCTGGACTTCTGGCGCGTGGAGGAGATCGACCGGGGACGACTGCTCCGGCTCCGGGCCGAGATGCGCCTGCCCGGCCTCGCGTGGCTGGAGATGGCCGTCGAACGGGACGACGCGGGCCGTACGACCTACCGGCAGCGGGCGCTCTTCCATCCGAAGGGCCTCGCGGGCCACGCGTACTGGTGGGGCGTCTCCCCGTTCCACGCCGTGGTCTTCGGCGGCATGGCGCGGAACATCGCCCGGACCGCCGAGACGGAGAGCGGGCGCCGGGGCCCGCCGTGACCCGGGCCGGATCGGCCGGACCGATGACGGCGGGCCCGGGCGGCGGCCCCGCGCGGCCGCGCGGGCGCCGCGGCATAAGCTGGCCGAGTGGTCGACGGGCAGGCGGGAAAGAGCGTGACGGAGAACGGGACCAGGACCGATCTGCAGGTCTTCGCGGTCGCCCTGCGCCGGACGATCGGCGAGGTGAACCGCCTCGTCCACGGCTTCGCCGCCGCGGAGGGACTGCACTCCACCGACGTCCACGCGCTCTCCTTCGTACTCGACCATCCCGACACCGCCACGCCCGGACTGCTGCGGGAGCATCTCGGCCTCTCCTCGGGCGCGGTGACCGCCTGCCTCGACCGGCTGGAGAAGGCCGGTCACATCCGGCGCAGCAGGGCCGACGACGACCGGCGGGTGGTCCGCATCCACTACGTGCCGGGGGCCCGGACCGCGGCACGCGCCCACTTCATGCCGCTGGCGGTGGCCGCCGGCCGTGCCAACGACCGGTTCACCGAGGACGAGCTGAGCCTGGTGCTGCGGTACCTGGACGCGCTGAACGACGAGCTCGGCGAGCAGCGCGCGCCCCTCCGCTGACGTCACCCCCGAAGCACTCCCCCGCCGCCGGGGACCCGGTCGCGGCGCTCGCGGCGCCCCGTGATTCAGTTTGCTTCAATTATCGAGATAATCGATCATCGAGAGACCTGGGGGTCCTGCCGTGTCCACACCCCTCCGGTGGGCGAGCAGACTGCTGCCGCTGCTGGTGCTCGTCGTCTGGCTCGCCGTCGGAGGAGCGTTCGGCCCCTACGCGGGCAGGCTCGGCGAGGTGGCGACCAACGACCAGGCCGCCTTCCTGCCCCGCAGCGCGGAGTCGACCCGGGTCCTCCAGGCCCAGGAGGCGTTCCGCCAGGAGGAGTCCCTGCCGGTGGTGGTCGTCTGGACCGCCGGCAGCGGCGGCGCCCTCGGTCCGTCCGCGCGGACGGACGCCACCCGGGCGCTGGCCTCCCTGAAGGGTGCCGACGGCGTGGCCGGCACCCCCTCCCCCGCCTTCCCCTCCGAGGACGGAGAGGCCCTGCAGGGCGTCGTCCAGCTCCGCCCCGACCTCGGTGACGAGCTGCCGGCCGCGCTGGACCGGGTCGAGACGGCGCTGTCCGGCGTACCGGGGACCGAGGTGTGGCTGGGCGGCCCGGCCGCCTCCCAGGCCGACCTCCGCGACGCGTTCGCGGGCATCGACGGCATCCTGCTCGCCGTCGCCCTGGTGACCGTCCTGGTGATCCTGCTCCTGGTCTACCGGAGCGTCCTGCTCCCGCTGGTGATCATCGTCGGTGCCGTCTTCGCCCTCGCCCTGGCCTGCGCCCTCGTGTACGTCCTGGCGGACCACGACGTCGTACGCGTCGACGGTCAGGTGCAGGGCATCCTGTCCATCCTGGTCATCGGCGCGGCGACCGACTACGCCCTGCTGCTCGCCGCCCGCTACCGGGAGGAACTCGGCGCGCGGGACGGCGACCGGGTGCCGGCGATGCGGGCCGCGCTGCGGCAGTCGTTCGGCCCCGTCCTGGCCAGCGCCGCCACGGTCGCGCTCGGCCTGCTGGCCCTGCTGCTCAGCGACCTCACCAACAACCGGGCGCTCGGTCCGGTCGGCGCCATCGGCATCGCCTGCGCCGTGCTCAGCGCGCTGACGTTCCTGCCCGCCGTCCTGGTCCTCCTCGGCCGCGCCGCCTACTGGCCCGCCCGTCCCAAGGCCGCCGCCGGGGACGAGGCGCACCCCGTCTGGCGCAAGGTCGCGGCGCTGGTCGACCGCACGCCGCGCAAGGTCTGGGCCGGTTCCCTCGCGGCCCTGCTCGCCTGCGCCGCCTTCTCCTTCACGCTCGACTCCCGGGGCGTCCCGCTCGACGAGATCTTCGTCAAGGACGCCCCTTCCGTCGCCGCCCAGGCGCGCCTCGGCGAGCACTTCCCCGGCGGGGCCGGGAATCCCGCCGTCGTCATCGCCGGTGCCGAGACGGCGGAGACGGTCAGGGCCGCCGCGGAGGCCGTCGACGGGGTCGACTCCGCGACCGTCTTCGCCGCTCCCGGCACCCGGCAGCCGCTCGTCGCCGACGGGCGCGTACGGATCGACGTCACCCTCCAGGACGCCGCCGACTCCGACGCGGCCAAGCGCACCGTCGCCGACCTGCGCGGGGCCCTGCACGCCGTGCCGGGTGCCGACGCCCTCGTCGGCGGCTTCACCGCCCAGCGGTACGACACCCAGGTCACCGCCGAACACGACCGGAAGGTCATCGTCCCCGTCGTCCTCGCGATCATCCTGGTGATCCTGGTCGGCCTGCTGCGCTCCCTGCTGCTGCCCGTGCTCCTGGTGGCGACGGTCGGTCTCAACTTCCTGGCCACGCTGGGCGTCTCCGCCCTCGTCTTCGAGCACGTCTTCGGGTTCACCGGAACCGACGCCGCCGTCCCGCTGTACGGCTTCGTGTTCCTGGTCGCCCTCGGCGTCGACTACAACATCTTCCTCATGTCACGGGTGCGCGAGGAGACGGCGCTGCACGGGACCCGCGAGGGCGTGCGCCGGGGACTGGTCGCCACGGGAGGGGTCATCACCTCGGCGGGTGTGGTGCTCGCCGCCACGTTCGCGGCGCTGGGCGTCATCCCGCTGGCGTTCCTGGTCCAGATCGCCTTCATCGTGTCCTTCGGCGTCCTGCTCGACACGCTGGTGGTCCGCTCGCTCCTGGTGCCGGCCCTCGTCCGGGACATCGGCGCCGCCGTGTGGTGGCCGGGCGCGCTCCGTCACCGGCCCTGACCGGAGGCGTCGGCGCCCGCCCGGGCGGGCGCCGAGGGCATGATCCAGCGGATGAGCGCGGTGACGGCGAGGCCGCCGCGCCGCGCGAAGGGCAGGAGCAGCCGGACGCTCCGCGGAAGGGTGAGGAACTCCCCGGCCCAGGGCGGCAGGAGGTCCACGGCCGCGGCGGCCAGCAAGGCGTAGGGGACGCGGACCGGCCACGGCAGCGGCGGCGCCGCCAGCAGATAGCGGGCGGTGGCCGCCGACTCGTCCGTGGCGGCCAGCTCGGGTCGGCGGCGCTCCAGCGCCTCGACGAGCGCGGCCTCGGTCACGGGCGGCCGGGGCACGCCGAGGCGCCGGGCGACCGACGCCATGTCCTCGACGTAGCCGTCCCGGCGGGCGGCGGTGAGCGGGGCCCGGCCGTACTCCTGGTACGCCCTCAGGAAGCAGTGGGTCTCGGCGATGTGGACCCAGGCGAGCAGGGCCGGATCGGAGGCCCGGTACGGCACGCCGCCGGACGTCGTCCCGGTGACCCGCGCGTGCACCTCGCGCACCCGCCGGACCGCACGCTCGGCGTCCTCCGCCGGCCCGAACGTCGTCTCCGCGAGGAAGGTGCTGGTGCGCTGGAGGCGCCCCCACGGGTCGCCGCGGAATCCCGAGTGGGCCCAGACGGCGGCCATGGCGAGCGGGTGGAGCGACTGCAGGAGGAGCGCCGCGAGCCCGCCCACGTACATCGAGGCGTCCGCGTGCACGAGCCGTACCGGCCGGTCCGGAGCGAACCAGCGGGGACCGGGGGCGCCATGGATCCGGGCGCGCTTGCGGTGGGCCGTGGGTCCGGCCACCCGCAGCAGCAGCGCTTCCCCGGCCTTTCCCCGCAGCCTGTCGATCAGCACCAGTGACACGGGAACCGCCTCCTCGCCTCACCTACCCCTCGCGCCCCACGCCCATGCCGGCCCGGGCCCCGTGGCCGGCGCCGGCGAAGGCGGCCGCCACGCGCATCCGGCATGCGCGGCGGCGGGGAACCGCGGAGGTAGGAATGGGGGACCAGTACGCCGGCGGGGCGTTCGCGACCGGCGGCCGAGCAGGGAGGACGCGATGACCGTCGCCGTCGTTCTGTACACCTCCGACCTCCGGGTGCACGACCACCCGCCGCTGAGGGCCGCGCTCGACGGGGCGCAGGAGGTGGTGCCGCTGTTCGTGCGCGACCCGGCCGTGGACCGGGCCGGCTTCGCGGCGCCCAACCGGCTGGCCTTCCTCGCCGACTGCCTGGCGGACCTCGACCGGGCGCTGAAGGAACGGGGCGGCCGGCTGGTGGTACGGAACGGCGACACGACGGCCGAGGTCAGGGCGGTGGTGCGGCGGACCGGGGCCGGGGAGGTCCATCTGGCCGGCGGTGTGACGGCCTTCGCCCGGGCCAGGGAGGAACACCTGCGCGAGGTACTGGAGGGGGACGGCTGCCGACTGCACGTGCACGACGGCGTGGTGGACGTCGTGCCGCCCGGTGACGTCACCCCGCAGGGCTCGGACCACTTCGCGGTCTTCACGCCGTACCACCGGCGCTGGGCGGGCGAGCCCCTGCGCACCCCGCTGGCGGCCCCCAGGGCGGTGCGCGTGCCGACGGACGTGCGGTCGGACCGACTGCCCGGGCGCTCGGGGATCGCGGACGTGTCGCCGGGCCTCGCCGTGGGAGGGGAACGCGAGGGGCGCAGGCGGCTCGCCGCCTGGCTGACGGCGCACGGTGACGCGTACGAGCAGCGCCACGACGACCTGGCGGGCGACGCCACGTCACGCCTCTCGCCGTACCTCCACTTCGGGGCCGTCTCCGCCCTGGAGGCCGTCCAGCGGGCGAGGAAACGGGGCGGCGCCGGGGCGGAGGCCTTCGTGCGCCAGCTGTGCTGGCGCGACTTCCACCGCCAGGTGCTCGCCGCCCGGCCCGGGGCCGCGCGGGCGGACTACCGTCCGCGTCACGACCGCTGGCGCCGAGGCCCCGAGGCCGAGGCGGACCTGGCGGCGTGGCGGGAGGGGCGGACCGGCTATCCCGTCGTCGACGCCGCGATGCGGCAGCTCGCCCACGAGGGCTGGATGCACAACCGCGGCCGGCTGCTCACCGCCTCGTTCCTCGCCAAGACCCTGTACGTCGACTGGCGGGAGGGCGCCCGGCACTTCCTCGACCTGCTGGTGGACGGCGACGTGGCGAACAACCAGCTCAACTGGCAGTGGGTGGCCGGCACGGGGACGGACAGCCGGCCCAACCGCGTCCTCAACCCGGTGCTCCAGGGCAGGCGGTACGACCCCGACGGCGCCTACGTCCGGCGCTGGGTGCCGGAGCTCGCCGGCCTCTCCGGGCCGGCCGTCCACGAGCCGTGGCGCCTCACCGGCCCCGAGCGGGCCGCCTACGACTACCCGGACCCGCTGGTCGAGCTCTCCGAAGGGCTGGCGCGCTTCCGGCGCGGTCGGGAAACCGCCTGAGGCAGTCCTCCGCACCGTCCCCGGCCCCTGTGCTTCCGGCCGAGCGGGCCCGGCGGATGCCCCGGGCGACGCGTCCGTTTCCGTGAGCCCGCGCGCACGACCCTTGGCGGCACGCGCCCGCTGCCCGACACTGAACCGATGACGCAGCGCGTGGATCTCGCGACAGTGATGGACCGGCTCGCCATCGACGACCTGGTCACCGGCTACGCCGTGGCCGTGGACGACGCCGACTGGACCGCGTACCGGGCGCTGTTCGCCCCGGACGGACGCGCCGACTACCGCGGCTCGGGCGGCATCGAGGGCCCCGCCGCCGAGGTGGCCGAGTGGCTCGCCGGGACGATGCGGCTCTTTCCCGTACGCCAGCACCTCATCGTCAACCGCAGGATCCGCATCGAGGACGTCGACGGCGCTCCGGGAGACACCGCGACCGTACGCGCCGACTACGTGAACCCGATGCGGTTCGAGTCCGGTGAGGACTTCGTGTGCGGCGGCAGGTACCGCTTCGCCGTGCGCCGTGTGGACCGTGACTGGAGGCTCCGTTCGGTGGTCGTCGAGGAGAAATGGCGCCGCATGTGAGGGCGTCGGCCCGCGGGCGGGCCCCGTCGCGCGCACACTGGAGGCGACACCTGGAGGCAGGGCATGCGGATCCCGTTCGCCCACCGACCGGCCGCGGCCGGGACGACGAGGGCACCCGCCACCGGCCCCGGCGGCCGCACCGGCGGCGAACCCGCCGCACGGGACGGAGGGGAAGGCGGGGACACGGACGAGGCCCCGAGCCGCACTCCGGTCGAGGGCCGCGGCCCGGGCGAGCGCCCACCCGCGCCTCCTGACCGGGCCGGGGATACGGGCGAGCGCCCACCCGCAGGCCCGGACGGAGTTCCGGCTACGAGCGGGGGCCCGCCTCCACGCTCGGCCGGAGGCCGGGCGCCGGGTCCGCGCGGTCGGCGGCGGGGCCGGGCGGTCGGGCGGTCCGTCGGTGCCGTGCTGCTCGGCGCGCTGCCCGCGCTCGCCTTTCCCGCGCCCGGGCTGTGGTGGTGGGCGTTCCTCGCGCTCGTGCCCTGGCTGCTGCTGATCCGCGGCGCCCCCGACCCGCGCAGGGCCGGGCTCGACGGGTGGTGCGGGGGCTTCGGCTTCATGCTGGCCGTGCACCACTGGCTGCTGCCCAGCCTGCACGTCTTCCTGCCGGTGGTCGCCGCGCTGCTCGGTCTGTTGTGGCTGCCGTGGGCCCGGCTGGTGCGGGCGATGCTGGCGGGCTCGCCGTCGCCGCGCCGGGCGGCGGCCGCCCTGGTCGTGGTCCCCTCCGGCTGGCTCCTGATCGAGCTGGTCCGCTCGTGGCAGGGCCTCGGCGGTCCCTGGGGCCTGCTCGGGGCGAGCCAGTGGCAGGTGCCGGCGGGGCTCCGGCTCGCCGCGGTCGGAGGCGTGTGGCTGGTGACCCTGCTGGTCGTCGCCGTGAACACCGCCGTCGCACTGCTCGTGGCCGTGCCGCGGCTGCGACCGGTCGCGGTGGCGGGTCTGGTCGTCTCTGCGCTGGTGACGGGCCTGGCGTGGTGGGCCGGGGCGCCTCCGCGCCCGGCGGGCGCGGTGCGGATCGCGGTCGTCCAGCCCGGGGTGATCGGCCCGCCGGGCGAGCGTTTCGACCGGGGCGAGGAGCTGACCGGGCCGCTCGCCGGGCAGCGGCTCGACCTGGTCGTGTGGGGCGAGAGCAGCGTGGGCGCGGACCTGGTGTCCCGGCCGGACTTCGCCGCCCGGCTGGCGGCGCTCTCCCGGGCCGTGGACGCGCCGCTCCTGGTGAACGTGGACGCGCGCCGCTCCGACCGTCCGGGAATCTTCAAGAGCGCGATCCTCGTGGGTCCGGACGGGCCGACCGGGGAGCGCTACGACAAGATGCGGCTCGTCCCGTTCGGCGAGTACGTGCCGGCCCGCGCGGTGCTCGGCTGGGCGACCTCGGTCGGCAAGGCGGCGGGCGAGGACCGGCGGCGCGGCACGGCCCCGGTGGTGATGACGCTGCCCGACGCTCCCGGCCCCGGGCCGGCGGGGCTGCGGATCGGGCCGCTGATCTGCTTCGAGACCGCCTTCCCCGACATGGGCCGCAGGCTCGCCCGGGACGGCGCCGACGTGATCGTCGCGCAGTCGTCGACGTCGACCTTCCAGGACAGCTGGGCGCCCGCGCAGCACGCCTCGCTCGGCGCGCTGCGGGCGGCGGAGACGGGCCGGCCGGTGGTGCACGCGACGCTGTCCGGAGTCAGCGCCGCGTACGGGCCGGACGGACGGCGGATCGGGCCGGTGCTCGGTACCGGCGGCAGCACCGCGGCCGTCTACGAGCTGCCGCTCGCCCGGGGCGGTACGCCGTACGAACGGTTCGGCGACTGGGCGGTGTACGGGGCGGTGGGCGTCATCGTCCTGGTCGTCGCGGCGTCGCTCCCGTGGGGCGCGTCCCGGGACGGCGGCGGATCCGGGCGCTCCCGGAACCGCGGGTCCGCGGCCGGTCCCGGCGAAGGGTCGGTCACCCCTCCTGGGCGGTAGCCCGCGAACGGTCCTGGGAACGCGCCTCGCGCACCACGTACTCGCACAGCTCGTGGGTGCGCAGGGCGTCGCGCGCGCTGAGCCGGCGGCCGTCGCGTACGGCGTCGAGGAAGGCGAGCACGGCCTGCTCGATGCCGCGCTGACGGGCCACCGGCACCCAGTCGCCGCGCCGCCGCACGCTGGGCTGGCCCTTGTGGTCGACGATCTCGGCGAGGTTGAGCACCTGGCGCTTGGTGTCCTGGCCCGACACCTCGAGGATCTCCTCGGTCGAACCGTTCATGCGGTTCATCATGCCGATGGCGGTGAAGCCGTCGCCGGAGAGCTGGAGCACGACGTGGTGCAGCAGCCCGTCGCGCATCCTGGCACGCACGTCGGTGTGTTCGACCTCGCCGGGGAGCAGGAAGCGCAGGGTGTCGACGACGTGGATGAAGTCGTCGAGGACGAAGGTGCGCGGGTCCTCGGGCAGTCCGATGCGGTTCTTCTGCATGAGGATCAGGTCGCGCGGGTGGTCGAGGCACTGGGCGTAGCCGGGCGCGAGCCGGCGGTTGAAGCCGACGGCGAGGCCGACGCCGCGCTTCTCGGCGAGCTCCACCAGGGCCTCGGAGTCGGGGTACTCGTAGGCGAGCGGCTTGTCGACGTACGTGGGCACGCCGGCCTCCAGGAGCCGGGTGACGATCTCGGCGTGGACGGAGGTCGGCGCGTGCACGAAGGCGGCGTCGAGGCCGGCGGCGAGGAGCGAGTCGAGGTCGTGGTGGCGCCGGCCGGCGGGCAGGTGGAGGCTGTCGCCGACCGCGTCGAGGGTGGCGGGCGTGCGGGTCTGGAGGTGGAGTTCGACCCCGGGGAGCGTGGCCAGGACGGGCAGATAGGCCTTGCGCGCGATGTCGCCGAGTCCGATGCAGCCGACCTTCACGGGGTCTCCTTCTTGTTCGTCGCGCCTGTTCGTCGCGGTCAGGACGTTCCCTGACCGGCGTCCCCGTACCGGGCGCGTCCTCGGGTGGGCGCGGTGCGGGCGCTCCCGCGCGTGGCGGCGGTGCGGGGGCTCCTGGTACGGGCGTTCGCGCCGGTCAGCTTACGCGGGACGGCCGGGCGGCAACCGGCGGCCGCCAGTCCGCGATGCCGTCGAAGCCGCAGAAGCCGCAGAAGCCGCGCAGGATCAGTCCGGGCGAAGTGGGAGACGGCACGCGCGAGGGCGTCCGGAGGGCCACGGCCGGAGCGGCGGAACGCGGCCGTGCCGTGCGGATGACGGGACGTCATGCCCCCGGTTCGGGCGGTGGATACGGGGCAGGATGCGGTGCATGACCGCAGAACGCACCGAGACCACCCCCCGCGTCGAACCGGGCACCCTCACCGGTGAGCGCGCGGCCCTGGAACAGTGGCTGGACTACCACCGGGCCACGCTGGAGATGAAGTGTGCCGGGCTCGACGACGCCCAGCTGCGGACGGCCTCCGCCCCGCCCTCGCCCCTCAGCCTGCTCGGTCTGGTCCGGCACATGGCCGAGGTCGAGCGCGGCTGGTTCCGCAGGGTCCTCGCGGGCGAGGACGCGCCGTGGATCTACAGCACCGCGGAGGACTTCGAACGGGACATCCGCGTCACCGCCGAGGACACCTGGGAAGAGGCTCACGCCACCTGGCGGGCCGAGATCGCCCGGGCCAGGACCCTCGCCGCCGGGCGCGCGCTCGACGACCTCGGCGCCGGGAAGCACCGCTCCGGCGAGATGTTCAACCTGCGCTGGATCTACCTCCACATGATCGAGGAGTACGCGCGGCACAACGGCCACGCGGACCTCGTCCGCGAGCGCATCGACGGCGCCACCGGCGACTGACCCGCTCCGGCCCCGGTCAGCCTCGGGGCGCGATGATCACTCATGCGGGGCATTCCCCGCGAGTAGGGGCGCGCGGAAGGAGAGCCGCGCTGCAAAGTGGCGCGGGTGCACAAGACCCGAACCACAGTGACGCTGCTCGCGGGGGTGGCGATGGCCGCCCTCTCGGGCTGCATGGCGGTCGAACCGCCCTCCCCGTCCCCCGTACCCGCGCCCGGCGGTCCGGCCGCCGTTCCGGCCGCTCCCGCCCGCCAGGACGTGGCTCCGCAGATCGTCCAGGGCCCCGCCCGTGAGGCCCTGGAGGCGGCGATGCCCGATCCGCCGGAGTCCGAGGCGCGCTCGTCCGTGGAGCGGCGCCGGAACGAGGACGGACAGGCCCGTGCCCGGCCCCGCCGCGCCGAGCCGTCCCGTTCCTCCGCCGCGCCCAAGAAGCAGAAGCCACGGCACCCGGTCGCCGAACCGCCGGGTGTGCCGCGGATGCCGCGTGACCGGGCCGAGGTGTGCGCCCTGGGCCAGGCGTACGGAGGCTGGAGCGCGGACAGCCCGCAGGCGAAGCTGTGCCGGGGTCACCACGGGCACTGAGCCGACGCCCGGACGGCCCCGTGCGGCGTCTACGAGCGCCGCTCCCGGAGCCGTAGCTCCAGCCGCTCGATCGCGGCCCGCACCCCGTTGCCGTACCCGTCGTCGTCCAGGACCACGGAGGCGGTGCGGGCCCGGTCCAGATGGACGCGGGCCGCGTCGAGGCGGTCGAGCTTCACGTAGTCGGCGGCCAGGTTGAGGTGGAGCGACGGGTAGAGCGCGCGCAGCGCCGCCGAGCCGTGCCGGGCCAGCCGGTCCTCGTCGAGGCCTTCGGCGGCGGTCAGCGCGCGCAGGTCCCAGGCGAGTTCGGCGTCCGGGTCGTCCTGGGCGTCGGCCATGTAGTGGGCGAGGGTGCAGCGGTGCAGCGGGTCGCCGTCCGGTCCGAGCTGGTCCCAGATGGCGCCGAAGCGGTTCCGCGCCTCCTCCCGGTCGCCGCCGTGGAGCAGCATCATCGCCTGCCCGATCCTGGTCATGACGGCGTCGTCCGACACCTGCTGCCCGGTCATCACGGCCTCCACGCGTTCGGTTCCCCCTCCGAGCCTGCCGGATCCGGCGCCCCGTGACCGCACACGGCGCGCCGGATCCGGGAGGTCAGCCGAGGTCGGGGATGCGCCAGTCGATCGGCGCGTGGCCCTGGGCGGCGACGGCCGCGTTGATCTGCGTGAAGGGCTGGGAGCCGAAGAACTTCTTCGCCGAGAGCGGCGAGGGGTGGGCGCCCTTCACCACCGCGTGCCGCTCCTCGTCGATGAGCGGGAGCTTCTTCTGGGCGTAGTTGCCCCACAGCACGAAGACGGCCGGGTCGGGGCGGGAGGCGACGGCCCGGATGACGGCGTCGGTGAACTTCTCCCAGCCCTTGCCCTTGTGCGAGTTGGCCTCGCCGGAGCGGACCGTGAGCACCGCGTTGAGCAGCAGGACGCCCTGCTCGGCCCACGGCATCAGATAGCCGTTGTCCGGGATCGGGTGGCCGAGCTCGGCCTGCATCTCCTTGTAGATGTTGCGCAGCGAGGGCGGGGTCTTGACGCCCGGGCGGACGGAGAAGCACAGGCCGTGTCCCTGGCCCTCGCCGTGGTACGGGTCCTGGCCGAGGATCAGGACCTTCACCTGGTCGAAGGGGGTGGCGGCGAGGGCGGCGAAGACCTCGTCGCGCGGCGGGAAGACCGGTCCCCTGGCCCGCTCCTCCTCGACGAACTCGGTGAGCTCCTTGAAGTAGGGCTGCTCCAGCTCTTCGCCGAGGACGCCGCGCCAGGACTCGGGCAGCAGGTCGGTGTCGGTCACGTCAGGTTCCTCCGGTGGGCGTTCGTGTACTCCGAACGAGAACCTACCGGTGCCCACTGACAACGCCGCCCGCCGCCCGGGTTCCGCGGGGTGCTACCAGCTGGTGCGGCGGCTGAGCTCCCACATCTGCATGACGGTCTGCGGGTCGAGGGCCCGCTCGCCGCCGGCGATGTCCTCGCTCGCCGCGATGTAGAGCTTGCCCTGCCAGAGCGGCAGCAGCCGGACGTCCTGCACCATGATCTCCTGCGCCTGCGTGAACTCGTCCGTGACGGCCCCGCGGTCGCTCTCGCGCCGGGACTTCGGGAGGAGTTCGCCGGTGATCTCAGGGCTGACGTAGGGCGTGCCGAGGACGTTCTCCTTGCCCACGAAGGGGGCGATGAAGTTGTCCGGGTCGGGGAAGTCGGGGAACCAGCCGCGGCCGAAGACCGGGTACTCGCCCTTCTGGTAGCCCTTCTGGAACTCCTTCCACGGCTTGCCGTGGAGGGTGACCTCGAACAGCTCGGAGGCCTCCAGCTGGCGCTTGAGCTCGGCGAACTCGGCCGCGGTGGAGGAACCGTAGCGGTCGGTGGTGTACCAGAAGTCCAGCTTCACGGTCTCGGTGATGCCGGCCTTGCGCAGGATGCTCTTGGCCTTGGCGGCGTCGGGGGAGCCGAAGCGGTCGTAGAACTTGGTGGTGTGGCCGGCGATGCCCTTGGGGACCATCGAGTACAGCGGCTCGGCGGTGCCCTGGTAGACCTTGCTGACCAGTTCGTCGCGGTCGACGAGCTGGGCGATGGCCTTGCGGACGGCGGGCTTGGCGGCCGTGGAGTCCTTGGCGTTGAAGACCAGGTAGCGGATGTCGGCGCCGGTGGACTCGACCAGCTGGAGGCTCTGGTTCTCCGGCTTGTCCGCCTGGAGGTCGACGACCTCCGCCGCGGTGAGACCGCGGTAGGTCGCGTCGATCTCCTTCTTCTTCAGGGCGGCGACCATCGGCTCGGACTCCTTGAAGTACCGGATGGTCACCCCGCCGTTCTTGCGCTCGGCGAAGCCCTTGTAGCTCTGGTTCCTGGTGAGCTCGGCCTTGTCGCCCTCGGTGTACGAGTCGAGGACGTACGGGCCGGAGCCGAGCAGCTTGCCGTCCTCGCGGAGCTTGTCCGCCGGGTACTCCGCCGGGTCGACGATCGACATGGCCGGGGTGGCGAGGACGAAGGGGAAGGTGGCGTCGGGCTGGTTGAGCCGGAAGACCACCGTCTGCGGGTCGAGCACGTCGATCTTGTCGAGCGAGCCCAGCATGCCGTTGGGGCCGCCGTCGGCGTCGATGGTGCGGATCCGCTCGATCGAGTGCTTGACGGCCTCGGCGTCCAGCTTGTGGCCGTTCGAGAAGGTCAGACCGTCGTGGATCTTGCACTCGTAGACCCGGCTCGAGGACCCCTGCTTGAAGGCGCAGTCGGCGGCGTCCGGCTGCGGAATGGTGCTGCCGGTCGGAAACGCGACGAGGGTCTGGAACACATTCCGGAAGAGCTCCCAGGAGTTGTCCCAGGCGGCCGCCGGATCGAGGGTCGTGGGAGAACTCGTCGTCCCTACGACGATTCTCTGGTCCGCTGCGGATTCACTGTCCGAAAACACACTGCATCCGGACAGGAGGGATATGGACGCAAGGGCTGCAGCGGCCTGCAGACTGGTCCGGTTGAACACGTGCACGCTCCTCGTTCAGCCAGGGATCGGCCGACCATACCGCAGCGCCCCGCCAGGTCAATGGGCCGCCCTGGCGGGGCACTCGAGGCATTTCTCGTATAACCGGGGCCAAACCGGTCAAGAATTCAGCAGGGTGTCCGGATACCGGTCACCCGACACCGGCGTTCAGGAAAATGCCGCCGTCCACGACCAGTGTCTGACCGGTGATCCAGTCCGACTGCGCGGACGTGAGGAAGGCGGCGGCACCGCCGACGTCCCGCGGCTCGCCGAGCCGGCCCAGCGGGTACGCGGCGGCCGCCTCGACCTCCCGGCCCTCGTAGAGCGCGGCGGCGAATTTCGTCTTCACCACGGCCGGTGCGATCGCGTTCACCCGGACCGTCGGGGCGAATTCGTGCGCCAGCTGAAGGGTGAGGTTGATCATGGCCGCCTTGCTGATTCCGTATGCGCCGACGAACGGCGACGCGGAGATGCCGGCGACCGAGGCGATGTTCACGATCGCCCCGCCGTGATCCTTCTGCCACGCCCGGTAGGTCTGCTGGGCGAAACCGAGGGCCGAGACCACGTTCGTCTCGAAGACCTTGCGGGCCACGTTGAGGTCCAGGTCGGCGATCGGGCCGAAGACCGGATTGGTGCCCGCGTTGTTGACCAGGAAGTCGACCCGTCCGAAGGCCTCCATGGTGGCCTCGACCGCGGCGGCCTGGTGGGCCTCGTCATGGGCCTTGCCGGGCACCGCGATGACCCGGTCGGCACCGAGCCGCTCCACGGCCTCCTTGAGGGCCTCCTCGCCCCGCCCGGTGATGCAGACCCGGTCGCCGCGGGCCACCAGGGCCTCGGCGACGCCGTAGCCGATGCCCCGGCTTCCACCGGTGACCAGGGCCACCTTGCCCGAGGGCTCGGGCAGTTCCTTCGCGCTCATGCTGTACTCCTCCGCGCCGCGCGTCAGTTGAGCGGGCCGCCGGCCACGTACATGACCTGGCCGGAGACGAAGCCGGCGTCGTCACCGGCGAAGAAGGCGATGGCGTTGGCGACGTCCTCGGGGCGGCCGACGCGCTGGACCGGGATCATGGAGGCGGCGGCGGCCTGGAACTCCTCGAATCCCATGCCGACGCGCTCGGCGGTCTGCGCGGTCATCTCGGTGACGATGAAGCCGGGAGCGACGGCGTTGGCGGTGATGCCGAACTTGCCGAGCTCCTTGGCGAGGGTCTTGGTGAAGCCCTGCAGACCGGCCTTGACGGCCGCGTAGTTGGCCTGACCGCGGTTGCCGAGCGCCGAGGAGGAGGAGAGCGAGACGATCCGGCCGAACCCCGCGTCCACCATGTGCTTCTGACAGGCCTTCGCCATCAGGAACGCGCCCTTCAGGTGCACGTTCATGACGGTGTCCCAGTCGGACTCCGACATCTTGAAGAGGAGGTTGTCGCGGAGCACGCCGGCGTTGTTGACGAGGATGGTGGGCGCGCCGAGCTCGGCGGCGACCCGGGCGACGGCGGCCTCCACCTGGGCACTGTCGGAGACGTCGCAGCCGACGGCGAGCGCGGTGCCGCCCGCGGCGGTGATCTTCTCGACGGTGTCCTTGCAGGCCGCCTCGTCGAGGTCGAGTACGGCCACGGCGCGGCCCTCGGCCGCGAGCCGGATCGCGGTGGCGGCTCCGATGCCCCGCGCCGCACCCGTGACGACGGCTACGCGCTGCTCGGTGGTGGACATGCTGTTCTCCTCGCCCTTGGATCGTCCCTGTGTACGGTCCCTACCCCGCGGCCCGCCCGTTCCCCCCGGGGAACCGCCCCGGGAAGAGGTGAGCGACCGCTTAGTATCGACCGCAGGACGAGACGCTAGAAGCCCTGGCACCCGGTGTCAACGGCCCACCGGGTGCGCAGGATCACTCCCCCGCCGCCACCACCGGATCAGCGCACGAGCAGGGCGAGCAGGCGTTCCACCTCGGCCTCGGGGTCGGTGGTCAGTCCGGTGTGCACCGGGCCGGGCTGGACCACCGTCGAGCGCGGGGCGATCAGCCAGCGGAAGCGCCGGCCGGCGTCGTCGCCGGCGGCCTGGCCGGCGGCCTCGCCGCCCGTACAGACACCCTCGACCGCGTGCAGCGCGGCGCGTACGCCGGTGACGTCGGCGTGCGGGTCGAGCGCGGCCAGCTTGGTCTCGTCCAAATGGGTGCGGGCGGCGACGAAGGAGCGGGCGCGGCAGTAGACGACCACGCCCGCGTTGAAGCACTCGCCGCGCTCGACGCGCGGCACCACGCGCAGCAGCGCGTACTCGAAGACATCGCGGTCGGTCACGTGGTGCCGTCCTTCTCGGGGGCGTGCGGCTCGGCGGCGTGCGGGCGGGGGGCGAGGCGTTCGGCGAGCCAGCCGGGGGGCTGCTGCGGGCGGCGCTCGACGCGGGGGCCGAGGGTGATCCGCTCGTGGATGGTCGCGGCGCGCGGCAGCAGCGCCTCGACGTAGGCGGCGCGCACCTCGTCGGCGCTCGTGAAGCCGGGTTCGTCGGCCAGCCACTCGTCGGGCACGTCGGCGGCGACCTGTTCGAGGAGCTCGCGGGTGACGAGCGGGGCCAGTTCGGCGGCCGCGGCGGCGATGTCGGGCGCGAAGGGCGCGAGGGCGTGGTCCGAGGCGTCGTACGGCTTCGCGGCGGAGGCCCGGGCGCCGGGCCAGTTGTGGTGCCAGATCATGGTGGCGCCGTGGTCGATGATCCACAGGTCGCCGTGCCACACCAGCATGTTCGGGTTGCGCCAGGAGCGGTCGACGTTGTTGATGACCGCGTCGAACCAGACGACGCGGCCGGCCTCCTTCGGGTCGACCGCGTAGGCGAGCGGGTCGAAGCCGAGCGACCCGGGCAGGAAGTCCATGCCGAGGTTGAGCCCGCCGCTCGCCTTGAGGAGCTCCTGCACCTCCTGGTCGGGCTCGGAGAGCCCGATGACGGGGTCGAGCTGGATGGCGACCAGCTCCGGCACCCGCAGCCCGAGCCGCCGGGCCAGCTGCCCGCAGACGACCTCGGCGACCAGCGTCTTGCGCCCTTGTCCGGCGCCGGTGAACTTCATGACGTACGTGCCGAGATCGTCGGCCTCGACGATCCCGGGGAGCGATCCCCCCTCACGCAAGGGCGTGACATAGCGGGTCGCTACGACCTCTTCCAGCACTTTCCCAGGCCACCCATCTCTTCAACCTTGCAATCCACGAAAGGCTTCGCCGGAGCGCAGAGGCCGGGAACAGGGGTCGACAGCACTGGGGAGAAGCTGGGGAGTTTCGGCCGGCACGCCGATCCCCCGCGCTCCCCCGGCAGACCGTCGATGGTGCCGCGCCCCTTGCTGCCGGCCTCCGGCATGAAGTGAGCATAGTAACCGAGAGTGATCGCCGGTGAGGAGTGTCCGAGCCACCGAGCCAGGGTCACGACGGACTCTCCGGCTTCCAACATGATCGAGGCGTAGGTGTGCCTTGTGTCCGCAGAGGCCGTGCTCGCATGTCTCCGTGTAGCCACTGGGTGGGTTGGCTACCGACGCCGCGTTTGCAACGTTGAGATCGGTGCGTGTTGCTGTCCAGGGGTGCCGTCGTGACGCAGTTCACTGAACCACTGGACCGTTAGCCACGTTGAATCCCCGGGACTGGTCGAGCCGGAAGGGGGATCCGGGGCCGCGGGCGTAAGTCACCCGTCCGCGGACCCTCCATCGGTAGGTGACGCCATCGACGGTGATGCGCCGCGAGCCCCTCCTGACCAGCGCTATGACCTCCGCCTTCCGCTTCTCCCAGCTGAACGGTATTCAATGTCGGGCTTCACGAGCGCCGTCTATGTTGGGGGATCTATGCGACTGATCGAGATGGAGATAGCCCGGCAGGGTTGGAAGGGCATGCAGTGCGGGTGCGGCGGCTCGGCAGAGCACCTGGCCCGGGATCTGCTGCAGCTTGCGGGGAGAGGATCCCGGCGGGAGCCGAGCCACGTCAGCCTCGAAGAGCATGTCTGGTCCCCGGCGGTCCTGTGGGAGCCGGCTCCTGCCGTGACGTCGGTTGCTCTGGCGGCCCTCGCGGACGACGTTGCACCAACAGCGCGCGAGTGGTTCCTTGACCTCCTGCAGCACATGGTGGCAGGCGAGGGTACGGATTCTGCGACCGCCCAACGAGGACTCGATCTTCCGGAACTGTGCAGAGACCTTGCCGTGCAAGGTCTCTGGCTGCTCTATGAAGAGGTGATGTCGAACCGGTCTCTCAGGGCTGTCGGCACCGCCTTTGAGGTCCTCACGGTGGTGGAGCCCGACAGGGTTCGCCTGCAACGTGTCCGGGAGGTCGCGGCCCACTGGTTGCCCGTGTGCTGCCGGACCGGCCTGTGCGACGACGACTACTGAAGCGGTGTCTTCGACCGCTGCCTCAGCCTGCCTCAACCGCAGGTCCCGATCACCGTGGCCTGCGGTGCGGGGAGGCGGCTCACCCGGCTTGTCCCGGCGGCCGACTCGCGGAGCCGGGCGTTCTCCTCGTGCTGGGCAGCGAGCCAGGGACAGGGCTTGGGCGCGGAAGTCCGTGAGCTCGCAGGTGAGGAGTGTCCGAGCCCGCCGAGCCAGGTCACGACGGACGGATCGTCTTGCCCCATGATCGAGGCGCAGGCGTGCCGAAGTACAGGGAACCGTCTTGGGGGCCGCCGCCCACTGGCAAGGTGGCGGAGGAGCGGGCCGGCAGCGTGCGGATCGCGAGAACCTCGGGCGCGCCGGGCACGGCCGGCGCCAGGCCGTCATCCGTCAACGCGGTCCACGTGACCGGGCGCCGGTCTGATAGACGTCGGGGATGCCGTCGGCGTCCTCGTCGCGCTCCTCCTCTTCCCACAGCCGCCTGTAGACGCGGTCGCGGCGGCGCAGGAGGACCGCGGCGAGGACGGCCGCTGTGAGGGAGCCGATCAGGACGGCGGCCTTGATGTGTTCGGCCTCGGAGCCGTCCGGGAAGGCCAGTTCGCCGATGAGGAGGGCGACGGTGAAGCCGATGCCGGCCAGGGTGGCGAGGCCGAAGACGTCGGCCCAGGCGAGGTCGGGGTTGAGTTGGGCACGCGTGAAGCGGGCGGCCAGGTAGGTGCCGAGGAAGATGCCGAGGATCTTGCCGACAACCAGACCGAGGAACACCCCGAGCGGCTCCGGGTCGGTGAAGACGTGGGCGAGCGCGGCGCCCGAGATGCCGACGCCGGCGGCGAAGAGGGCGAAGAGGGGGACGGCCACGCCCGCGGAGAAGGGGTGGACGAGGTGGGAGACGCGTGCGCCCGGGGAAGCTTCCTCACCCTTGTCGCGGGTGGTGCGCAGAATCAGGCCCATGGCGACGCCGGCGACCGTGGCGTGGACACCGGAGTTGTACATCAGCGCCCAGACGGCTGTGCCGAGCGGCACGTACCACCACCAGCCGCGCACTCGGAAACGCTGGAGCGCGTAAAAGAGGACCAGGCCCGCGAACGCTCCGCCCAGGGCCAGGAAATCGAGGTCGGAGGTGAAGAAGATCGCGATGATGAGAATGGCGCCGAGGTCGTCCACGACGGCGAGGGTGAGCAGGAACGCCCGGAGAGCGGAGGGCAGATGCGTGCTGATCACCGCGAGGACGGCGAGGGCGAAGGCGATGTCGGTGGCCATCGGGACGGCCCAGCCGCCGAGGCTTCCGCCGCCCGACACGGCGACGAGGGTGTAGACGGCCGCCGGTACTGCCATGCCGCACAGGGCGGCGATCACGGGCAGGGCCGCCGTCGCGGGGGTGCGCAGTTCGCCGACGACGAGCTCGCGCTTCAGCTCGATGCCCGCGACCAGGAAGAAGATCGCCAGGAGGCCGTCCGCGGTCCAGTGCGCGACGGAGAGGTCCAGGCCGAGGGCGGGTATGCCGAAGTGGAAGTCGCGTACGGACTCGTACGCCGCGCTCCACGGGCTGTTGGCCCAGAGGAGCGCGACGACGGCTGCGGCGAGGAGGACCAGACCGCCGACCGTCTCGGTCCGCAGGGCCTCGGCGACCGCCTGGCGTTCGGGCCAGGGCAGGAGTCCCCACACGGTCTTGCGCGGGCGTGCCTGGGTCATGGGGAGAAGCCTCCGGGGCATGTCGACAGGTGGGCGCAGAGGCCCCTCGGACGCCGACCAGACTTCCCGGCACACCAGCATCATGATGATGCGTTCTCAGCACCCTATCGGGTGACCGGGGGTCTCACCAGGCGTCTCTCACCTGCTGGAACAAGGGTGAAGGGCCCTGTCCCCACCAAGGCGCGAGGTGGAGCAGGGCCCTTCGGGAGCCGGGCCGCCGGGGGGCGGTCAGACGGTGGTCTTCACCGGCTCCTGGTCGGTGTCCTCGTCCGTGTCGAGGCCGGCGTCGCGCCGCTTCACGAAGGCGAGGAAGGAGTTCAGCTCCCGCTTGACGACGGGGGCGAGGAGGTACAGGCCGATGATGTTGATGACGGCGAGCAGGAAGAGCACCGCGTCGGCCATGTCGATCAGCGTCTGCAGGGTCAGCAGGGAGCCGGCCACCGCGAACAGGGTGTAGAAGACCTTGAAGGTCACCTCGCTGGCCTTGCTGCGGCCGAAGAGGTGGGTCCACGCCTTCATGCAGTAGTAGCCCCAGGTCAGCACCGTGGAGATCGCGAACAGCATGACCGCGATGGTCAGGATGTAGGGGAACCAGGGCAGGACCGTGGCGAAGGCGTCGGAGGTGATGGTGACGCCGCCGATGGACTCGCCGCCCTTACGGACCTCGACGTAGCTGGCCGGGTTGGCGATGACGATGGTCAGCGCGGTCATGGTGCAGATGACGACGGTGTCGATGAACGGTTCAAGGAGCGCGACCAGGCCCTCGCTGGCGGGGTGCTTGGTCTTCACCGCGGAGTGGGCGATGGGGGCGGAGCCGAGCCCGGCCTCGTTGGAGAAGGCGGCCCGCTTGAAGCCGATGATCAGCGCGCCGAGGACACCGCCGGCGACGCCCTGCGGGTTGAAGGCGCCCTCGATGATCGTGGAGACGGCGGCGGGGACGGCGGTGACGTGGACGGCGATGACGACGACGCAGGCGGCGATGTAGATGCCGGCCATGGCCGGGACCAGCTTGCTGGTGACGGAGGCGATCGAGCGGATGCCGCCGAGGAGCACGATGCCGACGAGGGCGGCGATCAGGATGCCGAAGAACAGCGCGCCGGCGGAGCCGCCCATCAGGCCGTTCTCACCGCCCGTGACGGAGACGAGCTGGGCGTAGGACTGGTTGACCTGGAAGAGGTTGCCGCCGAAGAGGCCGAAGAACAGCACGAAGAAGGAGGCGAGGACGGCGAGGACCTTGCCGAGGGTCTTGCCGTTCTTGCCGAAGCGGTCGGCCAGACCCTTGGGCAGGTAGTGCATCGGGCCGCCGGAGACCGTGCCGTCCGCGTGCACCTCGCGGTACTTCACACCGAGGGTGACCTCGACGAACTTCGTCGCCATGCCGAGCAGGCCGCAGAGGATCATCCAGAAGGTCGCTCCCGGGCCACCGATGGAGACGGCTACCGCCACACCCGCGATGTTGCCGAGGCCGACCGTGCCGGACACGGCCGCCGTCAGGGCCTGGAAGTGGTTGACCTCGCCGGTCGACCCCTTCTCGTCGTACTTGCCACGGACCACGTCGACGGCCAGGCGGAACTTCCGCAACTGCACGAAGCCGAACCAGCCGGTGAAGACGAGACCTGCGACGACCAGCCAGGCGACGATGAGGGGGAGCTGGGTGCCGCCGACGGGAACCGAGTAGAAGACGATCTCACCGAGCCAGGTGGCTATGGGCTCGAAGAATCCGCTGACTGCCTTGTCCACGGACTGGGTGATGGAGTCGAGTGACACGGTGGGGACCTCAATGGCGCAGGGGGCCGGTGCGCGGAGGGGCGCGCCGGTGCGGGGGGTGCGGGCTTTGAGCGAACGCCGTTGTCCGTTCGGCGACCGAAGGCGAACCGTCCGCGGACTCGGACAGTGATCACCGGGTCGAGCAGGCCGGGAGGTGAGCCGGCCGTCCACGAGGCGGCGAGGGGTGCTGCCACCTGCGGAGTTGCGCATTCCTACCACGGGACCTGACAGATGGCACGTGACGCAGCTCACATCACGCAAGGTGATCTACAGAAAGCCCAGCACCCGTGACGCGACCGTTATCCGGACAGCCATGTCCGTTCATCGTGCATTTATCTCTGCAGGTCAGGCGCCTACCGAGGAATGCTCCTGTCCTCCCGCGGGCAGCGTCCGCTCCTCGGCCCTCACGGCGCCGGGAGAACCTCGGGTCACGGTGGACGAAGAGGTGAACGCGGCCGCATGGAGGAGGTGGACCTGGCCGCATGACAGAACAGAGCGAGCCGGCCGCCGGGTCCGCGCGCTTGGCCGGCGCCCCTCCCTCGATCACCCTTGCAGCAACGGCAAGCGCGGGCGCGGCGGCGGTCGCCCCCTCCCCCTGGGACGGCAAGCGCGGGCGCGGCGGCGGTCGCCCCCTCCCCCGTGGTACGGCAAGCGCGGGCGCGGCGGCGGTCGCCCCTCCCCCTGGGCCCTTCCCGTAGGGACTCAGTCCCCGGACCTCTGCCCCCGGCCCGGCACTTCGGGCGTCCCCGCGGCCTCGGCCTCGGCCTTGGCGTCACTCACCGCGGCGGCAGCCCGCTTCGCGACCTCGTCGGCAGCCGCGGCGGCGTCGAGCGGGAGCGACGAGCCCGCCTCGAGCTCCGGTGCCCTGCCGTCGCCCGCCGCGCCGTCGGCACCGGTGGTGGTCGCTTCCTCGGGTTGCGCGGAGCCGGGAAGACCCATCGCCGACCGATCACCGAACGCGCTCGTCACGGCGCGGACCGCTTCGGTCAGCTCTCCCGGTATCACCCAGAACGTGTTGTTGTCGCTCTTCGCCAGATGCGGGAGCGTCTCAAGGTACTTGTAGGCAAGGATCTTCGGGTCGGCGTTGTTGCGATGAACGGCCTGGAAAACCCTCTCCACCGCCTTCGCCTCGCCGTCCGCACGAAGGATCATGGCCTGCTGTGTGCCCTGCGCTTCCAGGATGTCCTTCTGTTTCGTCCCTTCCGCGGTGAGGATCTTGGCCTGCCGCTCTCCTTCGGCGTGGAGGATGGCCGCTCGCTTGTCACGCTCGGCCCGCATCTGCTTCTCCATCGCCTCCTTGATGGTGGCCGGTGGATCGATGGCCTTGATCTCGACCCTGTTGACCCGGATGCCCCACTTGCCGGTGGCATCGTCCAGGACGGTGCGGAGCCGGGCGTTGATCTCCTCACGTGAGGTGAGCGTCTCCTCCAGGTCCATGGATCCGATGACGTTCCTCAGCGTGGTCACGGTGAGCTGATCAATCGCTTGGAGATAGTCAGCGACCTCGTAGGCCGCCGCCCGTGGGTCGGTGATCTGGTAATAGAGCACGGTGTCGATGTTCACCACGAGGTTGTCCTCGGTGATCACCGGCTTGGGGTCGGACGAGTACACCTGCTCGCGCACGTCGAGTTTGGTGTTGACACGGTCCGCCACCGGCACGACGAAGTTCAGGCCGGGTTGCAGCGTCCGCCGATACCGGCCGAACCGTTCGATGTTGTAGCGGCGCGCCTGCGGGACGATCCGCACCGTGGCGGCAACGAGGAAGACGACGACAATCGCCGCCACGAGAATCGGGATGACAACCGGATCCACCATTCCTCCCTCGAGACGTGTTCAGCCCTTCACGGAAGGAGCTCGCGGGGGTAGACGACGGCCGTCGCGCCTTCGATCTCCATGACGTCCACCAGCGCTCCCACGGGGATCACCAGGCTTTCGTCGAGAGCGCGCGCGGACCATTCCTCACCGGAGATCCTGATCAGACCGCGGGTCGCCGTGACCTCCCGCGTCACCTCGGCCCGCTTGCCGATCAGCGCATCGCTGCCGTCGCGGGAAAGGGGCGCCTGCGCCATCTGCCGCAGCGCGACAGGACGGACGATGAGGAGACCCGCTGCCGCCGCCGCTCCGAACGCCACGAGCTGGCCGAGAAGGCCGATGCCCACACCGGCGACCACTGCGGCCACCAGTGCAGCGGCTGCCAGCAACCCGAAGACCAGTGTCAGGCTGAGGAACTCCGCGACACCGAGCGCCGCGGCGGCGAGCAGCCATACGAACCACGACATCGGACCAGCCTCCCTCAGGGGGACCTACCCACCCCCTACCCAGCCGGCCCCGGGACAGAACGGGCACGTGCCGCCCGGTCTGCGAGCAGGACGCCCGGGCGAGCTCGGCGGTGACCGTCCGAGGCACGGGCAGTGGCGGCCGGCGAGGGCCAGGGGGCCGCCCGACGACATGAGGAGAGCGTGTGGCCGACCGTCACCGCCGAGAAGGCCCTCTGCGCCTTCGGCACACGCCCGACCGACGCCTTCGACTACATGCGGGACGATCGCCGCATCGACGACTGAGCGCGCGGAAGCTGATCTGGTACGAACGCGGCCGAGGTGCGGGCCGCGTACCGGGCCGGGGACGGGCCGCGTACCGGGCCGGGGACGGGCCGCGTACCGGGCCGGGGACGGGCCGCGTACCGGGCCGGGGAAATGGTCTCCGGCAGCCGGTCCACACAGCCCTCGACGGCAGGCACGGGATCATTGCATAGGCTAAAGGCAACCGGATGCCTTCACCGGGCGCCGGCCCGCCGGTGTGGGTCACCGGGTAGGGCGCGACCAGGGATCGGATCCATCGGGGAGTACTTTGTCCAACCAACCGCCGGACGACACCCGCGCGCTCTCCCTTCTTCCCTATGCCGTCATGGCGGTCACCGCGGTCGCGGACGTCACCGCCGGTCCGGCGGTCGGCCTCCTGCCTCTGGTGGCATTGGGACCCGCGTTCGCCGGTCTGACCGGCGGCCCTCGCCGCACCGCTCTGATCGGGATGCTCGCGGTGGCCCTCTGCCTTGCCCTCGGCTGGTACGACGGCCTGTTCCCCGGGCGGCGCGGTACCACGGCGCTGGTCTCGGTGGTCGGGGTCACCGCCGCCGGGCTGGTCGCCGCCGTCATGAGGCGGCGCCGCGAGGCGGAACTGGCCAGCGTCCGCTCGATCGCCGAGGTGGCACAGCGGGTTCTGCTGCGTCCCGTCCCGCGGACCGCGGGCGAGCTCAGTGCCGCCGTCTCGTACACAGCGGCCGTCGCGGAGGCACGCATCGGCGGGGACCTGTACGAGGTGGTCACCTCGCCCGGTGGCGTCCGTGTCATCGTCGGCGACGTCCAGGGCAAGGGGCTCGACGCGGTGGAGACGGCCGCCGACGTGCTCGGGGCCTTCCGGGAGGCGGCCCACGACGAGCCCGAACTCACCGGCGTGAGCGCCCGGCTGGAGCGGGCCATGAACCGGAGCCTGGGCGGCGAGCGGTTCGTGACAGCGGTCGTGGCCGAGATCCGGGGTGACCGGAACGTGGCCCTGCTCAACTACGGGCACCCGTCTCCCTTGCTCGTCCACGCCGATGGCACCGCCCGCTTCCTCACACCAGGGACACGGGCGCTGCCGCTCGGGCTGGGGCCGCACGGGACGGAGAGCCCCGAGATTCTGACAGCGGCGTTCCACCCGGGCGATCAGTTGCTGCTCTACACGGACGGGGTCACCGAGGCCCGCGACGCACGGGGGGAGTTCTACCCGCTCGACTCCCGGCTCCATCTGCTGAAGGCCGACAGCCCGGAGCGTGCTCTGGACGCCCTCCACGGTGACATCATCGAGCACGCCGGCGGACCGCTCGGGGACGACGCGGCGATGCTGCTCTTGCGGTATCGCTCCTGACAACGTGGTGACCGGGCGGGTGCGTGGCGTCCCTCATCCGGCCGGCGGGATGTTGCGGTCGACGCGGAAGACGTGGTCCGGATCGAATTCCGCCTTGAGCCGGCGAAGCCGTTCGCAGGTGCCGCTGTACGCATCGGCGGTCCTTTCGGCGCCGTCCTCGGTCAGCGGGAAGGCGACGTGGTTCCCGCCGGTCGAGGTCGTCTGCTTCAGCGGGCCTTGCCGGTCGGCGGCCGGCAGCTGCTCGTACGTGTCCCGCCACGCCGACCGCTCGTACACACCTCGCGGCCCTGGATCACCGGATCTGCCGTCGTCATGAGCGCTCCCGCGGGCAACGAGCCCCTGTGACCAGCGCACGCGGCACGCCATGTCCCCGGAGTGTGGCCGCGTCGCCCCCGCCCTCGCGCCCTCCGGCGAAGGACGGAGACGCGACCTCGACCTGCCGTGGCCCACACCCACCCGCTCACGCCCGCGTCGACGCGCGGTACAAAGGTCCTCATGGGAGAGTACGAGCAGACCGAACCCGCCGCTGACGACATCGAGGCCGTCACGCGTGCCGTCATCACGGCGTCGCGGCTGCTCGTCGCCGTCTCGGCCCGCTCGCTCGCGACCGTCGAGGACAGCATCACCCTGCCCCAGTTCCGGATGCTCGTGGTCCTGTCCAGCCACGGCCCGTCGAAGCTGGTGGCCCTCGCGGACCACCTGGGTGTCCAGCCCTCCACCGCCATGCGCATGGTGGACCGACTGATCGCCACCGGCCTGATGAGCCGGCGCACCAACCCGGACAACCGCCGGGAGACCGTACTGAGCCTCACCGTGGAGGGAAGCCAGGTCGTCCAGGGCGTGACCGCCCGTCGGCACACGGAGGTCAGGGCCATCCTCCGCCGCCTTGAACCCGCCCAGCGCGGCGCGCTCGTAGAGGCGCTCGATGCCTTCAACACCGCGGGTCAGGAACCGGCGTTCGATGTGGAGGACCCGGACCCTCATCCTCTGGGCTGGTAGAACCCGACGGACTGCACCCGGGAGGACCGCACGACGGCGACGGAACCGTCCTGCCGGCGGACGGAGCCGTGGTGCGGGGCTCGCCGTCGGCTCGTGCGCGACTGCCGTGACGACCACGTCCTGGGTGCGGCCCGCAGCGGTCAGCACCGCCTCGGCGGCGACCTCGGACACCGCCGGGGCGATGAGGGTGCCGAGCGCCACGATCGCGGCCACCAGCAGATGTCACGACCGGATGGCACAGTCGTGCTCTCGACCCCACGTTTGGACTGTGCAATGGTTCAGCCTCGTCGAGTAGCACTCGCGTCGAGCCGCTGTCGAACCGAAGCCGCTCGCCCGCCCCACCGCCGTGCCAGGAGAACCGCCGCATGCATCCCGCACCCCAACGCCCTCGCACTCCCACCGGCTGGAGACGCCGCCTCCTCCGACTGCCGATCCGTCTGTTCCGCGCTGGCCTCGGCCCCCTGTTCGGCGGGCGACTCCTCCTGCTGATCCATACCGGCCGGACGTCCGGCCGGTCGCGCGAGGTGGTCCTGGAGGTGGTCGCCCACGACCGCGCTCGGCGCACGTGGACCATCGCCTCCGGTTTCGGACCCGACGCCCAGTGGTACCGCAACCTGCGTCACACGCCGCAGGCGACCATCCAGTTCGGGCGCCGCTACCAAGTGGTGACGGCCCGGTTCCCGAGTCCCGAGGAGGGCGGCCGGATCATGGTCGAATACGCCCGGAGGCACCCGCGGGCCGCCCAGGCGCTCTGCCGGTTCATGGGCTTCCCTGCGGACGGAAGCGCCGCCGGCTATCGCTCGGCCGGCGAGCAGATCCCCTTCGTACGCCTGGAAGCCGACGACCGGCATTGAGCCGCTCGCCGTCCCGACAAGACCGCTCCTCGTATCGAGTCGGCCCCCGGCTCACCCGTGACACCGTGCGCGTGGAGCGGTACGGGTCGCGTGCGCCGGCGCCAGCTCCGGTCCGGTGAGCCGATCGCCGGCCTCGACGATCCCGGGCAGCGAGCCGCCCTCACGCAGGGGCGTGACGGAGCGGGTCGCTGTCACTTCCGTAAGCATCCGGCCAGGCTGTCCGCCGGCGACCGCTCCCGGGGGCGCCCGGCCGGAGAGGCTCCGGTGGGGCGGAGCCTGCCGGTCTTTGTCGATGAATCCATACATGCTGACACCCATTCTTCGGATGCCGATATCACCTCTGACCTGCTCCTTTGCGAACACGTGCGGGGCGAGCCACGCGCACATCCGGAACCCGTACCTATGATCGGCACCCTATGGTTGGCCGTAGGGCCGCGTGGGCGGCGCGGCAGGCCGGGAAGCCTTTGCAATCGGACACGGGGGTGTCGACGATGTCGTTCGAAGACGAGTGGGCGGCGGAGAAGGCCGCCGTCGCCATGCGGCTGAACAAGGCGGACAGCACGGGATCGTCCACTCCTGCGAAGGGCTCCGGCGACTACGTCGTCGAGGACGACGACCTCGGCGCGATCGGGCATGCCGCCCACGGCCTGTTCAACGGCCTCCAGTCGGCCGGCAAGCACGCGGACGCGGCCAGCGAGACCGCGGGCACGAGTCTGAAGGGTGACGGCTTCGACACGGGCGCGGCCCTGAGCGAGGTGAACGGCACCTGGGAAACCCAGGTCAAGACGCTCCTCCAGGCATGTGCGCACATCTCCAACCACCTGAACTACACGAAGAAGTCGAACCAGGCCGAGGACGACTGGATCGCGGCGCAGCTGCGCATCATCGGCCCGGTCGCACCCGGCCGGGACGGTGCCGTGCCCGCTTCCCAGATCGACAAGTTCTTCCGGTAAGGAGCCGAGCCAGACATGCCCTCGTTCGAGCAGCTTCTGAACGCCAAGCTCGGCCCGATGAACACCGCGGTCACCCAGTGGTCCGAGATGATCACCAAGCTGACGCAGCTCAAGACGGACGCCGCGGCCATGACGTCCAAGGCCGGCAAGTCCACCTGGCGGGGTGAGAACGCCACCGTCACGAAGGAGTTCGTGACCAAGACGGCCAAGGAGTTCGGCGACGCCGTCGCCGAGGCCGAGTCCGTGCGCGACCTCCTCCAGGACGCGCACACCCTGCTCAAGTCGGCGCAGACCGACCTGAAGAACACGTACGAGAACCCGCCGCCGGGCATCACGATCTACCCCAACGGCGTCCTCAGCCACCGGGTCCACCCGGACCGCCGCTCCAAGGACAGCACCGAACCGGTCGCCACCGAGGCGCAGTTCGCGGCGCTGCGCGAGAAGATCGAAGGCATCCTCAAGCGCGCGAACGAGGCCGACGAGCTCTGCGCCTGGGGTCTGCGCGCCCTGATCAAGAACCACCCCAACGACTTCTCCGGCGCCGACATCGGCGGCGTCGCCGAGGCGAAGAAGCTCCGCGAGGAGGAGAAGCAGCAGGCGGCGAACGGCCGCGAGGCGGCGAAGCTGTACGCCCGCTGGGAGCACCTCGACGACAAGGAGCGCGAGCGGCTGCTCACCCTCGTCGAGGGCGGCAAGGACCACCCGGCCTTCGCCGAGCAGCTGATGACGAACCTCAGCTACCGGGGCCGCGACCAGCAGGAGGCGGTGCTGCTCCTGGCCGGAAGCCTGGAGGCGGGCGGCCGCGACGGCCAGCTCTCCGCCACCGACGCCCGCCTGTACAAGGCCCTGTCCGGCACGCTCGCCACCGCCACCGGCCCCGACTCGTCGATCGGCTCCCCCGGTGGCGTGACCTCGGCCTGGACCGACAAGCTGATCACCACGGCCCGCGACGGCAACGGCCTCTCCAACCGCCACCCCGGGTCCATCGGGGGCGGCGCCGCGACCCTGAAGGACCTCACCGACCTGATGGCCGCCGACGCCGGCGACAAGGCGTACGACCCGAACGACAAGAAGGCCTCCCCCTACGACAAGGACAAGGGCGACCCGGTCTACAGCGAGGCGTTCCTGACCGAGGTCGGCGACACCATCCGCGAGTGGGAGACGAACAACGACGACGCCTACGACGGCTACATGAAGAACTGGCAGGGCACGCAGGCGGACCCGATGAAGGGTCTGTTGAACGCCATGAGCCGGAACCCCTCCGCCGCCACCGCCTACTTCGACCCGAACACCACGGACAACCTCAAGTACTTCCTGGACGACCGCAAGTGGCCGGGCGGCGACGTCGAGTTCAAGATGCCCGACGAGACGCAGCGCACCTCGGCCCGCGCCGAACTCGGTGCCGCGCTGGAGGCCGCGGCCACCGGCCGTACGCCGGACGCCCCGCTGCACGGCGTCGGGAACCGCCACGACGGAGCACAGTCCGCGATCTTCGAGCGGGTCGCCAAGGAGTACACCGGCGAGACGACGTACGGGACGCAGAGCTCCGTGCCGGTCGCGATGCGGACGAGCATCGGCAACATGATCGGTGACTACGCCTCGGACGTGCACCAGATCCTCGGCAAGAAGATGGACGGGCCGACCGACTTCAACGACCTCACCATCGAGCGGGGCGACCTCGCCCGGCTCATGCGCGGCGTCGCCGAGGACCCGAAGGCCTTCGGCGTCATGCACCACTCGCAGACCGTGGTGATCGCGGAGGGGATGAACGACTTCCCGCCGGAGGCGTTCCGCAAGGAGAATCCCGAACTGCGTGCCTGGGTCAAGCAGTCGGCGTCGGTGCTCGGTCACTTCGACGCCGTGCGCGGCGACGTCATCTACGACCTCGGCCAGGCGGAGAAGGACACCAACAGCTGGAACAAGATGATGAACTATCACGTCATCGGCGCACCGTTCACGGCCATCCCGGTGGCCGGCGACGCGATTCAGCGCTCGATCGACGTCGCCACGGCGGCGTACATGAACGAGCTCAACGCCAAGGTCGACGAGGACACCCGGCGGGACATGGTCAAGCACTTCGAGAACGGTGAGGACCAGCTGGACGCCATGATGCGCACCGTAGCGAAGGACAAGGGCCTCACGGACGAGGAGCTGGACGCCACCCCGGGCGAGTACGAGGACGGTCTCCAGGCGGCCGCCGAACAGTGGTACCAGTACGGCATCGAGGATGCCCAGAAGAGGATGGGACAGCCGTAGCCGTGGACAGGAAGTGGCTGCCGCTCGGCCTCGTGCTCGGCATCGCCGGGGCGGCCGTCGTGACGGCGGGCCTCTGGCCCGGCGACGAGCAGCCGCCACTGCCCGAGAGCCTGTGTTACGGGGCGCTCAGCCGGCAGACGGCGGAACTGATCGACGACGGCGGGGGCGGCGAGCTCAGCGCGGAGGAGTGGCAGCGCAAGGGCACGAGCGGCGACTACGCGGTGTTCATGGGCTGCCAGGTGCGGCGCGCCGCCCCGGACGGCGACGCTCTCCGGGGCGTCTACCAGCTGATCGTCCAGGACACCCGGAGCGCCCCCGGCCACCGGAAGGACTCCGTCCCGCTCGGCGCCGGCGTCACCGGCTGGGCGCTCCCCGACAGGGCCGAGGCGGCGCTGCCCGCGGGCTGCGCCGCCCGGATGGGCTCGACCGCCCCATACGTCACCGTGTCGCTCAGCGCGCCGTCGCAGGCGGAGAAGAGGGGCCTCGTCGACCGGGACACCGCGATCCGCAACAGCGCGACCGTGGTGCGCGAGGCCGCCGCCAACCTCGCTGAGAAGTACGGCTGTTAGCGTCACCGGCCCGAGCCGGCGGGCTGCCGCGCCGCCCGTACGCACCGGCTCGAGCCGACGGGTTGCCGCGCCGCCCGTACGCACCGGCCCGACGCCGGCGCGTACGGCGCGCTGTTCGCCGAGGACGCCGGCTCCGTCACGTACGCCGGCGCCGTCCGTCAGGGGCTGATGGAGACGGTCTCCGCCCGGTTCGCGCCGGATCCGTCCCGGCCGCGGGCCGCTGCCGGCCCGCGGTCGCGGGAGTCCCGCCGTCAGGCGGCACCACGGCTGCCCGGGCGGAAGCCGGCCCTGGCGGAGCCGACGACCGCGAACGCCAGGGTGGCGAACGCGAGCAGGACCCACGGGAAGGAAGCGGGGCCGGACGACTCCAGGAGCAGACCGCCGACCACGCCGCCGCCCGCGACGGCCAGGTTGAAGACGGTGACGAGCATGGACTGGGCCACGTCCGCGCCGTCGCCGGCCGCGTCCGCGATGGCCGTCTGGAGCAGCGTCGGCGCACCGCCGAAGGTGAGCCCCCAGGCGACGACGCCGACGATCACCGCGGTGGGGTGGGTGAATTCCCTGCCGTAGCACGAAATGTCCATGTGCGGCACGATGAGGACTCCAAGTCCTGGCGGTATGAGGGCTATTCGGCGAGTCGGCCGCGGATGGCGGTCACGAGTTCGGCGATGCCGCGTTCCTTGAGGACGCTGTAGTGATCGCCCTCCAGCTCGATGACCGTGGCGGGGGCGGCGGAGTATCCGGAGCTGCCCTCGATGAACGAGTAGTCGTCACCGGCCGCCTTGAGGACGGTGACGGGCGCGTCGAGCCGACGTTCGCGCAACTCGCGGAAGGTGTAGTCGAATTCGTAGGTCTCCTCGACGATGCGGGTGATCCGGCGGATCAGCCGCTCGTCGAGGGCGGGTATGCGCTCGTGTACGAAGGCGACGAAGCTGTCCTCGTCGTGCGCGGCCGCCACGCACTCCTCGGCCTGGGGGCCGCTGACCGAGCCGGCATCGCCGTGGTCGCGGTTGCCGGTCGCGCCGGGGGTGTGGGCCAAGGTGTCCCGGCGGGACATCTCACGGGACCTTAATTTATTGCGTGAGTTAATCTTCAAGAGAAGGGTGCGTCAAGGCTTCGCGCCAGGTGTATCTTGCGGAACAGGGTCTGAGGAAGCGGGGGTTGAGGTGCGAGCAACGAACGGGCGTACGGTGCGCGACCTGCGAAGGGAGAACCGCACGGCGGTGCTGCGCCGGCTCTGGTTCGACGGCCCGATGAGCCGGTTCTCGCTCGGTCCCGCGACCGGACTCAGCTCCGGCTCGGTCAGCAACGTGGTCGCCGAGCTGGCCGCCGAGGGCCTCGTCGAGGAGGCCGGCAGCGTCGACTCGGCGGGCGGGCGGCCCCGCACCCTGCTGCGGGTCAGCCCCGACAGCGGCTGCATGATCGGCGTCGACGTCGGCGAGACCCGGATCAGGATCGAGCTCTTCGACCTCACCCTCACCGAACTGGCACGCGCCGAACGCCCGTTGGCGGTCGACGGACCCGAGCGGAACCAGCGCTACGACGTCGGTCTGGTCGTCGGCCACATCCGCGACGGGATCGCCGAGGTGCTGCGCGAGGCCGGTGCGGACCCCGGCCGGCTGCTCGGTGTCGGCGCGGGCGTCCCCGGCATCGTCGCCCACGGCGGCCCTGACGGCGCCGTCGTCCACGGGCAGACCATCGGCTGGGACGCCGTGCCGCTGGAGCGGCTGCTGCGCGAGTCCGTCGACCTGCCCGCGACGGTCCCGTACCGGATCGACAACGGCGCCCGCACGCTCGGCCAGGCGGAGCTGTGGTTCGGCGCGGGCCGCGGCGCCCACAGCGCCGTCTTCGTCCTCTTCGGCTCCGGCGTCGGGGCCTGTGTCGCCACCGATCCGCTGGGCCCCGGCCGCGCGCTGGAGTGGGGCCACATGACGGTACGGGTGCGGGGCCGGCGCTGCCGCTGCGGCGCCCTGGGCTGCCTGGAGGCGTACGCGGGCGCCGAGGCGCTGCTCGAACGCTGGCGTGAGGCGGGCGGCCGCCCGCCGGCCGGCGCGGACGAGGAGACGGCGCTGACCGCGCTGCTGGCCGCGGCGTACCCGGAGCCCGGATCCGGCCGCGAGCCCGACACCACGGCGCTCGCCGTCCTGGACGAGACCGCCGAGTACCTCGGTGCCGGCTTCGCCGACCTCGTCAACCTCTTCCAGCCGGAACGGATCCTCGTCGGCGGCTGGGCCGGACTCCGGCTCGGCAAGCGCTTCCTCGCCGGCGTCCGTGTCCACGCGCGGGCCTACGCGCTGCGCTACCCCGCCGACCGGGTCACCATCGGCCTGGGCACCCTCGGCCCGGAGGCCGTCACCATCGGCGCGGCGATCCTCCCGCTCGCCGACTTCTTCGCCCGCGGCGGCCGCCGCGCCGAGGCGGAACCCGGACCGGCCGAGGCGCAGCCGGCCTGGACGACGACGGTCCGCGAGCGGACGGCCCACTGAGGCACCGGTCGAGGACCCGCCGGCGATCCGCCGACCCGCCCGTCCAGGCCGGAGGGAGGCGCCCACGGCACCGCCGATGCCGTATTTCCGCCGCCGTGAACCGTGGCGCCGCGCCGCCGGATCCGCCACGATGGCGCACGTACGACGGACGACGGTGATCGTGGCCGTCTCGGTGGAGAAGGAGCGGTATGAGCGGTGTGGCGCGCAGAACGGTCGTGGCGGCGGCGGGCGGTGCCGGTCTGACGGCGGCCCTCGCCGCCTGTGGCGGCGACGGCGGCGGGAAGAACGGCTCGGGCGGTGCGGACGGCGGCGCCGAGGTCGTCGAGGAGGCCACGCCTCTCGCCATGACCGCCGACATCCCGGTCGGCGGCGGCAAGGTGATCGCCGACAAGGGCGTGGTCGTCACACAGCCCAAGAAGGGCGAGTTCAAGGCCTATTCCTCGCGCTGCACCCACCAGGGCTGCCACGTCGGCAGCGTGGCCGACGGCGTGATCGTGTGTCCCTGCCACCAGAGCCGCTTCGACGCGAACGACGGCAGCGTGAAGCAGGGTCCCGCGACACGGCCGCTGGAGCCGACGCCGATCGAGGTGGTCGGCGAGGCGATCAGGCTCGGCTGACCGGCCGGGGCTTCTCCCAGCAGCCGAGCACGTCGTCCGTGGTCGCGATGGTCGCGACCAGGGCGAGCGTGTGGCGGATCATCGCGGGTGTGTAGTCGGCCGGCACGCCCGCGATGGCGTCGCCCGGGACGACGACGGTGTAGCCGAGGTTGACCGCGTCGAAGACGGCGTTGGGTATCGCCACGTTCGCGGAGACGCCGGTGACGACGAGGGTCCGGCAACCCAGGTTGCGCAGCAGGGCGTCCACGTCGGTGCCGGCGATCGGCGAGAGCCCGTGCAACCTCCGTACGACCAGGTCCTGTTCGGCCACCTCGACGGGCGCGGCGATCCGTACGGCGGCGCTTCCGGTGTGCTGCTGCACGGGGAGCCGGGCCGCGGCGCGGAAGAGCCGGGCGTTGTGGTTGGCGCCGCGCCCGTCGGGGCGCCGCTCGGCGACGGCGTGCAGGACCTGGACACCGGCCTCATGGGCGGCGGCGACGAGTCGGGCGACGTTCCCCAGGGCCCCGGAGTCCCGTGCGGTGGCGGCGAGTTCGGGCAGGGCGCCGTCCCGGCCGACGACGCCTTCCTGGCACTCGACGGTGAGCAGGACGGCGCCGTCGGGCGCGAGCAGTTCCCTGAGCCGGTCCGAACCCCTCACGTCGGCCTCCTCGATGCGCGTCACTCACCACCTTGCACCGCCACGGGTGCAGGGCCCATGATTTCTGACACCTCATCAGAAATCCAGAAGGGTGCGGACGATGACCGTCGCACAGCGCCGTGGACGCCGGATCATGATGACTCCGGCGGAGCTCGACACGTTCCTCGCCGAACAGCGGACCTGCCGGGTGGCGACGGTGTCGGCCGACGGCCGCCCGCACGTCAGCGCGCTCTGGTTCGCCTGGGACGGCACCTCCCTCTGGCTCTACTCCCTCACCCGAAGCCGCCGTTGGGCCGAACTCACGGCGCGCCCGCGGATCGCGGTCGTGATCGACGACGGCGAGGAGTACGGAGAGCTGCGCGGCGTGGAGCTCTCGGGCAGCGTGGAGTTCGTGGGCGAGGCTCCGCGCACCGGCGAGCCCTGCCGCGAACTGGAGGAGCCCGAACGGCTCTTCGCCGCCAAGAACTTCGGCCTGGACGCCATGCCGCACGACGGCCGGCACGCCTGGATGCGGCTCACACCGGACGCCGTCGCGTCCTGGGACTTCCGTAAGCTCGCCGGACCCTGAGACGGTTGCCGCGCCCTGGAGGCGGGTGCCGGTCGCCGGAGGCGGGTGCCGATCACCGGGGGCAGCTACCGGCCGTCCGACAGCGAATGCCAGCGAGGGCGGGTGCCGGTCACCGGTCCCCGGCCGCCGGGGGCGCCTACCCGCCGTCCGACGGCGAACCCGAAGGGCCGCCCGGCGGGCCTCCGTTCACCCGTAGCTGCGCGCGGGTGCCGGCCCCGCCGCGTACGCGACGGCGTCGGCGAGCGGTTCCAGGTCGGCGCGGGTGAGCCCGGAGACCGTGAACCGTACGGCCGGACCCGCCTCCATGCGGAAGCGCGCGCCGGGCGCGACCGCCCAGCCGGCCGCGAGGAGCCGGGCGACGGCGCCGGTCTCGTCGGCGACCGGCACCCAGACGTTCATGCCGCTGCGCCCGTGCGCCGCCACGCCGCGCCGGGCGAGCGCGCGGACGAGGCCGTCGCGCCGCGCCCCGTACGACGCCGCCACGACCTCCGGCTCGACCGCGCCCGTCCGCCACAGGTGCACCACGGCGCGCTGGAGCAGCCGGCTGACCCAGCCGGGTCCGAGCCGCTGACGGCCGAGCACCCGGTCGACGGTCTCGGCGCCGCCGGTGAAGGCGGCGACCCGCAGGTCCGGCCCCCACGCCTTCGCCACCGAGCGCACGAACGCCCATTTCCCCGCGCCGGTCGCGAGCGGATGCAGCGGCTGGGCGACGATGCCGTGCCCGTGGTCGTCCTCGACGAGCAGCACGTCGGGGTGCGCGTCGAGGACCGCCCGCAGCGCGGCGGCGCGGTCGGCGGTGACGCAGGCGCCGGTCGGGTTCTGCGCCCGGTCGGTGACGATGAGCGCGCGGGCTCCGCCCCGCAGCGCCCGGGCCACCGCGTCGGGCAGCGGCCCGTCGTCGTCGACGGCGACCGGCACGGGCCGGAGTCCGAGGGCGGGCACGAGGTCGAGCAGACTGCCCCAGCCAGGGTCCTCGATGGCGACGGCGTCACCCGGCCGCAGATGGGCGAGGAGCACGCGCTCGACCGCGTCGAGCGAACCGGAGGCGACGCCGACCGGTCCGGCCGGCACCCCGCCCTCGTCGAAGGAGGCCCGGGCGAGCCGGGCGAACTCCTCGTCCACCGGCGCTTCCCCGTACATCGTCGGCCGCCCGGCGTACTCGCCGGCGACCGTCGCGAGCACGGAGTCGAGCGCGGGCAGCAGGGCGGGGTCGGGACTGCCGTTGCTCACGTCCCGGACGCCCTCGGGGGCCTCGACGCGGAGGGAGCCGCGGGCCGTCGTCGCGGGCGCGGAGCGCACGCGGCTGCCGCGTCGCCCGTCGGTCTCGATGACACCGCGCTCGCGCAGGGTCCGGTAGGCGGCGGCCACGGTGTTCGGGTTCACGCCGAGGGTGGCAGCCAACTCCCGCATGGGTGGAAGCAGTTGCCCGGGCCCGAGCTGCCCGGCGCCGACTCCGCGCTCGACGCTGGCGGCGATCTCCGCTGCGCGACGACCTTCGATCCGATACTCTCCTAGCACAAAACACAGTATGCACTAGTGCAATGGAGTCCGCAATGACGTCGACGACGCAGCAGCCGACGGGTCCCTCTTCCGGCGCGCACCAGGTCCCCGGGCCCACGGGATCCCCCGAGGCACCCGACTCGTACGAGCCCACCGAGCGGACCGTTCCCACCCGCTCCCGCGAGCGCGCCTCGTACGACCGCGAGCTCGTCCACGCGATCCTCGACGAGACGTACCTCTGCCACCTCGGATTCGTCCGCGACGGCGCGCCGGTCGTCCTGCCGACCCTCTACGCCCGGACGGGCGAGTCGCTCTACGTCCATGGCTCGACCGGTTCCCGTCCGCTGCGGTCGGCGGGCAGGGGCGAGGACGCGCCGGGCCTTCCGGTCTGCCTCACCGTGACCCACGTGGACGGCCTGGTCCTGGCGAAGTCCGCCTTCCACCACTCGATCAACTACCGCTCGGTCGTGGTGCACGGCGTCGCCCACCAGGTCACCGACCCGGAGGAGCTGTGCATCGCCCTCGACGCGCTGGTCGACCACGTGGTCCCGGGCCGCTCCGGGGACTCCCGGCCGGCGAACGCCAAGGAGCTGGCCGCCACCGCCGTGCTCCGCCTCGACCTGCGCGAGGTCTCGGCCAAGGTCCGCAGCGGCGGCCCCAACGACGACCCCGAGGACGCGGCGCTGCCGCACTGGTCCGGCGTGGTCCCCGTCCAGCGCGGCTACGGCACTCCGGTCCCGGCCGAGGGCCGGCCCGCGGGCACGCCGCTGCCCGACTACCTCGCCGCGCTGTAGGCAGCGGGCGCCGCGCGCCGTCCTCGTCCATGCCGCCTGACACCGGGAACGGCCGCCGGAGCACCCCTGCTATGGTGCGCCGATGTCGACGACCAGGCAGGTTCAGATCACCTTCGACTGCGCGGAGCCCGAGCGCCTCGCACGCTTCTGGTGCGAGGTGATGGGGTACGTCGTCCCACCGCCACCGCGGGGGTTCGACTCGTGGGAGGACTTCGACCGCTCGCTGCCGCCCGCACAGCGGGGATCCCGATTCGCCTGCGAGGACCCCGCGGGCGTGGGACCGCGTCTGTTCTTCCAGCGCGTGCCCGAGGGCAAGGCCGTCAAGAACCGTGTGCATCTCGACGTCCGCGTCGGCACCGGCCTCGTGGGCGAGGAGCGCCTGGCCGCCCTCGAAGCCGAGTGCGCCCGCCTGATACCCCTCGGCGCGGTCCGCGTGCGCCTGCTCTACGACGGTCACGACGCCTGCATCGTGATGCGGGACATCGAAGGCAACGAGTTCTGCCTGGACTGACCCGGGCCCGGGTCCGTCCGGACAGCCCGCCTACGCGACGGTCGCCGCCCTCCGCGTCTCCGCTACGGCGAGCCCCGTGACGGCCAGGAGCAGGAGGAAGGTGCCGGTGACCGTCGCCGTGGTCAGGTGTTCGCCGAGGAGGGTGACCGCGATCAGGGCGGCGCTGACCGGCTCCAGGAGCATGATCACCGAGACGGTCGCGGCGCGGACCACGGCGGCTCCGGCGAAGTACAGGGCGTAGGCGAGGGCGGTCGGGACGGCCGCGACGTACAGGAGCAGGGCGAGCATCCGCAGCGGCGCGTCGGTGTGCGGGACGAGCCCTTCCGCGGCGGCCAGGGGCAGCAGCCCCACGGCGCCGACGGCGAAGGACCAGGTCGTGGTGGACAGCGCGTCCCCGCCGCCGCCCGTGCGGCCGAACCGGCGGGCGAGCAGGGTGATCGCCGCGTACCCGGTGGCGGACAGGACCGCGAGCAGGACGCCCGGCAGTCGCACCTCGGCTCCTCCGCCGCCGAGGACGAGGACGCCCAGCCCGGCGAGCGCCCCGCCGACGGCGGCGGCGCCGCCCGCCCCGATCCGCTCGCCCATGAGGAGCCGTGCGCCGACCGCGATCAGCACGGGCCCGGCGCCGAGGGTGACCACGGTGCCGACCGCGAGACCGGTGGCCTGCACGGCGGCGAAGTAGGCGCTCTGGAAGACGGTCAGCCCGATGCCGGTGCCGAGGACGCGGACGAGCCTGCGCCGGCGCGGCTCGGCAGCGGCGGCGGCCTCGGCCCGAGTGCCGCGCCGCAGCGCGAGGACGCCGAGCAGCAGCACAAGGCCGCCCACGCAACGCCAGAAGGACAGGGCCAGCGGGCCCATGTCACTGGCCCGGAAGACCAGCGAGGCCGCTGCTCCCGCCGTGCCCCAGGCGATTCCGGCGACGATCAGACAGATGAGGCTCCGCCCCGTGGACAGGGCGGAACCGACGGCGTTGGACACGTGCGTTCTCCGTGGAAGACAGGGGGTGAGGCGGTCGGTCGCTCGGCTCCGCGGGCGGGCAGCGACGGACCGCCCGGGGGCCTGTCGGCGCGCCCGGGCCCGGTCTTCGTCAGCGGAAGGTGCCGCCCGCGCTACGCGGCGGGAGGCGGAAGAACGGTCGCGTGCATGGTCAGGATCCTAGGACATCGCGCGGTCGGAGCCGCAGGCCGCTGCGAAGCTCGCGGCCTCGCCGCCTCACCCCTCAGGAGGAGACCTCAGGAGGAGACCCGCTCCCCCGACGCGCCGGCCCCCTCGGTGGCCGGGTCAGCGGCCGGCCCGGCCGAGGCCGCCACCGGTTCGGCAGGCAGCGCCTTGGGCGTCGACGACTGGGCGATGAAGGCGCCGACGAGGACCAGCGCGCCGCCGGCGATCTGCGGCAGCGCCAGGTGCTCGCCGAGGAGCACCCAGGCGAGGACCGTCGCGACGACCGCCTCCAGGCAGGCCACCACCCCGGCGACCTGCGGCGACAGCCTGCGCACCGAGACGACGCCGGTGACGTACGCGAGGACGGTGGCGATCAGCACGATCCAGCCGAGCAGTATCCACGCCGGGGTCGCCGTGCCGTTCAGGTCGGCGGTGCCGCCGAGGACCGACCAGTCCATGCCCCACGGGCGGGCGACGGCGGTGAGCACGAGGGCGCCGCCGAGGAGCCCGTACGCGATGACGCCGAGCGGGTCGGCGGAGTCGGCCTCGTCGCCGCCGTGGTCGGACAGGACGAAGTAGCCGACCTGGCAGCAGGCCGCGGCAAGCGCGAGGAGCAGGCCGAGGAGATCGAAGCCGAGGCCGGACCAGACCTGGACGACGCAGGCGAGCCCGCCGACGGCGAGGACGACGCCGAGCGCTGCGGCGCGGGTCACCGGCCGCCGCTGGACGAAGCGGACCCAGCCGAGGACGAGGGCGGGCGCCAGGTATTCGACGAGCAGGGCGACGCCGACGGGGATCCGGGAGATCGAGGCGAAGTAGAAGGCCTGGACGCCGGCGACGGCGAGCAGGCCGAAGCCCGCGAGCAGCCCGGGCTTGCGGCGCACCAGGTCCCGGTGGCGCCAGGCCACGGGCAGCATGACGAGGGCGGCACCGGCCACCCGGAGCCACACCACGTGGAGCGGATCGAGGCCCGCCTCGATGAGCGGCTTGGCCGCCACTCCCGAACCACCGAATGCGAAGGCCGAGGCCAGGGCGATTCCCAGGCCGGCGCTTCTCCCCTGAGACGCGTGCATCGGGCCATCATGACAGGACCGGGTCAGCAGCGTAAGTGCCGTTACACCTGTTGAGACGGCTCCTCGATCCGGGCGGTCAGGGCGAGGGCGTCGACCCCGGCCCGGCGCAGCACCTCGGCGGCCCGGTTGCCGGGATCGGCGGCGAGTGCGGCGAGCAGGTCGAGACCGCGGACCCGCCGGTCCCCGCGGCGCACGGCGCGCTCGAAGGCGCCCGCGAGGGCGGTGCCCGCGGCGGGCGACCAGCCGGCGGCGCCGTTCCCGCCGCCGCGCACGACGGGCAGGCCGGAGCCGGTCTCCTCGGCGGCGCGCTGCCAGCGCAGCCCGTAGCCGATCGAGCGCTGGACGAGGTAGCCGAGGACGCGGGCGAGCCGGTCGCCCTCGTCGAGCACGGCGGCGGTCTCGGGGTCGGCCTCGACGAGGGAGTGCAGGAGGTGGGCGGTGTCGATCTGCCGGTCGCCGTCCCGCAGGGCCCGCCGCCGAGCGCCGCCGACCGCCGTCATGAGCTCCGCGGTCAGCCGGTCCTCGAAGTCGGCGCACTCGGCACGGCGCTCGGCGGCCGAGGGAAGCCGCCCGGAGGCCACCCGGGGCGCGGGCGCACGGCCGGACGAACCGGTCAGGGGCACCGGCGAGGTCGACACCGGCGTCCACGAGGCAGGCGCGGACGGGGACGGGGGCGGGGACGGTGCGACGGACTGCGCCGAAAGCCCGGAAGGCTCCGCCGACGGCCCGGAAGGACGTGAGGACGCGGCGGCAGGGGGCACGGGCCGTATGGAGGGGACCGGAGGCGGGACCGGAGGGACAGGAACTTGCACCCTTCCAGCTCATCAGCCCCGGCGGGCCCGGACATCCCCGCCGAGGAGCATGTGCGCATCCCACCGGAGTCGGGCACGGACGACCGGTTCCTCCTCCTTGCGGAGGAGATCCGGCGAGTTCTCCCTCCAGGGGCGCGCGCCGCCTTGCCATGCGCCCTCCACGCAACCACTGGCCGGTCGCGTGACGTCCTTCAGGCATGTTCTGGATGGTGGCCCTGCTCGCGCAAGACGGGCGGCAGTACGTCTACCGCGTCTACGCGCCGCGGGACGCGCTGCCCGCCGATCTCTTCTGGGCCGCGTTCCACTGTCACGACGAGGGCGACGGACCGCGCGCCTCCGACTGGTTCGACTCCGCGCAGATGTGGTGGATCGACGGCGAGACCGCAGAACTGACAGTTCATCAGTATTGAATGTTCACGCCCCTGCGGCTACGTTCCGCGACACCGAACTGCCGACAGGTACGCGTGAAGGGGTGGTCCCATGGCCGAAGTCAGCGCGGAGGCACGCATCGAGGCACCGGCCGAGAAGGTGTGGGCACAGCTCACCGACTGGGGCGCGTACGGTCAGTGGAACGCCACCCACACCAACTTCCCGAACGGCGGCCCGGCCACCCTGGAGACCGGCGCGACCTTCGCGGAGAACATGAAGCTGATGGGCTTCCCCGCCGAGGTGACCTGGCGGGTGGAGGAGCTGGAGACCGCCCGGGTGCTCGCGATCCGCGGCAAGGGCCCGATGGGCGTCGACGTCGGCACTCGCTACTCCCTCACCGCCGACGGCGAGGCCACCACCGTACGGATCGACGGGGAGTTCACGGGTGCGGCCGTGTCCCTCATGGCGGGCAAGCTGAAGGACTCGGCGACGGCGGCGCTGACCGAGTCGCTGCGCAAGCTCGCCGGCCTGGTCGCCTGACCGGCCCGCTCCGTACGCGAAGGGGCCCCGCGGTCACGTCGCCGCGGGGCTCCTCGTCACTTCCGGGCCCGCCCTCCGGCCGCCCTCCCGACCCGAGCGCTCACCACACGCGGTGCGGTCAGTGCTCGTCGGCCAGGATCAGGTACAGCTTCTTGCGGGCCTCGTTGATGACCTCCACCGCCTTCTGCCGCTGGTCGGCGCTGCCGGTCTTCCAGACCTGCCCGAAGGCCTCCATCAGACCGAAGCCGGCCTGCCGGATCTCGTTCACGGCATCCCAGTCGACGCCGCGCCCGACCTCCTCCCACGGGGCCTCCGGACCCGCCTCCGCCTCGCCGCGCCCGGCGTCGGTGAGCGTGAACAGCTTCTTGCCGCCCTCGCTCTCGCTGGCGATGAGGCCCTCGTCCTCCAGCATCTGGAGGGTCGGGTAGACCGAGCCGGGGCTGGGCTTCCAGGCACCGCCGGTGCGCTCGACGATCTCCTGGATCATCTCGTAGCCGTGCATCGGGCGGTCCTTCAGGAGCGCCAGGATCGAGGCGCGCACATCGCCGCGCCGCGCCCTGCCACGGCCGCCGCCGCGGCCCCTGCCGCCCCAGGGGCCTCCGCCCCAGGGCCCGCCGAAGCCCGGCCCGAACTGCCCGAAGGCCGCGCGCCGCCCCTCGAATTCACCACGAGGGCCAGGACCGCACGGCCCGCGTCCGGCCCCGGGGCCGCTCCCGTGTCCGTGCCCGAATTCATGTCCGTGGGTACGCATCGCCGCACTCCTTCCATCGAGACTCATCGTTGAACTGTCGCGATGCCTCAACGATATATCGGAACACTACGTCCGACAACACCCGCGGCACCCGACGGCGCCCACCGCCGCGCCCACCGCCGCGCCCGGACCCGGCCTCCCGCCCGGGCCAGTCGTCGCGGATTGGCCTTGGCCCGTGGTTTTCCGGCTCGGGTACGGTCCGTCCCATGCGGATGCGAATCGTCGATGCCTTCACCGACCGGCCCTTCTCCGGCAACCCGGCCGGAGTCCTGCTCCTGGACGCCTTCCCCGAGGACGCCTGGCTCCAGAAGGTGGCCGCCGAGGTCAACCTCTCGGAGACCGCCTTCGCCCACCCGCTGCCGCCCGGCGGCGAGGCCGACTGGGCGCTGCGCTGGTTCACGCCCACCACCGAGGTCGACATGTGCGGCCACGCCACCCTGGCCACCGCCCACGTCCTGCGCGGCACGGGCGTCGCCACCGGAACCGTCCGCTTCGCCGCCCGGTGCGGCGTCCTGATCGCCACGGCCGAGCCGGACGGCACCATCACCCTCGACTTCCCGACCAGCTCGCTCACCCCGGTCCCGGCGCCCGAGGGCCTGGAGAAGGCGCTCGGCGCGAAGCCGGTCGCCGTCCACGACACCGCCCCCCACATCGGCGACCTGGTCGTGGAGCTGGCCGACGAGGCCACCGTCCGCGGCCTCGCCCCGGACTTCGCCCTGCTGAGCAGCCTGTCCGAGCGCGGGATCATCGCGACCGCCGTCGCCGACGACCCGGAGGGCGCGTACCAGTTCGTCTCACGCGGCTTCTTCCCGGCCGTCGGCATCGACGAGGACCCGGTCACCGGAAGCGCCCACACGGCTCTCGCGCCGTACTGGTCGGCCCGCTTCAACCGCGACGAGCTGACCGGCTTCCAGGGCGGCGCGCGCACCGGCATCGTCCGCACCCGTCTGCGCGGCGAGCGCACCCACCTCAACGGCCACGCGGTCACCGTCATCGACGGCGAGCTGCACGCCTGAAGGAACCCCGAGGGACCGGAACCCCTGGAGTCGGGAACACCCCACCCCGGACACCCCGAGGCCCCGGGGCATCCCGAGGACCTGGGACACCCGGGGCCCCGGGGCCCCGAGAACGCCTCAGGGGCGTACGGCCCCTGCCGTACGCCCCTGAGGCGAGCCCCCGTACCGCCGCGCACTCACGGCGTCGGGAGCCAGCTCACCTTCCCGGCGAGCAGCCCGTAGCCCACGAAGGCCACGATGTCGAGCAGCGCGTGCGCCACCACCAGCGGGCCCACCCGGCCCCAGCGCCGGTACAGCCACGCGAACACCACGCCCATCACCATGTTGCCGAGGAATCCGCCGATGCCCTGGTACAGGTGGTACGAGCCGCGGAGCACCGCGCTCGCCGCGAGCGAAGCCTTCGGGGACCAGCCCAACTGGTCGAGCCTGCGCAGCAGGTAGCCGACGACGATCACCTCCTCCAGGACGGAGTTCTGGATCGCCGAGAGGATGAGGACCGGGTACTTCCACCACACGTCGGGCAGCGACTCGGGCACCACGGTGAGGTTGAACCCGGAGGCGCGCGCCGCCAGGTAGAAGGCGAGGCCGGCGCTGCCGATGCCGGCCGCGACGAGCGCCCCGCGGCCGAGGTCCGGCCACGGCCGGGTGCGGTCGAAGCCGATCGCCCGCAGCCCGCGCGCCCCGGCGCCCTCGCGCAGCAGCAGGTGGGCGACGAGGACGACCGGCACGAGCGCACTGGCGATGCCGAACAGCTGCCACGCCAGGTCGAGCCACGGCCGCCCCGGAGCGTACGAGCCGTTGAGCGTGGCGGCCTGTGCCTTGAGGGAGCCGGGCTTGGTCAGCGAGCCGACGAAACTGATCAGCGAGGACAGCGCACTCGCGCCGAGCGAGAGCGCGAGCACGATGAGCGTCTCGGAGCGCAGGATTCCGCGCGGGAGCCCGTCGGGAGGCAGGGAAGCGTCCACCGTTCGTTGCTCCGACACCACGCCCGCTCTCCCTCGCGCTCGCCCTCCGGGATACGGGGAACCCTACCTACGTGACCGGTGCGGCGCTCTCGGCCCCCACCGGCCAGGTGTGCACCGGCTCCCCGGTGAGCATGAGCTCGCGGTAGCGCCGGGTGGTGGCCGCGAGGGCGGCCGGGCGGTCGAGGCCCGACTCCAGGAACCGGTGGAAGGTGTCCGCCTGCCAGGAGGCGCCGTTCACCCGCCGCCGGCAGCGCTCCTCGATCACGCCCAGGTAGAAGTCGCGGTCGCGCCGCTCGATGTGCCAGGCGTCGAGCCCGGCCGCGGCCAGCGGCAGCAGCTCGTCGAGTACCAGCCGTACGGCGGGCACGGTCTGCACGCCGCCGGCGCGTCCCGGGCGGGGCCAGCGCAGCTCCGCGTCGATGCCGTGGCGGCAGGCGGTGTCGAAGTTGTGGCCCGCGTCGGCGAAGTCCATCCGTTTCCAGACCGGCCGGGAGTCTTCGGCGAGCGAGCGGACGAGTCCGTAGTAGAAGGCGGCGTTGGCGACGACGTCGGTGACCGTCGGTCCGGCCGGGAGCACCCGGTTCTCCACCCTCAGGTGGGGGACGCCGTCGACCCAGCCGTAGACGGGCCGGTTCCAGCGGTAGACGGTGCCGTTGTGCAGGACCAGTTCCTGGAGCCTGGGCACCCCGCCCTCGTCCAGGACGCGCAGCGGGTCCTCGTCCTCGCAGATCGGCAGCAGGGCCGGGAAGTAGCGCAGGTTCTCCTCGAACAGGTCGTAGACCGAGTCCACCCAGCGCTCGCCGAACCAGGTGCGCGGGCGCACGCCCTGTGCCTGCAGCTCGGGCGGCCGGGTGTCGGTGGCCTGGGTGAACAGCGGCGGCCGGGACTCGCGCCACAGCTCGTGCCCGAACAGGAAGGGCGCGTTGGCGCCCACGGCTATCTGGACCCCGGCGACGGCCTGGGCCGCGTTCCACAGGGCGGCGAAGCGCGGCGGGGTCACCTGGAGGTGCAACTGAACCGAGGTGCAGGCGGCCTCCGGGACGATCGAGGCGGCGGTGCAGTGCAGCCGCTCCACGCCCTGGATGTCGAGCGTGAAGTCCTCGCCGCGGGCGGCGAGTATCTGGTCGTTGAGGAGCGCGTAGCGGTCGGCCGCGGAAAGGTTCGCGTGGACCGCGTCGTCCTGGGTGAGCGTCGGCAGTATGCCGATCATCAGGACGCCCGCGTCCAGCTCCCGGGCCTTGCGGTCGGCGTACCCGAGTCCGATGCGGAGTTCTTCGGCGAGCCGGTCGAATACGTGGCCGTCGAGCCGGTGCGGGGCGATGTTCACTTCCAGGTTGAACATGCCGAGTTCGGTCTGGAAATCCGGGCTGGCGATCCGGTCGAGAACCGGTGCGTTGAGCATCCTGGGCAGCCCGTCGTCGCCCGCGAGATTGAGTTCGATCTCCAGGCCCATGAGATTGCGGGGCCGGTCGAACCGCTTCTCCGCGAGCAGTCGCGCGAGTGCCGCGAGGCACTGCTGGAGCTTGCGACGGTAGCGCTGCCGGTCGGACGGGCCGAACCCGTCGGCCACGACCTTCTCCCCCATCGAGGGTCCTTCCCGAGTGGGCGGCCGCCGCGACGGCCGCGAGCGTCACGGACGATGATGCCCCGTCGGCTGATCGACAACCCCTGCGGAACGCAGGTGTGATCCGTTACTCTTGGCAGGCTTTCTCCGGAGGCAGTCTCCACGGGCAAAGAGAATCGACATATACCAATGTCATATTGTCCGCACTGCACCGGCGCAGCACGGGGCGAGATTCGGCCGACCGGCCCGGCGGAGAAAGCGCAGGCAGCGGTTTCGCGGAGCCATGCATTCCATCGAATCGCCCGGGGAATACGACCGAATGACGCCTTGTCAGGAATATCACCGGCGCCTAGCGGAAACACTGTGTGAACACGTGTCGTATAAACTCCGCGCACGAGGCAGAGTGTTGGCGCACGGCCATGCACCCATGGCCCCCCTCTCTGGCCCCGTCGCTGACAGCGCCGTCGATTACCTGCCCACGCTTCACCGTGTCTCCTGAGTGAGAGGCGACCCATCATGCTCCGACCCTCCCCGGCCCCCGCGCCGGCCCTCCGCAGTGTCCTCGCGGCCCTCGGCTCGCCTTCGGCGGTACGAGAACCGCGCACACCGGCCCTGCGGACCGCACAGGGACCGCTGAGCCCCGAACTGCCCCTGCCCGTCCACGTGCTCGACACGCCCGCGGCCGCCGGCCCGGCCGGTCAGCGGCCACCGCGCACCCGGCTGGCGGGCTGGCGCTTCCTCATCCGCAACGGGGACCGGGCGATCGCCGCCGCCGACACCATGCTCACGCCCGACGGCTGGACCTTCTCCCACTTCTTCGAGGGTCCCTACGTCGCGGCCACCGAACGGGCCCTGATCCAGGCCGAGGCGCTGCCCACCCCGTACCAGCCGCGGCTGCTCTCCGTGCCGGAGCTCTACATGCTGACGCTGTGGCTGCACGCCGACACCGAAGCGGACGGGGCCGGCACCGAGCCCGGACCGGCGGACCTGCTGGTGCCGCTCGCGCCCGCCCCGCCCGGGATCGCGGCCAACCGCCCCTACGGGCTCGCCGATCTGCTCCCGGTGATCGGTCTGCGGCTCACCCCGCCGCCCCTGCTCGGCTCCGCCGCGAGCGCGACGGCCTGACCGCGCGCCCTCTCGGACAGCAGTGCGCCCCAGGGCCTACGGGTCCCGGGGCGCACTGCTGTCCGAGGCGGGTCACGTTCGGACTAGCCCACTGGGACCACCCCGAACCCCCCTAAGTGACGGGGTGGTTGAGCCGAACCGCCCCGAAGGGTGATGCGTCTTCCCCGGAGAGGACGAGCTGCCGCGAAATCCCTGCGGAAAGCCGTCCGTAGGGCAAGACTGGGGACCGGAACCGAACCGACCGACGGGGGCGGCCATGCCGACGAAGAGCCGCAGGACATCCACCACGACGCAGCGAAAGAATCCCTCCATGTGCCAGCACCAGCCCGCCTGTCCCACCGCCGACTCCGCCGACCGGGAGGCCGCCCGCCCTGTGGCCCACCACCCGGAACAGGGCTGGAGCCTGCTGTGCAACGGCGTCCTGCTCTTCGAGGACACCGGTGAGCTGCTGCCGGACGGGCAGATCATCGCCCCGCACCGCCCGCTGACGGCGGCCGGGGTGACGACGGCGGCCTGACGGCCGTCCGCCCGCGCCTCAGGGGCACGGGAAAGACCGAGGGCCGGCCCGGAGACGCGCTCCGAACCGGCCCTCTCGTCATGCTCAGTTGTCGTACTCGTCCAGCGGCGGGCAGGAGCAGACCAGGTTGCGGTCGCCGAACGCGCCGTCGATCCGGCGGACCGGCGGCCAGTACTTGTCCGCGACCGAGACGCCGGCCGGGAACACCGCCTCCTCGCGGCTGTACGCGTGGTTCCACTCGCCGCCCAGCGCCGCCGCGGTGTGCGGGGCGTTGCGCAGCGGGTTGTCGTCGGCCGGCCACTCGCCGGAGCCGACCTTCTCGATCTCGGCGCGGATCGCGATCATGGTGTCGCAGAAGCGGTCGAGCTCGGTGAGGTCCTCGGACTCGGTGGGCTCGATCATCAGCGTGCCGGCGACCGGGAACGACATGGTCGGCGCGTGGAAGCCGTAGTCGATCAGACGCTTGGCGATGTCGTCGACGCTCACGCCGGTGCTCTTCGACAGCGGCCGCAGGTCGACGATGCACTCGTGCGCGACCAGGCCGGCCGGGCCGGTGTAGAGCACCGGGTAGTGCGGCTCGAGGCGCTTGGCGATGTAGTTCGCGGCGAGCACCGCGACCTGGGTGGCGCGCTTGAGGCCCTCGCCGCCCATGAGGCGGACGTACGACCAGGAGATGGGCAGGATGCCCGCGGAGCCCCACGGGGCGGCCGAGATCGGGCCGACGCCGGTCTCCGGGCCCGCGGTGGGCTGCAGCGGGTGGTTCGGCAGGTACGGCGCGAGGTGCGCGCGGACCGCGACCGGGCCGACGCCCGGGCCGCCGCCGCCGTGCGGGATGCAGAAGGTCTTGTGCAGGTTCAGGTGCGAGACGTCGCCGCCGAAGTGACCGGGCTTGGCCAGGCCGACCAGGGCGTTGAGGTTGGCGCCGTCGACGTACACCTGGCCGCCGGCCTCGTGCACCAGGCCGCAGATCTCGGAGACGTGCTCCTCGAACACACCGTGCGTGGACGGGTACGTGATCATCAGCACGGCGAGCTCGTCGCGGTGCTGCTCGATCTTGGCGCGCAGGTCGGTGACGTCGACCTCGCCGTCCTCGGCGGTCTTGACGACGACGACCTTCATGCCGGCCATCACCGCGGAGGCGGCGTTGGTGCCGTGCGCGGAGGACGGGATGAGGCAGACCGTGCGCTGGGTGTCGCCGTTCGCGCGGTGGTACGCGCGGACCGCGAGCAGACCGGCCAGCTCGCCCTGCGAGCCGGCGTTCGGCTGGATCGACACCTTGTCGTAGCCGGTCGCCTCGGCCAGGCGCTCCTCGAGCTCGGTGATGAGCGTCACGTAGCCCTGCGCCTGCTCGACCGGGGCGAAGGGGTGGATCTGGCCGAACTCCGGCCAGGTCACCGGCTCCATCTCGGTGGTCGCGTTCAGCTTCATGGTGCAGGAGCCGAGCGGGATCATGCCGCGGTCGAGCGCGTAGTCGCGGTCGGCCAGCTTGCGCAGGTAGCGCAGCATCGAGGTCTCGGAGCGGTGCGCGTGGAAGACCGGGTGGGTCAGGTACGCGTCGGTGCGCAGCGCGTCGACGGGCAGCGCGTCCTCGGTGACGGCGTCCAGGGCCTCGACGTCGGCGTCGACGCCGAAGGCGGCCCAGACGGCGGCGAGGTTGGCGCGCGTGGTGGTCTCGTCGCAGGACGCGGACACGTGGTCGGCGTCGACGCGGTACAGGTTCACTCCGGCCTCGCGGGCGGCGGCGACGACGGCGTCGGCGCGGCCCGGGACGCGGGCGGTGAGGGTGTCGAAGAAGGCGCCCTGGGTGAGCTCGACGCCTCCCGCGCGCAGACCGGCGGCGAGGATCGCGGCGTAGCGGTGGGTGCGGCGCGCGATGCCCTTGAGGCCCTCGGGGCCGTGGTACACGGCGTACATGCCGGCCATGACGGCGAGCAGGACCTGCGCCGTACAGATGTTGCTGGTGGCCTTCTCGCGGCGGATGTGCTGCTCGCGGGTCTGCAGGGCCAGGCGGTAGGCCTTGTTGCCGTCGGCGTCGACGGAGACGCCCACGAGACGGCCGGGCAGCGAGCGGGCGTGCTTGTCCTGGACGGCCATGTAGCCGGCGTGCGGACCGCCGAAGCCCATCGGGACGCCGAAGCGCTGGGTGGTGCCGACGGCGATGTCGGCGCCGAGCGAGCCGGGCGAGGCCAGCAGGGTCAGGGCGAGCAGGTCGGCGGCGACGGTGACGATCGCGCCGAGCTCGTGGGCCTGGTCGACGACCGGCTTGATGTCGCGGATGGCACCGGAGGCGCCCGGGTACTGGATCAGCACGCCGAAGACGCCGCGCTCGGCGACCTCGGCCGGGATGCCGGCGGACAGGTCGGCGACGACGACCTCGACGCCGGTGGGCTCGGCGCGGGTCTCGATGACGGCGATGGTCTGCGGCAGGGCGTCGGCGTCGACCAGGAAGACGCCGTTCTTGACCTTGCCGACGCGGCGGGAGAGCGCCATGGCCTCGGCGGCGGCGGTGCCCTCGTCGAGCAGCGAGGCGCCGGAGGTGGGCAGACCGGTGAGGTCGGCGACCATGGTCTGGAAGTTGAGCAGGGCCTCCAGGCGGCCCTGGGAGATCTCCGGCTGGTACGGCGTGTACGCGGTGTACCAGGCCGGGTTCTCCATGACGTTGCGCAGGATCACCGGCGGGGTGAAGGTCCCGTAGTAGCCCAGGCCGATCATCGGGGCGAGGACCTGGTTGCGGTCGGCGAGGGAGCGCAGCTCGGCCAGCACCTCGGCCTCGGTGCGGGCCCCCGGCAGGGCCAGGGCCTCGGCGTTCTTGATGACGTCCGGCACGGCGGCGGCCGTGAGCTCGTCGAGGGAGCCGTATCCGACCTGGGCGAGCATCTTGGCCCGCGCCTCGGCGTCGGGCCCGATGTGCCGCTGCTCGAAGGGGATTCCCTGCTCGAGCTCGGAGAGCGGAATGCGGTTGGCGGTCATGTACGGGGGCCTCCTGGTCGTCACGACCTACGAGGGGCACCTCGGCGCGGGTGCCCGGACGGCCTCCCCCTCTGTCATCTCAACCTGAGAGCTTCACCGGCCGTGCCCCGAGGGCAGGCCGGCTTTCACCGTCGGTGAGGGCGGAAGCCGTCGACGTCCGCCCTGCTTTCCAGAGTGACCTCGTCCACGCGGTACGGGTGCCTGAGAGATTCCGGGGAGGATTTGCTCCTTCGGCGCCTCCGGAAGCCTTCTCCGGAGGACTCTCCCGCGCGGGGTCCACAGCCACAGCCAGCCTACCAGCGCCGTTCCTCCTTCCATCGCTCAAGTGGCCGACATCCCAGATGTGCACTTTCGTAGAGCTTGCAGAGCAGTTGCGACCAGTTGGAGGGACCGTGCAGACCGACATCGATCCGCGCAGCCTGATCGGCCGCAAGGCGTTCGACCGGAACGGACACAAGATCGGCACCGTGGACGAGGTGTACCTGGACGACGCGACGGGCGTCCCCGAATGGGCCGCCGTCCGCACCGGCCTGTTCAGCCGGGACGCGTTCGTCCCCCTGGAGCCGAGCGAACTGGCCGGCGACGGCCTCCACGTCCCGTACGAGCGCGCGCTCATCAAGGACGCTCCCGACTTCGGCGTCGGCCGCCACCTCTCCCCCGAGCAGGAACTCCAGCTCTACCGCCACTACAGCCTCGCGCTGCCGCCCGCGCCCCCGGACGCCTCGCCCCGCGACTTCGGCCGCCTGGCGGGCCAGGAGGAGGCCTGACGGGCCCCTCCCGCCTCCTCCACCTCACGCCACGCCTGTCGTACCCGTCGCGCCGGGGACGAGCGGCAGCGGGTCCGCGGGCTCGAGCTCCGGGTCGTCGACCGCGAAGGTGCGCACCCGGCCGGGCGCCGAGGTCGGCTCCTCGAAGCGGACGGTGACCCGGCCGACGCCGCTGCCCTGCACCCACCCGTGCCCGTGGACAACGTGCCGTACGTCGAGCCCGGGAGCCCAGCGCCGCTCGACGCCCTCCGTGGCCGTCGGCGGCGCGTCCGCGTCGGCCGGGGAGGCTGCCGCGGCTGAGGACGCGGCCCCACCCGCGGCGGCGACCACGGCAGGGGATGCGCCCGCGGCCTCCCCGGCTCCGCCCGCCTCGCCCGCCGCCCCGTCGGGGGCGTCCGTCTCCGACGGAGCCCCGGTCCGCGCCTCCGCCCGCGCCTCGGCCTCCGCCTGGGCGAACAGGTCCTCCTGCGTGTAGTCCGCGAGCCCGCTCACCCCGACGCCGAGGAGCCGCACGCCTCCGGTCGTGTCCACCAGATCGAGCAGCCGCGCCGCCGCCTCGCGCACCACCACCGGGTCGTCCGTGGGTCCGCGCAGCGTCTCGGAACGGGTCAGCGTCGAGAAGTCGTAGCGCCGCACCTTCAGCACGATCGTCCGGCCCGAGTGCCCGGATCCGCGCAGCCGCGTCACGCACCGCTCCGCGAGCCGCTCCACCTCCAGCCGGATCCGCAGCCGGTCGTGCAGGTCCACGTCGAAGGTGTCCTCCACGGACACCGACTTGGCGTCCCGCTCGGCCACCACGGGCCGGTCGTCGTGCCCGAGGGCCAGCAGGTACAGCGAGGCCCCGTGGGACTTCCCGAGGAGCCGTACGAGCTCGTCCTCGCCCGCCTCCACCACGCCGGTGACCGTCGTGATCCCGGCCCGCCGCAGGTGCTCGCCGGTGGCCGGACCGACGCCGGGGATGATCCGCACCGAGCGCGGCCCGAGCAGCTCCCGTTCCGTGCCCGGCTCGATCAGCACGAGACCGTCCGGCTTGGCCTCCTCCGAGGCGATCTTCGCGAGCATCTTGGAACCGGCGAGGCCCACCGACCCGGTGAGGCCGGTGGTCGCGAGGATGTCCCGCCGGAGCCGCTCCCCCGCGGCCCGCGCGCTCGCGCCGTCGTCCGCGACGCCGCCGACCTCCAGGTCGACGAAGGCCTCGTCCAGGCTCAGCGGCTCGACCAGGGGCGAGAGCCGCCCGAGCAGCTCCATGACCTGGCCGCTGATCGCCCGGTAGAAGGCGAACCGCGGCACCAGGTACGCCGCGTTCGGCGCGAGCCGCCGTGCCTGCGCCATCGGCATGGCCGAGTGCACGCCGAAGCGCCGCGCCTCGTACGACGCGGTCGCGACCACTCCGCGCGGCCCGAGCCCGCCCACGACCACGGGTTTTCCGCGCAGGCTCGGCTTCGACGCCTGCTCGGCGGCGGCGAAGAAGGCATCCATGTCGAGATGCAGGATCGTGGGGGCGGCTCTCACGGTTCCGATGCTGCCCCACACCACTGACAATCGGCCCGCACATGTGTACGGGCCGGTTCCCTGCGGCGCGGAGCGGCGGGGTCAGACGGCGCGGTCCCGGCGCCGCCGCGCCAGCTCGTCGGCCGGGTTGTGCCCGATCAGCGTCTCGCCGGTGTCGACGCGCTCGCCGTGCAGCTGCGACAGCGCCGCCTCGACGTCACGCCAGACCACGCCGACGGCGATGCCGAAGACGCCCTGCCCGCCCTGGAGCAGGTCGACGACCTCGTCCGGCGACGAGCACTCGTAGACGGTCGCCCCGTCGCTCATCAGGGTCATGCGCTCGAGGTCGCGGAATCCGCGGGCCCGCAGGTGCTGCACCGCCGCCCGGATGTTCTGCAGCGCGACCCCGGTGTCCAGGAAGCGCTTGACGATCTTCAGGACCACGACGTCACGGAAGCTGTAGAGCCGCTGGGTGCCCGAGCCGTACGCGGGCCGTACGCTGGGCTCGACGAGGCCGGTGCGCGCCCAGTAGTCCAGCTGGCGGTACGTGATGCCGGCCGCGGCGCAGGCCGTGGGGCCGCGGTAGCCGACGGTCTCCTGGGCCTCGCCCGCAGGCGTCGCGGCCGCTCCCGTGGCCGTGCCGAGGCCGCCCACACTGCCGTGAAGCGGATACGGACCCTTCCCCCCGGAGGCACGCCCCAGGAAGCCCCCTGCCGTACCGTCGCCGCTGCTCATCACGCCGACCCTCCGTCCTTGACCTGCCCACACGAAGGTAGGCAGTCACTCGGGGTGCGTCAACGATCGCCACACTCGGCACGCCGAGTGATAATCACCCGAAGAGTGGTTTCCCGTGCCCCGCGCCGGGGAAAGGCTACTCGAATGCCTCAGGCCGCCGGCGGGTCGCCCGCCGCCCGTCCGACACGGCCGCCGGGAGCGCCGGCCGCTCGCTCGGCTACTGGTTGCTGGTGCCGAAGTCCTCGGGCGAGATCTGGTCGAGGAACTCGCGGAACTTCTCCACCTCGTCCTCCTGCTCGTCCGGGATCGCGATGCCCGCGTCGTCGAGCACCCCGTCGCTGCCGTAGATCGGCGTCCCGGTGCGCAGCGCGAGCGCTATCGCGTCGGACGGCCGGGCGCTCACCTCGACACCGCTGGCGAAGACCAGCTCTGCGTAGAAGACGCCGTCGCGCAGATCGGTGATGCGGACCTCGGTGAGCTCCTGCCCCACGGCCTCCAGCACGTCCTTGAACAGGTCGTGCGTCAGCGGCCTGGCCGGGGCCATGCCCTGCTGGGCGAAGGCGATCGCGGTCGCCTCCCCCGGTCCGATCCAGATGGGGAGGTACCGGTCGCCTCCCACTTCACGCAGGAGCACGATCGGCTGGTTGGAGGGCATTTCCACCCGGACACCCACAACGTCGAGCTCGTTCACACAGCAACCCTAGGACGTGCCCGACCGGTTTGGGTAGTCGGGCCGTCCGAAGGCCGTCCCCGGTTCACTGCAGCCGGAGCCCGAGAGCGGTCTGGACCAGTGCCGCGTGCAGCCGCACGGACAGTCCCGCGAGCTCCTTCGCGGTGGCCTCCGCATGGGCCCTGGTCTGCGGGTTACGGTGCCGGCGCAGCGGCGCGACCACCTGCTCGACCAGACCGGCCTCCCGGTCGGCGGCGGCCTTCACGGCCCGCAGGTGGCGGGGTTCCAGACCGAATCTCCCCAGATCCGCCACGAGCTTGGCGACGGTCACGGTCTCGGCGTCGTAGCCGCCGCCCTCGGCCTGGGCGATCAGCCCGTACGACTCCCAGTCGGCCAGCTCGGCCTCGGTCACCTCGGCGGCGGCGAGCAGCTCCGCCCGGCCGAGCCGCGCCGCGGTGGGACGGCCGCCCTCGCCGTCCCAGGCCCCGTCGAGCAGCTCGCGCGAGGGGCCCGCGGGTGCGGGCAGTCTGATCTGCTCGCCCCGGGCGAGGGCGTCCAGATGCTCGCGGATCACCTTGAGCGGGAGGTAGTGGTCCCGCTGCATCCGCAGGATGCGGGCGAGCCGCTCGACGTCCTGCGGGCTGAACTTCCGGTAGCCGGAGGCCGTCCGCCGGGGCTCGACGAGCCCCTCGGCCTCCAGGAACCGGATCTTGGAGATGGTCACTTCGGGAAACTCGTCGCGCAGCTGGCTCAGCACCGTACCGATGCTGACCAGCCGGTCGCCCGCGGCGGCGGCGCCGGGACCGGCACCGCCCGTCGGTGTACGCAGCATGGACCTTCCCTGAAGGTTCTCCGGGGCGTCACACGCCCCGCTGGCTCGCGAAGAACACGAGCCGGTACTTGCCGATCTGCACCTCGTCACCGTTGGAGAGCACGACCGAGTCGATCGGCTCGCGGTTGACGTAGGTGCCGTTGAGGCTGCCGACGTCCGACACCGTGAAGGTGCCGTCGGGCTGCCGCCGGAACTCCACGTGACGGCGCGACACGGTCACGTCGTCGAGGAAGATGTCGCTCTGCGGGTGGCGGCCGGCCGTGGTCAGCTCGCCGTCCAGCAGGAAGCGGCTGCCCGAGTTCGGACCGCGGCGCACGATCAGCAGCGCCGAACCGGCCGGCAGGGCCTCCACCGCCGCCAGCGTCTCGGCCGACAGCGCCGGGAGCGCGGTCTGGCCGGTGACCTCCGAGTCGTAGGCCTCGAGCCCCGAGATGGAGATCGTCGAGGTCGTCTCGGAAGCGCGCTCCGGCGCCACTCCACCACGCAGCGGCGTTCCGCAGTGGGAGCAGAAACGGCTGTCCGCCGTGTTGCGGTGACCGCACCTCGTACACACCGGCATGGCCGCGTCCTCCTGCCGCGGCTGCCCCGCGGAGGTCTGGGTCGCATACGGATCGGAAGCAAAGCCTCCACCCGTACTCGAGGTTGATGGTTCTCCGAAACCTATGCGCCCGGCACTGGCAGGGTCAACAGAAGACGCGCCCTGTGTGCCCGGAATGTCGCCACCCTGGCCACCGACCTCGTCACGGAAGAGCGGGCGCTCCGCGCCCTGTTCCTCACTCTGGGCGTGACGCGGAGCGCGATGCCTGGCGTCGCCGCCGTCCTCGCGTCCGCTCTTGCCGAACAACTTCGCAAACAACTTCACGGGCGATTCCCCTTGACCGAAACAGACCCGCCCGTGGGGCAGGACGAACCCTGACTCAACACACCTGCCGACCCGGACACCTTCACAACGTCCGTATCCACTCGACAGTTTCCACCACGCACCACCCATGTGGTGCGGCGACCCCCCGCAAGGTCATGCCCTTGCCGCGCGACCGTCATCGAGCCCCGCCTCACTGCGAGGACGACTGAGCGTAGTCAGGCCGCTTCGCCGGTCGCAAGGCGTCGACGACGATCTTCCCCGAACGCTCCACCGTGGCCGTGGCCTGCTCCTTCTCCAACGTCTGGACGATGCCGCCGGGGATGTTGAGCGCGGGCTCGAGATCCTCCGGCTTGCCGATGACCTTGAAGACGTACGGAGCGGTCACCTGCGTTCCATCGATCTGCATGTCGCGTCCGCTGCCCGAGAAGTAGCTGTCCGCCACCACGCGCACGTCGTTGACCTGGATCGCCTCCGCGCCCGCCGCCCGCAGCTCCTGGATGGCGTCGAGCAGCATGTCCGACTCGACGGCACCGGCGGAGTCCGTGATCGTCAGCGTGATCCCCGGCCCCTCGGCGGCGACCGTACCGGCCAGGATGCCGAGCTGCCGCTCCTTCTCCTGGGTCTGCTTGCGGGCCTCCTCGGCCTGGTCCGAGCTGGACTCCAGCTCGCCCAGCTGGTTCTCCAGCCGGGTCTTCTCGTCCTCCAGGCGCTGGGTGCGGTCGTCGAGCTCGTCGAGGATCCGCACCAGGTCCTCCTGGCGGGCGCCGCGCAGCGCGCTGTTGTCGCTCGTCGACCGCACCTGGATGGCCAGACCGAGACCGAGGACGAACAGCAGCAGCGCCACGACGAGTTGGGCCCTGCTGACCCGCGGCGGCCACAGACTGGCGGCCAGCCGCTCCCGCCCGGACACCGGCGGCTCGGCCGGCGGGGCCGCCGGCGCGGGCTGAGCCGCTGCCTGGGGGGCGGGGGCCGGCGGGGCCTGGGGCGCGGCCTGGGAAACGGGGGCAGGCGCGGGCAACGGCCGCGGTCCCGGCGGCTCCGGCTGCTCCGGCTGCGACGGGCCCGGTCGCTGCGGCCCGGGCTGCTGCGGCCGCGGCGGAGCCGGCCGCTCCGGGTGCTGCGGCCCGGGCTGCTCGGGTTGCGGAGGTCTCGGCCGCTGTTCCTGCGACTGGTGCGGCTGTTCCTGCGACTGGTGCGGCTGTTCCTGCGGCTGGTGCGGCTGTTCCTGGGGCTGCCGCGGGGTGCCGGTCTCGTCCGGCTTCCGGGCCGGGGTGCCGTCCCGCCGGTTCGCGTCCGGGTTCTCCCGCTCGCGCCCGTTCTCGCGCCCGTTCTCGTTCTCGAGCCCGTTCTCGTTCTCGCTCATCGGCCTCACGCCCGGAACACGTGTCGGCGGATGGCGGCGGCGTTCGAGAAGATCCGGATGCCCAGCACGACGACCACACCGGTCGACAACTGCGCCCCCACGCCCAGCTTGTCACCGAGGAAGACGATCAGCGCCGCCACGACCACGTTCGACAGGAACGACACGACGAAGACCTTGTCGACGAAGATCCCGTCGAGCATGGCGCGCAGTCCGCCGAAGACCGCGTCGAGGGCGGCGACGACCGCGATCGGAAGATAGGGCTCGACCACCGCCGGAACCTCGGGCCGGACCAACAGTCCGACCACGACTCCGACGATCAGGCCCAGTACGGCGATCAAGATGTGCCCTTCCCTGTGTCGGCCGTGGCCTGCCCGGTGGCCTTCGCCGCCCCGGCTCCCCTCGGCTCTGCTGTGCGTACGATCAGGCTCGGCGCGGCCGGCAGACGTACGTCGCCCTCCGCCGAGATGCTCGTACGGATCCCGAAGTTCTCCTGCAGCGCGTGCAGGTACTGGCCGTCGGCGCTGTCCTGGAACGCCGTGCTCAGCCGCTGTCCGTCGCCGACGGCGAGGATCGTGTACGGCGGCACCAGCGGCTTGTTGTCGACCAGTATGGCGTCGCCCGCCGCCCGGATCGCCGACAGCGCGGTCAGCCGCTGTCCGTTGATCGCGACCGCCTCGGCGCCCGACTCCCACAGGCCGTTCACGACCCGCTGCATGTCACGGTCGCGGACCCGGCCCGTGTCGGAGAACCCACTGCTCTCGCGCGGACCGCCGCCACCCGTGTCGGTGCCCTTGGCGTCGTCCACGACCAGTTTGACGCCCGGCCCGTGCACCGGGGTCGCCCCGGACAGAAGCGCCACCAGCTCGGCCTGGTCACCGCCGTGCTGCTCGAGCGCCTTGCGCTGCCGCTCGCCGACCTCGGCGCGGATCCGCTCGACGTCCGTCTCCAGCTTGTCCGCCGCCGACGTCTCCGACTCGATCCGGTCGATCAGCTCCTGCCGCTCCTTGGCGACCACCGGCGCGGACACCCGGGCCTCGGCCGCACCGAGCGTCACGACGGCCGCCGCGAGCACGAGGCCGGCCGCGAGCCCGAGCTTGGCCCGGATCGTACGGGGCATCCCGCCGCCCTCGGCGGCGCGCCGGGCCGAGGCCTCCGCGTAACCGTCGTCCACCGCGTGGTCGATCACGTTGTTCAGCAGCGACATGGAAGCGTCCGGACGCGGAGGTGGCGTTCCTGTGCTCCGAACGGGGGGCTGCTGCGACATGCCGCACATCGTCGCACGTCGCGCGCCGTACCGCCGAATGGCCCCACCGGAGAGCCGGGAGGTACCGGTCGGTACCTCCCGGCTCACGGGCCTCGTGCGTCCGCCTCCCGCCTAGTGACCAGCGCTGTCGACGACCGCCGACCACTCGTCGAGCAGAGCCTGCGCCGAGCCGTCGTCCGGGCCCTCGGCCCACAGATGGGTGACGGCCTCCGCCGGGTCGGGCAGCACCATCACCCAGCGTCCGTCGGCCTCCACCACTCGCACACCGTCGGTGATGTCGACGGACCGGTCGCCTGCCGCCTCCACCACCCGGCGCATCACCAGACCCTTCACCGCCCACGGAGTGGCGATGTCCCGCTTCAGCACGTGCGCCCGCGGGATGCGGGCGTCGATCTGGCTCAGCGTGAGCTGCGTACGGGCCACCAGGCCGATGAGCCGCACGAACGCCGCCGCGCCGTCGAAGACGCTGCTGAACTCCGGCACGATGAAGCCGCCACGGCCGTCACCGCCGAAGATCGTCGACTCCTCACGGCCGACCCGGGTGAGGTCGTCAGGCGAGGTCGTCGTCCACTCCACCTGGGTACCGTGGTACGCGGCGACCTGCTCGGCGATCCTCGTGGTCGTCACGGGCAGGGCGACCCGACCGGATCGCCGCTCGGCCGCCACCAGGTCCAGCATGACCAGCAGCGCCCGGTCGTCCTCGATGATCCGGCCCCGCTCGTCGACCAGCGACAGCCGCTCGCCGACCGGGTCGAAGCGCACCCCGAACGCGGCGCGCGCCGAGGCGACGATCTCCCCGAGCCGCACCAGCCCGGCCCGCCGGCTCTCCGCGGACTCCGTCGGTCGCGACTCGTCGAGACCGGGATTGATCGTCAGCGAATCCACCTGGAGCCGGCCGAGAAGGCTCGGCAGGACGAGTCCCGCGCTGCCGTTGGCCGCGTCCACGACCACCTTCAGACCCGCTTCCGCGATGCCGGAGGTGTCCACGTTCCGCAGCAGGGAGCCGGTGTACGAGTCGAAGACGCTGGCCGGGAAGGACAGGTCGCCGATCTCTCCGGGGAACGCCCGTCGGTACTCCTGGCGCGCGAACACCCGGTCGAGCTTGCGCTGCCCCGCCTGCGACAGGTCGGCGCCCCGCTCGTCGAAGAACATGATGTCCACGGAGTCCGGCGCGCCGGGCGACGTCCGCACCATGATCCCGCCGGCGGATCCCCGTGCCGTCTGCTGCCGCGCCACCGGCAGCGGCACGTTCTCCAGATCGCGTACGTCGATGGCGGCGGCCTGCAGGGCCGAGATCACCGCCCGCTTCAACGCCCGCGCGCCACGGGAGTGGTCACGCGCGGTCGTGACGGTCGCGCCCTTCTTCAGCGTGGTGGCGTACGCCCCGGCGAGCCGCACGGCCAGCTCGGGCGTGATCTCCACGTTGATGATGCCGGACACGCCGCGGGCCCCGAAGAGGTGTGCCTGGCCGCGGGACTCCCAGATGACGGAGGTGTTGACGAAGGCGCCGGCCTCGATGGTCTTGAACGGGTAGACGCGGACGTTGCCCTGCACGATCGATTCCTCACCGATCAGGCACTCGTCCCCGATGACGGCCCCGTCCTCGATCCGGGCGGCCCGCATCACGTCGGTGTTCTTGCCGACGACGCAACCGCGCAGATTGCTCTGCTGCCCGATGTAGACGTTGTCGTGGATGACGGCCTTGTGCAGGAAGGCGCCGCTCTTGACGACGACGTTGGAGCCGATCACGGTGTGCTCGCGCACCTCCGCGCCGGCCTCCACCTTGGCGTAGTCGCCGATGTACAGCGGCCCGCGCAGCACGGCGTCGGGATGGACCTCGGCGCCTTCTGCCACCCAGACCCCGGGCGAGATCTCGAAGCCGTCGATCTCGACGTCGACCTTGCCCTCCAGGACGTCCGCCTGGGCCTTCACGTAGCTCTCGTGGGTGCCCACGTCCTCCCAGTAGCCCTCGGCGACATAGCCGTAGATCGGCTTGCCGTCCTTCATGAGCTGCGGGAAGACGTCACCCGACCAGTCGACCGGAACGTCCGCCTCGACGTAGTCGAAGACCTCGGGCTCCATGACGTAGATGCCCGTGTTCACCGTGTCGGAGAAGACCTGGCCCCAGGTGGGCTTTTCCAGGAAGCGTTCGACCTTGCCTTCCTCGTCGACGATCGTGATGCCGAATTCCAGCGGATTGGGCACCCGGGTCAGACAGACCGTGACGAGCGCGCCCTTCTCCTTGTGGAAGCGGATCAGATCGGTGAGGTCGAAGTCGGTGAGGGCATCGCCGGAGATGACGAGAAAGGCGTCGTCCTTCAACGCCTCCTCGGCGTTCTTCACACTCCCCGCGGTGCCGAGCGGCTTCTCCTCGTTGGCATAGGTGAGCTCCATTCCGAGCTCTTCGCCGTCCCCGAAGTAATTCCTGACGAGAGAGGCGAGGAACTGTACGGTGACGACGGTCTCGTTGAGACCGTGCCTCTTGAGCAGTCGCAGGACGTGCTCCATGATCGGCCGGTTCACCACCGGCAGAAGAGGCTTGGGCATGCTCGAGGTCATGGGGCGAAGGCGTGTGCCTTCGCCACCGGCCATCACGACGGCCTTCATGTCGGAAGCGTCCTCCTTGAAGAGACGACGGTCCTGCCGACTTCACCCGTTCACTCAAAGGCCCCTTAGGCATCCCGATCCCGCCGGCGTCGTTGCCAGGCACAGGACGGACGGGCTCAATCGGCCGCGGTATCCGCCTTCACGAGTCGACGGACCTGGACCACGTAGAGGATCCCTGCCCACCAATACAGAGTTGTACCCCATCCGGCGAAGGCCCACCCGAAAACTTCGGCCAGTGACGCGAGCCACCCCTCTCCGTCACTGAGGAGCAGCAACGGGAACGCGTACATCAAGTTGAAAGTGGCAGCTTTGCCGAGAAAGTTGACCTGCGGCGGAGGATAGCCGTGCCGGCGGAGGATGCCCACCATGACCAGCAGCATCAGCTCACGGGCCAAAAGGGCGGCGGTGAGCCAGAGCGGGAGGATCTCCCGCCAGGTGAGGCCCAGAAGAGTGGAAAGGATGTAGAGCCGGTCGGCGGCGGGGTCGAGCAGCCGGCCGAGGCTGCTGATCTGGTTCCAGCGCCGCGCGAGCTTCCCGTCCAGATAGTCGCTGACGCCGCTGAGCGCCAGGACGAGCAGTGCCCAGCCGTCACTGTTGGGCCCGCCGAAGACGGGCCTCAGGATCAACCACAGGAACAGAGGCACGCCGACAAGGCGAGCCATGCTGAGGATGTTGGGGATGGTGAGTACCCGGTCCGTCTGAACACGGGTCTCCTGGACCTCCACCCGGGGGCCTCCTGTGGGAACGAGCTGACGATGGCCCCATGACCTTACCTTCAGCCCGGACGGCCGGCGGCACAGGGGTCTCCTGAACGCAGAAAAGCCCCGCACCATAAGGTGCGGGGCTTTCCCACAATGATTGTTCGGCGGCGTCCTACTCTCCCACAGGGTCC
>NZ_SDOY01000047.1 GCF_004117935.1 Streptomyces roseicoloratus | reverse complement strand
GGGGCGAAGCCCGGCGTGGCGGCGGGTGGCTGCTGGGCCGGGGCCTCCTCTTCGGCGACCTCGCCGCCGAAGTTCTTCAGGAGCGCCTCCAGGCCTCCGTCGAAGCCCTGACCGACGGCGGCGAACCGCCACACGTCCTTCAGGTAGAAGTCGCCGAGCATCACGGCGCGCTCGGTGGAGAACTCGGCACCGGTGAACGCGTACCGGGCGACCTCCTCGCCGCCCGCCACGATCCGGATCCAGCCCGGACCGACCTGCGACATCTGCCCGGCGCCGTCGATCGTCGCGGTGAAGGACAGCTTGTGGATGTGCGCCGGAATGCGGTCCAGCGTCACGCGGAACGACTCCGTGTCACCGGCCTGCGCGCCGAGCAGCTGGATCGACTCCTCCGGCGACTTCGGCTGGTTGAAGAACACGAAGTAGCGGTCGTCGGAGAGCCGCTCGTCGGCGTCCAGGCCGAAACAGCTGATGTCGAAGCTCAGACCGGGCGCCGCGATCTGCACGCCCACGTACAGATCCGTCCCCGCCGTGAGATCACTGATCTTGGCCTTGTGGCCGCGTTGGAATTCCCTGGCCATGTGTGAGGACCGTCCCCCATCCCGAAACGACGAATGCGTCGCGCCAGGCTAACGGGTGGCCCGGACATCGCGGCAGGGCCGGGTCCGTTCGGTACAGAACCGGAGCAATGCGCTGGGTCAGCCCTCGCGACCGTCCGTGAGATGCGGCAGCCGGCCGGCCGCGGCCACGCCCTCCAGATAGCCGCGGGCCCGCTCGGTCCGCGGATAGGCGTCGAGCAGCCGCCAGAAACGCGGCCCGTGGCCCGGCACGAGGAGGTGCGCCAGCTCGTGGCACAGCACGTAGTCGACGACGTACTCGGGCATGCCCTGGAGCCGGTGCGAGAGCCGGATACTTCCTTCGGACGGGGTGCACGAGCCCCACCGGGTGTTCTGGTTCGTCACCCACCGCACGGACGTCGGGCGGGCCCGGCCGTCGAAGTACTGCTCCGACAGCTGCGCGGCCCGCTCGGTCAGCTCCCGGTCGCCGCGGACGCTCCTGCTCTCCTGGGCGGCCAGCTTGTCCAGCATGACGGTGACCCACCGCTTCTCCTCCGCCTCCGACATCCGGGCGGGGATGAGCACGACGGTCCGGTCGCCCTCGCGGTAGGCGGAGACCGTTCTGCTCCGGCGGGCGCTCCTGCGGACCTCGACCGCGCTCGGCCCCGAGCCGCGGGGCGGGCTGCTTGTCACGCTGCGCTGTGGGTCGGCCGACACGGCCCCGACGTTACCCGGCGGCGCCGGGGAAAGTCCCGCACCACCGCATTCGAATGATTAATGCCTCAGCCCTGTGGACAACTTTCCGCACCGCTCCCCCGGCCCGGGCAACCTACTCGTGGAACGGACGGAAACACGGTGACGCACCACACGGTGACGCACCGACGACGGGGGTGGGTGGTTCCCATGCATCCGATGGTGAAACCGGCGCTGCGGCGTGCCTGGCGGAACATGCGGTACGTGCAGTTCGGCGTGACGCCCGCGCACGCCGTGGTCCTGGGACCGGTGGACACGACGACGGGCAGCCTGATCGGCCTGCTCGACGGCACCCGCGGCATGAAGCTGCTGCGGGCGGAGGCGGCGGCGCTCGGACTGCCCGAGGGCCGTCTCGACGCCCTGCTCGACCGGCTCGCCGCGGCGGGCCTGATCGCCGACGCCTCGGTCCGCCCGCCGGGCGGCCGGCGGGACGACGATCCCGGCGGCCGGGCGGACCCCGCACTCGACCCGGTGCGCGCCGACCTGGCCTCGCTGTCGGTGGTGCACCGGGCGCCCGACGGGGCGGCGCGTGCGCTGGCGGCGCGGCGCGCGTCACGGGTGCAGGTGCGCGGCGCGGGACGCGTCGGCGCGGCGGTCGCCGCACTGCTGTCGGCGGCGGGTGTCGGACGGGTCGAGGTCCTGGACGCGGGCACGGTCGCGCCCTGGGAGGTGTCGCCGAGCGGCCTGCCGCCCGAATCGGTCGGCGACCGCCGCGCGGTGGCCGCCCGCCGCCTGGTCACCCGCGCCGCCCCGGGCGGCCGCCCACCACGCCGGGCCCGGACGGCCGGGGGACGGCCTGGGGTGCGGGCCGGGGAACGGCCTGGGGGGCGGGCCGGGGGTCAGTCCGGCAAGCGGGTCGCGGGCTGGGACGGGGGCTCGGCCGGGGGCGGGAACGGGGGGCGGGGAGAGGGAGGGGGTGGGGGCGGGGGCGGGGAGACCGGGGTTTCGCTTGTGGTGGTCGCGCCTCGTGACGGTCTCGGCGCCTACGTGCCCGACCCCGTTCCCGCCGAACCCTGGATCGTCACCGGCACGCCGCATCTCTACGCGGGGGTGCTCGAAGCGACCGGTGTGGTGGGCCCGTTGGTGCTGCCGGGCGGTACGGCGTGCGCGGGCTGCATGCAGCGGGAGCTGGCCGACCGGGAGCCGGTGTGGCCGCGGCTTCCGGCGCAGTGGCGTTCGGGCCGGCCGCATCCGCTGCCGGCGTGCGACGTGTCGCTCGCGTCGGCGGTGGCGGGTCTCGCCGCGGCGCACGCGTTGGCCTTCCTGGACGGCGATCTGCCGTCGAGCGCCGGGGCGCGGTGGGAGGTGTCGCTGCCGTTGCTGGAGTGGCGCTCGGAGCAGGTGCGGGCGCATCCGGAGTGTCCGTGCGGGGCGCGCCGCGGTGGTGAGGCGGAGCATGCGATGGAGGCTCGAGCGGCGCACGACACAATGGCGGGGCAGGGCCCGCCCCGAGGGTCCTGATTCGGTGCGGCACTGCGGTCTGGGACCTGGAGGGCGTATGTCTGATCTTCCCCGGAAGGCGGTCACGCGGACCGCGAAGCTGGCCGCGTTGCCTCTGAGCTTCGCCGGGCGTACGGCACTTGGGCTGGGCAAGCGGATCGGCGGGCGGCCGGCCGAGGCCATTGCCGCCGAGCTCCAGAAGCGGACTGCCGAGCAGTTGTTCTCGACGCTGGGTCAGCTCAAGGGCGGGGCCATGAAGTTCGGGCAGGCGATGTCGGTGTTCGAGTCGGCGCTGCCGGAGGAGATCGCGGGGCCTTATCGGGCTGCGCTGACGCGGCTTCAGGACGCGGCTCCGCCGATGCCGACGCGGACGGTGCACGCGGTGTTGGAGGAGCGGCTGGGTGAGGGATGGCGGGAGCTGTTCCTGGGTTTCGAGGACAAGCCGGCGGCGGCCGCGTCGATCGGGCAGGTGCACCGGGCGGTGTGGCACGACGGCCGTGAGGTCGCGGTGAAGGTGCAGTATCCGGGGGCGGGTGAGGCGTTGCTCGCGGATCTGACGCAGTTGAGCAGGTTCGCGCGGCTGCTGGGTCCGCTGGTTCCCGGGATGGATGTGAAGCCGCTGATCACGGAGATGCGGGACCGGGTTTCCGAGGAGCTGGACTACGGGCTGGAGGCCGAGGCGCAGCGGGCGCACGCGGAGGTGTTCGCGGGCGATCCGGACGTGGTGGTGCCGGCGGTGGTGCATCAGTCGGAGCAGGTGCTGGTGACGGAGTGGATGGACGGCGTTCCGTTGTCGGAGGTGATCGCGGACGGCACTCCGGAGCAGCGGGACCGGGCGGGGCAGCTGCTGGCGCGTTTTCTGTTCTCGGGGCCCGCGCGGACGGGTCTGTTGCATGCGGATCCGCATCCGGGGAATTTCCGGTTGCTGCCGGGTCCGGAGGGGGCCGATGACGGGTCGGCGGCTTCGTGGCGGTTGGGTGTGCTGGACTTCGGCACGGTGGACCGGTTGCCGGGCGGGTTGCCGGAGACGATCGGTGCCTGTCTGCGGATGGCGCTGTCGGGGCAGGCGGAGCCGGTGTACGCGTTGTTGTGTGCGGAGGGCTTCGTGAAGGAGTCCGTGGTGCTCGATCCGGACGCGGTGCTGGACTATCTGCTTCCGATCGTCGAGCCGGCGGAGGTGGAGGCGTTCGGTTTCACCCGTGGCTGGATGCGGGCGCAGGCGGCGCGGATCGCCGATCCTCGCTCGCCTGCCCATCAGTTGGGCAGGCAGCTCAATCTGCCGCCTGCCTATCTGCTGATACACCGTGTGACGTTGAGCACGATCGGGGTGCTGTGTCAGCTGGGGGCGACGGTGCGGTTGCGGGACGAGCTGGAGGAGTGGCTGCCGGGTTTCGTCGCCGAGGACGAGTAGGCGGCCGGGCGGGCCTTCGGTCGGCTGGGCCGGCGGGCCGCCGGCCGGGCCGGGGGCCGGGTCGGCGGCCCTCCGGGTCACCACCAGGAGGAGTCGAGGCGGCCTTCGATGGCCCTGATGTTGGCGCGGGCGCAGTCTTCGCAGAAGTACTGGCGGGTGCCGTTCTCCACTGAGCAGGTCCAGGTGACGGGCAGCTCGGGGGCGGTTTTCCCGCAGCGGGCGCACACGATGAGCGGCTCGTCGGCAGGGGTGTCGTTCACCTGGGTGACGATAACCCGAAGGGTGCCCGTGTCGGGGGCAACGCACCGCGGGGGCCGGTCCGTTCGGACCGGCCCCCGCGGTGTCCGGGTCTGCCTGGGTCAGTGCATGACGGCCATGGCGATGGCGCGGCGGGCGCGCATCGACACGCGCTCGGCGCGTCGCTGCATGCGCCGGGCGGCGACCAGGCGCGAGGCCTGGCGTTCCGCGTCGGCTTCCCGCATGCGGTCGTGCATATGGGCACGGGCCAGGGCTTCTGGGATGAGTTGCATCTCACGGGTCCTGTTCTGGCGCGAGCGGTTCGCGCCGCTGATCGAAACGTCTGGGGTCGCGGAGCCGGAGGGCTCGTGGGCGGACGAGGTCATCGGGGCCTGCTTCTGGGGATCGTGCGTGAGGGGGCGGTCGACGGTTCCGAGGGCGTTCATGCCGCAACCGGGTTCTTGCGCGGGCGGCCGCGGGGCCGCTTGCGGGCGACGACCACGCCCTGGACGAAGAGCTCTCCACCCCAGACGCCCCAGGGCTCGCGTCGCTCCTTGGCGCCCGCGAGGCAGGCTTCCATGAGCGGGCAGGTCCGGCAGAGCGACTTGGCGTACTCGACGTCGGCCGGGGACTCGGCGAAGAAGACCTCGGGGTCGTACGAGCGGCACGGGACGGGTACGCCGAGGTTCTCGATGGCGTCGTCGAGCGCGGTGAGCGCGGTGAGGGGGGTCAAGGTGGAGTCCTCCGTGGGGCGGGGCGGGGGGATCGTTTCGGAAGGCGGTACGGACGGGGCGTGCGCTTCGAGTTGCACGGGTTTGTCTTCCTCGTCTGTCGTTCCGGCCTGTTGGCCGGGTTTTGTGTTGGTACCGGTCACTGCTGGTCCCGAGGCCCCTTCGTTCCGTCGTCCCCGTTCGGGGACAAACAGAAGGGCCGCGGATCCCTGGTGGGGTTCCGCGGCCCTGAAGGCGCCGGCCTGATCGTCGATCAGGCTGGATCACTCCAGGGTTCGAGCCCACGGAAGGCCCACATCGTGTGGTGCTGCTGCGTCGTCGTCCGAATGCCGGCACCGGTCGCCGCGAAGCCGTAGGCAGCGGCCTTGGCCTTGCCCTCTACTCCTGCTTCCAGTGCCTTGGTCGGTCGCTCACTGCGCTCAGGGCGATCCATCAGGAGACCGGTCATGCCGAGGGGCAGACCGGCGCCGGACAGACCGGTGCCAAAGAGCGCGGAGGACGCGGAGGCGGCGAGGCCGAGCGAGCATGCGGAGGCGACGACCGAGCGATCGGTCATTTTGGCGGTGCTGGTCTTGATGTTCTTGATGCTGATCACTGGAATCGCCTCCTCTCGGCGTCTCGGAGGGCTCGGTGTGAGCCTGACCCTCATGTTCGATTGGACAAGTACAGCACGAAGACAGGGCTTCCAAGAAGCCGCTGTGTCGTGGTTAAGAACCTATGGGGCTTGACGGGGCGGGCGCAAACTATTTTTCCCACGAGTTTTTCTCAGGCCTCGTCGTGGCTTCCTCCGGGCTCTTCACCTGCGCAGATGGCCAGTACGTCGGCGCCGAAGCGGTCGAGCTTGCGGACCCCTACGCCGGCGATCGTGACGAGCTCTCCGTCGGAGGCGGGGACGCGCTCGGCGATGGCCATCAGCGTCTTGTCGGTGAACACGCAATAGGGCGGCTGGCCGAGCCGGCGGGCCTGTTCCATGCGCCAGTCGCGCAGCCGCTCGTAGAGCCCCTCGTCCATGTCGGAGGGGCAGTCCTCGCAGCGCATGAGTTTCATCTCGCCGGCTTCGGTGAGGGTGGTGCCGCAGACGCGGCAGCGGACCGGCCCGCGCCGTTTGCGCCGTCCGGGGGCGTCGGCGCGGTCCGTGCCTCCGCCGGTTCCTCCGCCGAGGGCCCTGCCGAAGCCCGGGCCGCCGCCGGTGCCCGCCGTGCCGAGCGGGCCGGAGCCGGGCCGCAGGCCCTTCAGGAAGCGGGTGGGGCGCCGGGAGGCGCGGCCGCCCGGGGAGCGGGAGAGCGCCCAGGACAGTGTCAGGTGGACGCGGGCGCGGGTGACGCCGACGTAGAGGAGCCGGCGCTCCTCCTCGATCTGTTCGTCGGTCTTGGCGTAGGTGATCGGCATCATGCCTTCGGTGAGGCCGACGAGGAAGACGGCGTCCCATTCGAGGCCCTTGGCGGCGTGCAGCGAGGCGAGGGTGACGCCCTGGACGGTGGGGGCGTGCTGGGCGGCGGCCCGTTCGTCGAGTTCGGCGACCAGGTCGGAGAGGGTGGCGCCGGGCTTGGCGCGGGCGAAGTCCTCGGCGAGCCGGACGAGTGCGGCGAGTGACTCCCAGCGGTCGCGGACGGCTCCGGAGCCGGCGGGCGGTTCGCTGGTCCAGCCCTTGGTGGAGAGGACGGCCCGGACCTGGGCGGGCAGGTCCTCGGCGTCGTCGAGCAGCGGGTCGTTGCCTCCGGCGCGGGCGGCGCCGCGCAGGGCGACGCCCGCCTCGCGGACCTCCTGGCGTTCGAAGAAGCGCTCGGCGCCGCGGAGCTGGTAGGGGACGCCGGCGTCGGCGAGGGCCTGTTCGTAGATCTCCGACTGGGCGTTGACCCGGTAGAGGACGGCGATCTCGCCGGCGGGGACGCCGGTGGCGATGAGGTCGCGGATGCGGCGGGCGGTGCCTTCGGCCTCGGCGGGTTCGTCCGCGTACTCGGTGTAGGCGGGGCCGGGGCCGGGGTCGCGCTGGGAGATCAGTTCCAGGCGGTGTTCGGCGGCCCGGCCGCGGGCCTGGCCGAGCAGGCCATTGGCCAGGTGGACGACCTGGGGGGTGGAGCGGTAGTCCCGGACCAGTTTGATCACGGTGGCGTCGGGGTGGCGGGTGCGGAAGTTCAGCAGGTGGTCGGGGGTGGCGCCGGTGAACGAGTAGATCGTCTGGCTGGCGTCGCCGACGACGCAGAGGCTGTCGCGGTCGCCGAGCCAGAGGTCGAGGAGTCGCTGCTGGAGCGGGGAGACGTCCTGGTACTCGTCGACGACGAAGTGCTGGTACTGCCGGCGGATCTGGTCGGCGATGTCGTGGCGGTCCTGGAGGATGCCGACGGTGAGGAGCAGCACGTCCTCGAAGTCGATGACGTCGCGCTCGCGCTTGAGCTGCTCGTACATCGCGTAGATCTGGCCGGTCTCGGCGGGGTCGCGGGGGCAGTCGCGGGCGGCCTTGGCGACGGCGGCCGGGTAGTCGGCGGGGACGGTCTGGGTGACCTTGGCCCATTCGATCTCGCTGGTGACGTCCCGCAGCTCGTTCCGGTCGAGGCGGACGCGGCAGCGGGCGGCGGCGTCGGCGACGAGCTGGACCTTCCGCTCCAGGAGGCGGGGCAGTTCGCCGCCGACGGCTTTCGGCCAGAAGTACTGGAGCTGGCGGAGGGCCGCGGAGTGGAAGGTGCGGGCCTGGACGCCGCCGGCGCCGAGCTGGCGGAGCCGGCCGCGCATCTCGCCCGCGGCGCGGTTGGTGAAGGTGACGGCGAGCACGCCGGCGGGCGGGACGATCCCGGCCCGCACCCCGTAGGCGATGCGGTGGGTGATGGCCCGCGTCTTGCCCGTACCGGCTCCGGCGAGGACGCACACCGGGCCGTGCAGGGCGAGGGCGACCTCGCGCTGCTCGGGGTCGAGCCCGTCGAGCACCGCGTCGGCCGACTCGGGGACCTGCGGGAAGAGAGTGGAGTGCGTTGCTGGTGTCACCCCGCCATGCTGCCAGGTCCGGCGTGATCGATGCGGCCCGTCGTCCACAGGCGTATGGCACCGGTCATACGAATGCGGTTCCGGGAATGGCGGGCCGGGGGCGTACGTTCTTCCTCTCGGCATTCACCCGCGAACAGAGGAGCGCCTGGCCATGCAGGGCACTGTGACGATGTACAGCACCACGTGGTGCGGCTACTGCCGCCGGCTGAAGAGCCAGCTGGACCGTGAGGGCATCGCGTACACGGAGATCAACATCGAGCAGGACCCCGACTCGGCGAAGTTCGTCGAGCAGGCCAACGGCGGCAACCAGACGGTTCCGACCGTGCGCGTGGTCCCGGAGGCCGGCGGCTCCGAGGTCGTCATGACCAACCCGAGCCTGGCCCAGGTCAAGCAGGCCCTCGCCGCCTGACCCGAGGCCCGAGGCCGTTCGTGGCCGGAAACAGCCCCCGCCGGACGGTGCCGGACGGGGGCTGTCGCATTCCGTTTACGGGTGGGCGGGCCGGGCCGGCCGCGCGGTGGGCCGGTCACGCGGGCCCGCCTCCCCCGGCTCAGGCCGTGTCGCCGGGCTTGGGCAGGGGCTTGCCGTACCAGAGCTCGATCAGCCGGGAGGCGATCGAGATGCCGTACGGCGGGAGCACCTCGCCCGACTCGAAGGCGGCGGCCAGGTCCTCGCGGGAGAACCAGCGGGCCTCGTGGATCTCCTCGCCGTCCACGGTGATCTCCGCCGACGTCGCCCGGGCGAAGAAGCCCAGCATCAGGCTGGACGGGAAGGGCCAGGGCTGGCTGGCCACGTACTCCACCTCGCCGACCGTGACGCCCGCCTCCTCGAAGACCTCGCGCGCCACCGCCTGCTCGATGGACTCGCCCGGCTCCACGAAGCCGGCCAGGGTCGAGAAGCGGCCCTCGGGCCAGTGCACCTGGCGGCCGAGCAGGGCGCGGTCCTCCTCGTCGGTGACCAGCATGATCACCGCCGGGTCGGTGCGCGGGTAGTGCTCGGCGCCGCAGGCCTGGCAGCGGCGGACGTGCCCGGCTGCGGCGATCACGGTGCGCTCGCCGCAGCGCGAGCAGAAGCGGTGCAGCCGCTGCCAGTTCTCCAGGGCGACGGCGTGGACCATCAGGCCGGCGTCCCGCGGCGACAGCAGCAGGCCCGCCTCGCGCAGTCCGGCGGGGCGCGCGGACTGGTCCATGCGGCCGGGCAGGCTGTCCTTCTGGAGCGCGAAGTAGGAGACGCCGTCGGCGTCCGTGCCCAGGAAGTAGCGGTGGGTCTCGGTGACCGGGGCCTCGAAGGCCGGGGTCATGACGAGCTCGGTCCGTCCGTCGGGCGTGTCGTCGATCAGCACCTGGCCGCCCGAGACCACGAAGACCCTGGTCTTCGGGTGGCTCCAGGCGGCCGCGAGCCACGCCTCGTCGAGACGGTGGTGGGCGGCGCGGTCGATCCCGCTCGGGGCGGTGAGCGAGATCGGGTGGTCCGCGAACGCGTTGTTCAAGGTGCTCACAGGTGCTTCCAACTCCCCCGGATCGGTGTGTGGGTTCGGGCACGGGCCCTGGGCTCGGCCCGGACGGGCCCTGGGCGTCGGGCCCGTGCGGCTGCCGTGCTCGGGGCCTACGGGCCGTGGGCTCGGGCCGGTACGGGCCGTGGGCTCGGGGCCGTACGGGCCGTGGGCTCAGGTCAGGAGGGGCTCCGCGCGGGTGGTGTCGCGCAGGGCCGCGGGCAGGTCGCCCCACAGGTGCGCGGTCGTCTCGACGCCCTTCATGAGGAGGTCGAGCTCGATCTTCTCGTTCGGGGCGTGCCAGCCGTCGGAGGGGACCGAGATCCCCAGGAACAGCACCGGGGCGTCCAGCACGTCCTGGAGGTCGGCGGCCGGGCCCGAGCCGCCCTCGCGGGTGTAGCGGACCTTGGCGCCGTCGAAGGCGCGGCTCATGGCGCCGGACACCGCCGTGAGGGCGGGGTGGTCGAGCGGCGTGAGGCAGGGCCGGGTCGGGGCGCCGAAGACGATCTCGTGCCGGATGCCGGCCGGGACCTGCTCGGCCAGCCACGTGCGGACGACGGTCTCGATCCGTGCCGGGTCCTGGCCCGCGACCAGCCGGAAGGAGAGCTTGACGTGGGCGGTGGCGGGCACGATCGTCTTGCCGCCGGGGCCCTGGTAGCCGCCGCCGATGCCGTTGACCTCGGCCGTCGGGCGGGCCCAGACGCGCTCCAGGGTGGAGAAGCCGGCCTCGCCGAGGGTGCCGTGGGACCTGGCCGTGGTCAGCCAGGCGTTCTCGTCGAAGGGCAGCTCGGCCATCAGGGCGCGTTCGGCGTCGGTGAGCTCGGTGACGCCGTCGTAGAAGCCGGGGATGGCGACGCGCTCGTCGGAGTCGTGCAGGGCGGCGACGATCCGGCCGGCGACGGTGACGGGGTTGGGCACGGCGCCGCCGAAGGAGCCGGAGTGGATGTCCTGGTCGGGCCCGTACAGGTCGATCTCGCAGTCGGCGACGCCGCGCATGCCGGTGCACACGGTCGGGGTGGTCTCGGACCACATGCCGGTGTCGGAGACGATCACGACGTCGGCGGCGAGCCGGGCGGCGTGCTCCTCGACGAGGGCGCGGAAGTGCGGCGAGCCGGACTCCTCCTCGCCCTCGACGATCATCTTGAGGTGGACGGCGGGCGCGGTGCGGCCGGTCGCGGCGAGGTGGGCGCGGACCCCGAGGGTGTGGAAGAGGACCTGCCCCTTGTCGTCGGCGGCGCCCCGCCCGTACAGGCGGCCGTCGGCGACCACGGGCTCGAACGGCTCGGTGTGCCAGCCGTCCTCGCGGGCGGCGGGCTGCACGTCGTGGTGGCCGTACACGAGGACGGTCGGCGCGTCGGGCTCGCCGGAGGGCCATTCGGCGAACACGGCCGGGGCGCCGTCGGTCTCCCAGATCTCGACGACGGGGAAGCCGGTGCGGCCGAGCGCGGCGGCGAGCCACTCGGCGCTGCGCCGGACGTCGGCGGCCCGCTCGGGCTGCGCCGACACGGAGGGGATCCGCAGCCACTCGGCGAGCTCGCCGAGGAACGCGGAGCGGTGCCGCTCGATGTACGTGCGTACGGCACGGGTGTCCGCGGTGTGGACGGCGCTGTCCGGGGTCTCGCTCATGCTCCTGAGCCTATCCGGCGCCGGAACCCGGCCCGTCGGCGGCCGGTGTGCCGAGGAGCACGGCCTCCAGTTCCGCCCGGCCGGGCAGCCGGGCGGGGCGCACCACCTCCCCCGTGCGTACGTACACGAAGGAGGCGGTCACCTCGTCCGGGTCGAGGCCGTGCTGCTCGGCCCAGGCGAGGCGGTAGAGGGCGAGCTGGAGCGGGTCCGCGTTGCGCAGATGGCTGGTCTTCCAGTCGACGATCTCGTACGCGCCGGTGTCCGGGTCCCGGTAGACGGCGTCGATCCTGCCGCGGATCACCCGGCCCGCGAGGGAGAGGTGGACGGGGATCTCCACGCGGTACGGGGTGCGGCGGGCGTACGGGGTGCGGTCGAAGGCCTCCTTGAGGGCGTCCAGGTCCCGCTCGTCGAGGATCTCCGGCTCGCCCGCGAACTCCTCGCCGCCGGGCAGCTCGTCGGGGCCGAGCATGGGCAGCGGCAGTTCCTCGAAGCGGGACTCCACCCAGGCGTGGAAGCGGGTGCCGCGCCGGGCGGCGGGCTGCGGCGGCTTGGGCATGGGCCGGGCCAGTTCCTTGGCGAAGCCCTCGGGGTCGGCGGCGAGCCGCAGCACCTGGGAGGCGGAGAGGTACGCGGGCAGCAGGACGTCCCGGGTGGTGGCGCGGGAGCGGTGCAGCTCGGCGGTGAGGGCGGTGAGGTCGCGGTCCCAGGAGGCGATGGTGCGGGCGTCCTCGGGGGTGAGACCCGGGTCCGCCGGGCGGGGGCGGCCGGTCGGGTCCGCCGGGCGGGAACCGCTGGCCGGGTCCGCCGGGCGGAGCTCGGCCCGGGGTGCCGGGACCTCCGCGTGGGGCTCGTCGTCCCGGGGCGGGCCCGCGCCCGCGTCCTCGCCTTCGCCCGCGTCCTCGCCTTCGCCTTCGCCCTCGTCGTACTCGTACTCGTGCGGGGGCTCCTCCAGGTCCTCCAGCTCCTCCAGGTCCTTCAGGTCCTCCGGAAGCCAGAGGTCGTCGGCGTCGGCGTCGGGGTGCGACGGAACGGGCGCCGGCGTGGCGGGGCCGTGCCCGTCCGTTCCGCCCTGCGGGGCGAGGGCCCACAGCCGGGTGAGAACCTGCTGCGCCGCTTCCCGGCGGCGCTCCAGGCCTTCCTTGTCCAGCGGCAGCGGCCAGGCCTGGTCGGCGAGGTCCGCGGTCAGGAGCGGGTTGGCGTCGCCCTCCTCCGGGGCGTCCGCCCAGGCCTCGATCTCGCCGTGCCCGGCCGCGCAGTGCTCGTACAGGGCCTCCAGGAACGGGGAGGGGCCGCGCGGCTTCTTCTGGGCCGGGCCCCACCAGTGGGCGGAGCCCAGGAGGAGGGAGCGCGGGCGGGTGAAGGTCACGTAGCCGAGGCGGAGCTCCTCGGTGTGCTGGTGGTCGCGCAGCTCCTCCTTGAAGGCCTTCAGGGAGGCGGCGGTCCAGTCGTCGAGCGCGGGCAGGGTCGCGGCGTCGCCGCGCAGGGCGTGCGGGAGGACCTGGGGTTGGGAGGTCCAGGACTCGCGGGCGCGGGTGGACGGGAACTGGCCGGTGACCAGGCCGGGCACCGCGACCACGTCCCACTCCAGGCCCTTGGACTTGTGGGCGGTCATCACCTTGACGGTGTCCTCGCCGCCGGGCAGGGCGTTGTCCAGGCCCTTCTCGTACTGGGCTGCGGTGCGCAGGAAGCCGAGGAAGGCGAGCAGGGTGGCCTCGCCGTCGAGGGAGGCGAAGCCGGCGGCGATGTCGAGGAAGTTGCCGAGGGTCTCGCGGCGGCGGGCGGCCAGGGCGTGCGGCGAGGCGGAGAGTTCGACCTCCAGGCCGGTGGCGGCGAGGACCCGGTGCAGGACGTCCATCAGCGGGTCGGCGAGCGAGGTGCGCAGGGCGCGCAGTTCGGCGGCGAGGCGGGCGAAGCGGACGCGGGCCTCGGCGGAGAAGGGCAGGCCGTCGTCCTCGCCGCCGGAGTCGAGGAAGGTGTCGAGGGCGTCGGCGAGGGAGATCACCTCGGCGGGGTCGACGCCTTCGACGGCGGCGGCGAGCCGCTGGTCGGCGTCGTCCGTGCCCTCGCCCGGGCGGTGGACGAGGAGTCGGGCGCGGCGGCCGAGGAGGGCGAGGTCGCGGGGGCCGATGCGCCAGCGGGGGCCGGTGAGGAGCCGGACGAGGGAGGCGTTGGCGCCGGGGTCCTGGAGGACCTCGCAGACGGCGACGAGGTCGGCGACCTCGGGCAGGTGGAGCAGGCCGGAGAGGCCGACGACCTCGACGGGGACGTCACGCGCGACGAGGGCGGCCTGGACGGCCGGGAAGTCGGTGGCGGTGCGGCACAGGACGGCGATCTCGCCGGGCGGGGTGCCGGTGCGGACGAGGTGGGCGAGGGAGTCGGCGAGCCAGTCGATCTCGTCGGCGTGGGTGGGGAGCAGGGCGATGCGGACGCTGCCGTCGCGCTCGGCGCCGGGCGCGGGCCGCAGCGCCTCCACGCCCGCGTGCAGGGCGCGCAGCGGGGCGGCGAGGTTGTTGGCGAGGTCGAGGAGGCGGCCGCCGCTGCGCCGGTTCTCGGAGAGGGCGAAGCGGGTGGCGGGGCGGCCGTCGGCGTACGGGAAGTGCTCGGGGAAGTCGTCGAGGTTGGCGACGGAGGCGCCGCGCCAGCCGTAGATGGCCTGGCAGGGGTCGCCGACGGCGGTCACGGCGTGCCCGGTGCCCTGGCCGAAGAGGCCGGAGAGGAGCAGTCGCTGGGCGACGGAGGTGTCCTGGTACTCGTCGAGGAGGACGACGCGGAACTCGTCGCGGAGGATCGCGCCGACCTCGGGCCGGGTGGTGGCGAGCTCGGCGGAGAGGGCGATCTGGTCGCCGAAGTCGAGCAGGTCGCGGGAGCGTTTGGCGGCGCGGTAGCGGACGACGAGGTCGAGGAGCTCGCGGCGCGCGGTGCCGGCTTCGGGGAGTTTGCGCAGGTCGGCGTTGGTGAGTTTGGCGCCGGCGAGCTCGGCGAGCAGCTCGGTGTCGTAGGCGAGGAGCCGCTCGGGCGCCACGAGATGTTCGGCGAGCTCGGCGTCGAGGGCGAGCAGGTCGCCGACGAGGGTCGGGAAGGAGCGGGTGAGCGCGGGGTACGGGCCGGGGGCCTCGCGCAGGACGCGGGCGGCGAGCTGGTAGCGGGTGGCGTCGGCCAGCAGCCGGGAGGTGGGTTCCAGGCCGATGCGCAGGCCGTGGTCGGTGAGGAGCCGGCCGGCGAAGGCGTGGTACGTGGAGATGCCGGGCTCGCCGGGAGGGTTGTCCGGGTCGATGACGTCGGGGTCGGTGACGCCGGCGCGGACGAGGGCGGTGCGGACGCGTTCGGCGAGCTCGCCGGCGGCCTTGTTGGTGAAGGTGAGACCGAGGACCTGCTCGGGCGCGACCTGGCCGGTGCCGACCAGCCAGACCACCCGGGCGGCCATCACCGTCGTCTTGCCGGAGCCGGCTCCGGCCACGATGACCTGCGGGGCGGGCGGCGCGGTGATGCAGGCCGTCTGCTCCGGGGTGAACGGGATGCCGAGCAGCTCCTTGAGCTGCTCGGGGTCGGTGATGCGTGCGGTCACCCGAAAGAGGCTAACGGGGACGACTGACAGCGCGGGGCGGGCGTCGTGGGCCGGTGGGGGCGGGGCCGGTGTCCGGGGGCTTCGCCCCGGGCCCCCGGGACCCGTGGGGGGCGGTGGTCGGGGCGGGCCCGGTCCTGGCGGTCAGGTGGCGGTGCCCGGGTCCAGCTTGGACAGGTCGACGGTCTCGTCGGCGGGCGGGACGACGACCTTCACGGGCTTGTCGTAGTCGGAGAGCGTCACGGATCCGGGCTCGCCACCGCCCGTCTTGACCGTCCTCAGGATGTACGGCTTGCCGCTCTGCGCGACCGAGACGGTGGTGGTCTCGCCGCCCGTCTTCTTCTTGACCAGGGTGGCCACGGGTGTGCCGTTCACCTCACCGTCCGGCCCGCGGACCAGACCCGTGCGGTCCTTTTTGTCCTTGCCGAGGTCGGCGAGGAGCGCCTTCAGGTCGCAGACGCCGCTGAGGCCCTCGGTGCCGGCCCGGCCCTGGGGGATCTTCAGCCAGCGGCCCTTGAGGAGTTCGATCGTCGCGTCGATCTGCGCGGGCGGCAGGCCCTGGGAGGTCATGGACGCGCGCCAGAAGGCCTCGTCGCCCTTCATGTACGTGACCCCGCTGGTCTGACGGAGCTCGGCGGCGCCGCCCCGGAGCTTGATGGCGCCGGTGCACTCGCTCCTGTCGTTGACGGCGAAGTCGACGTCCAGCGGCTGCCCTCCGGAGACGACGCGGCCGGCCATGCGCAGCGAGGTCGCGGACTGGGTGGCGGTGACGGCCTTCTCGCCGATCTGGTCGGCGGTGAGGCCCTCGAAGGGGTCGGGCGAGGGGCTGGGGGCGGCCGGGGGCGCGGCGGCCGTGGCGAGGGCGGGTGGTGCGGGGGCGGCCAGGGCGGGTGCGGTGGCACCGGCGATCAGGGCGGCGCAGACGACGCCGGCGGCGCGGAGTGTGGTGGACGCCATGCGAGCCTCCTCGCGGTCTCCCCGAAATTCCAGGGTGCCGGAGGGGACGGGCGGGCGCGACTCCGGGCCCGGAGCCGTGCCGGAGGGGACGGGCGGGCGCGGCTCCGGGCCCGGAGCGCGGTCAGTCGACGATGTGGCGGCCCTCCGGGCGGGCGCTGCACGAGGCACGGAAGGTGCAGGTCGTGCAGTGCTGGCCGGTCGTCGGGGTGAAGCGTTCGTCGAGGACGCGGCCGGCCGCGGTCGCGAGGAGGTCGCCGATCCACTCGCCGTCCGGAGGCTGCTGGGCCTGGACCTTGGGCAGCGCGTCCCCGCCCTCCTTCTTGGGCGCGGCCTGCCGCAGGTGGACGAGCTCGGCGCCGCCGGGTTCGGGTGTGCGGCCGCCGAAGGCCTCGTCGACGGCGCCCTCGCGGACGGCGAGCTGGTAGACCGCGAGCTGCGGGTGGCGGGCGACCTCGTCCTTGGTGGGCGCCGACTTGCCGGTCTTGAAGTCGACGACGTACGCGCGGCCCTGTTCGTCTGCCTCGACGCGGTCCATGGAGCCGCGGATGCGGACCTGGTAGTCGCCCGCGCCCAGCGTCACGTCGAAGTCGTGCTCGGTGGCGGCGGGCGTGCGGCCGGCGCGGTCCATGACGTGCCAGTGCAGGAAGCGTTCCAGGGCGATCCGGGCGTTCCGCTTCTCCTGCGCGGACTTCCACGGCGCGTCGAAGGCGAGGGCGTCCCACACGGAGTCGAGCCGGGCCATGAGGACGTCGAGGTCGGCGGGAGTACGGCCGGAGGCGACCTCGTCGGCGAGGACGTGCACGACGTTGCCGAAGCCCTGGGCGGCGGTGGCGGGGGCGTCGGCCTTGACCTCGCGGCCCAGGAACCACTGGAGGGCGCAGGTGTTGGCGAGCTGGTCGAGCGCCGAGCCGGACAGGGCCACGGGCCGGTCGCGGTCGCGCAGCGGGACGGTGCTGCGGGTCGGTTCGGCGAGGCCCCACCAGCGGTCGGGGTGGGCGGCCGGGACGAGCGGGTGGCCGTCCTCGTCGGAGAGGGCGGCGAGCCGGGCGAGGCGTTCGGCGGCGGCGGCGCGCAGGGCGGGTGAGGCGTCGGGGTCGACGGTGGTGGCGCGCAGCTCGGCGACGAGGGCGGCGACGGCGAGCGGGCGGCGGGGCCGGCCGGCCACCTCCTTCGGCTCGACGCCGAGTTCGGTGAGGAAACGGGAGGGCTGGTCGCCGTCCTCGGCGGGGGCCTTGACGGCGGTGACGACGAGCCGGTCGCGGGCGCGGGTGGCGGCGACGTAGAAGAGGCGGCGTTCCTCGGCGAGGAGGGCGCCGGGGGTGAGCGGCTCGGCGAGGCCGTCGCGGCCGATCCTGTCCGCTTCGAGGAGGGAGCCGCGGCGGCGCAGGTCGGGCCAGAGGCCCTCCTGGACGCCGGCGACGACGACGAGGCCCCACTCCAGGCCCTTGGAGCGGTGGGCGGTCATGAGGCGTACGGCGTCGGGGCGGGTGTGCCGGCGGGTGAGGGTGTCGGCGGCGATGTCCTGGGCGTCGAGCTCCTCCAGGAAGTTGAGCGCGCCGCGCCCGCCGACCCGGTCCTCGGCGCGGGCGGCGGTCTCGAACAGGGCGCAGACCGCGTCCAGGTCCCGGTCGGCGTTGCGGCCGGGGGTGCCGCCGCGCAGGGAGGCACGCTCGAGTCGGCCGGGCCAGGGCGTGCCGTTCCAGAGGAGCCAGAGCGCCTCCTCGGCGGTGCCGCCGGCCGCCAGCTTGTCGCGGGCGGCCCGCAGCAGCTCGCCGAGGCGCCGCGCCCCGCGCGCGTACGACTGGTCGTGGGCGACGAGCCGCTCGGGCTCGGCGAGCGCCCGCGCGAGCAGGACGTCCGACGGCGCCGGCACCTTGTTCCCACCGGCCCGCTCCTCGTCCCGCAGCGCGCGCCCGAGCCGGCGCAGATCGGCGGGATCCATCCCGGCGAGCGGCGAGGCGAGCAGCGCGACGGCGGTCTCGGTGTCGAGCCAGGAGGGGGCGGCGGGGGGAGCGGGGGGCGCGGGGGCGGCGGCGTCCGCCTTGTCTGCCCCGTCGGCGGCAGCCTTGTCGGCGGCGGCGGCCTTGTCGGGGGCGGCGGCCTTGTCGGGGGCGGCGGCCTTGTCGGGGGCGGCGCCGTCCGCGCTGACCGGGGCCTCG
>NZ_SDOY01000046.1 GCF_004117935.1 Streptomyces roseicoloratus | reverse complement strand
GCCCCGTGGCCCAGCCCGGCAGGGGCGGAGCGGGGGCCCGGGGGCCCCGTGGCCCAGCCCGGCAGGGGCGGAGCGGGGGCCCGGAGCCCCGTGGCCCAGCCCGGCAGGGGGCGGGGACCCAGGGCCCCGGGCCCCGGGCCCCCGGAGCGGGTCTTTCCCGCCCGCAGGGGCACTCTGCGGTCCCAAGGGGCGTACGCCGCCCTCCTCCCGCCCCGGACGCCCAGGGGGCCGCCCGCGGCCCGGACACTGGCCCCGCTCCCCAGCGGGGCGACGGTGACCGACGGGCGCTGGTCGGAACGACGGCCGGCGGGCCCCACCGGGGGCGGCGCCCGGTCCGGGCCGCCGGCCGCCCGCGCCCCCGCCCCGCCCTCCCCTGCCCCGCCCTCACTCTCGCCCCCGCCCCCGCCGTCAACACAGCCCGCGCGTCCCACCCTCCCGCCGTCACACGAAAGGGGCCGGTCGCCCAGCGTTGGTTCTAGTGGTTGTCGCAACACCCCAGTTCAAGGGGTGCGATGGACTTCCAGATCCGAGCGGACCGGACACCGCAGGG
>NZ_SDOY01000045.1 GCF_004117935.1 Streptomyces roseicoloratus | reverse complement strand
CCCCTCCGTGTGGGCAATCGTCCCGCAGGGCGGGACGGGTGGGCACACGGGACGGCGCGCTCAGCGGCGCCTTCGCGTTCCGGGCCTGGACCCGCACCCCATGGGTGCCGTCACTGGTGGTGCGGGCCCAGGCGCGGAAGCCTCTGGCGCCGGCAAGGGGCGCCGTCCCGTTGTGCCCACCCGTCCCGCCCCAGCGGGACGACTGCCCACAACGAGAC
>NZ_SDOY01000044.1 GCF_004117935.1 Streptomyces roseicoloratus | reverse complement strand
GCGGGACGATTGCCCACACGGAGGGGGACGACGCCCGCACCGCCCAGCCCAGGCGCCGCGCCCCACACGGAGGGGTTGCGACAACCACACCGCCCAGCCGGGCGCCGCGCCCCACACGGAGGGGAGCGACGACCACACCGCCCAGCCCAGGCGCCGCGCCCCACACGGAGGGGTTGCGACGCCCGCACCGCCCAGCCAGGCGCCCGCCGCGCCCCACACGGCGGGGTGCGACGACCGCAGCGCCCAGCCCAGGCGCCGCGCCCCGCACGGAGGGGGGCGACGCTCGGACCGCACCGACTGCTAGCGCGGCCCGCACGGGACCAGGGTCGGGTCTGCCGGCGGCCAAGGAGCGGACGCACGGGCGGACCGAGCACGGGCCGGAGGGCTTGGCAGACCCAGGGCCCGGGCCGGGATCGGACGGGTTCGGGCGGGGTGGCCCGCGCGGGGCCCGGGTTCGGGTCGGGCGGGGGCGGGTTCCGGCTCGGTGGGCGGTGGGGCACGGCCGTCGGCGGGGTCAGTCGGCCGCCGCCTGGCGGAAGCGGGTGGTGCGGTGGACGGGGTCCGTGTCGATCTCCGGGATCACGTGCTCGCCGATCAGCTTGATCGTGTTCATCGTGTCCTCGTAGGAGATGCCGATCGGCAGCCCGAACGACAGCTGGTCCGCGCCCGCCTGTTCCCAGCGCTTGCACTGGGCCAGGACCTCGCTCGGGTCGCCGCAGATCATCAGCTCCTCCTGGATGAGGAGTTCGATGATCTCGGCCGAGTACTCCGGGAGGAGCTCGGGCCACTCGGGGATGCCCTCGGGGCGCGGGAAGGTGTCGTGGTAGCGGAAGAGCAGCGACTGGAGGTAGTTGAGTCCGCCGCCGACGGCGATCTCGACGGCCTTGTCGTGGGTCTCGGCGCAGATCGCGGTCGAGGTCACCATGACGTTGTCGTTGACGAAGTCGCCGACCGCCCTGGCCTCCTTGATCGCGGTCTTGTAGGACTCGACGACCCACTCCATGTCGGAGACCTTCTGCACGCTGAAGCCGAGGACGCCGAGGCCCTTCCGGCCGGCCATGGCGTACGAGGACGGGGAGCCCGCCGCGTACCACATGGCCGGGTGGGACTTCCCGTACGGCTTGGGCAGGATCTTGCGCGGCGGGAGCGACCAGTGCTTGCCCTGGAAGCCCTCGTACTCGTCCTGCAGCCACATCTTGGGGAACTCGGCGATCGTCTCCTCCCAGAGTTCCTTGGTGTGGTTCATGTCCGTGATGCCCGGGAAGAAGCCGAGGATCTCGTGGGAGCCGGCGCCGCGGCCGGAGCCGAACTCGAAGCGGCCGCCGGAGAGGTGGTCGAGCATGGCGACCTTCTCGGCGACCTTCACCGGGTGGTTGACCGGGGCGAGCGGGTTGAAGATGCCGGAACCGAGGTGGATGCGCTCGGTGGCGTGGGCGAGGTACCCGAGGTAGACGTCGTTGGCGGAGAGGTGGGAGTACTCCTCCAGGAAGTGGTGCTCGGAGGCCCAGGCGTACTTGAACCCGGACCGGTCCGCCTGGATGACGTACTCGGTCTCCTCCATGAGGGCCTTGTGCTCGGCTTCGGGATCGGTCTCGGCGCGCTTGCCGACGTATCCCTGTACGAAGATCCCGAATTCCAAGGAAGTTCACCGTCCTCGTGAGTTTCTGACGTGTCGTCAGATTGTTGGATGCGGCGGGGGGTGTCAAGAGCTGATGATGCGTCAGATAGGGCGGGGAAGGCCTCAGAAGAGCCTGACGCCGGCCGTCCAGCCGCCGTCGATGACGAACGGCTGGCCGGTGATGTACGAGGAGTCCTCGGCCGTGAGGAAGAGCACGAGGGCCGCCACCTCCTCCGGGCGGCCGATCCGGCCCAGCGGGACGAGGTTCCGGTAGAGCTCCGCGGCGGCCGCCGGGTCCACGCCCTCCGGGTTGCTCATGGGGGTGTCGATCGCGCCCGGGCAGACCGCGTTGACCCGGATGCCGCGCGGCGCCAGCTCCAGGGCCGCGACCCGGGTCAGACCGAGCACGGCGTGCTTGGTCGCCGCGTACGCCCCGACTCCCGCCATGCCCGTCACGCCGGTGTACGAGGCGGTGTTGACGATCGTGCCGCCGCCGGCCGCCGCGATCTCCGGCGCGACCGCGCGGATGCCCAGGAAACAGCCCACCTGGTTGACCCGGACGATCGCCTGGAACTCGTCCAGCGGCGTCGACACCAGCTCGTTGAAGCGGAGGATGCCCGCGTTGTTGACGAGCCCGTCGATCCGCCCGAAGCGCTCCCTGGCGGCGGACACCGCGGACGCCCAGTCCGCCTCGCTCGTCACGTCGAGGCGGACGTACGCCGCCCGCTCCTCCCCCAGCTCCTTGGCGAGCGCCTCGCCCCGCTCGTCGAGCACGTCCCCGAGGACGACGCTCGCCCCCTCGGCGGCGAAGAGCCGCGCCTCCTGCTCGCCCTGTCCGCGCGCCGCGCCCGTGATGACGACGACGCGCCCGTCCAGCTTGCCCATGACCGCCGGCCCCTCAGTTCAGGTGCGGGGCGACGTCGGTCGCGAACGCCGCCATCTGGTCGGTGAGTTCGGTACGGCTCCGAGAGCGGAACCGGACCTGGATCTGCCGCACGCCCATCTCCCCGTAGGCGCGCAGCGACTCGGCGAGCTCCTGCGGCTTGCCGCTCAGGGTGCGCCGGCCGGTGTCCCAGCCGGGCTCGCCCACGTACAGGGCCTCGGTGATGGCGCCGACGGTGATCGGCGCCTCGATGCCGGCCTCCTCGCGCAACCGCCGCAGCCTGGCGATCCGCTCGGCGAGCCGGCCGCGCGGGTCTCCCTGCGGCAGCCAGCCGTCGCCCTTGAGCGCGGCCCGGCGCACGGCGGCGGGCGAGGAGCCTCCCACCCAGACGGGGACGCGGGCCTGCGCGGGCCGGGGCCGCTGACCGAGCTCGCGGAAGGAGTAGCGCGGTCCGTGGTGCTCCGGGAACTCGTCCGGCCCGAGCGCCGCCCGCAGCGCGTCGATCGTCTCGTCGAGCACGGCGCCGCGCCCCTCGAAGTCCGCGCCGACCGCCTCGAACTCCTCCCGCACGTGCCCGGCCCCGACCCCGAGGACCAGCCGCCCGCCGGAGAGGTGGTCGAGCGTCGCGTACGCCTTGGCGGTGACGAGCGGATGGCGCAGCCCGACGACGGCGACGTGCGAGAGCAGCCGGACCCGCTCGGTGGCGGCGGCCAGGAAGGAGAGGGTGGCCACCGGGTCGTACCAGACGGTGCTCATCGCGGCGGCGAGCCGGCGCGGGATGGCGACGTGGTCACAGCAGGCGACGTAGTCGAAGCCGTGCGCGTCGGCGACCCGGGCGACGGCGAGCAGGTCGTCGGGCCCGGCGGCGGCCTCCCAGGGTTCGGCGTAGAGGGTGCTCTGCGACTGGACGGGCAGCTGGATCCCGTAGACGACGGCCATGAGGCCTCCTCGATCTGACGAACCGTCAGCTTTGTGGGTGCCGCCCATGCTGTCCGCCGACGGCTCCACGGGCAAGGGGTCCGGCGGAACCGGCGGAACCCAGCGGGGCGGGCCGAACCGGCGGAACCCGGCGAGGCGGGCCGAACCGGCGGAGCCGACCCGCAGCGGGCCGAGTTCCCGTACAGCGCCCGTGATGTCCGCGAGTACGACGAGATCGCGGAAATGTTCGCCGACCTCTACCCCGACATGGCCGTACCCAAGGGGGCACCCCGCTGGATCGGCTCCGTGCGGCACCGGATGGCGAAGGCCGGCGAGCACAGGAGGGCTTCGGCCGTCGACCTGGCCGTCGCGGCCCATCACGGACCGACGTCGTCCACGGCGATGCCGGCTACCGCACGATCGCCCCGTCACGCGACCGACCCGAACGCGCACGGCGTCCGCGACGTCCTGCCGTAGGGCGCGACCGGAACGGTCGCGGCCGGACCGGTCCCGCCGGGGCCGCCGTCGGCCGGAGTGCCGGTGTCACGGGCGCCAGAGGCCGTCCTCCGTCAGGCCGAGGAGCTCGATCGCGTTGCCGCGGACGATGCGCTCGACGACGTCCGGGGCCAGGTGGCCCATCTGGGCCTCGCCGACCTCCCTGGACTTGGGCCAGGTGGAGTCCGAGTGCGGGTAGTCCGTCTCGTAGAGGACGTTGCCGGCACCGATCGCGTCGAGGTTGCGCAGGCCGAAGGCGTCGTCGAAGAAGCAGCCGTAGACGTGCTCGGCGAACAGCTCCGACGGCGGGCGCAGCACCTTCCCGGCCACCCCGCCCCAGCCCCTGTTCTCCTCCCACACCACGTCGGCGCGCTCCAGGATGTACGGGATCCAGCCGATCTGGCCCTCCGCGTACATGATCCGGAGGTTCGGGAAGCGCTCGAACTTGCCGCTCATCAGCCAGTCGACCATCGAGAAGCAGCAGTTGGCGAAGGTGATGGTGGAGCCGACGGCGGGCGGCGCGTCGGCGGACGTGGACGGCATCCGGCTCGACGAGCCGATGTGCATCGCGATCACGGTGCCGGTCTCGTCGCACGCGCGCAGGAACGGGTCCCAGTGGTCGGTGTGGACCGACGGCAGCCCGAGGTGCGGCGGGATCTCCGAGAACGCGACGGCCCGGACACCGCGCGCGGCGTTGCGTCGCACCTCGGCCGCGGCGAGCTCCGGGTCCCACAGCGGGATCAGCGTGAGCGGGATCAGCCGGCCCCGCGCCTCGGGTCCGCACCACTCCTCGACCATCCAGTCGTTGTAGGCGCGGACGCCGAGGAGGCCGAGTTCACGATCGGCGGCTTCGGTGAAGGTCTGTCCACAGAAGCGGGGGAACGTGGGGAAGCAGAGCGCGGACTGGACGTGGTTGACGTCCATGTCGGCGAGGCGGTCGGGGACGCTGTACGAGCCCGGGCGCATCTGCTCGTACGTGATGACCTCGAGCCGTATCTCGTCGCGGTCGTAGCCGACGGCGGTGTCGAGCCGGGTGAGGGGCCGGTGCAGGTCCTCGTAGACCCACCAGTCGCCGATGGGGCCTTCGTCCCCTTTGGCGCCCATCACGGGGGCGAACTTACCGCCCAGAAAGGTCATTTCCTTCAGCGGGGCGCGGACGATCCGGGGGCCGGCGTCGCGATAGCGGGACGGGAGCCGGTCCTGCCAGACGTGCGGGGGCTCCACGGTGTGGTCGTCCACCGAAATGATCTTGGGGAAGCTCTCCATGCGTTTCACGGTAGCGTCGATCTGACGATCCGTCAGCAAACTGGTACGGGCGGCGTGGACGTCGGGCCGTCCGCACCGTTCGTGAACGGCCGACCCGATGCTGACGCGCGCCCTCCGGACAAGGCAGACTGTCTCGGGCGAAACCAGCTGTACGGGCAGGGGGACATATGGACCGTGAGAACGGGCCGCGCGTTCCGGGACAGCGGACTCCGGCACCGGGTTCCGCCAGAACCGGCACCCGGCCTGCCGACGACCGGCGCTCCGGCGCGCCCGAGGACACCGGGGCGGGTACGCCGGGCATGGCGAGCGGGGCCCCCGGGGCGCACGGGGCCGCCGGAACCACCGACGTGGCGGGCACGGCCGAGGTGACCGGCGCCGCCGGGGTGGGCGGTGCGGGTGACGTAGGCGGTGCAGCCGGCGTAGGTGGTGCGGGTGACGTAGCCGGTACGGGTGGTGTGACCGGTACCGCCGGTACCGTCGGCGCCGCCGGTGCGGCGGATGACGCCGGCGGCGGGCTCAGCTTCGCCGTGCTCGGGCCCGTGCGGGCCGCACGGGGTGGCGCGGCGGTGCCCACCGGGTCGCCGCAGCAGCGGGCCCTGCTCGCCGCCCTGCTTCTGCGGGACGGACGCACCGCCACCGCCTCCGAGCTGATCGACGCCATCTGGGGCGAGGACCCGCCGTCCCAGGCGCTCGCCGCCGTCCGCACGTACGCCTCCCGGCTGCGCAAGGCGCTCGACCCGGGCGTCCTCGTCAGCGAGTCCGGCGGCTACGCCCTGCGCACCTCCTCCCTCGACCTCACCCGGGCCCACGACCTCGCCGCCGAGGCGGAGAAGCTGCGCGCGGCCGGGCGGCGCGGCACGGCCCGCGAGCGGCTGAACGAGGCCCTGGCCCTGTGGGACGGCGAGGCGCTCGCCTCCGTCCCCGGCCCGTACGCCGAGACCCAGCGCACCCGCCTGGAGGAGTGGCGGCTCCAGCTCCTGGAGACCCGGCTCGACCTCGACCTGGAGGTCGGCGCGCACGCCGAGGCGGTCTCGGAGCTGACCGCGCTGACCGCCGCCCACCCGCTGCGCGAGCGCCTGCGGGAACTCCTCATGCTCGCCCTGTACCGGTCCGGCCGGCAGGCCGAGGCGCTCGCCGTCTACGCCGACACCCGGCGGCTGCTCGCCGACGAGCTGGGCGTCGACCCGAACCCCGAACTCTCCCGGCTCCAGCAGCGCATCCTCCAGGCCGACGCCGAACTCGCCCGGCCCGTCGAGGAGTCGGCCCCGGCGCCGGCGCCCGTCGCCCGGCCCGCGCAACTGCCCGCCACCGTCCCGGACTTCACCGGGCGCGCCGGATTCGTACGGGAGCTGGGCCTCCGGCTCGCGACCGCCGAGGGCTCGGTCATGGCCGTGTCCGCACTCGCCGGCATCGGCGGCGTGGGCAAGACGACGCTCGCCGTACACGTCGCGCACGAGGCCCGGCCGCACTTCCCGGACGGTCAGCTGTACGTCGACCTCCAGGGCGCCGGGTCGCGGGCGGCGGCCCCGGAGGCCGTGCTCGGCGCGTTCCTGCGCGCCCTGGGCACGCCCGACTCGGCGATCCCGGACTCCCTGGACGAGCGGGCGGCGCTCTACCGCTCCACGCTCGACGGCCGCCGGGTGCTCGTGCTGCTCGACAACGCGCGCGACGCCGCGCAGATCCGTCCGCTGCTGCCCGGCACGGCCGGCTGCGCGGCCCTCGTGACCAGCCGGATCCGGATGGTCGACCTGGCGGGCGCGCACCTGGTGGACCTGGACGTCATGTCGCCCGACGAGGCACTGCAGCTCTTCACCCGGATCGTGGGCGAGGAGCGGGTGCGGGCCGAGCGGGAGGCGGCGCTCGACGTGGTCGCGGCGTGCGGCTTCCTGCCGCTGGCGATCCGCATCGCGGCCTCGCGCCTCGCGGCGCGGCGCACCTGGACGGTGTCGGTCCTCGCCGCGAAGCTCGCGGACGAGCGACGGCGCCTGGACGAGCTGCAGGCGGGCGACCTGGCCGTGAAGGCCACCTTCGAGCTGGGCTACGGGCAGCTGGAGCCCGCCCAGGCGCGGGCCTTCCGCCTGCTGGGCCTCGCCGACGGGCCGGACATCTCGCTGGCGGCGGCCGCGGCGGTCCTGGACCTGCCGGAGTGGGAGACCGAGGACCTGCTGGAGGCCCTGGTCGACACGTCCCTGGTGGAGTCCGCCGCCCCGGGCCGCTACCGCTACCACGACCTGGTCCGCCTCTACGCGCGTGCCTGCGCGGAACGCGACGAACACCCGCCGGTGGAACGGGAGCTGGCGCTGTCGCGACTCCTCGACTTCTACCTGGCGACGGCGGCGCGGGTGTACGCGATCGAGCGGCCGGGCGACCGGACGGTGGACCACCTCGAGACCACCGACGGCGCCGGGCTGTCGTTCTCCGACGCGGGGCAGGCCCTGGACTGGCTGCACGCCGAGGCGGACTGCGTGCTCGCGTGCGCCCAGCAGTCGCTGTCCCGGCCGTTCGTGCGCCGGGCCGTCGACCTCCTGATGGCCGCCAAGGACCTCGCCGAGTCGGGGGCCAACGCCCACCGCTACGAGACCGCGGCGAAGGCGGTCCGTGACGCCGCGCGCGCCTTCGGCGACGCCTGCTCCGAGGGCCGGGCCCGCACGACCCTCAGCCAGCTCTACAGCACGGCGGGCCGGTTCGAGGAGGCCGCTGCGGAGGCGGGCGCCGCCGACGCGCTGAGCCGGGTGTCCGGGGATCCCTGGACGCTGGCGAACGCGCCGAACGAGCGGGGCATCCTCGCGCTCTACGAGAACCGGCACGCCGACGCCGAGGCCCATCTGTCCAAGGCCCGCGAGGCGTTCCGCGCCGACGCGAACCGGCCGGGCGAGGCGAGCGCGCTCTGCAACCTGTCGCGGGTGCACCTGGCGACGGGCCGGGTGGCCGGCGCGGTGGACCTGGCGAAGCAGGGCATCGCGATCTACGAGTCGGCGGACGCGGGTCTGGCGCTGCGGCTGGCGAACGGCAAGTACGCGCTGGGCCTGGCGCTCACCGCGGCCGGGCAGACCGCCCGGGCGTGCGAGGTGCTGACCGAGGCGCTGGCCGTGTTCCAGGAGAGCCGGCAGCAGCTCTGGCACGGCATGACCCTGTTCCGGATCGCGGAGGTGCACCTCGCCGACCGCAAGCACGCCTCCGCCGCTTCGAGCGCCGAGCAGGCCCTTTCCGTGCTCCACGGCATCGGCGGCGACTGGCGGCGGGCGAACGTCCTGACCGTCCTGGGCCGCAGCCTGGCGGGGCTCGGGCAGACCGGCCGGGCGAGGGCGTGCTGGGGTGACGCCCTCGCGGTCTTCGAGCGGTCGGACTCCCCCGAGGCCGAGGCCGTCCGGGACCTGCTCCATCCGGCCGCCGCGGCGTGACCCGCGGGGGCTCGGCAGGGGCCGGACGGCGTTGCTCCGGGCCCGACCCGGTCTGGGCTGGGCGTTCATCGTTCGTTTATCTCCGGGCGCCATCCTCGGAGTTGTCGATGCGTCGCGTCGGGGGGCAGGCGAATCGGCACGAGGCCCCACCGTTAAGGTGATCGGCTTTGGACGTCGTCCGCCCGGCGATTCACGGGGGAATTGCCGGACGGACGGCTCTACTATCCGCCTTCGACGATTCAGGAGTCGACTCCATGGCCGACAACCTCAAGCCCGCTGACTCGCACGCCACCGGCGAGGAGATCACCACGCTGGACTCCCACGCCACCAGCGAGCCGATCAAGCCGCTCGGCGCGCAGACCGGCGAGGAGGTCACGACGCTGGACTCCCACGCCACCAGTGAGCCGATCAAGCCGATCAAGCCGCTGGACTCCCACGCGACCGGCGGGACGATCTGACGGCACGGCCACAAGCCGTTCCACCACGGGGGACGGTTCCGGCGGCGCCATCGGGGGAGTCGCCGGGGCCGAGCGGGGGCCGTACGGGGCGCGGGCACGGGGGACGCCCGAGGGGACCGGGGGGAAACCTGGGGCAGGGTCCGCTCGCTCCGTACGGGACCGATGAGGAGGGGCCGGGCAGCAGCCCGGCCCCTTCGTCGCACCCGGCCGCCCGGCCCGCGTTCCCGGCCCGCGTTCCCGGCCTGCGTTCCCGGCCCGCGATCCCGACCCGCGTTCCCGGCCCGCGGGCGGGGCGCCGGGCCGCCCGGGCCGGTCGTCGCCGCGCCACGCGACCTGACGGATTCAGCCATCATGGCTCGCACCCGCGTTCGACCTGGCCGATGATCGTCCCTGTTCGGCACGGCAGGCGGTGGGGACCGTCCGGCCGTGCGGGACGAGGCACGCCACGCGCGCGCAAAGGGGGGAGGGCCCGGACCGGCCACCACACCGGTCCGGGCCCTACGCCGTCCGACGCCTCACGGACTCCTGACGGCCCGGCGCCCGAGACGTTCGCGCTTCGCGCTCCTCAGGCCTCTTCCCGTTCTCGCGGAGCTCGGCTCCGGGCCGCCGAGGACGCGGGTCGCACGCTAGCGAGCTCGCAGCTCCCCCTTGACCACCTTCCCGCTCGCGTTCCTCGGGAGCTCCGTGACGAACTCGACCCGCCGCGGGACCTTGTAGTTCGCCATCTCGCGGCGGGACCAGGCGATGACGTCGTCGGCCGTCAGGGTCGAGCCCGGGCGCCGCACCACGTACGCCTTGCCGACCTCGCCCAGTCGCGGGTCCGGGACGCCGATGACGGCGGCGTCGGCGATGTCGGGGTGGAGGCCCAGGAGCTGTTCGATCTCCGCCGGGTAGGCGTTGAAGCCGCCGACGATGAACATGTCCTTGATCCGGTCGGTGATGCGGAGGTTTCCGGCCTCGTCCAGGACGCCCACGTCACCCGTGTGCAGCCAGCCGTCCGCGTCGACCGCCGCCGCCGTGGCCGCCTCGTCCTCGAAGTAGCCCCGCATGACGTGGAAGCCCCGCACCAGTACCTCGCCCGCCTCCGACAGGCGGACCTCCGTGCCGGGGATGGCCCGGCCCGAGGTGGTCGCGACGACCTCCGCCGGGTCGCCGCGCCGGCACATCGTCACGATGCCGCTCGCCTCGGAGAGGCCGTACGCGGTGAGGACGGTGGCGACGCCGAGTTCGGCGCGGAGGCGTTCCACGAGCCGGAGCGGGACGACCGCCGCGCCGGTGACGACGAGGCGGAGGGTGGACAGGTCGTGGGCGGCGCGGGACGGGTGGTCGAGGAGCGACTGGTGGAGGGTCGGCGGGCCCGGCAGGACGGAGATCCGCTCGGCCGCGACGTGGGCGAGGACGGTGTCCACGCCGAAGACCGGCTGCGGGACCATCACCGCGCCGCGCAGCAGGCAGGCGATGATCCCGGCCTTGTAGCCGAAGGTGTGGAAGAAGGGGTTCACGATCAGGTAGCGGTCGCCCTCCCGCAGGCCCGCCAGCTCGCTCCACACCTCGTAGCAGCGCAGGGTCTGCCCGTGGGTGACGACGACGCCCTTCGGCCGGCCCGTGGTGCCCGAGGTGTAGACGATGTCGGAGGGCGAGGACGGGCTGAGGGCCGCCGAGCGCGCCCGGACCTCCTCCTGGCTCACCCCGTCGCCCTCCGCGAGGAAGGACTTCCAGGTCGTGTAGGCCGGGTCGTCCGGCACGGTGTCGCTGAAGACCACCACCCGTTCCAGGTGCGGGAGTTCCACGTCGGCCCGGCGCAGCGAGGCCACGTACGAGGTGCCCAGGAAGGTGCCCGTGACGAACAGCAGCCGGGCCCGTGAGCGGGCCAGCACGTCGGCCGCCTCGGCGCCCTTGAAGCGGGTGTTCAGCGGGACGAGCACCGCGCCCGCGCTGACCGCGCCGAGCGCCGAGACGATCCAGTCGAGCGTGTTGGGCGCCCAGACCGCGACCCGGTCCCCCGTCCGTACGCCCGCCGCCACGCACGCGGCCGCCGCCCGTTCGACGCGGGTGCCGAGCTCGGCGTACGAGACGCGGACGCGGCCCTCGACGACCGCCTCGCGCGGCCCGTACCGCTCGGCCGCCCCGCGCACCAACTCCGCTATCGAGCCGTACTCCATCGCCGTCCCGCCTCCCGTGGCCGTGACCCCGAAGCCTGTCACCCGTAGCTGACTATCCGTCAGATTAGCTGTAGCCTGACGCGCTGTCAGCAACGAGGACACCGAGGGGGACGCCGTGCTCAAGGACCGCACAGCCATCGTCGGGATCGGCCAGACCGCCTTCGCGAAACACCTCCCCGAGTCCGAGAAGACCCTCGCCTGCCGGGCGGTCCTCGCCGCCCTCGACGACGCCGGGATCGCACCCGCCGAGGTCGACGCCTTCGCCTCGTACACGATGGAGGAGACCGACGAGGTCGAGGTCGCCAAGGCGATCGGCGCCGGCGACGTCACCTTCTTCTCCAAGGTCGGCTACGGCGGCGGCGGCTCCTGCGCCACCGTCGCCCACCTCGCCGCCGCCGTCGCGACCGGGCAGGCGAGCGTCGGCGTCGCCTGGCGCTCGCGCAAGCGCGGCAGCGGGCCCCGGCCCTGGAAGAACACCGCCGTCCAGCTGCCCACGCCCGGCCAGTGGACCCGGCCCTTCGGACTGCTGCGGCCCGCCGACGAGATCGGCATGCTCGCCCGCCGCTACATGCACGAGTACGGCGCCACCCGCGACCACCTCTTCAACGTCGCCCTCGCCTGCCGCAACCGGGCCAACCAGAACCCGGACGCGATCATGTACGACCGCCCGCTGACCCGCGAGATGTACATGACCTCCCGCTGGATCAGCGAACCGCTCTGCCTCTTCGACAACTGCCTGGAGACGGACGGCGCGCTGGCCTGCGTCGTCGTCTCCGCCGAGCGCGCCCGCGACTGCCCGCGCCGGCCCGTCTACGTCCACTCCGCCGCCCAGGGCCTGCCCGCCCAGCACCACGGCATGGTCAACTACTGGAACGACGACCCGCTCACCGGCCCCGCCTGGACCGCCGCCCGACACCTCTGGAAGCAGGCCGACTTCGGGCCCGCGGACGTCGACGTCGCCCAGATCTACGACGCCTTCACCCCGCTCGTCCCGCTCTCCCTGGAGGGCTACGGCTTCTGCGGCCGCGGCGAGGGCGGCGCGTTCACCGAGGGCGGCGCGCTGGAGATCGGCGGCCGGCTGCCGCTCAACACCGGCGGCGGCGGACTCTCCGAGGCGTACGTCCACGGCTTCAACCTCATCACCGAAGGCGTGAAACAGCTCCGCGGCACCTCCACCGCCCAGGTCCCGGACGCCCGCACCTGCCTCGTCACCGCCGGCGAGGGCGTCCCCACATCCGCGATCCTGCTGAGGAGTTGAGATGCTCACCCCCGTCATCGACGAGGACGGCGCGCCCTTCTGGGAGTACGCCGCCCGAGGCGAACTCCGGATCCAGGCCTGCGCCGCCGACGGCTGCGGCGAACTCCGCTTCCCGCCCCGCCCCTGCTGCCCGCACTGCCGGTCCTTCGCCGGCGAGTGGCGGCTCATGTCCGGGCGCGGCCGGATCTGGTCCTACGTCGTGCCCCACCCGCCGCTGCTGCCCGACTACGCCGCGCAGGCCCCGTACAACGCGGTCCTCGTCGAACTCGCCGACGCCCCCCGCATCCGCCTCGCCGGCAACGTCGTCGCCGCCCCCGACGCGCCCCTGGACTCCGTCGACCCGGCCCGGCTGCGCATCGGCGCCGCCGTGCGGGTCGCCTTCACCGAGACCGGCGGCGTGACCGTGCCCCGCTGGATCCTGGAGCGCGGATGAGCGTCCGAGTCGAACGGGACACGGAGACCGGGGTCGCCGTCGTCACCCTCGACCGGCCCGCCAGGCACAACGCGCTCACCCTCGGCATGGCGCGCGAGCTCGGCGAGGTCTGGCGCGGATTCCGCTACGAGGACGAGGTCAGGGCGGTCGTCGTCACCGGCGCCGGCGGGCGGGCGTTCTGCACCGGCATCGACCGGGACGACGCCGGACGCGTGCCGCAGCCCTCCTCGCCGTACGCGATCGACGACCCGCTGGTCGCCGTCGGCCCCAAGGCCAACGACCTGTGGAAACCCGTGATCGCCGCGGTCGAGGGGCTGGCCTGCGGCGGGGCCTTCTACCTGCTCGGCGAGGCCGAGTTCCTGATCGCGGGCGAGACCGCGCAGTTCTTCGACCCGCACACCACCTACGGCATGGTCAGCGCCTTCGAGACCGTCCACATGGCGCAGCGGATGCCGCACGGCGAGGTCGCCCGGATGGCCCTGATGGGCACCGCCGAGCGGATCTCGGCGCGGCGCGCGTACGAGACGGGCCTGGTCAGCGAACTCACCCCGGCGGGTGAGGCGCTCGCCGCCGCCGTCCGCGCCGCCGCCGTCGTCGCCGCGCACCCGACCGCGGCCGTCCAGGGCACGGTACGGGCCCTGTGGGCGGCCAAGGAGGCCGCCCGCGCCCAGGCCCTCGCCCACGCACCGCACCTGGTGACGCTCGGGAACCTGCCGGCGGACCGGCAGGCGGAGCTGTTCAGGGCGCGGGGCGGGGACGGGAGCCACCGGGTGCGCTGAGGCGGCGGCCCCGGGCCGCGATGCGGCGCCGGGGCTGCGGCGGGGCGGCGGTCCGGCGCCGTTGTGGCGACGGGGCGGCGGTCCGGCGCCGTGTCGCGGCGGTGCGGCGACGGGGCGCCGTAGTGGCCGCGGTGCGGGCGTGGGCCGCTCGTCAGCCCATGGTGCGGTTGGCGAAGGCGACCTCGCAGCGGGTGTACTCGGAGCCGTTGCCGGAGCCGGTGTACGGGGTGGTGGCCTCGGTGGACTTCGACGCGCCGCCCTCGACCCGCAGGTCGTCGACCTCGGCGATGGCGAGGCCGGCGGTCTTGCCCGCGTCACCCTTGAACTGCATGGTGACGTCGTAGAGATACGCCGAGGAGTCGCTGTTGGTGATCGTCAGCTTGGCGACCAGGTTCTTGCCGTCGGCGCTCAGCGTGCACTCGTCGATCTTGACGTCACGCGAGGCGCGGTCGCGCGACGAGCCGCCGACGCCGCTGACGCTGCCGGTGGAGCCGCCGGAGCTGCTGGAGCTGCTGCCGTCGGAGCCGCTGCTGGAGTGGTCGGAGCCGCTGGAGCCGTGGCTGCTGCTGCCACCACCACAGCTGCCGCCGTGGGATCCGCGGGCACCGGTGAGGGCGACCAGGGCGATACCGAAGACAGCGATGGCGCGGACATGACGAAGCTTCACGCTTCAAACCCCCGTGGAGAGTATGTGCGAGTGCACAGGCAGTGTGACGGTGCCCGTCCACGACGTTCGTTGACAGGCGCACGACACCATACTGGACGCGGAGGCCCTCGCATTCCCACGCCTCAGCAGGCGCCTGCGATCGGACCCTACGAGGAGGTGGGCGAGGGCGTGGCGCCGGACGCGACCTCACGCACCTCGTCCACCTGACACCGCTTCACCCGACCGACGTTCTTCGGGTTCCGCATCGCAACGTCGATGGTCGTGGACGCGTTGCCGTCCACGGAGACCTCGGTCTCGGTCCGCTCCACCGTGGAGCCGCCGGCGCCCTTGAACTCCACGACCACCGTGAACGTCCGCGCGTACGGACTGCGCGAGACGACCTTCAGGCCGGCCGTGGTGTCCGCCTTCCGGGCCGGCCTGCCCTTGCGCTTCTGCTGCGCGGGCTCGACGCAGTCGACGACGAAGGCCTCGACGTCCGAGGACGGCGCCGAGGTGACGGTCGGGTCCGGCGCGTACGTGGAGCCGTTCGCGCCCGAACCGTCCGAGCCGGCCGAGCCGCCCGAGCCGTCGTAGTCGTAGTCGTCGTTCTTCTTCTTGGAGCTGGAACAGCCGCCGCCGCTGCGGCTCTTGCTCTTCCCGCTCTTGCTCTTGCCACCGCCGTGGCCACCGCTGCTGCTCGTCTGGAAGCCGGTGAGCGCGAGCACGACCACCGTGAGCGTGGCAGCCAGCTTGACCCTGGTGCGGACCATCGCCGCCCCTCCCTGTCCGTTCCGTGCCCGCGTCGTCCGACGGGTGCGCGTCACCTTAGGCCATCTCCTCCGGGCCTCGCCGGGCCCCGGCCCGCTCCGGAGGAAGCGGCTCGGCGCCGCCCTCCGTCGCCTGGCGGGGGCCCCGCACCCGGCGTAGCGTCGACAGCGAGAGCCGGACCGAAGGAGGCCGATCGCGGTGATCCGCAACGTCGTCGGCTCGATCCTGGCCCTCGCCGGAGCGACGGCCGCCGTCTGGAGCCCCTTCCGTGCCTGGTACGACGGCCGTCACGGGCGCGACTATCCGATCGAGGACCTCTTCACGGGCATCACCGACGCCAAGGCCGACGTCATGGCCTCGATCCTGCTGCCCTTCCTCTTCGCCGCCCTCCTCACGCTCGCGGGCGTCGTGTTCCGCAGCCGGTGGCTCGTCGCCCTCGCCGGTCTCGTCGTCCTCGGCTTCACGATCCTGTGGATGGTGCGGGTCGGTCAGGCCGAGGGCGGCCTGACCATCGAGTCCGACGGCCGGGGCCTCGGCGACGGCGTCGCCAACGCGCTGGGCGGCGGCGTGCTGTTGCTCATCGGCGCGGTGGTGATGTCCGGGCGGCGTCCGCACGCCACCCGCGTGGACCGCACCCCCCGGCCGGACCACGCGCCCCACCCGCCGTACGACGCGGGACGGGGGCCGGACGAGCCGTACGGGCGGGAGCACCCGCCGAACGGGCAGGAGCGCGGGCCGTACGGGCGGGAGCACCCGCCGCACGAGTCCGAGCGCCCGCCGTACGCCGCGCCGCCGGACGAGCAGCAGACGCGGACGTACCCCGCCGTGCCGCCCGTCGCCTGGCCGCCGCCGGAGGGCGAGCCGCCCCGTGAGGACCCGCCGCCGGGCGGCGGCCGGCCGCCGGAGCGGCCCTGAGCCCTACGCGCCCCGGTTCGTCGCCGTGCCCTTCACCGCGTCGAGCGCGTACACGCACCGGTCCTTGCTGCACGCGTACACGACGCCGTTCCTGGCCACCGGCGAGCCGGTGATCTCGCCGCCGGTCGCCAGCTTCCAGCGCAGCTGGCCGCCGCCCGCGTCCAGCGTGTAGAGCACGTGGTCGGCGGAGCCGAAGTGCACCCGGCCGTCGGCGACCACGGGCGTGCCGATGAGCTCGCCGCCCGCCGCGAACCGCCACTTCGGGGTGCCGGTGACCGCGTCGAGGGTGTACAGCGCGCTGCCGCTGCCGACGTGGACGTTGCCCGCGGCGATCAGCACCGGCTCGGTCGACTGGCGGGGCTCGGTCGCGATCCGCCAGCGGTCCTTGCCGGTCGTCGCGTCCAGCGCGTAGACCGTGCCGAGGTGGTCGGCCAGGTACACGCCGCCGCCCGTGACCGCGGGTCCCGGGGCGAACGCGGGCGGCGACAGGAACACCGCCGGCGCCTCGAAGTGCCAGCGCACGTGCCCGCTCGCGATGTCCACGGAGAGCACGCGGGTGCCGGCCGCGACGTACACACAGCCGTCCTCGGCCGGGGCGACCCGGACCGGCACCTGGGCGCAGGAGGCGGCGTCGCCGATCGGGTACGACCAGCGCTCGGCACCCGTACGGGCGTCGAGCGCGAGCAGCCGCGCGTCGCGCCACACGTAGACGGTGTCGCCGTGCACGGCGGGCCCGCCCTCGGGCGTCTCGAAGTCCGTCTGGGCGCCGGTGATCTCCCACAGCCTGGCGCCGTTGGAGGCCTCCCAGGCCTGGACGCCGCCGCCGCGGGTGCCGGTGACGACGGTGCCGCGGTCCACCTGGAGGGAGTACACCCAGGCGTCCGTGTGCAGCCGCCAGCGCTCGCTGCCGTCGAGCGCGTCGAGGGCGTACAGCGTCGGCCCGTCCGAGGCGTGGATACGGCCTCCGGCCACCGCCATCGACCAGGCGACGTCGCGGGTCTTGAACTGGCGCCGGCCGCTCGCCGTGTCCAGGGCGTGCACCTCGAAGGAGGTGACGTACAGCAGGTCGCCGTCGACGACCGGGGTGCCCCACACGTCGTTCGACATGCGGAAACGCCAGGGACGCCAGTGCCCGGGCGTCTCCGGCGCCGGGGTGCCGCCGTCGGCGGCCCGGGCCGGTCCCGGCAGCGGGCGGGAGCCGGGCGGCGGGCCCGGCTCGGCGCCGTTCGGGCCGCCGCCGGGCGGGCGGATCCAGCCGGTGGCGGTGCCGACGGCGGCGCCCGGTGCGAGGGCGACGGCCGCGCGGGTGTCGGCCACCCGGGGGCCGGGGCCGATGGGCACGGTGGAGCCGCCGAGCCGTACCGGACCGGCGTCGGACTCGGCGGGACCGGCGTGCC
>NZ_SDOY01000003.1 GCF_004117935.1 Streptomyces roseicoloratus | reverse complement strand
GTGCGGCGGGGCCGGTCGTGGGGAGCCCGCCGGGTCCGGCCGCAACGGCGGGGATTCCGACGGAAGTTCGGTGGCTATACCCGCGGCAGAGGTTTACGTAAAGACAAGTCATCACTTCGAGTGAAACTCTGGCCCATGCTTGCGGGCGCGCACCGTCGGTTGTCACGCTGTAGCTCACAGTCAACCTGAGGGGAGTGTCCAGTGACGTTCGGTGAGCAGCCGGCCTATCTGCGTGTGGCGAGCGATCTCCGGGAGAAGATCGCCAACGGCTCGCTTCCTCCGCACACCCGGCTCCCCTCGCAGGCGCGCATCCGCGAGGAGTACGGGGTCTCGGACACCGTCGCACTGGAGGCCCGCAAGGTCCTCATGGCCGAGGGTCTCGTCGAAGGCCGCTCGGGCTCGGGGACGTACGTGCGCGAGCGCCCGGTGCCCCGCAGGATCGCCCGCTCCGGCTACCGGCCGAGCTCCGGAGCGAGCCCCTTCCGGCAGGAGCAGGCCGCCGAAGAGGCGCGCGGCACCTGGGAGTCCGGCAGCGAGCAGGAGCGGGCGAGCGCCGAGATCGCGGCCCGGCTCGGCATCGAGCCGGGGGAGCGGGTGATGCGCACGCGGTACGTGTTCCGGGACGCGGGCGAACCGATGATGCTCTCCACCTCCTGGGAGCCGCTCGCGGTCACCGGCCGCACCCCGGTGATGCTGCCCGAGGAGGGGCCGCTGGGCGGTTGCGGGGTCGTCGAGCGGATGGCCGCGATCGAGGTGGTCGTGGACAACGTCGTGGAGGAGGTCACCGCCCGCCCCGGGCTCGCGGAGGAGCTGCTGACTCTGGGCGGGGTGCCGGGTCACGTGGTGATGGTGATCGAGCGGACGTACTACGCCTCGGGCCGCGCGGTCGAGACCGCGGACGTGGTCGTCCCGGCCGACCGCTACAAGCTCGCCTACCACCTGCCGGTGCGGTGACGGGAAGCGCGGGGCGGGAAGCGCGGTGATGGGAAGCGCGGTGACGGGAAGCGCGGTGACGGGGCGTCGGAGTACCCGGCGCGGGGGCGCCTGAGGGCGTCGCGAGCGCCCCCGACCGCTAGTTACCGGCCAGATACATATCTCTTTGTGAAAACCCGTATCCGCTGTGTAAATGTCAGGCGTAAGCTCGGGCATATGCGCAGCGCGGTTTCCAGGAGATCGTCAGACATGGCCGGACCGGCGGAGGGGGAAGCCTGATGAGCGACAGCGGTCCCGACCTTGCCTGGCTCGTCATACGCCAGGACGACAACGGCAACCGCTACCGCGTCGGCAGGTACGCGACCAAGGACGAGGCACAGAAGGTCGCCGACAGCCTCGACGACCGCGGACACAAGCAGCTCTACTGGGTCGAGCGCATCGGCCAGCCCGCGCTCTGAGCCCGCGTCCCGGGGCACGCCCGGGCCCCCGGCACTGACCAGCCGGCCAGGGCCCAGGGCCCTCCGGCGGATCAGGGTCGGCCAGGCCCTAGGCTCCCGGGTATGACCGATCGCAGTGCCGGCCCCGTCGTCGTGGTCGCCGGGGCCCTGTACGACCGGGGGCGACTGCTGGCCGCGCGCCGCAGCGCCCCCGCCGAACTCGCCGGCCGCTGGGAGCTGCCCGGCGGCAAGCTGGAGCCGGGGGAGAGCCCCGAAGAGGCCCTGGTCAGGGAGTTGCGTGAGGAGCTCGGCGTCGAGACCGAGACGATCCGGCGCATCCCCGGCGAATGGCCGCTGAAGCCCGGTTACGTCCTGCGGGTCTGGGCCGGCCGGCTGCTCTCCGGTGATCCCGAGCCGCTCGAGGACCACGACGAGCTGCGCTGGCTCGCCCGTCACGAGCTGGACTCCGTCGACTGGCTCGACCAGGACCGCCCCGCCGTGGCCGAGGCCGCGCGCCTGCTTCCCGAGGTCCCCGGCGCCGCCCTCGGTGATGACCCCGCCGATCCCGCCACCGATCCCGCCGATCCCGCCGCCGACCCCGCCGATCCCGCCGGCGGTCCGGTGGAGGGCACGCGGGGCTGACTCCTACGCCGTTCGTGCCACCGCGCGCCGACGGGGCCGTGCGGTGCGATATCCCACTCCAAATATCGGGTATGTCGTGATTAACCCCCCGAAATAGGACGTGGGCCTCGTGATCGACACCGAAGGCGACTGCGCCGAGTGGCACTTTCCCGCGGAGGCCAACGCCGTGCGCACGGCTCGTCACGCGGTACGCGACACCCTCAGGGCGTGGCGGCTCGACTCCGTGGTCGGCGACCTGACCGTGCTCCTCGTCAGCGAACTCGTGACCAACTCGCTCCGCTACGCCTCGGGGCCCATCGGCGTCCGCCTCGTGCGCCTGAGCCCCGACGGAACCCGCCCCGGCCCCGCCCTCCTGGTGGAAGTCTCCGATCCGCTTCCGGACGGACCCACCGAGCGGCCCGCCGGACCCGACGACGAAGGCGGCCGGGGACTGCAGCTCGTGGCCTGTTCCGCCCGTCGCTGGGGCACCAAGGCCGGCCGCCACGGGAAAACCGTGTGGTTCGAGCTGGCCCTGCCTGGTGAGTAAACAGGGTGGGACGACGATCAGCGGGGCTCGGCCGGAAACGAACGAGACCACCCTGTGATCGTGAACGTCGTGCCGACGGGGGCCATGGTGCTGAATACTGCCGTCATGGCCGGTCCGGTGCGGTGAGCTGGAGGGGACGGTCGCGTGAGCGAGATACCTGAGACGGCGAGCGGTGTCGTGTGGCAGAGCAGCCCGCCCGGGTCGATCTATGACTACATCCGGGTCGCCTCCTTCTCGATAGGCCCCGACGGGCTCGTCGACCAGTGGAGCAGGCGCGCCGTCGAGCTCTTCGGCGTCACCGTCGAAGAGGCCATGGGCAAGGACCCGGTGGCCGCCTTCCTCCCCTCCGACCTGCGCGCACGCGGACATCGCAGGGTCCGGGAGATCCTCGACGGCAAGGAGTGGACGGGCCTCGTCCCGTTCCGTGTCCCCGGGAAGAACCGACCGCACGGCATCGCCGAGATCTACGTCATGCCGAGCGAGACCCGGAGCGGCGAACGGGCCGCGCTGTGCATCGTGGTCGACGTCCGTGCCCTCCGCCGCATCGAGACCGACCTTGCCGCCTCGCAGGCCATTTTCGGCCAATCGCCGTTCGGCTTCCTGCTCTTCGGCACCGACCTCACCGTGAAGCGGGCCAACCGCCGCTTCGCCACGGTCTTCGGCGGCTCCGCCGACGACCACCGCGGCCGGACCGTGCACGACTATCTCGCCAAGGCCGAGGCCGACCGGATGACCGCCGCCCTCCGCAAGGTCCTGGAGACCGGCGAGTCCGTCGCCGACCTCCAGATCGCCGGCGCCGCGCCCGGCTCCAGCGACCGCCGGCACTGGTCGGTGAACCTCTACCGCGTGCACAGCGGCTCCGGCCGCCCCATCGGCGTCGCCGGGCTCGGCATCGACGTCACCCGCCGGCAGAACGCCGCCCGCGAGGCGGCCAGCGCCCGCCGTAACCTCGCCCTCCTCAACGCGGCCGGCGCCCGCATCGGCAACTCCCTCGACCTGGAGGCCACCGCCAGGGAACTGCTCGACGTCGCCGTCCCCGGCTTCTGCGACCTCGCCGCCGTCGACCTCTACCAGGGCCTGCTCACCGGCGACGAGGCCCCGCCCGGACGGTGGGGCAGCTCCCACGACGTCGGCTACGGCTCGGGCAGCGCCGAACTGCGTCGCGTGGCGGTCGCCAGCGCCGTGTCCGACGCTCCCGTACGGGTCGGAAAACCCCGCCCGAGCGGGGACGACGGACCGGTCGCACCGGCCCAACCGGCCCAACCGGGCCCACCGGTCGCACCGGCCGCGGCGAAGGAGACGGCTGAGGCGACGGAGGCAAGGAAGACGGCGGGGACGGCAGATACACCTGTGCCGGCCAGGGCGGCAGGTACACCTGGGCCGGACGGGGCGGCAGATGCGCCTGGGCCGGACGGGGCGGCGGATACGCCTGTGCCGGCCGAGGCCCGCGAGGCCGCCGCGTCTGCCGGCTCGGCCACGTCCCCCAGCTCGCCCGGGGCCGGCGACGCCGGCAGGGCCCCCGGCGGTGGGCTCTGTTGCGACGAGAGTCCCATCGAGGTCGGGTCCGTCCACCGTTACGCCTTCAACTCGGCCTGTGCCGGGGCCCTGCGCACCGGCAGGCTGCGCACCGTGCCCGGCGCCGAGGGCGGCATCGTCCAGTCCACGCTCGTCGTGCCGATGGTCGCCCACGACACCGTCGTCGGCCTCGTCCAGTTCTCCCGGGCCAAGGGCAGCGAACCGTTCGGGGAACGCGACCGCGCCCTCGCCGTCGAACTCGCCGCCCGCGCCGCCGTCTGCATCGACAACGCCCGCCTCTACCGCCGCGAGCACGAGCGGGCCCTCATCCTCCAGCGCAGCCTGCTGCCCCCGGGCGACCCCGAGGCCGCCGGACTCGACATCGCCTGCCGCTACCTCCCCGGCACCGTCGGCTCCGAGGTCGGCGGCGACTGGTTCGACGTCATCGAACTGCCCGGCCACCGCACCGCGCTCGTCATCGGCGACGTCATGGGCCGCGGCCTGCGCGCCGCCGTCGCCATGGGAGAACTCCGCACCGCCGTGCGCACCCTCGCTCAGCTCGACCTCGAACCGGCCGAGGTCCTCTCCCACCTCGACGAGATCGCCCGCGGCCTCGGCGCCCCGGCCGGCGCCCAGCAGTCCGCCCGCGCCCACAAGGCGCGCGGCCCCGAGCTGTCCGAGGTGTACCTCGCCACCTGCGTCTACGCGGTCTACGACCCGGTGACGCGGCGCTGCACCTTCGCCAACGCGGGCCACCTCCCGCCCGTGCTCGTCGAACCCGGCGGCGAGGCCCGGCTCCTCGACGTACCGCCCGGGATGCCGCTCGGGGTCGGCGGCGAGCCCTTCGAGGAGGTGCAGGTCGACCTGCCCGAGGGCGCGCTCCTCGCGCTCTACACCGACGGTCTCGTCGAGTCCCGCGACCATCCGCTCGACGAGGGCCTGAGCGCCTTCCGCAGCGCCCTCACCGATCCGGGACGGCCGCTCGAGGACGTCTGCGACCACGTCCTGACCACCCTGGACACCCGGCACGGCGAGGACGACATCGCCCTGCTCATGGCGCGCATCCAGGGGCTGCCCAGCGAGGCCGTCGGCGACTGGCGGCTGCCCAGGGAGCCTCGCTCGGTCGGCCGCGCCCGGGAGCTGGCCCGCGCCCAGCTCACCGCCTGGGAGCTCGAACCCCTGGTGGACACTGTGGAACTGCTGGTCAGTGAGCTCGTCACCAACGCCCTGCGGTACGGAGAGGGCGAGATCAGGCTGCGGCTGCTGCGCGACCGCACCCTGGTCTGCGAGGTGTGGGACGCCGGCCTGGTCCAGCCGCGGCGCCGCCGGGCCAAGGACACCGACGAGGGCGGCCGCGGGCTGCAACTGGTCGGTCTGCTCAGCGCCGCCTGGGGCTCGCGCCGTACGCCGCGCGGCAAGACGGTGTGGTTCGAACTCCAGCTGCCGGACGGCGACGGCGCCGCCGAACCCACCGTCGACCAGCTGCTCAGCATGTTCTGAGGACGTCCGAGGAGGTTCTGCGAGCAGATCCCGCGAGCAGATCCCGCGAGGAGATCCTGCGGGGAGGTCCTCCGGGGCCGCTCAGGCGCCCTTGAGCGCGGCGAGCCGGGCCTCGACCTCGGCCTGGTCGCCGAGCGCGTCGAGCTGCTCGAACTGGGCGTCCAGCGAGGAGGCGGCGAGTTCCTGCCTGCCCAGGGCCTTCGCCTCCTCGCGGCGCACCTTGTCCTCGAAGCGGCTGAGCTCGCTGGTCGGGTCCATGACGTCGACGCTCTTCACCGCGTCCATCATCCGGTTCTGCGCCTGCGCGGACTTCGCCCGCGCGACCAGCTCGTCCCGCTTGGCGTGCAGCTCGCCCAGCTTGGCCTTCATCCGGTCGAGGCCGTCCCTGAGCTTGGCCACGACCTCGGTCTGTGCGGCGATGGTCGGCTCGGCCGTCCTCGCCTCCCGCTCCGACTGGAGCTGACGGCCCAGCGCCACCTTCGCCAGGTTGTCGAAGCGGTCCGCCTCGTCGGTTCGTCCGCCGGTCCGCAGCTCGTCCGCCTTGCGGCTGGCGGCCAGGGCCTTCTCGCCCCACTCCTTCGCCGCGTCCACGTCCTCCCGGTGGTCCTGCTCCATCAGCCGCAGGTTGCCGATGGTCGCCGCGACCGCCTCCTCCGCCTCCGCGATGTTGTTCGCGTAGTCGCGGATCAGCTGGTCCAGCATCTTCTGCGGATCCTCCGCCTGGTCCAGCAGCGCGTTGATGTTCGCCTTCGCCAGCTGGGCCACCCGGCCGAGGACGGTCTGCTTGCTCATGGTCGGACTCCTTGCGTACGGCGCGTTCGGTTCGGGTCGTCGGCGATGAGGACGTACGGACGGGCGTGGGCCCGCGAGGGGGAGGGGGCGTGTCAGAACCGGCCGCCACCGCCCAGCCGGCCGCGCGTGCCACCGCCGCCGAAGCTGCCGGGCCCGCCGCCGAAGCCGCCGCCCCCGAAACCGCCCCCGAAGCCGCCTCCGGAGCCGCCGAATCCGCCGTGGCCGCCCCCGCGTCCGCCGCCGAACAGACCGCCGAGGATGATGCCGCCGAGTACGGCTCCGCCGAGCCCGCCGCCTCCGGTGCCGCCCGCCCCCGCCGCACCGCCCAGGCCGTTCGGGTTCCCGTACGCCCGTACGTCCTGCTCCGCCAGCTCCTGCGCCCGCCGGGCGAGCGCGTCCGCCTGCCGCGCCTCGGCGAGCGCCGACGCCGGGTCGTCGTCCGCCAGCTCCGCGGCCCGGTCGAGCCGCCGCCGGGCCTCCGCCAGGCGCGTGCGGGCCTCGGCGCCGACCGCGCCGCGATGGGTCGTGACGTAGTCGGCGGCGGCGCCGACCGCGGACCGGGCGGTCAGCGTCACCTGGTCCAGGAGCGCCCGGGCGCGCCGGTTGCCCGACTCGTGCTCCCGCGCGCCCTCCAGGGCCTCGTCGAGCGCCGCGTCCGCCTCCTCGACCCTGCGCAGCGCGTCGATCGGGTCGTAGCGGCCGGACTCCACCGCGGTCCGTACGGCGGCGAGCACCGACTCGGCCCGGCCGATCCGGCCCCGCAGGTCGGCCGTCGGTACGTCCTCCGCGGTGCCCTGGAGCAGTCCGCGGGCGTCGGCGAGGTCCGCCTCGGTCTCGGACAGGGCCCCGGACAGCTTGCCCACCGCCTCCGCGAGCTCCTGGGCCCGCCGGTCGACGGCCTCGATGAGCCGGGCCGCCTGGTCGACGGCTCCCTCGGCGGCCCTGATCTGGACGGCCGCGCCGCCGCTGTCGCCGCCGTCGACCAGCTGCCGGGCCCGGTCGATGGTGCCGGTGGCGAACACCAGGCGGTCCTTGGCCTGTTCGACGTCTCCGGACACCGGGGCCGCGGCGGCCTCGGTGTACCGCTCGCGCATGGCCGTCAGCGCCGCCTCGGCGGTGCCGACCCGGCCGGTCTGTTCGCGGAACGCCTCCTCGACCGAGGCCAGCGCCTGCGGGGCGTTGCGCTCCAGGTCCCGCAGCCGGTCGAAGCCGGCGGACTCGGCGTCGAGGCGGGCGTCGGCGTCGGCGCAGCGCCGCAGGATCTCGTCCAGCATGGACCTGCGGGTGGCGTCGTCCTCGGGGACGGCGTCGTCGAGCTGCTGGCGCAGCCGGAACGCGGTGGTGAGCTCGCCCTCGGCGAACCGCACGGCCTCGGTGAAGGGCCGCACCGCCTCCTCGCCAAACTGGGCGGTGGCGAAGCCCAGTTCCTCCTGGCTGGTGCGTACGGCGTCGTCGGTGGCGACGAGCGTCCGGCGGGCCTTCGCGTCCAGTTCGTCGAGCGCGGGCAGGGCGGGAACTCCCTTGGGCGCGCCCCAGCCGGTGCCGCCGGCGGCGGAACCCCAGCCGCCGCCGCCCGGTGTGGTGCGGGTGGCGGTCCTGCGGCGGCGCCGGGCGTAGGTCCAGGCGGCGAGGGCGCCCGCGCCGCCGACCAGGGCGACGGGCAGGACGAGGTCGGAGGCGGAGGTCGAGTCCTCGGACGGGGTGCCGCCGGGGTCGGCGGGGCCGGGGGTGATCGCGGGCGTGGGGACGGGCTGTCCGGCGAGCACGGCGGTGTAGCCGTCGGCGGCGCCGATGGCGGCGCCCGCCCAGTCGTTCTGCCGCAGGGCCGGTTCGATCGCGGTGCGCGCCACGTCGTCGAGCTGGGCCTGGGTGAGGCGCGAGTCCGGGTCGGCGGAGTAGCCGTACTGGCGGTCGTGGGTGGCGACGGCGAGGAGGACGTCGTCGTCGCCCAGTCCGTTCCGTTCGGCGGTGGCGTCGGCCCAGTTCTGCGCGCCGCGGCCGGAGAAGTCCCGTACGTAGACGACGAAGAGCTGCACGCGCCGGGCGTCGTAGAGCCCGTCGAGGGCCTCGACGACGGCGGCCCTGCGGTCGCCGAGCGCGTCCACGCGGTCGGTGATCTGTCCCTCGCGGGACAGGACGACGGGCTCGTCGGCGTGGGCGCCGGGTGCGGCGGGCACGATCAGCCACCACGCCGCCGTCAGCGTCGACAGCAGGACTCGGGCGGCTCTTCGCGTCACAGAAGCGAGGTTATGTCCGGTCTTGTCCCCTCGCGACCGGGCCGGGGCCGGACGGGAGAGGGGCGCGCAGCGGCGGAAGGGGTCGCGGAGAGGAAGGGAACGGCATCCGCGGGGACGTGCGGAAACCATTCTCCACAGGCTCGCGTCACTGTCGGTAGCCACCGCTACGGTGGTTCCCGTGACATGACGACCTTCGGGGGGCCGAGATGACCGGACGGTGGAAGCGTGCGTGGCGACGAGGGCGCTGGTTCGTCCTCGCGCTCGTCCTCGTGCTCGTGGTGCCCGTGCTGGCCGCGGGCACGGCGCTCCGGCTCAACTACACCGGGGAGCTCCGCGCGGACGCGAAGACCCGGGGCAAGGACGCGATATGGCTTGGGCACGCCTGGGTCGACGGCCGGAAGAGGGACGCCGACCTGATCGCGTTCGCCGCGCGGATCAAGGACACCGGCATCCGTGACCTGTACGTGCACGCGGGGCCGCTGGAGCACGACGGCACCCTGCCCGCCGATCGCTACCCCCGGGCCGCCTGGCTGATCGGCGCCGTGCACCGCACGATGCCGGGCATACGGGTGCACGCCTGGCTGGGCGACGTCCTCGCGACGGAGGGGCCGGACGGGCTGCGCCTGGAGGACGCCGGCTCGCGGGCCGCGGTGGTGGCGTCGGCCCGGCAGATCCTCGACGCGGGCTTCGACGGCGTCCACTTCGACCTGGAGCCGCTGCACTCGGACGACGCCGCCTACCTGTCGCTGCTCGACGACCTGGGGACGCTGACCCGCGCTCGCAAGGCGCCGCTGTCCGTCGCCGCGCACCAGATAGACCCGCTGCCGGCCGCCCACGCGGCCCTGGGCGCGGTCAGCGGCAGCGAGAAGTGGTGGTCACAGGAGTTCTTCGGCCAGGTCGCCCGGCGCGTGGACCAGATAGCCGTGATGTCGTACGACACCTGGATGCCGCTGGAGGGCATGTACGGCGGATACGTCGCCCAGCAGACCAGCCTCGCCCTGGAGGTGACTCCCGAGGAGACCGATCTGCTGATGGGGCTGCCCTTCTTCCACGAGGACGACCTCGGCCACCACGAGTCGGCCGAGACCGTCGCCGCGGCCGTCCGCGGCGCCCGCCTCGGCCTGGGCCGCACCGACCCGGACCGCGAGCGCTTCGGTCTCGCCCTGTACGCCGACTTCGCGGCCGAGGAACGCGACTGGACGGCCTACCGGGAGGGCTGGCACTGAACCGGTGCTCCGAGCGGTCGCGGGCCGGCCGGGTGATCAGGCGCGGCCGGGTGATCAGGCGCCGTTCCTCCGCCGGATCCTGTTCCCCAGCCACACCACCGGGTCGTACCTGCGGTCCACCACCCGTTCCTTCATCGGGATCAGGGCGTTGTCCGTGATCGCGATGCCCTCCGGGCACACCTCCGTGCAGCACTTGGTGATGTTGCAGTAGCCGAGGCCGTGGTCGTCCTGGGCGGTGCGGCGCCGGTCCAGGCCGGACTCCTCGGCCGCGTCCAGCGGGTGCATGTCGAGTTCGGCGATGCGCATGAGGAAGCGCGGGCCCGCGAAGACGGGCTTGTTCTCCTCGTGGTCGCGGACCACGTGGCAGGTGTTCTGGCACAGGAAGCACTCGATGCACTTCCGGAACTCCTGCGAGCGGTCCACGTCCTCCTGCTTCATCCGGTACTCGCCCGGCGCGAGCCCGGCGGGCGGCACGAAGGCCGGGATCTCGCGGGCCTTCGCGTAGTTGAAGGAGACGTCCGTGACCAGGTCCCGGATCACCGGGAAGGCCCGCATCGGGGTGATGGTGACGGTCTCGTCCCGCGCGAAGACCGACATCCGGGTCATGCACAGCAGCCGTGGCCGTCCGTTGATCTCGGCCGAGCAGGAGCCGCACTTGCCGGCCTTGCAGTTCCAGCGGACGGCCAGGTCGGGCGCCTGGGTGGCCTGGAGGCGGTGGACGATGTCGAGCACCACCTCGCCGTCGTGCACCTCCACCGTGTAGTCGGTCAGCCCGCCGCCGTCGGCGTCGCCGCGCCAGATCCGGAACCTCGCGTCGTACGTGCTCATGCGTCCCGCCTCATGACTCGAGCTCCTCGTCGGCCAGGTACTTCGCCAGTTCCTCCTTCTCGAACAGGGCGAGCAGGTCGTCCCTGATCGGTTCGGTGCGCACCCGCTCCAGCTCGATCCCGCCGCCGTCGGCCGCCCGGCACAGCAGGTTCACCGGGCGCCAGGCCCGGTCCATCGCCGGCCGGTCCTCGCGGGTGTGCCCGCCGCGCGACTCGGTGCGCTCCAGCGCCGCCCGGGCCACGCACTCGCTCACGAGCAGCATGTTGCGCAGGTCGAGCGCGAGGTGCCAGCCGGGGTTGAACTGCCGGTGGCCCTCGACCGAGACCCGCCGCGCCCGTTCGCGCAGCTCCGCGATCCGCTCCAGCGCCTCGGCCATCTCGCTCTCCCGCCGGATGATCCCGACGAGGTCGTTCATGGTCTGCTGGAGTTCCTGGTGGAGCGTGTACGGGTTCTCGGCGGCGTCGCCGAACGACTCGCCGTCGAACGGGGCCAGTGCCTCCGCCCGGGCCGCGGCGACCGCCTCCTCGCCGACCTCGGCCGCGGCGGCCCCGGCCGCGTACTCCGCCGCGTGCAGCCCGGCCCGGCGCCCGAACACCAGGAGGTCGGAGAGGGAGTTGCCGCCCAGCCGGTTGGAGCCGTGCATGCCGCCCGCGACCTCACCGGCCGCGAAGAGACCGGGGACGCCGTCGGTGGCCGCCGTCTCCGAGTCGACGTGGACGCCGCCCATCACGTAGTGGCAGGTCGGGCCGACCTCCATCGGCTCGGCCGTGATGTCGACGTCCGCCAGCTCCTTGAACTGGTGGTACATCGACGGCAGCCGGCGCCGGATGACGTCCGCCGGCATCCGCGTCGACACGTCGAGGAAGACCCCGCCGTGCGGCGAGCCGCGGCCCGCCTTGACCTCGGCGTTGATGGCCCGGGCCACCTCGTCGCGGGGCAGCAGCTCCGGCGGCCGGCGGTTGTCGTCCGGGTCCTCGTACCAGCGGTCGCCCTCCTCCTCCGACTGCGCGTACTTCTCCTTGAAGACCTCGGGGACGTAGTCGAACATGAAGCGCCGGCCCTCGGAGTTGCGCAGCACACCGCCGTCGCCGCGCACCGACTCGGTGACGAGGATGCCCTTCACCGACGGCGGCCAGACCATCCCGGTCGGATGGAACTGCACGAACTCCATGTTCACCAGCGGCGCCCCGGCGAGCAGCGCGAGCGCGTGTCCGTCGCCCGTGTACTCCCAGGAGTTGGACGTCACCTTGAAGGACTTGCCGATGCCGCCGGTGGCGAGGACGACCGCGGGTGCCTGGAGCACGAAGAAGCGCCCGGACTCCCGGTCGTAGCAGAAGACGCCCGCCACCCGGCCGAACGCGTCCTTGAGGACACGGGTGACCGTGCACTCCTGGAAGACCTTCAGACCGCTCTCGTAGTCGCCGGTCGTGCGGAAGTCCTCCTGCTGCAGCGAGACGATCTTCTGCTGGAGGGTGCGGATGAGCTCCAGGCCGGTGCGGTCGCCGACGTGCGCGAGCCGCGGGTACTCGTGGCCGCCGAAGTTGCGCTGGGAGATCCGGCCGTCGGGCGTGCGGTCGAAGAGCGCGCCCCAGGTCTCCAGTTCCCACACCCGGTCGGGTGCCTCCCGGGCGTGCAGCTCGGCCATCCGCCACTGGTTGAGGAACTTCCCGCCGCGCATCGTGTCGCGGAAGTGGATCTGCCAGGTGTCGTGCGGGTTGGCGTTGGCCATGGAGGCGGCGATGCCGCCCTCGGCCATCACCGTGTGCGCCTTGCCGAAGAGGGACTTGCAGATGACGGCGGTGCGGGCGCCGCGCTGCCGTGCCTCGATCGCCGCGCGCAGCCCGGCCCCGCCGGCGCCGACCACGATCACGTCCCACTGCTGTCGTTCCACAGGACCCACCGGAGTCACAGGAGTCATCTCAGAAGAACCTCGGGTCGTCGAAGGCGCCGGTGGCGAGGAGGTACACGTACAGGTCGCACACGGCGACGCTGATCAGCGAGGACCAGGCGAGGAGCATGTGACGGCGGTTCAGCCGGCCCACCCAGGTCCACAGCCGGTAGCGCACCGGGTGTTTCGAGAAGTGCCGCAGCCGGCCGCCGACGACGTGCCGGCAGGAGTGGCAGGACACCGTGTACGCCCAGATGAGGACGATGTTGACCAGGAAGATCAGCGTTCCGAGACCCGCGTGGCCCCAGGCGTAGTGCTCGTCCCGGAAGGTCAGCACGGTGTCGTAGGTGAGGACGCCGGCGACCGGGAGGGCCAGGTAGAAGAAGTACCGGTGGATGTTCTGCAGGATCAGCGGGAGGCGCGTCTCGCCGCTGTACGACCGGTGCGGCTCGGCCACCGCGCAGGCGGGCGGAGAGGCCCAGAAGCCCCGGTAGTAGGCCTTGCGGTAGTAGTAGCAGGTCAGCCGGAAGCCGAGCGGGAAGACCAGGATCAGCAGCGCGGGGGAGAGGGTCCACCAGCTGCCGAAGAGCTCCCAGTTGGGCCCGCCCCGCATGGGCACGCAGTTCTCCGCGAGGCACGGCGAGTAGAACGGCGAGACGTAGGGGGCGGCGTAGTAGTCGGCGTTCGCGAAGGCCCGCCAGGTCGAGTAGGCGACGAAGGCGAGCAGTCCGGCGGCGGTGACGGCGGGCGCCAGCCACCAGCGGTCGGTGCGCAGATGACGGGCGGCGAGGGAGGCGCGCCCCGCGGAGCGCACCCCCGTCGCCGCCGAAGGGGGTTCGGTACCTGTGGCCAACAGGGCCTCCTCGGCTCTACGGCGCGTGGCGGTCGCGTGCTCCCAGGCCCTCGTCGTCGGTGTCCGTCCACTTCTGGGAGTCGTACGGGGTGTCGGGGATCGTCACCATGCTCTCGGCGCGTCCCTTCGCCGGCATCCCGGGCGCGGCCCGCTCCGCCCCGACGCGGCGTTCCAGTTCCTCGACCGTGTGTTCCAGGTCCTGCAGACGGCGCCTGACGGCCGCCAGATCGTCCTGAACGGACATGGTTGCCCTCACCTCCGCGAGCTTCCGCGAGCGCGGGTCACACGCGAGTGTCGCGCGTCACATCCCGCTTGTGAAGCCGTGTGCACGGGATTCCACTCGTCCGGAGCGCCCCGGCGTCCGGGCGGTTGGGCCGCACGGGTGGGGTTTGCCGGCCGTGCCGCCGTGTCGCCGTCACCGGATCCGCTCCGTCCTTTTCAGTGTATGAGCAATAGGTGTGATCATCTCCAAATGGCATGAAACCGGACGAAGGGGTACAAGTCATGTCCCAGGTCGGCGCCCCACGCGGGAGGACATGCTCCAGGAGCCCCCGCTCCCGCACGCTCCGCTCCGTCGCCTCCCTCGGCAGCGCGGTCCTCGCCCTCGCGGTGCTCGCCGGATGCAGCTCCGGCGACAGCGGCGACGAGCCGCCCGCCGCCGCCCAGGACAACGCGCCGGCCGCACGCGACCGGGTCGCCGACGGCGGAACCCTGCGCTGGGCCGTCGACGCGCTGCCCACCACGCTCAACGCCTTCCAGGCCGACGCCGACACCGCCACCGCCCGGGTCGCCGGGGCCGTGCTCCCCGCCCTGCACACCCTCGACGAGCGAGGCCGGCCGAAGCTCAACCCGGACTTCCTGGAGTCCGCCCAGGTCGTCGAGACCGAACCCCGGCAGGTCGTCCTCTACAAGCTCAACCAGCAGGCCGTCTGGAGCAACGGCCGGGAGATCGGCGCACCCGACTTCGTCGCCCAGTGGCGCGCGCTCAGCGGTCGCGACACCGCGTACTGGACCGCCCGCAACGCCGGCTACGAGCGGATCGAGAAGATCGAGCGGGGCAAGAACGACCTGGAGGTCCGGGTCACCTTCGCCAAGCCCTACGCCGACTGGCGCGCGCTCTTCACCCCGCTCTACCCGAAGGAGGTGATGGGCTCCCCGAACACCTTCAACGACGGCGCGCGCGGCACCCTCAAGGCCACCGCAGGACCGTTCCTCCTCAAGACCGTCGACCGGAAGAACGGCAGCGTCACCCTCACCCGCAACCCGCGCTGGTGGGGCCAGAGCGCCAAGCTCGACAGCATCGTCCTCACCGCCGTCCCGCGCTCCGGCCGGGCCGCCGCGCTTGCCGCGGGCAAGCTGGACCTGGCCGAGATCGACCAGGCCACCGCCGAGCGGATCGCCCTCGCCGTACGGGACGCCCGCGCCGCCAAGAGCGGAGCACACGGCCCCGTCGTCGCCCACGGGCCCGGCGCCGGGATCACCCCCGCCGACGCCCTCAAGTCCTGGGCGCTCGCGTACGGCTCCGACGAGGAGAAGGCCGCGGAGGTACGGGCGGCCCGCGAGAAGAACCGCAAGGCCGCCGCCGCGTACGCCGCGGAGCAGAAGGGCCTGGCGAAGCTCGTCGTCCGCAAGTCCCTGGAGCCCGCCTACACCCAGCTCTCCCTCAACGGCGAGTCGGGACCGCTCTCCGACGAGCGGGTGCGCCGGGCCGTGGCCCGCGCCATCAACCGCCAGGAGCTGGCCGAGACCGTGCTCAAGCCGCTGGGGCTCCCGGCGAAGCCGCCGGGCAGCCACCTCGCGCTCGCCGGCCAGGCCGCGTACGCCGACAGCAGCGACGCGCTCGGCGACCAGGACACCAAGGAGGCGCGGGCGCTGCTCGCCGACGCCGGCTGGGTCCCGGGCGGCGCGCTGAAGAAGCCCGCGACGGACGGGACGAAGGCGGGCAGCGAGGCGGAGAAGAAGGCCGCCGCGGAGAAGGACGAGAAGAAGACCGCCGGGAAGACCGACGCGGAGAAGAAGGCCGACGCGGAGAAGAAGGCCGCGGACGGCGAGGAGAAGACGGCCGAGGAGAAGGCCGCCGAGGAGAAGGCGGCGGAGAAGAAGGCCGCCGAGAAGAAGGCGGCGGAGAAGAAGGCCGCCGACGAGAAGGCGCGGAAGAAGGAGGCCGACGTCGCCTCCGACGAGGGCATGTACATCGTCGGCGACGACAAGCCCGGCGAGCGCAGGACCAGCCCGCTGATCGGCCCCGGTGGCCCGGAGAACGGCACCAACATCCTCGCCCCGGCCCCCGTCGCCGCCTTCCAGAGCGCCGCCCTGCTCCGCCAGGCCGAGGCCCTCGACACCGGCTCGGGCGCGGCCGGCGCCGGCACCCAGGCCCAGTCCCAGCTCCAGGCCCACCCGGCCAAGCCCGTCGCCGGCGCCTACGCGCCGCGCGGCTCCGCCGCCCCGGCCGTGGCGGACGCGGCCGCGCAGGCGCTCGGCAAGGACGGCAAGGCGCTCAGCCTCCGCTTCGTCCTGCCCTCCGGGCCGGGCTCGGAGTCGCTGCGGGCGGTCGGCGACCGGATCGTCCGGATGCTCGACGCGGTCGGCATCCGCACCGAGGTGACGAAGGTCTCCGACGAGAGCTTCTTCAAGGACCACATCGCCTCCGGCGAGTACGACCTGGCCCTCTACTCCTGGCCCGCCACCGCCTTCCCGGCGACCGACGCCCGGCCGATCTACGCCAAGCCGGAGCCGGCCTCCGACGGCTCGCTGCTCGTCGAGCAGAACTACGCCCGGGTCGGCACCGACCGCATCGACCAGCTCTTCGACCAGGCGGCGAGCACCCTCGACGAGGAGGAGGCCCGCGACCTGGTCCGCCAGGCCGACGCCCGGATCTGGGCCGCGGCCGGTTCCATCCCCCTCTACCAGCGCCCGCAGCTCGTGGCCGCCAAGCCCGAGCTGGTGAACGCCGGCGCCTGGGGCTTCGCCGCCCCCCGCTACCAGGACATCGGCTTCAAGAAGCCGGAGACGGCGAAGGGCGCCGAGCGCAACAAGCACTAGGCGTATCGATCACGAGCGTTGTTGACACGGGTCCGGTCCCGAGGCCTGCCGGAGCCCGGAACCCCGGGCTCCGCCCTCGCCCCGGCCGTACGCAAACCGCCCCATTACCCGAAAGCGGCCGAAACTCCAAGTCGCAAGCTCAGAAGCAGCTCAAGTTCCTTGCCCGCCGGCGACCCCGGCGGGCAGGATCACGACGACCCTTTGACCCGGTCGCATGATCTTCCCCACACCCTGAAACCTCCCAGTAGACCCTCTCGGATCCCTCCGGGGAAGCCCCTTGCACGCCAGCCCCGTACCATAGGACGTAGCCGTGGCGCGTCCGCCCGGCGGGCGTAAGAGGAACTGACGCCGATTCCCACGATCCGAGAGAAGCGCAAGCCACCCATGCCCACGCGCCACGACATCCGTAACGTCGCCATCGTCGCCCACGTCGACCACGGCAAGACGACCATCGTCGACGCCATGCTCAAGCAGGCCGGTGCCTTCGCCGCCCACCAGCAGCTCGACGACCGCATGATGGACTCGAACGACCTGGAGCGTGAGAAGGGCATCACGATCCTCGCCAAGAACACGGCGGTGAAGTACCACCCCAAGGACGGCGGGGCCCCGATCACGATCAACATCATCGACACCCCCGGCCACGCCGACTTCGGTGGCGAGGTCGAGCGCGGTCTGTCGATGGTCGACGCCGTCGTCCTCCTGGTGGACGCCTCCGAGGGTCCGCTCCCGCAGACCCGGTTCGTGCTGCGCAAGGCCCTCCAGCAGCGCAAGCCCGTCATCCTCTGCATCAACAAGACGGACCGCCCGGACTCCCGGATCGACGAGGTCGTCAACGAGACCTACGACCTGTTCCTGGACCTGGACGCCGACGAGGACCAGATCGAGTTCCCGATCGTCTACGCCTGCGGCCGTGACGGCATCGCCTCGCTGACCAAGCCCGAGGACGGCACCGTCCCGGCGGACTCCACCAACCTGGAGCCCTTCTTCTCCACGATCCTGGAGCACGTCCCCGCCCCGACGTACGAGGAGGACGCGCCGCTCCAGGCCCACGTCACCAACCTCGACGCCGACAACTTCCTCGGCCGCATCGCGCTGCTCCGCGTCGAGCAGGGCGAGCTGCGCAAGGGCCAGACGGTCGCGTGGATCAAGCGCGACGGCTCGATCCAGAGCGTCCGCATCACCGAGCTGATGATGACCGAGGCGCTCACCCGCAAGCCGGCCGAGGTCGCCGGCCCCGGTGACATCTGCGCCGTCGCCGGCATCCCCGACATCATGATCGGCGAGACCCTGGCCGACCCGGAGAACCCGGTCGCCCTCCCGCTGATCACGGTCGACGAGCCCGCGATCTCCATGGTCATCGGCACCAACACCTCCCCGCTGGTCGGCCGCGGCGGCACCGGCAAGGGCGCGGACGCCAAGGCCGCGGTCAAGGACCGCAAGGTCACCGCCCGCCAGGTGAAGGACCGCCTGGACCGCGAGCTGATCGGCAACGTCTCGCTCCGCGTCCTGGACACCGAGCGCCCGGACGCCTGGGAGGTCCAGGGCCGCGGTGAGCTCGCCCTGGCCATCCTGGTCGAGCAGATGCGCCGCGAGGGCTTCGAGCTGACCATCGGCAAGCCGCAGGTCGTCACCAAGGACGTCGACGGCAAGGTCCACGAGCCGGTCGAGCGCATGACGATCGACGTGCCCGAGGAGCACATGGGCGCCGTCACCCAGCTCATGGGCGTCCGCAAGGGCCGCATGGACAACATGTCGAACCACGGCTCCGGCTGGGTCCGCATGGAGTTCGTCGTCCCGTCCCGCGGCCTCATCGGCTTCCGTACGGAGTTCCTGACGCAGACCCGCGGCACCGGCATCGCGCACTCGATCCACGAGGGCCACGAGCCGTGGTTCGGCCCGCTGCAGACCCGTAACAACGGCTCCCTGGTCGCCGACCGCGCCGGTTCGGTCACCGCGTTCGCGATGACCAACCTCCAGGAGCGCGGCGTGCTCTTCGTCGACCCGGGCACCGAGGTCTACGAGGGCATGATCGTCGGTGAGAACTCGCGCTCCGACGACATGGACGTGAACATCACCAAGGAGAAGAAGCTCACCAACATGCGCTCCTCCTCCGCCGACTCGTTCGAGGCGATCGTCCCGCCGCGCAAGCTCTCCCTGGAGCAGTCCCTGGAGTTCTGCCGCGACGACGAGTGCGTCGAGGTGACCCCGGAGGCCGTGCGCATCCGCAAGGTCAACCTGGACCAGCGCGAGCGCGCCCGTGCGGCCTCCCGCGCCAAGAACGGCTGACACGACGGCAACTGCCGGTCATCGGCGACCGCCTGTCGCGACGTCAGCCACGGCTGACGCCGCCCGCCGCCGGCCCCGCTTCGGGGCCGGCTGAGCGGAACATCACACTCCGGGTCCGGCCCCTCGTACGACGTGCGAGGGGCCGGACCTTTCTGCCTCGATCGTCAACTTTTCGTCAACCTGATTTCGGAGCAGTGGCGTCCGGATATCGGTCGTCGCTCTCCGGAACGTGTGTTAACGGTCCGTTTCGTCGCTGTCTGTCTGTGCTCGCTTTGTCCGGATTTCGGTCTTACGGCCCTTGCTGATGTTGTCAAACCGAGACCACTTAAGTGTGGTTTACAGCCCGGGCGTACTTAATAGTTGGCTCCATTGAGCTCGGGTCAATGGGTCACGCACTGTGGGGAGTGCCGACTCACGAGCACACTCGGGGTACATGGGTGAAACGCCGTCAGGGGTGTCGGCATCACCCGGGGTGCCCTTCTTGTAGTGACTAGTGGACTCATGAGGAGGAACCCATGCGCGGTGCCAAGAGCGCCAAGTGGGTAGCGGGCGCGATCGTCGTCGCCCTGGCAGCGACCGCCTGTGGCGGGGGTAAGAGCGACGGGGACAAGGGTGCCGCGGGCGCCGTCGACCCCAACGGCATCTTCTCGGTCGAACTGGGTGAGCCGGAGAAGCTCCTGCACACCGGTGACACGATGGAGTCGAACGGCTCCCTGGTCATGTCCGGTCTGTTCTCGACCCTGGTCGACTACAAGGCCGACGGTTCGCTCGAGATGATCAACGCCGAGTCGCTCACCACGACCGACTCGAAGACGTGGACCGTCAAGCTCAAGCCGGGCTGGACCTTCCACGACGGCACCCCGGTGACCTCCAAGTCCTTCGTGGACGCGTGGAACTGGAACGCCAACGTCAAGAACGCCATGGGCCTCGCGTCCTGGTTCTCCGACATCAAGGGCTTCGAGGCCCTGCACCCCGAGGCCGAGGGCGCCAAGCCGACCGCGGACAAGCTCGAGGGTCTGAAGATCGTCGACGACACCACCTTCACCATCGAGCTGAAGGGGTCGGTCCCGGCCTTCGGTCACAAGCTCGCCTACATCCCCTTCGCGCCGCTGCCGGAGTCCTTCTACAAGGACCCCAAGGCCGCTGGTGAGAAGCCGGTCGGCAACGGTCCCTACAAGTTCAAGAGCTGGGACCACAAGAAGAAGATCGAGATCGTCCGCTTCGACGGCTACAAGGGCCCGAACAAGGCCAAGAACGGCGGTGTGGTCTTCAAGAACTACACCGGCCTCGAGGCCGCGTACGAGGACCTGAAGTCGGGCAACCTCGACGTCCTGCGCCAGGTCGGTCCGAAGGACCTCCCGGTCTACCACCAGGACCTCGGCGACCGCGCCGTGGACGCCGACCACTCCGCGATCCAGTCGATCGCCGTCGCGTTCTACGCCGACCAGTGGTCGAAGCCGAAGCCGGTCGACGTCAAGGTCATCCAGGGCCTGTCCATGGCCATCGACCGCGCCACCATCACCAAGACGGTGCTCCAGGGCACCCGTGAGCCGGCGACCGGCTGGGTGGCCAAGGGTGTTCTCGGTTACCAGGAGAACGCCGCGGGCGACGTCACCAAGTTCGACCCGGCCAAGGCCAAGGAGCTCATCAAGGCCGGTGGCGGTGTCCCCGGCAACAAGATCTCCATCCAGTTCAACGCGGACGGCGGCCACAAGGAGTGGGTCGACGCGGTCTGCAACTCCATCCAGCAGTCCGTCGGCGTGCAGTGCACGGGCGACAGCAAGCCGGACTTCCAGGCCGACCTCGCCGCTCGTAAGAGCAAGCAGGTCAAGTCGATGTACCGCTCGGCCTGGTCGCTGGACTACCCGGTCAACGGCAACTTCCTCAGCGACCTGTTCAAGACCGGCGCTGCGGGCAACCAGGGTGGCTTCTCCAACAAGGAGCTGGACGCCAAGCTTCAGGCCGCCGAGAGCGCCAAGACTCTCGACGAGTCCGTGAAGCTGTTCCAGGAGGCCGAGAAGGACCTGGTCAAGTACATGCCGTCGATCCCGCTCTGGTACTACAAGGTCAACGCGGGCTACGGAGAGAAGGTCAGCGGCGTCAAGTACGACCAGGCCGGTGACCCGATTCTCAACCTCATCGAGGTCAAGAAGTAATCAACCCAGCGTAGTCCGTAAGCCGTGACGGAGCCGGCCACCCGCCGGCCGGCTCCCCGCGGCGCCTTACGCAGTGGCTGGGGGGCCCTTCCACGATCCGCCGTGCCCGAATCCGGGAGCGGGGTCGAGGAAGGGCCCGTCCGGCTGCCGCTGTGACATCTCAACGGAGGCATGATGGGGCGCTATGTCGCACGACGACTGCTCCAGATGATCCCGGTCTTCCTCGGGACAACCTTTCTCATTTTCTTCATGGTCTACAGCCTTCCCGGTGACCCCGTTCTCGGGCTGTTCGGAGACAAGGGCGCGGACCCGGCGACTCTCGCCGCGAAGAGACATGAACTGGGACTGGATCTGCCGATCTGGCAGCAGTACTGGAACTACATGACCAACATCATCCTGCACTTCGACTTCGGCACCCAGATCCGCAATGGGCGCCCGGTCACCGAGGTGCTGGGTGACGCGTTCCCCATCACGATGCAACTCGCGGCGCTGGCCTTCGCGTTCGAGCTCACCTTCGGCATCGGTCTTGGCATCATCGCGGGCCTGAAGGCCGGCCGCCTCGCGGACAACGCGGTCCTCATCTTCACCCTGCTGATCATGTCGATCCCGGTCTTCGTGCTCGGCTTCATCATCAAGATGGTGTTCGCGTTCCAGCTCGGCTGGATCGAGCCGAACGTCAGCACCGAGCAGAACTGGGACGAACTGATCGCGCCGGCGATCGTGCTCGGCGGTCTCTCCCTCGCGTACGTGGCGCGTCTGACCCGTACCTCGATGGCGGAGAACCTGCGCGCCGACTACATGCGCACGGCCGTCGCCAAGGGCCTGCCCCGACGCCGTGTCATCGGCGTCCACCTGATGCGCAACTCGATGATCCCGGTCGTCACCTTCCTCGGCACCGACATCGGCGCGCTCATGGGCGGCGCCGTCGTCACCGAAGGCATCTTCAACATCAAGGGTGTCGGTGGCGTCATCTACGAGTCCATCACGCGCCGTGAAGGCAGCACCCTGGTCGGACTCGTCACCATCCTGGTGATCGTCTACCTCGTCACCAGCCTGCTCATCGACCTGCTGTACGCGGTCCTGGACCCGAGGATCCGTTATGCCTGACGTGACCAAGACCGCCGCCCCGGCAGACGAAGCCGTCGACACCCCCTCCGTCGTCGCGGCCGCCGCACCGCAGCAGGAGAAGGCCCGCTCCCTGTGGGGCGACGCCTGGCATGACCTGCGCCGCAACCCGTACTTCATCGTGTCGTCGGTGCTGATCTTCTTCCTGCTGCTGATCGCCGCCTTGCCGGGCCTCTTCACCAGCGCCTCGCCGACCGCGGGTGACCTCGTCCACCACTACGTGGGCAAGCCCGAGCTCGGCAAGATCGGCTCCGAGGGCTGGCTGGGCTACGACATCCAGGGCCGCTCCGTCTACGCCCGTCTGATCCACGGCACCCGTGCCTCGATCATCGTCGGCGTCGCCGTCACCGCGATCGTCACGGTCGTCGGCAGCATCATGGGCATGATCTCCGGCTACTTCGGCGGCGTCATCGACGCCGTCCTGTCCCGGATCACCGACATCTTCTTCGGCATCCCGTTCCTGCTCGGCGCCATGGTCGTCCTGCAGTCCTTCACCGACCGCACCATCCTGGTCGTCGTCTTCGCCCTGGCCTTCCTCGGCTGGACCCAGATCACCCGCGTCATGCGCGGTGCCGTGATCACGGTGAAGCAGGCCGACTACGTGCAAGCCGCGAAGGCGCTCGGCGCCGGCACGACCCGGATCCTGTTCCGGCACATCCTGCCGAACGCCATGGCCCCGGTGATCGTCGTCGCCACCATCGCGCTCGGCGGCTACATCTCGGCCGAGGCCACCCTGTCCTACCTCGGCCTGGGCCTCGCGTCCCCGACCGTCTCGTGGGGCGTCGACATCTCCGCCGGCGTTCAGGCGATCCGTACGTCGCAGCACATCCTGCTGTACCCGTCGATCATGGTGAGCATCACCGTCCTGGCGTTCATCATGCTCGGCGAAGCCGTCCGCAACGCCCTCGACCCCAAGCTGCGCTGAGGAGGGCGTACACGTGAGCACTATCGACAAGACCGCGACCGTCCCCGCGCCGCGCGGCGGCGACCACACCGGGCCGCTGCTCGAAGTCCGTGACCTGCACGTCGAGTTCCACACCCGCGACGGTGTGGCCAAGGCCGTCAACGGCGTCAACTACTCGGTGAACGCCGGTGAGACGCTGGCCGTGCTCGGCGAGTCCGGTTCCGGCAAGTCCGTCACCGCCCAGGCCATCATGGGCATCCTCGACATGCCTCCCGGCAAGATCCCGCAGGGCGAGATCCTGTTCCGCGGCCAGGACATGCTGAAGATGTCCAACGAGGAGCGCCGGAAGATCCGCGGCCGCAAGATCGCGATGATCTTCCAGGACGCGCTGTCCTCGCTGAACCCGGTCCTCTCCGTCGGCTACCAGCTCGGCGAGATGTTCCGGGTGCACCAGGGCCTGTCCAAGAAGGACGCCACGGCCAGGGCCATCGAGCTGATGGACCGGGTCAAGATCCCGGCCGCCAAGGCCCGCGTCTCGGACTACCCGCACCAGTTCTCCGGCGGCATGCGCCAGCGCATCATGATCGCCATGGCGCTGGCCCTCGAGCCGGACCTGATCATCGCGGACGAGCCCACCACGGCGCTCGACGTGACCGTGCAGGCCCAGGTGATGGACCTCCTCGCGGAGCTCCAGCAGGAATTCAACATGGGCCTGATCCTGATCACCCACGACCTCGGCGTCGTCGCCGACGTCGCGGACAAGATCGCGGTCATGTACGCCGGCCGGATCGTCGAGCAGGCGCCGGTGCACGAGCTGTACAAGCGCCCGGCCCACCCGTACACCCGGGGTCTGCTGGACTCGATCCCGCGCCTGGACCAGAAGGGCCAGGAGCTCTACGCGATCAAGGGCCTGCCGCCCAACCTGCTCAAGATCCCGTCGGGCTGCGCCTTCAACCCGCGCTGCCCGAAGGCCACCGACCTGTGCCACACCGAGGTCCCGCCCCTGGTGCCGGTCACCGAGCAGGACGGCACCGAGCTGCCGGGCCGCAAGAGCGCCTGCCACTTCTGGAAGGAGACGATCCATGGCTGAGCCGAGCAAGACGAACGAGGCCGGGGCCGTGTCCGAGGCGGAGGCCGTAGCCGCCATCGACGCGCCGATCCAGCGCGGCGAGCCGATCCTCCAGGTGCGCAACCTGCAGAAGCACTTCCCGCTGACGCAGGGCATCCTCTTCAAGAAGCAGGTCGGCGCGGTCAAGGCCGTGGACGGGGTCTCCTTCGACCTCTACCAGGGCGAGACCCTCGGCATCGTGGGCGAGTCCGGCTGTGGCAAGTCCACGGTCGCCAAGCTCCTGATGAACCTGGAGCGCGCCACCGCGGGCGAGGTCTTCTACAAGGGCCAGGACATCACCAAGCTGTCCGGCCGCGCCCTGAAGGCCGTGCGCCGGAACATCCAGATGGTGTTCCAGGACCCGTACACCTCGCTCAACCCGCGCATGACGGTCGGCGACATCATCGGCGAGACCTTCGACATCCACCCCGAGGTGGCCCCGAAGGGCGACCGGCGCCGCAAGGTGCAGGAGCTGCTCGACGTCGTCGGCCTCAACCCGGAGTACATCAACCGCTACCCGCACCAGTTCTCCGGCGGTCAGCGCCAGCGCATCGGCATCGCCCGCGGCCTCGCGCTCAACCCGGAGATCATCATCTGCGACGAGCCGGTGTCCGCCCTGGACGTGTCCGTCCAGGCGCAGGTCGTCAACCTGATGGAGAAGCTGCAGGACGAGTTCAACCTCTCCTACATCTTCATCGCGCACGACCTGTCGATCGTCCGGCACATCTCGGACCGCGTCGGCGTGATGTACCTGGGCAAGATGGCCGAGATCGGCACGGACGTGCAGATCTACGACCACCCGACCCACCCGTACACGCAGGCGCTGCTCTCCGCGGTGCCGGTGCCGGACCCGGAAGCCCGCGCCAACCGCGAGCGCATCATCCTCACCGGTGACGTGCCCTCGCCGGCCAACCCGCCGTCGGGCTGCCGCTTCCGCACCCGCTGCTGGAAGGCGCAGGACAAGTGCGCCACCGAGGTGCCGGTGCTCGCGGTCCCGGAGCGCTTCCGCGGTCTGGACACCCCCGCCGCGCACCAGTCCGCGTGCCACTTCGCGGAGGAGAAGGACGTCGTGCACGCGAGCTGAGCCCGTGTGACGTGACGTGAAGGCCCCGGCCACCCCAGGGGGGGAGCCGGGGCCTTCGTGTGTCTCCGGGCGTTCATCCGGACGCCGTAAAAGTGCACTCCCCGTCAGATCGGGTGATATTGGGCCCTAAGTCACACTGAGGACATCGGGAGGCACTCCATGCGCGGAGCCACGCACGCCAAGTGGGCCGCTCTGGCCACCGCAGTCGCCCTCGCGGCGACCGCCTGCGGCGGCGGTGGCGACGGCGGCGGCGGGGGCGCGGACGGCGTCGTGAGCTCCTCCTGGGGCGACCCGCAGAACCCGCTGGAGCCGGCGAACACCAACGAGGTGCAGGGCGGCAAGGTCCTCTCGATGATCTTCCGCGGGCTCAAGCAGTACGACCCGAAGACCGGCGAGGCCAAGGACATGCTCGCCGAGAAGATCGAGACCACGGACTCGACGAACTTCACCGTCACCGTCAAGGACGGCTGGACCTTCTCCAACGGCGAGCAGGTCACCGCCAAGTCCTTCGTCGACGCCTGGAACTACGGCGCCCACCTGAAGAACAACCAGAAGAACGCCTACTTCTTCGGCTACATCGACGGCTACGACCAGGTCCACCCCGAGAAGGGCGCGCCGACCGCCGAGACCATGTCCGGCCTCAAGGTCACCGGCCCCCGGACCTTCACCGTCAAGCTGACGCAGAAGTTCTCCACCTTCCCCGACACCCTCGGCTACGCCGCCTTCTCCCCGCTGCCGCAGGCCTTCTTCACCGACCACGCCGCCTGGCTGGCGAAGCCGGTCGGCAACGGCCCGTACACCGTGGACTCCTACTCCAGGGGCTCCCAGATGGTCCTCAAGAAGTGGGACGGCTACCCGGGCACCGACAAGGCGCAGAACGGCGGCATCACCCTCAAGGTCTACACGGACAACAACACCGCCTACACCGACCTCGTGGCCGGCAACCTCGACCTCGTCGACGACGTCCCCGCCTCGCAGCTCAAGAACGTCTCCGCCGACCTCGGCGACCGCTACATCAACACCCCGGCCGGCATCATCCAGACGCTCTCCTTCCCGTTCTACGACCCCGCCTGGAACAAGCCCGGCCAGGAGAAGCTCCGCACCGGCCTGTCCATGGCGATCAACCGCGACCAGATCACCGAGACGATCTTCCAGAAGACCCGCACGCCCGCGAAGGACTGGACGTCCCCGGTCCTCGGCGCCGACGGCGGCTACAAGGAGATCTGCGGCAGCGCCTGCGAGTACAACCCCACCGAGGCCAAGAAGCTGGTCGCCGAGGGCGGCGGCATCCCGGGCGGCACGATGACGATCTCGTACAACGCCGACACCGGCTCCCACAAGGAGTGGGTGGACGCCGTCTGCAACTCCATCAACAACGCCCTCGGCAACAACAAGGCCTGCGTGGGCAACCCGATCGGCACCTTCGCCGACTTCCGCGCCCAGGTCAGCACCCAGAAGATGAAGGGCCCCTTCCGGGCCGGCTGGCAGATGGACTACCCGCTCATCCAGAACTTCCTCCAGCCGCTGTACTTCACGAACGCCTCGTCCAACGACGGCAAGTACTCCGACCCGGAGTTCGACAAGCTCGTGAACCAGGCCAACGCGGAGACCGACACCACGAAGGCCGTCGGGCTGTTCCAGCAGGCCGAGGAAGTCCTCAAGGGCGACATGGGCGCCATCCCGCTCTGGTACCAGAACGGCAGCGCCGGCTACTCGGACCGGGTGGAGAACGTGACGCTCAACCCGTTCAGCGTCCCCGTCTACGACCAGATCAAGGTCAAGTGACGCCGTAGCAGGTCGGTGGCGTACGGCCCGGCCCGCGGAACTCCGCGCCGGGCCGTAGGTCTTCCTTCAACCCCCGGAGCCTGACATGGGTCGATATGTGATCCGGCGTCTGCTGCAGATGATCCCGGTCTTCTTCGGCGCCACGCTGTTGATCTTCCTGATGGTGAACGTGATGGGCGACCCCATCGCCGGCCTGTGCGGCGACCGCCAGTGCGACCCGGCGACCGCCGCCCAGCTGAAGAAGGAGTTCGGCCTCGACAAGCCGGTCTGGCAGCAATACCTGACCTACATGGGCAACCTGTTCACCGGCGACTTCGGCACCGCGTTCAACGGACAGCCCGTCACCGAGCTGATGGCCGACGCCTTCCCGGTCACCATCCGGCTCACCATCGTCGCGATCCTCTTCGAGATCGTCATCGGCATCACCCTCGGCGTGATCACCGGCCTCAAGCGCGGCCACCCCGTCGACACCACGGTGCTGCTGCTCACCCTGGTCGTCCTGTCCGTCCCCATCTTCGTCATCGGCCTGCTGGTCCAGCTCCTCCTCGGAGTGAAATGGGGCTGGATCGAGCCGGCCGTCTCGCCCGAGGCGCCCTTCGACGAGCTCATCGTCCCCGGACTCGTCCTCGCCTCCGTCTCCCTCGCGTACGTCACCCGGCTCACCCGCACCTCGATCGCCGAGAACAAGCGCGCCGACTACGTCCGCACGGCCGTCGCCAAGGGCCTGCCGCGCCGCCGGGTGATCACCCGTCACCTGCTGCGCAACAGCCTCATCCCCGTGGTGACCTTCATCGGCGCCGACGTCGGCGCGCTGATGGGCGGCGCCATCGTCACCGAACGGATCTTCAACATCCACGGCGTGGGCTACCAGCTCTACCAGGGCATCGTGCGCCAGAACACCCAGACCGTGGTCGGCTTCGTGACCGTCCTCGTCCTGGTGTTCCTCCTGGCCAACCTGCTGGTCGACCTCCTGTACGCCGTACTCGACCCGAGGATTCGCTATGCCTGAGCCGCTTGAACCGTATGAGCCGCTGGAGTCGTACGGCGCCGAGGGACGCGCCGTCGCCTCCACCGGAGCCGGCGGCACCGCCGACCTCGGCACGGCCGAGGCGGAGACCCTCGAGAAGACCCTCGACGGCCCCGAAGGCAGCGGCCCCGAAGGAAGCGGCCCCGACAGGAAGCCCCGCTCCCTGTGGTCCGACGCCTGGCGCGACCTGCGCCGCAACCCCGTCTTCATCCTCTCCGGACTCGTCATCCTCTTCCTGGTCGTCATCTCCCTCTGGCCGTCCCTCATCGCCTCCGGAGACCCCCTCGACTGCGACCTGTCCAAGGCCCAGGAAGGCTCCCAGCCCGGACACCCCTTCGGCTTCAACGGGCAGGGCTGCGACGTCTACACCCGCACCGTCTACGGCGCCCGGACCTCCGTCACCGTCGGCGTCTGCGCCACCCTCGGCGTCGCCCTCCTCGGCAGCGCCCTCGGCGGGCTCGCCGGCTTCTTCGGCGGCGCCTGGGACGGCTTCCTCTCGCGCATCACCGACGTCTTCTTCGCCATCCCCGTCGTCCTCGGCGGCCTGGTGCTGCTGTCCGTCGTCACCAGCTCCACCGTCTGGCCCGTCGTCGGCTTCATGGTGCTGCTCGGCTGGCCGCAGATCTCCCGCATCGCCCGCGGCTCCGTCATCACCGCCAAACAGAACGACTACGTGCAGGCGGCCCGCGCCCTCGGCGCCTCCAACTCCCGGATGCTGCTGCGCCACATCACCCCGAACGCCGTCGCGCCCGTCATCGTCGTCGCGACCATCGCGCTCGGCACGTACATCTCCCTGGAGGCGACCCTCTCGTACCTGGGCGTCGGCCTGAAGCCGCCGACCGTGTCCTGGGGCATCGACATCTCCTCGGCCTCCCCGTACATCCGCAACGCCCCGCACATGCTGCTCTGGCCGGCCGGCGCGCTCGCCGTCACGGTGCTCGCCTTCATCATGCTCGGCGACGCGGTGCGCGACGCCCTCGACCCCAAGCTGAGGTAGCCGACCATGCTGCTCGAAGTGCGCGACCTGCACGTGGAGTTCCACACCCGCGACGGGGTGGCCAAGGCGGTCAACGGCGTCAACTACTCCGTCGACGCGGGGGAGACCCTCGCGGTGCTCGGCGAGTCCGGCTCCGGCAAGTCCGTCACCGCCCAGGCCGTCATGGGCATCCTCGACATGCCGCCCGGGAAGATCACCGGCGGCGAGATCCTCTTCCAGGGCCAGGACCTGCTCACCCTCAAGGAGGACGAACGGCGCAAGATCCGCGGCGCGAAGATGGCGATGATCTTCCAGGACGCGCTGTCCTCCCTCAACCCGGTGCTCAGCGTCGGCGACCAGCTCGGCGAGATGTTCGAGGTCCACCGCGGCATGTCCCGCAAGGACGCCCGCGCCAGGGCCGTCGAACTCATGGACCGGGTCCGCATCCCGGCCGCCAAGGAGCGCGTCGGCCAGTACCCGCACCAGTTCTCCGGCGGCATGCGCCAGCGCATCATGATCGCGATGGCGCTCGCCCTCGAACCCGAACTGATCATCGCCGACGAGCCCACCACCGCCCTCGACGTGACCGTCCAGGCCCAGGTCATGGACCTGCTCGCCGAGCTCCAGCGCGAACTCGACATGGGGCTCATCCTCATCACCCACGACCTCGGCGTGGTCGCCGACGTCGCCGACAAGATCGCCGTGATGTACGCCGGGAAGATCGTCGAACAGGCGCCCGTCCACGAGATCTACAAGGCCCCCGCCCACCCCTACACCCGCGGCCTGCTCGACTCCATCCCCCGCCTCGACCAGAAGGGCCAGGAGCTCTACGCCATCAAGGGCCTGCCGCCCAACCTCCTCGCCATCCCGTCCGGCTGCTCCTTCAACCCGCGCTGCCCGCTCGCCCGCGACCGCTGCCGGGTCGACGTGCCGCCGCTGTACGAGGTCACCGAATCGCCCGTACCGCGCACCAGCGCCTGCCACTACTGGAAGGAGTGCCTCCATGGCTGAGGCGATTCTCCAGGTCCGCGACCTCGTCAAGCACTACCCGCTGACCCAGGGCATCCTCTTCAAGAAGCAGGTCGGCGCCGTCCGGGCGGTCGACGGCGTCGACTTCGACCTCCGCCAGGGCGAGACCCTCGGCATCGTCGGCGAGTCCGGCTGCGGCAAGTCGACCGTCGCGAAGATGCTGGTCAACCTGGAACGGCCGACCTCCGGCACCATCACGTACAAGGGCGACGACATCACCAAGCTGTCGCCCCGGGCGCTGCGGGCCGTGCGCCGCAACATCCAGATGGTGTTCCAGGACCCGTACACCTCGCTCAACCCGCGCATGACGGTCGGCGACATCATCGGCGAACCGTACGAGATCCACCCCGAGGTCGCGCCCAAGGGCGACCGGCGCCGCAAGGTGCAGGACCTCCTCGACGTCGTCGGCCTCAACCCCGAGTACATCAACCGCTATCCCCACCAGTTCTCCGGCGGCCAGCGCCAGCGCATCGGCATCGCCCGCGGCCTGGCCCTCCAGCCCGAGATCATCGTCGCCGACGAGCCGGTCTCCGCCCTGGACGTCTCCGTCCAGGCGCAGGTCGTCAACCTGCTCGAACGGCTCCAGGACGAGTTCCGGCTGTCGTACGTCTTCATCGCGCACGACCTGTCGATCGTCCGGCACATCTCCGACCGCGTCGGCGTCATGTACCTCGGCCGGATCGTGGAGGTCGGCACCGACGCCGAGATCTACGACCACCCCACCCACCCCTACACCCAGGCCCTGCTCTCCGCCGTGCCCGTGCCGGACCCGGGCGCGCGCGAGCACCGCGAGCGGATCATCCTCGCCGGCGACGTGCCCTCCCCGGCCAACATCCCCTCCGGGTGCCGCTTCCGCACCCGCTGCTGGAAGGCCCAGGAACGCTGCGCCCTGGAGGTCCCGCTGCTCGCCGTCCCGGCCGCCTTCCGGCTCACGGACAGCCCGGCGAGGCACGACTCGGCCTGCCACTTCGCGGAGGAGAAGCGGGTGGTCCCGCCGGAGGAGGAGGGAACGGCTCCGGACCGGCCCCTCCACCCGGAGCAGGCCGAACTGCCGGGTCAGGCCGAACTGCCGGAGGACACCGGTCTGCCGGAGGACACCGGTCTGGCCGGGCAGACGGACCTGCCGGGGCAGGCCGAACTGCCGGAGCAGCCTCCGTCGCCGGAACAGTCCCCCCTGCGGAAGGGACCGGCGCCGGGGGAGGGCCCTGTGCCGGGAAAGGGCCCTGCGCCGGGAGACGGGTCCGCGCCGGACGGGTCCGCGCCCGGGGAGGGGACGGTCCGGAAGGAGCCCACGCTGCCGGAACAGCCTCCGTCGCCGGAGCAGCCCCCACCGGCGGACGGGCCGACCGGGCCTGCGGGCTCCTAGCTTGGTCTTCAACCTGCGCGGCGGATCGAGGCCGGACCGGCCGGAGGTGCCTTGACGCGCAGGCGATCCGACCGAATCGCCTCCGACAGGCGGACGCGGACGCGGCAGGCCGCACGGCGTACGGTCGCGCGGGTGCCGTCCGACCGGCCGCGGGGCGCGCCGAGGGGCCCGGCCGGTCGCTCCCGCGGCCCGACTTGACGCACCCGCCCCGCGCATATGCGGAACCGCTTGTCCCGGCCGAGGACGACCGTGAGTATCTGCCCCGTGACTGTGACACGAACGGCACGTCTCACCGGCGCCGCCCTGTGCGCCGCACTCGCCCTCGTCGGCTTCGTCTGGCTGCTGTGCGACCTCGCCGCCTTCGGTCCGACCACCGAACTGCTCTGGTACTGGGCCGGCGACCACGGCTTCCGGACCCACCGGACCGCCGGCACCACGTTCGTCGACCCGCTGCTGCTCGTGGCCTACGCCGTCACCGCCTTCGCCGCCCTGCGCTCCCCGCTCGCCGCGCCCGCGCTCGCCGTCACCGGCCTGACCACCCTGGCGTTACGGCTGCCCGGACTGTGGGCCTCCGGCATCGACGCCCTCGTCACCACCCTGATCACCCTCGCCCTCGCCGCCGGACTCGTCGTCACCGCCGCCGCCGGGCGCCACGACGACCGCGACCACGCCGGAAGCGGCGGCCGGGGCCGGAGCGGCGGCGACGAGGCGAGGGACGAGCCGTACGGGCCGGAGCGCCCGCGTACCGGACCCGCCGTCGCCGCCGGGATCCTGTGCGCGCTCGCCGGACTGGTCCGGGCCGCCTGGGAGCTCCGCTGGGCGACCCTGCTGCCGGCCGAGTACACCGTCGGCCGCTACACCGGCGAGCGCTCCCTCATGCTGCCCACGCTCGCCGTACCGCCCGGCTGGCTCAACGCCGTCCTCGTGCTGCTGCTCCTCGCCGCCGCCGGAAGCGCCTTCGCCCGAGCCCGCCACACCCGGCCGCTCGGCCTGCTCGCCGGACTGCTCCTCACCGGCGCCGGAGCCGCCGGGACGGCGGCCGCGCTGCGCCCCGAACGGCACACGTACCTGCCCGCACCGGACCTGTACGCCGTCGCGTACGACGCCGGCTGCTTCTACGCGCTGGCCGCCGGGCTCGCGGTCCTGCTGCTCCTCGGCCCGCCCGGGCGGCGCCGCCGGGTCCCGTACCGCCCCGCCGCCGCCCGGCCGCCGGCCCCGCCGCACCGCCGCCCGCCCAGCTGGTGAGCCGCCGGACCCACCGGTGCGGCCGCGGCGTCACGCCGTCAGTCCCAGCGACCTCCTGAGGAAGTCCACCTGGAGCAGCAGCAGGTTCTCCGCGACCTGCTCCTGCGGGGTCATGTGCGTGACGCCCGACAGCGGCAGCACCTCGTGCGGCCGGCCCGCCGCGAGCAGTGCGGACGACAGCCGCAGGGTGTGCGCCATCACGACGTTGTCGTCGGCCAGGCCGTGCACGACCATCATCGGCCGGACCGGCTCCCGCGGTGCCGTCAGACCGTCGTCCGTCAGCAGGGAGTTCGCCGCGTACACGTCCGGCTCCTGCTCCGGCCGGCCGAGATACCGCTCGGTGTAGTGGGTGTCGTAGAGCCGCCAGTCCGTCACCGGGGCGCCCACCACGGCCGCGTGGAACACGTCCGGACGGCGCAGCGCCGCGAGGGCGGCGAGATAGCCGCCGAACGACCAGCCGCGGATCGCGACCCGGCCGAGGTCCAGCGGGAAGCGCCCGGCCAGCGCGTGCAGCGCCTCGATCTGGTCGTCGAGGGCGAGCGTCAGGTCGCGGCTGACCGCCTTCTCCCAGGCGGGGGAGCGGCCCGGCATGCCGCGCCCGTCGGCGACGACGACGGCGAAGCCCTGCTCGGCGAACCACCGGGACGTCAGATGCGCGTGGTGCGCGGCGAGCACCCGCTGCCCGTGCGGGCCGCCGTACGGGTCGAGGAGGACCGGCAGCGGGCCGTCGCCCTCCCGCCAGGACGACGGCAGCAGCACGGCGCACGGGATCCGCCGCTCGCCTGCCTCGGTGAGCCGTACGTCCGCCGAGAGCACCGGCCGCACCGCGTACGAGGCGACCTCGGCCACCCGCTCGCCGTCCCGCAGCACCCGCACCACGCTGCCCGGTGCGTCCGGCCGGGCGGAGGACAGCACGGTCACCGGGCCGGTGCGCACCGCCGCGTGCACGCCGGTCCCTTCCGACACCCGCTCCACGCCCTGCCGGCCGACCCGGTACACATGGATCTCGCCCGTCTCGGGAGACCCGGCCGCCTCACCCGCGGACGCCGAGATCAGGACATCCTCCGCACCGACGTCGAGGACCGCCCGCACGTGCAGCCGGGCGTCCGTGAGGGCCCGGTCCCCGACCGCGAGCACCCGGGCGCCGTCCGTGTCCGCGATCCGCAGCAGCTCCCCGTCCGGGGTCCACGCCGGCACCCCGGTGAACAGGTCGAGCCACACCGGGTCCTCGTCGACCCGCGCCACCTCGGTCGTCCCCGTGTCCGGGTCCACCGTCAGATACGCCTGGCTCCGCTGGTCCCGCGCCTGGACGAGCAGCAGCGGCGCGCCGGCCGCCGACCAGTGCACCCGGGCCAGATACGGGAAGGAGGCCCGGTCCCACAAGACCTCGGTGCGATTTCCGGTCAGATCCACGACGAACAACCGCACGTCCGCGTTAGGAGTCCCCGCCGCGGGGTAGGCGACCGCCTGCGGCTCACGGCCCGGGTGCGCCGGGTCCGCGATCCACCAGCGGTTCACCGGCGACTCGTCCACCCGCGCGACCAGCAGCCGGTCCGAGGACGGCGCCCACCAGAAGCCCCGGGCGCGGTCCATCTCCTCCGACGCCACGAACTCCGCCAGCCCGTACGTCACTCCTTCCGCCTCCGCCTCCGGTCCGGCCAGTGCCCGGTCGCCCGAGCCGTCCGCGCCGGTCACCCGCAGCGCGCCGCCCGCCGCGTACGCGATCCACCGCCCGTCGGGCGAGGGCCGCGGATCGACCACCGGGCCCGGCACCGGCAGCTCGCGCGCCGTACCGGCCCGCAGCTCCGCCGCGAACAGCCGCCCGGACAGCGCGAAGGCGGCCAACTCCACGGCCCCGTCCACCGCGTAGCCCACGATCCCGGCCGAGCCCTCCCGGCTGCGCTCCCGGCGGGCCCGCTCCTCCGGCGACAACTCCTCCTCGGCGCCGCCGAGCAGCACCCCCGGATCCGCCGCGAGCCGCTCCACGCCCTCGTCGAGGTCGAGCACCCAGAGCCGGTGCGAGCGGTCCGTCCCCGAACCGGAGCGCAGGAACACCACCCGCCCGCCGTCCGGCGCGACCGAGAAACCGCGCGGTGCGCCGAGGGTGAACCGCTGCGTCCGCGCGTACTGACGGGGGAACGAGACCTGGGACGACTGCTCTTGGGGGGACGGCTGCTCTCGTGGCGAAGTCATGTGACCGAAACTAGCGTCCGTGCGCCCCCTCATGCCTCCGTACACCGATCGATGCGATGGCACGGATAGTTATGATCCGTAGCGCTAGGTGGGTATGCATCCTCTGGCACATGCCACCCGAACGTCCGACCGATTTGTCCGACAGGTAAGTCCGACCGTAGAAGTGTGGAGGTGAACCGCCGTGGCACTCTCGATTTCGGTGGTTGTGCTGCTGGCGATCGTCGTCTTCCTTCTGATCAAGAAATCGGGACTCAAGGCCGGTCACGCGGCGGTCTGCGCGCTCCTGGGCTTCTACCTCGCGAGCTCGTCCATCGCCCCGTCCATCAGCACGCTCACCACGAACGTGGCGAGCATGATCGGCGGCCTGAAGTTCTGACCCCGAAGGTCTGACCTGCCGCTCCGTCGCGGGCCCCGCCTCGTAGGGTGGGGCCATGACGGTTCTCCCAGCCCGTCGTCTGCTTCTGGTGCACGCGCACCCCGACGACGAGTCGATCAACAACGGCGCCACCATGGCCAGGTACGCGGCCGAGGGTGCCCTCGTGACCCTCGTGACCTGCACCCTGGGCGAGGAGGGCGAGGTCATCCCGCCCGGCCTCGCCCACCTCGCGCCGGACCGCGAGGACCGGCTCGGCGAGCACCGCGTCGGCGAACTCGCCGCCGCGATGAAGGAGCTGGGCGTCACCGACCACCGCTTCCTCGGCGGCCCCGGCCGCTTCCGGGACTCCGGGATGATGGGCGCCCCGCAGAACCGGCGCGAGAACGCCTTCTGGAACACCGACGTCGACGTCGCCGCGCCGTACCTCGTCGAGGTGATCCGCGAGACCCGCCCGCAGGTCCTCGTCACCTACGACCCCGACGGCGGCTACGGCCACCCGGACCACATCCAGGCCCACCGGGTCGCCATGCGCGCCGCCGAACTCGCCGCCGACCCGGCGTACCGGCCCGACCTCGGCCCGGCCCACGCCATCGCCAAGATCTACTGGAACCGCGTCCCGCGACCGGTCGCCGAAGCCGCCTTCGCCCGCCTGAGCGCCGAGGGCTCGGTCTTCCCGGCGGACGCGACGATCGACGACGTGCCGGGAGTGGTCGACGAGGCCCGCATCACCGCGGAGGTCTCCGGCGGCACCGGGGTCGGCGCCGTGGCCGGAGTCGGAACCGGGGCCGGCACCCGGAGCCTGCCCGGGTACGCCGCCCGCAAGAGCGCCGCCATGGCCGCCCACGCCACCCAAGTCGCCGTCGACGGCCCCTTCTTCGCCCTCTCCAACAACCTCGCCCAGCCCCTCTTCACCACCGAGTACTACGAGCTGGTCCACGGCACGCCCGGCGCGCCCGCCGACGAACGCGAGACCGACCTCTTCGCGGGCCTCCCGGCGGAGCCGGAGGGTCCGTCCGGTCAGGGCGGCGGCGCGACCACGGCCGCCGCCGCGGACCTCCCCACGGATACGGACGCGTCATGACCGGCCCGCGCAGTCGCGCCTCCGCCTCCGGAGGCACGCCCGCTCCCACGCCCCGCCGCGCGCCGGGCGCCGACCACGGCCACGCGGCGGCGCTCGCACCGGTCGCCCGATACGTCTGGTACGCCGTGCTTCTGGTGCTCGGCTTCCTCGTCGGCACGGCCGGCTCCCTCGTCCAAGCGGCCTGGTTCCCGGCCGGATTGCTGCTCGCCCTCCTCGGCTCCGGAGCCCTCTTCTACGGCGCCCGGCGGGCCACCGGCAACCAGGTCGGCGTCGCCGCGGCCGGTTCCGGCTGGCTCGTCTCCGTCGTGCTCCTCAGCTTCGGACGCCCGGAAGGCGACGGCCTGTTCGGTGGAGGGCTGGGGGAAATGTTCTTCCTGCTCGCGGGCATGGCGATCGCTGTGATGTGCGCCACGATGCAACGGCCGATGCGACCGACCCCGTGAACAGGCCGACTTGACGCGGGAGTGCCTTGACTTCGGACGGATTGCGCCTGGCGGATCCACGCCGGGTCGGGTGCGGATCGGCGGCGGCCAGTATGGTGGTGCGCGCCGCCGACCGCCCGGATCACCACGAGCATCAGCAAGAGCGGGCGGCGGAGCCAACCGGGAGATCCTGCTTTGAGTCGTGAAACTGGTCGAGAGACTGACAGTTCGTCCTCCGGCGCCCAGGGGCGCGGCGGGGCCGCGTACCCCTCGGGCACTCCGCCGTACGGTCTGCGCGGTCAGGAGCCGGGCCAGGACGGCACGGGTTCCGTGCCGTCCGAGGAGCCCAAGACCGAGACCACGCTGACCACCCGCATCCGGATCAACATCCCGGGTTCGCGTCCGATCCCGCCCGTGGTCGTCCGCAAGCCGGTCGGTGACGCCCAGTCGGCCGACGCCCCGGCCGACGAGCCGCGGGCCGCCACGGGGTCCGCGCGCCCGGCGCCGGCCGCCGCGGGGCCGGTCCGACCG
>NZ_SDOY01000043.1 GCF_004117935.1 Streptomyces roseicoloratus | reverse complement strand
GGCCCGCCGCCCCCACCGCGCGGGCCGCACCCGGCAGACGGTGCGGGTGCCGCCCAGCCGCACACGCCACTGCGATGCGGCGCGGGCGTCGCCCCTCGTGCGCCCGCGCCCGGCGGGCGGCGCCTCCGTCGCCCACCGCCGTGTGGGCTGGCGCCTGGCTGGGCGGTGCGGTGGTGGCGCCCCCCGCGGTGTGTGCCCGCGCCGGGCGGTGCGGTGTGGGTGTCGCCCACCTCCGTGTGGGCATTCGTCCCGCAGGGCGGGACGGGTGGGCACACGGGACGGCGCCCTTTGCGGCGCCTTCGCTCCTGGTTCCTGGC
>NZ_SDOY01000042.1 GCF_004117935.1 Streptomyces roseicoloratus | reverse complement strand
GGCGCGGCGCACCAGGTCGCCCGTGCGGTACATCCGCTCCCCCGCCGCGAACGGGTCGGCGACGAAGCGCTCGGCGGTCAGCGCCGCGCGGCCGAGGTAGCCGCGGGCCAGGCTCGCGCCGGCCAGGTAGAGCTCGCCGGGCACGCCGGCGGGGACCGGGTGGAGGTGCTGGTCGAGGACGTACGCGCGGGTGCCGAGGACGGTGTGTCCCATAGTGGGGCGCTCCGTGCCGTCGTACGACTGGAGCAGGGTGTCGACGGTGCATTCGGTGGGGCCGTAGAGGTTGTGGCCGGTGGTGGCCGGGGCCTCGCGCAGCCGGTCCCACAGCGCCTGGCCGACCGCCTCTCCGCCGAGCAGCACCACGCGCGGCGCGGGCTCGTCCAGCAGGCCTTCGGCGACGAGCTGTTCGGCGTAGGTGGGGGTGAACTGGACGGCGTCGACGCCGGTGGCACGGAAGTGGCGGACCAGGGCTGCGGGGTCGCGGCGCAGGTCGTCGCCGATGAGGTGCAGTTCGTGCCCGGCGACCATCCAGAGCAGGCCGTTCCAGGAGGCGTCGAAGCAGAACGAGGCGGTCAGGGCGGCGCGCAGCCGGCCGTGGGCCCGCTCGGGCTCGGCGAAGGTCTCCGCCCGGTGGGCGGCGAGCAGGCCGGCGATCGACCCGTGGCTCACCACCACGCCCTTGGGCAGGCCGGTGGAGCCGGAGGTGTAGATGACGTACGCGGCGTGGGACGCGGTGACGCGGGCGGGCGGGCGCACGGCGGGCTGATCGGCACAGGAGTCCTCGGCGGCGTCGAGGACGGTGAGGCCGTCGAGGACGTCGGGCAGCGGCCAGCCGGCGGTGGTGAGCACGGCCGCCGGACGGGCGTCGGCCAGCATGTGGGCGATCCGCTCCCGCGGGTACTCGGCGTCCAGCGGAAGGAACGCCGCACCCGCCTTGAGCACG
>NZ_SDOY01000041.1 GCF_004117935.1 Streptomyces roseicoloratus | reverse complement strand
GTTCAGGCCGATCATGTCGATGCCGAGCGGTTCCAGGGCGGTCAGCGCCGCCCCGATCTCCGAGCCGAGCAGCATCGTGCCGGTCGTCTCGACCGTCACCTGCACGATCAGCGGCAGGTCGAGTCCGAGCCGGTCCAGGGCGCGGCGGGCGCCGATGACGGCCGCCTTCGTCTGGAGCAGGTCCTGCGAGGTCTCGACGAGCAGGGCGTCGGCGCCGCCGGTGACCAGGCCCTCGGCGTTGCGCTGGTAGGCGTCGCGCAGCGGCTCGTACGTGACGTGCCCGAGGGTGGGGAGCTTGGTGCCCGGGCCCATGGAGCCGAGCACCCAGCGGGGCCTGCCGTCCCGCGCGGCGAACGCGTCCGCGGTCTCCCGCGCGATGCGGGCGCCGGCCTCGGACAGTTCGTGGACGCGGTCCTCGATGCCGTACTCGGCCAGGGCCGCCAGGTTGGCGCCGAAGGTGTTGGTCTCCACGCAGTCGACGCCGACCGCGAAGTACGCCTCGTGCACCGACCGCACGATGTCCGGGC
>NZ_SDOY01000040.1 GCF_004117935.1 Streptomyces roseicoloratus | reverse complement strand
TGCACGGCCGCCCCGGTGCGCGCGGTGCACGGCCCCTCGGCGCGTCCGGAGCACGGCCGCCCCTTCCGCGCGCGGCGCACGGCCCCCTCAGGTGAGGAAGCCGCGCAGCAGCGCCGCCGTGCCCGCGCAGTGCTCCCGCATCACCTCGCGCGCCGCGTCCGCGTCCCCGTCGAGCACCGCCTCCACCAGTGCCGTGTGCTGGTGCTGCGAGTGCTCCAGGTTGCGCACCAGGAGCGGGATGCAGTCCAGGAGGTCGTTGACCGTCGCCCGCACCGCCGCGTACTGCGCCGTCAGTGTCGGCGAACCGGACAGTTCGGCGAGCGTCAGGTGCAGCAGGGTGTCCTGGCGGCGGTAGTCGCCCAGCGGCGCGTCGTGCGTCGCCGCCAGGGCCGCGCGCAGCCGCTCCGCACCCTCCTCGTCCAGACCGTGCGCGGCGCACAGGCCGGCCGCGCCCACCTCCAGGACCTCGCGGAAGCGCAGCGTGTCCTCCATGTCGACGGCCGCGATCCGGCGCCGCAGCTCCGCCTCGTCGGCGGTCTGCGGCCGTTGCAGCACGAACGTGCCGCCGTACCGTCCGCGCCGGCTCTCCACCAGGCCCTGCTCCTGGAGCACTTTCAGGACCTCGCGCAGCGTGACCCGGCTGATTCCCATCCGGTCGGCGAGCTCCCGCTCGGCCGGAAGCCGCTCCCCGCCCGGCACCAGTCCGAGCCGCACGACCTGCAGGATCTGCTCCAGGGCCTCCTCGAAACCGTTGCCCGCGCGCACCGGCCGCAGCACGGGCGTCAGCCGGTCCGCCGATTCACTCGTACTGGCCACCTCGTCGTTTCCCCTTCCCAAGCAATGGTTCTGAGCAATACCTTATGGCTCCCGGCAGGCCGAAGGAGGAGTAATCCCGTGGCAGACCGCACACCCCCGCTCACCGTCGACGAGCTCCGCGCGCTCGTCGCGAGCGGCGAGATCGACACCGTCGTCCTGGCCTTCCCCGACATGCAGGGACGGCTCCAGGGCAAGCGGTTCGCCGCACCGTTCTTCCTCGACGAGGTGCTCGACCACGGCACCGAGGGCTGCAACTATCTTCTGGCCGTCGACACCGAGATGAACACCGTCGACGGCTACGAGATGTCCTCCTGGGACCGCGGCTACGGCGACTTCGCCATGCGACCCGACCTCGCCACCCTCCGCCGCGTCCCCTGGAACGAGGGCACCGCCATGGTGACGGCCGACCTCGTCTGGGACGACGGCAGCCCTGTCGTCGCCGCCCCGCGCCAGATCCTGCGCCGCCAGCTCGACCGGCTCGCCGCCCACGGCTTCACCGCCCACGTCGGCACCGAACTCGAATTCATCGTCTTCAAGGACACCTACGAACAGGCCTGGGACGCGAACTACCGCGGACTGACCCCCGTCAACCAGTACAACGTCGACTACTCGATCCTCGGCACCGGCCGCGTCGAGCCCCTGCTGCGCCGCATCCGCAACGAGATGGCCACCGCAGGACTCACCGTCGAGTCCGCCAAGGGCGAGTGCAACCCCGGCCAGCACGAGATCGCCTTCCGGTACGACGAGGCCCTGGCCACCTGCGACAACCACGCCGTCTACAAGACCGGCGCCAAGGAGATCGCCGCCCAGGAGGGCTGCTCGCTCACCTTCATGGCCAAGTACAACGAGCGCGAGGGCAACTCCTGCCACATCCACCTGTCCCTCCAGGACGTCGACGGCGTCAACGTGATGGCCGGTGACGGGCCCGACGGGATGTCCGACGTCATGCGGCACTTCCTCGCCGGACAGCTCGCCGCCCTCCGCGACTTCTCCCTGCTGTACGCCCCCCACATCAACTCCTACAAGCGCTTCCAGCCCGGCTCCTTCGCCCCCACCGCCGTCGCCTGGGGCCACGACAACCGCACCTGCGCCCTGCGGGTCGTCGGTCACGGTCGCTCCACCCGCTTCGAGAACCGGGTCCCCGGCGGCGACGTCAACCCCTACCTCGCCGTCGCCGCCCTCGTCGCCGCCGGCCTGTACGGCATCGAGCAGCGCCTCGAACTCCCGCCCGCCTGCACCGGCAACGCCTACACCGCCGACTACGCGCACGTCCCCACCACGCTCCGTGACGCCGCCGAGCTCTGGGAGAACAGCGAGATCGCCAAGGACGCCTTCGGCGCCGAGGTCGTCGCCCACTACCGCAACATGGCCCGCGTCGAACTCGACGCCTTCGACGCCGCCGTCACCGACTGGGAACTGCGCCGCTCCTTCGAACGCATGTGAGGAAAGACTTGCCGCACGAACTGCACGTCCTCAACCCGGCGACCGAGGAGCTCGTCGCCACCGTCCCCGCCGCCACCCCCGCCGACGTCGACACCGCCGTCACCCGCGCCGCCACCGCCCAGCGGGCCTGGGCCGCGCTGGCCCCCGCCGACCGGGCCCGCGCGCTGCGCCGCTTCGCCTCCGTCGTCGACGCCCACGTCGAGGAACTCGCCCTCCTGGAGGTCCGCGAGGCCGGCCACACCCTCGGCAACGCCCGCTGGGAGGCCGGCAACGTCCGCGACCTGCTCGACTACGCGGCCGGGGGAGCGGAGCGCCTGAACGGCCGGCAGATCCCGGTCCCCGGCGGCCTGGACCTCACCATCCTCGAACCGCTCGGCGTCATCGGCGTCATCGCGCCCTGGAACTTCCCCATGCCGATCGCCGCCTGGGCCACCGCCCCCGCCCTCGCCGCCGGCAACGCCGTGATCCTCAAGCCCGCCGAGACCACGCCGCTCACCGCCCTGCGCCTCGCCGAACTCGCCCTGGACGCCGGACTCCCCGAGCACCTCTTCCAGGTCCTGCCCGGCGAAGGCCCGGTCGCCGGCGCCGCGCTCGTCGACCACCCCGGCGTCGCCAAGGTCGTCTTCACCGGCTCCACCCGCGTCGGCAAGCAGATCATGGCCAGGGCCGCCGACCAGGTGAAGCGGGTCACCCTCGAACTCGGCGGCAAGAGCCCCAACATCGTCTTCGCCGACGCCGACCTGGAGGCCGCCGCGGCCGCCGCCCCGATGTCCTTCCTCGACAACAGCGGCCAGGACTGCTGCGCCCGCACCCGCATCCTCGTCCAGCGCGGTGTGTACGACCGCTTCCTGGAGCTGCTCACCCCCGCGATCGAGGAGATCGTCGTCGGCGACCCGCTCGACGAGCGCACCCAGATGGGCCCGCTCATCTCCCGCGCCCAGCTCGACCGCGTACGGGCCTACGTCGACGGTGCCGCCGGACACGGCGACGCCGTCCGCGGCAAGGCACCCGAAGGCCCCGGCTTCTGGTTCCCGCCGACCCTCCTCACCGGCGTGCCCGAGGACGCCCCCTGCGCCGTCGAGGAGATCTTCGGGCCCGTCGCCGTCGTCCTGCCCTTCGAGGACGAGGCCGACGCGATCCGGCTCGCCAACGCCACCCCGTACGGCCTCTCCGGCTCCCTCTGGACCCGCGACATCGGCCGCGCGCTGCGCGCCTCGCGCGCCGTCCGGGCCGGCAACCTCTCCGTCAACTCCCACTCCAGCGTCCGCTACTGGACCCCGTTCGGTGGCTTCGGCCAGTCCGGCCTCGGCCGGGAGCTGGGCCCCGACGCCCTGACCGCCTTCACCGAAACCAAGAACGTCTTCATCAGCACGGAGGCCTGACCCGCATGAGCAACGAGACCACCGAAGAGATCATCTGCCGCCGGCTCGTCGGCCGCACCGCCGTCATCACCGGCGCCGGCAGCGGCATCGGCCTCGCCACCGCCCGCCGGCTCGCCTCCGAAGGCGCGAACGTGGTCTGCGGCGACATCGACGAGCGGGCCGGCAAGGCCGCCGCCGAGGAGGTCGGCGGGACCTTCGTGAAGGTCGACGTCACCGACCCGGAGGACGTCGAGAACCTCTTCAAGGTCGCCCACGACACCTACGGTTCCGTCGACATCGCCTTCAACAACGCCGGCATCTCCCCGCCCGACGACGACTCCATCCTGGAGACCGGCCTGGAGGCCTGGAAGCGCGTCCAGGACGTCAACCTGACCTCCGTCTACCTCTGCTGCAAGGCCGCCCTGCCGTACATGCGCCGCCAGGGCAGGGGCTCCATCATCAACACCGCGTCCTTCGTGGCCGTCATGGGCGCGGCCACCAGCCAGATCTCGTACACCGCCTCCAAGGGCGGCGTGCTCGCCATGTCCCGCGAACTCGGCGTCCAGTTCGCGAGGGAGGGCATCCGGGTGAACGCCCTGTGCCCCGGACCCGTCAACACGCCGCTCCTCCAGGAGCTGTTCGCCAAGGACCCGGAGCGCGCCGCGCGCCGTCTGGTGCACATCCCGGTCGGCCGGTTCGCCGAGGCCGAGGAGATCGCCGCCGCGGTCGCCTTCCTCGCGAGCGACGACTCCTCCTTCATCAACGCCACCGACTTCCTCGTCGACGGCGGCATCTCCGGCGCGTACGTGACGCCGCTGTAGAACCCCGGCACCCCCCGCCCCCACCCTCGCCACCGCCGCCACCGTCCCCCCACACCCCCATCCCCCCACACCCCCACCCACCCTCACACATCCCCACCCACCCCCACCCGGGCAGCCGGGCGTCGCAAGGCGCCCGGCTGTCGTGCGTACAGAGAGGTGTGACCTTGAACAGCACGCACAGTCCTGTCCGCGGGCTCCGCGGCTGCGCCGCCGCTGCCGTCCTCGCCCTCGCCGCGACCGCCCTCCTCCCCGCACCGAACGTCTCGGCCCGGCCCGCAGCCGCTTCGGCCGCGCCCGCCGCCTGCCCGAAGCTGACCGTGTCCGAAGGCTGGTACGGCGACAACAAGGCCCGCATCGAGCGCCTGATAGCCGACCACTGCCGGTCCAAGGGCACCGGCGGTGGCACCGGCGGTGGCGCCGGCAAGGGCACCGGAGCCGGGAAACCCCTCGCCGTCTTCGACTGGGACAACACGGTCATCAAGAACGACGTCGGCGACGCCACCCTCTACTGGCTGCTCCGCAACGACCGCATCCGGCCCCCGCGCCACGGCGACTGGACCACCACCAGCCGCTGGCTCACCCCGGAGGCCGCCACCGCGCTCGCCGCCGCCTGCCCTCCGGGCGGGCGCACCCTGCCGACCTCCACCGACCCCCGCTGCGCCGACGAGATCCTCGCCGTCTACGGGACCGGCGCCACGAGCACCGGCAGGACGGCCTTCGCCGGTTACGACCACCGCCGCATGGAGCCCCAGTACGCCTGGCTCGCCCAGCTCCTGCGCGGCTGGACCGCCCGCGAGGTCCGGTCCTTCGCCGCGGCGGCCCGCGCCGAGAACCTCGCCGCACCGCGGGGCGCCACCCAGCGGGTCGGCACCGCCCGGGTCACCGGCTGGGTGCGCCACTACGAGCAGCAGCGCGACCTGATCCGTGCGCTCCAGGACGCCGGCTTCGACGTGTGGATCGTCTCCGCCTCGCCCGAGCCCGTCGTCGACGTCTGGGCCCGGGGCGTCGGCATCGACCCCTCCCACACCATCGGCATCCGCAACACCACCGAGCACGGCCGTCTCACGGGCCACCTCCAGGGCTGCGGCGGCGTCCGCGACGGCGAGGACCGGATGATCACCTACATCGACGGCAAGCGCTGCTGGATCAACCAGGAGATCCTCGGCGTCCGCGGCGCAGCCGCCGAACGCGTGCAGCCCGCCGCGCGCCGCCAGGTCCTCGCCGCCGGCGACTCCGACACCGACGTGTCCCTGCTGCGCGACGCCACCGGCCTCCGGCTCGTCCTCAACCGCAACAAGAACGAGCTCATGTGCCGGGCCTACGACAACGGCGACGGCCGGTGGATCGTCAACCCCATGTTCATCGAGCCCAAGCAGCGCAGAACCGCCCCGTACCCCTGCGCCACCACCGGCTACACCGCCGCCGACGGCACCGCCCGGCCGGTCCGGCGCGCCGACGGCAGCGTCGTACCGGACCAGTGGGACACGGTGTTCCGGGGCCGGGATCCGGAAGAGACGGCCTACTAGAGGAAGGTCTGCCCCTCGCCCCGGTACGTGGGGACGGCGGCCGTCACCCGGTCGCCCTCCACCAGGTGCAGCGTGTCGAAGCGCTCGCACAGCTCGCCCGCCTTCGCGTGGCGGAACCAGACCTTGTCACCGATGCGCAGGTCGTCGGCGGGCGAGCCGAGCAGCGGGGTCTGGACCTCGCCCGGGCCCTCCTGCGGGTCGTAGCGCAGACCCTCCGGCAGGTACGGGACGGGCAGCCGGTCCTTGCCGGCGACGCCCGAGGCGGGATAGCCGCCGCCGAGCACCGTCACCACGCCCACCCCGGGGCGGCGCACCACGGGCAGCGCGAAGAGGGCGGCGGGACGGCCCGAGAACGAGGTGTAGTTGTCGAAGAGCCGCGGCACGAAGAGCCCCGAGCCCGCCGCGATCTCCGTCACCGCGTCCTCTGCCGCCGTGTGCTGCACGCTGCCCGTGCCGCCGCCGTTCACGAACTCCAGGTCCGGCGCCACCGCCCGCACCGCACGGACCACCGCCGCCCGGCGCGCCGCCAGCTCCTTCCGGGCCGCCGACTGCATCAGCCGGATTGCGCGCGACCGCACCGGCCGGCCCGCCACCGCGTCGCCGACGCCCGCCACATGCCCCTCGTACGCCATCAGTCCCACCAGCCGGAATCCGGGCCGCCGGGCGACCGAGCGGGCGAGGTCGGCCAGTTCGCCCGGCTCGCGGAGCGGCGAACGCCGGGCCCCGATCCGCACCCGACCGCCGAGCAGGTGCAGCGAGGTGTCCAGCTCCAGACAGATCCGGATCTCCTCCGTGCCGCCCGCCCGTGAGGCCTGTATCAGGTCGAGCTGGGCCACGTCGTCGACCATCACCGTCACGGCACCGGCCGGCTTCGCGTCGCCCGCGAGCTCCGCGAACCCGGCCCGGTCGGCCGACGGGTAGGCGAGGAGCACGTCCCCGAACCCGGCCCTGGCCAGCCACAGCGACTCGGCCAGGGTGAACGACATCACGCCCGCGAACCCGTCCCGCGCCAGCACCCGCTCCAGGAGCGCCCGGCACCGCACCGACTTGCTCGCGACCCGGACCGGCTTGCCCCCGGCCCTGCGGACCAGATCGTCGGCGTTCGCGTCGAAGGCCTCCAGGTCGACGACGGCGAGGGGCGCGTCGAGCTGGGCGGTCGCCCGGTCGTACCGGGCGCGGTCGGCGGCACGGGGAGTCATGGGCCGAGCTTGCCAGACGGGTTTACGCGTGGGTAGCCCCTGGGTTCCCGCCCCACCGGGAACAGACCGTAGAGTGGCGGCCATTGCTTTCACGGAACGACCAGGGGGACGGGGATGAGCACCGAGCCACAGCGCCCGATGTCCCGCATCACCGAAGCCCTCCTCCCGCCGGAGCGCCCCGCGCCACCCCGGCCGTCGCCCTCCGCCGAGCCCCGGCCGACCGCCCCGGCCCCGGCCGCACCGGCGTCCGTCGCGCCCGCGGCCGCCGCCCTGGTGGACCCTCCGGCCGCGCCGGCCCCGGGCGCCGCGACGCAGCCCGCGCCCGGACGCCAGGCATCCTCGCCGACCCCTGGTTCCCCGGCGCCGGGCATTTCCGCGCCCGTCACGCCTGCGCCCGTCATGCCTGCGCCCGTCACGTCCGCGCCCGTCACGTCCGCGCCCGTCACGCCTGCGCCCTTCACGTCCGCGCCGGGCACCTCCGCGTCCCGCGCGTCCGCGCCCCAGGCGGAGCGCCCCGTGTCCCGTATCACCGAGGCCCTGCTGCCCCCGGAGCCTTCCGCGCCCGCGGCGACGTCCGGGACCTCGGTGTCCGCGGCCGCCCCCGCGGCCCGGATCCCCGTCCCCGCGGACGGGCAGCCGCGCCGGACCGCGCAGCCGCTGCCGCCCGAGCAGCCGGCCCCGCCCGCGCGGCCCGTACGGCCGGCCCCGGGCGACGAGACGCCCACCGAGACCACCACCCGGCTCCGTCCCGTACGGGACGACCGGCGGGGACCGGCCACCGCCGCCCCCCGCCCCGGCACGCCGGCCCGGTCCCCGGGCCCGGAGCCCGTACGGGACGGCCGGCAGGCGCCCTTCGCGGGCGCCGCCCCCCGCCCCGGCACGCCTGCCCGGCCCGCCGGCCTCGGCGCCGTACACGACGGTGACCGGTCCGCGCCCGAGGGGCTCCCGCCCGCCGTCGCTCCGGCGTACGCCTACGACGCCTGGGCGCTGCGCGGCGGCGTGCCCGACGAGACGCCCGCCGAGACGACCACCCGGCTCCGGCCCATCCGGGAACGCGCCACCGGCCGCGTCGTCGCGGCCGCGGTCTGTGCCGTGCTCGCCCTCGGGCTCGTCGGCGGCGCGCTCATCGGCGCGGTGCTCGCCGGCACCGGTGCCGGCGAACCCGCCGAACCGGCCGGCTTCAGCCGGGCCCGCACGCTCTGGCACGACGCCCCGGTCGACACCCTCTTCCCCCGCACCCTCTCCGGCCCCGCCGCCGGCCCCGGCGGCGCGACGCGCACCTGGAGCCGGATCGTCGTCGCGCCCGACGCCCCCTGCTCGCCGACCACCCTGCCCCGGGCCTTGCACACCGCCCTGGCCACCGTCGGCTGCGACCGCGTGCTGCGCGCCACCTACACCGACGCCACCTCCTCCCACGTCGTCACCGTCGCCCTCGTCTTCACCCAGGCCGATCCCGCCACCATGCGCACCCTCGGCTCCCGCGCCGCCGACGAACCGGCCCCCGCGCTCGCCGCGTCCGGCACCGTCGCCGCCCGCTTCGGCGACCGCCAGCGGGCCAGCTGGTGGCGGCACGTCCTGCCCGACCTGCCCGTCGTCGTCACCGCCGTCTCCGGCTTCGCCGACGGCCGCGTCGTCGCCGAGCCCGAGCCCGCGGAGCGCGCCATGACACCCAAGCGCGACACCGCCGTCGCCCAGGCGGGCCTCGGCCACGAGGCCAGGGGCGCCGCCGAGGCCGTGGAACGCGCCCTGCGCGCGACCGCCACCGCGCCCGCCGGGGAGGACGAGCGGTGACCCGTTCCTCCTCCCTCCGCCGGGCCGCCCTCGCGGCCCTCGCCGCCGCCTTCGCCGTCCTGCCGGCGACCACCACGCCCGCGTACGCCGACACCATCCGCGCCCGTCAGTGGGGCCTCGAAGCCCTGCACACCGGCAGGGCCTGGCAGACCACGCGCGGCGAGGGCATCACCGTCGCCGTCCTCGACACCGGCGTCGACGCCACCCACCCCGACCTCGAGGGCTCGGTCCTGCCCGGCACCGACCTCGTCGGCTTCGGCGCGGAACGCGGCGACCGCGCCTGGGCCCGGCACGGCACCGCCATGGCCGGCATCATCGCCGGCCACGGCCACGGGCCCGGCAGCCAGGACGGCGTGATGGGCATCGCCCCCGAGGTCCGCGTGCTGCCCGTCCGGGTCATCCTCGAAGGCACCGACAAGGCCCGGGACAAGGCCCGCAAGACCCGCGGAACCGCCCTCGCCGAAGGCATCCGCTGGGCCGCCGACCATGGCGCCGACGTCATCAACCTCTCCCTCGGCGACGACTCCGAGTCGGCCCACCCGGACGCGGGCGAGGACGCCGCCGTCCAGTACGCCCTCGCCAAGGGCGTCTCCGTGGTCGCCTCCGCCGGCAACGGCGGCGAGAAGGGCGACCACATCTCGTACCCCGCCGCCTACCCCGGCGTCATCGCCGTCGCCGCCGTCGACCGCTACGGCACCCACGCCTCCTTCTCCACCAGCCGCTGGTACGCCACGGTCAGCGCCCCCGGCGTCGACATCGTCATCGCCGACCCCGACCGCCGCTACTACGAGGGCTGGGGGACCAGCGCGGCCGCCGCCTTCGTCTCCGGCGCCGTCGCGCTCGTCCGGTCCGCCCACCCCGACCTGACACCCGCCCAGATCAAGCAGCTGCTCGTGGACACCGCGCGCAGCCGGCCCAAGGGCGGGCGCAGCGACGACAAGGGCTACGGCACGGTCGACCCGGCCGCCGCGATCAAGGCGGGCCGCAAGCTGAAGGGCGCCGACCCCAAGACGGCCGTCGCGGGCTGGAAGGGCCGCTACTTCGGGCCCGGCCCGCAGCCCGTCGCCGAGGAGTCGCACCCCGTCGGCCTGCTGGCGCCGCTCGCCGGCGGCGTCGGCGTTCTCTTCCTGGCCGCCGCCGTGGCCCTCTGGCGCGGCGGCGGGCGCCCCCGCACCCGCTGAGCCGTCCGAAAGCCCGGTGCGCCGTGCCCCGACGGGGCGGGCCGGGGCCGATCGGCCCTGGTCGTCCGGCCAGGAACGCGGCGGTTAGGCTCGGGGCGTGGCCCTCAAGAACATCCCCGACCCCGGTTTCTCCGACGACGACGGCTCCGCCGACCTGCGGCTCGCCGCGGCCCTCGCGGCCTGGGCGGAGGACCGGACCGCCCACGGCCCGGTCCTGGAGGCGCTGCGCGGCGCCCGGCTCCTCGTCCCCGTCGTCGCCGTCCTCGGCGAGGTCCAGACCGACCCGGAGACCGGCCTCAAGCAGGAGAAGACCAGCGACATGGCGGTGCCGACGCTGACCGCCGGCGACCGGCGCGCCCTGCCCGCGTTCACCTCGATCGCCTCGCTGCACCTGTGGGACCCGGCCGCCCGACCCGTCGCCGTCCCGCTGCGGCAGGCGCTCGCGGCCCTGGTCCACGAGAAGGCCGACACGCTCGTCCTGGACCTGGCCGGCCCCGTGCCGTACCAGGTGACCGGCTCCGCGCTGCTCGCGCTCGCCGAGGGCCGCAGCAGCACGGACCCCCTGGACGACCCCGCGGTACGGGACGCCGTCCGGGCCGCCGTCGCCGCCGAGCCCGCGGTGCTCCGCGCCCACCTGGGTCCCGGCACCGCGGACGGCACCCTGGCGCTGGTCCTCGCGGACGACGCGGCCGCGGCGGAGGCCGCGCAGCGCGTGGCCCGCGCCCTGGCCGCCGACGAAACACTGAGGGCCCGCCTGGTGCGCGGCCTCGACCTGGCACTCCTGCCGGCCTCGGCAACGCCTCCTGGCGAGCCCTTCTACGTACGAAACTGACTGCTGCCTGCGGGCCCTGACGGGCCCGGCGGCGGTGGGAGCCCGTACCCCCGCGGCCCTGACGGCCCGCGGGCGGGCGGCGCGGCCCGCTCTAGCCGTACACCGGCCCCGTGGCTGCCGTCTCCCGGGGGGCGATCCCCGTACCCCCGCGGGCAGGCCCCCCGGCCCGTTCTAGCCGTACACCGGCCCCGTGGCTGCCGTCTCCCGGGGGGGCGACCCCCGTACCCCCGCGGGCAGGCCCCCCGGCCGGCTCTAGCCGTACACCGGCCCCGTGTACTTCTCGCCCGGTCCCTGGCCCGGCTCGTCCGGGACGAGGCTGGCCTCGCGGAAGGCCAGCTGGAGGGACTTCAGGCCGTCGCGCAGCGGGGCGGCGTGGAAGGAGGAGATCTCCGTCACGCCGGCGTCGAGCAGACCGGCGAGGGCGGTGATCAGCTTGCGGGCCTCGTCGAGGTCCTTGTGCTCGTCGCCCTCCTCGGTGAGCCCGAGCTTCACCGCGGCGGCGCTCATCAGGTTGACGGCGACCGTCACGATCACCTCGACCGCCGGGACCTCCGCGATGTCGCGGGTCATGGCTGCGAAGTCGGGGGACTCCGTGGACTCGTTCTGGGGCGTCTCGCTCATGCCCACACGATAAGCGGACGGACGGTTCGCGCCGACCGGCGGGTCCTGCTAACCTTGTGTAACGACCGGCTGGACACATGCGTGCCCAGCCCACAAGTGGAGGCTCCGATCTCCCACCTTGCCGCCCTCACGGGTGGCGGGTCACCGGTCAGGTGGCATCCATCGTTCCGTACGGACGATGGAGCCGCCCGATGTGCGCCCCGCGATGGATCGCGTCGGTGCTCCGGTTTCATGGAGCCCCGCCTGTGTCCCGTCCGGGGCATTTTTCGTGCACCCGCTCGGTTGGTCCCGACAGTTCTACCGTGACGTGTCCGTCCGCCGAGGCGGTCGCGTGGTGCTACCGAGGAGGATCCATCAGCGCCGAGCCCCGCATCAACGAGCGGATTCGCGTTCCCGAGGTGCGTCTTGTCGGCCCCAGCGGCGAGCAGGTGGGCATCGTCCCCCTTGCCAAGGCCCTGGAGCTCGCGCAGGAGTACGACCTCGATCTGGTTGAGGTCGCGGCGAACGCCCGTCCGCCCGTGTGCAAGCTCATGGACTACGGGAAGTTCAAGTACGAGTCGGCCATGAAGGCCCGTGAGGCGCGCAAGAACCAGGCGCACACGGTCATCAAGGAGATGAAGCTCCGGCCGAAGATCGACCCGCACGACTACGACACCAAGAAGGGTCACGTCGTCCGGTTCCTCAAGCAGGGTGACAAGGTCAAGATCACGATCATGTTCCGTGGTCGTGAGCAGTCCCGCCCGGAGCTCGGTTACCGACTGCTGCAGCGCCTCGCGGAGGACGTACAGGAGCTCGGCTTCATCGAGTCCAACCCGAAGCAGGACGGCCGGAACATGATCATGGTTCTCGGTCCTCACAAGAAGAAGACCGAGGCCATGGCCGAGGCGCGCGAGGCCCAGGCGGCGCGCAAGGCCGAACGCCAGGGCGGTTCCGCCGCGGCGGAGGCCCCGGCCGAGGAGGCTTCGGCCGACGCGTCGGCCGAGAACGCCGAGGCGTGATCCCGCGGGGCTGCCTCACGGGGCAGCCCCAGGGTTCCGCCCGGAACCACCAAACGAAGACATGACGCTCCCGCTTGTCCGGTGCCCGCACCGGGGGAGCGCCACTGACGAGGAGATAACGGCGCTATGCCGAAGAACAAGACGCACTCCGGTGCCAAGAAGCGCTTCAAGGTCACCGGCTCCGGCAAGATCCTGCGGGAGCGCGCCGGCAAGCGCCACCTGCTCGAGCACAAGTCGTCCAAGCTGACGCGTCGCCTCACCGGCAACGCCGAGATGGCCCCGGGTGACTCCGCCAAGATCAAGAAGATGCTGGGCATCTGATCCTGATCTCCCGCCCTCGTCCGACGAGGGCATCCGGCACCGACCGGGACCCATCCGTTTTCCGGGTCGTGTGAACACACCACGGCCCCGCTACAAGGAGTTAAGAAGTGGCACGCGTCAAGCGGGCAGTCAACGCCCACAAGAAGCGCCGGGCGATCCTCGAGCAGGCCTCCGGCTACCGCGGTCAGCGTTCGCGCCTCTACCGCAAGGCCAAGGAGCAGGTCACCCACTCGCTGGTCTACAACTACAACGACCGCAAGAAGCGCAAGGGCGACTTCCGTCAGCTGTGGATCCAGCGCATCAACGCCGCTGCCCGCCTGAACGGCATGACGTACAACCGCCTCATCCAGGGTCTGAAGGCCGCCAACATCGAGGTGGACCGCAAGATCCTCGCCGAGCTGGCCGTCAACGACGCCAACGCGTTCGCCGCGCTGGTCGAGGTCGCGCAGAAGGCCCTCCCGGCCGACGTCAACGCCCCGAAGGCCGCCGCCTGATCTTCCAGGTCGCAGTGCTTCTGCCCGGACCCGCAGGCCCAGCGCCTGCGGGTCCGGCGCGTTGACCGCCGCCCACGCCCCACCGCTGCCGTCGTCGAGTCAGAGAGCCCCAGGCACATGTCCACCCCCGAGCTGATCTCCCCGCGTTCGCCGCGCGTCGTCGCCGCCCGGCGGCTCGCCAAGCGCAACTTCCGGGGCAAGGACCGCCTCTTCATCGCCGAGGGCCCGCAGGCCGTCCGCGAGGCCGTCGAGCACCGCGGCAGCACCGGACAGCCGACCCTCGTCGAGCTGTTCACCACCGTCGAGGCCGCCGAGCGCTACGCCACGATCATCGACGCCGCACGCGCCGCCGGTGCCCGGGTCCACCTCGCCTCCGACGCCGTCCTCGCCGAGGTCTCCCAGACCGTCACCCCGCAGGGCCTCGTCGGCGTCTGCCGCTTCCTCGACTCGCCGTTCGAGGACATCATCGCCGCCCGGCCCCGGCTGGTCGCCGTCCTCGCGCACGTCCGCGACCCCGGGAACGCCGGCACCGTGCTGCGCTGCGCCGACGCCGCGGGCGCCGACGCCGTGATCCTCACCGACGCCTCCGTGGACCTGTACAACCCCAAGTCCGTCCGCGCCTCCGTCGGCTCCCTCTTCCACCTCCCGGTCGCCGTCGGCGTGCCCGTCGAGCAGGCCGTCGAGGGCCTCAAGAGCGTCGGCGTGCGGATCCTCGCCGCCGACGGCGCGGGCGAGGACGACCTCGACGACGAGCTGGACGCCGGCACCATGGGCGGCCCGACCGCCTGGGTCTTCGGCAACGAGGCCTGGGGACTGCCCGAGGAGACCCGGGCGCTCGCCGACGCCGTCGTCCGCGTCCCGATCCACGGCAAGGCCGAGAGCCTCAACCTCGCCACCGCCGCCGCCGTGTGCCTCTACGCCTCCGCGCGCGCCCAGCGCCCCCGAACCGGCTCCTGAGGCCTCCACAGGGCCCCCGCCAGACGGGACTTTCGAAACACGCCCTAGTAGGGTGACGCTCTCGGGGCCCACTGCGGTACACGGAGGGGTGGGATTACGGGGATGACGGTCGGCACGGGCAGTCCCGCACAGGCACGGAGCGCCGCGCCGCACGCGCCGGAGGCGTCACCGGCGCCCGTACCGGAAGGACCCGCCCCGGAACGGCACGTACGGGAACAGCCCGTACCGCCGGCCCTGCCGGACCACTGCGCGGGCGGGCTCGGGATCGATCCCGACGACCTGCCCGACGGTCTCGTCGTCGCCGACGAGACCGGCCGGATCATCTGCTTCAACGCCGCCGCAGGCCGCATCACCGCCGTCCCCGCCGCCACCGCGCTCGGCCGCCCGCTCGACGAGGCGCTGCCGCTCGAGGACCTCAAGGGCGCCCGCTGGTGGACGCTGACCGACCCGTACGGCGGGCTGGCCACCCGGCGCGGCCAGCCCGAGCGCAACCTGCTGCTGCCCGGCGGCCGCGAGGTGCTCGTCTCCGCCCGGTACGTCCGCGCCCGGCCCGGCGGCCCGGTGCGGCGCGTCGTGGTCTCGCTGCGCGGCACCGAGGCCCGCCGGCGCACCGAGCGCAGCCACGCCGAGCTCATCGCCACCGTCGCGCACGAGCTCCGCTCGCCGCTCACCTCCGTCAAGGGCTTCACCGCGACCCTCCTCGCGAAGTGGGAGCGGTTCACCGACGACCAGAAGCGGCTGATGCTGGAGACCGTCGACGCCGACGCCGGCCGCATCAAACGACTGATCGCCGAGCTGCTCGACATCTCCCGGATCGACTCCGGGCGCCTGGAGGTCCGCCGCCAGCCCGTCGACATCGCCGCCGCCGTCGGCCGGCACGTACACGCCCACACGACCGGCGGCCAGTCGCCCGACCGCTTCTTCGTCCGGGTCAGGCCCGGCCTGCCCGAGCTGTGGGCGGACCCCGACAAGATCGACCAGATCCTCGGCAACCTGCTCGAAAATGCGGTGCGCCACGGCGAGGGAACCGTCACCATCGACGTGGCACCCACCACGGCCACCAGCGACGGAGAGAAGGGGACGGAGGTCACCGTGAGCGACGAAGGCCCCGGCATCCCCGAGGAGTCGATGGGCCGCGTGTTCACCCGCTTCTGGCGGGGCAGCAAGCGCGGCGGCACCGGGCTCGGCCTCTACATCGTCAAGGGCGTCGTCGAGGCCCACGGCGGCACGATCACCGTCGGACGCGGTCCCCGTGGCGGGGCCGAGTTCCGATTTATCCTGCCCGTCGGCACCCCGGCCCACCTCCTCTGACCCGTACGCGCGTCTCGCCTGACGAGACCGTACGAGGTCGGGGGCCCGTCCGGACCGCCCACGGGCTCATTCGCGTCCCCGCGCCCCGTTAGACTCGTCCTTTGGCACGTTTGCGCCCTTGACGTCGAGCTCGGGGCCGCCCAGCCAAGCCAACGGAAGCACGGGAAGAGATGTCGGCACCCAATAAGTCGTACGACCCGGTCGAGGTCGAGGCCTTGAAACCGGAAGAGATCGAGCGCATGCGGGACGAGGCGGTCGCCGCCTTCGCCGCCGCAGGCGACCTCGACGCGCTCGCCCACGCGAAGACCGCGCACACCGGCGGCACCTCGCCGCTGGCGCTCGCCAACCGCGAGATCGGCGCCCTGCCCCCGCACGCCAAGGCCGCGGCCGGCAAGCTCGTGGGCCAGGCCCGCGGCGCCGTGTCCAAGGCGCTGGCCGCGCGCCAGGCCGAGCTGGAGGCGGAGCGCGACGCCCGGGTCCTCGTCGAGGAGGCCGTCGACGTCACCCTGCCGTACGACCGCACCCCGGCCGGTGCCCGGCATCCGCTGACCACCCTCATGGAGCGCGTCGCCGACGTCTTCGTGTCGATGGGCTACGAGGTCGCCGAAGGCCCCGAGGTCGAGGCCGAGTGGTTCAACTTCGACGCCCTGAACTTCGTGCCGGACCACCCGGCGCGCCAGATGCAGGACACCTTCTTCGTCCAGGGAACCACCCCGGAGGGAACGGCTGTCACCACGGGCGACGAGTCCGGCGTCGTGCTGCGCACCCACACCTCGCCGGTGCAGGCCCGCACCCTCATCGACCGGGAGCCCCCGGTCTACGTGGTCTGCCCCGGCCGCGTCTACCGCACCGACGAGCTCGACGCGACCCACACCCCGGTCTTCCACCAGATCGAGCTGCTGGCCGTCGACGAGGGCCTCACGATGGCCGACCTCAAGGGCACCCTGGACCACATGGTCCAGGCGCTCTTCGGAGCGGACATGAAGACCCGGCTCCGCCCGAACTTCTTCCCCTTCACCGAGCCGTCCGCCGAGATGGACATGCTCTGCTACGTCTGCCGCGGCGAGTCCGTCGGCAACCCGGACCGCCCCTGCCGCACCTGTGGCAGCGAAGGCTGGATCGAGCTCGGCGGCTGCGGCATGGTCAACCCGAAGGTGCTCACGGCCTGCGGTGTGGACCCCGAGAAGTACAGCGGATTCGCCTTCGGGTTCGGCATCGAGCGGATGCTGATGTTCCGCCACAACGTCGAAGACATGCGAGACATGGTCGAGGGTGACGTCCGGTTCACCCGGCCTTTCGGGATGGAGATCTGATGCGGGTCCCGCTTTCCTGGCTGCGGGAGTACGTCGACCTGCCGGCGACCGCGACCGGCCGTGACGTGCAGGCCAAGCTCATTTCGGCGGGCCTCGAGGTCGAGACCGTCGAGCAGCTCGGTGCCGGTCTGACCGGCCCCCTGGTGGTCGGCAAGGTCCTCACCATCGAGGAGCTGACCGAGTTCAAGAAGCCGATCCGCTTCTGCACCGTCGACGTCGGTCAGGCCAACGGCACCGGCGAGCCGCAGGAGATCATCTGCGGCGCCCGGAACTTCGCCGAGGGCGACAAGGTCGTCGTGGCCCTGCCCGGCGCCGTGCTGCCCGGCGACTTCCGGATCGCCGAGCGCAAGACGTACGGCAGGGTCTCCCGCGGCATGATCTGCTCGGGCGACGAGCTCGGCATGGGCGACGACGGCTCGCACGGCATCATCGTGCTGCCGCCGGAGCACGAGGTCGGCACCGACGCCATCGCGCTGCTCGAGCTGTACGACGAGGTCCTCGACATCGCCGTCACGCCCGACCGCGGCTACTGCCTGTCGATGCGCGGCGTCGCCCGCGAGGCCGCCATCGCCTACGGCCTGCCGCTGCGCGACCCGGCGCTGCTCGACGTGCCCGCGCCCAACGCGTACGGCTACCCGGTCCAGGTCGCCGACCCGATCGGCTGCGACCGCTTCGTCGCGCGCACCGTCGTCGGCCTCGACCCCGAGGCCCGCTCGCCGATCTGGATGCAGCGCCGTCTGCAGAAGGCCGGCATGCGCCCGATCTCGCTCGCCGTCGACATCACCAACTACGTGATGATCGAGCTCGGCCAGCCGCTGCACGCCTACGACCGCAGCCGCGTCGACGGCCCCATCGGCGTCCGCCGTGCCGCCGAGGGCGAGAAGATCACCACCCTCGACGGCGCCAAGCGCGTCCTCGACTCCGGTGACCTGGTCATCACCGACAACCGCGGCCCCATCGGCATCGCGGGCGTCATGGGCGGTGCCGACACGGAGATCGCCGACCCCGTGACCGACCCGGAGACCGGCGCCCTCGCCGGCACCACCGAGGTCGTCATCGAGGCCGCGCACTTCGACGCGATCTCGATCGCGCGCACGGCCCGCCGCCACAAGCTGTCCTCGGAGGCGTCCAAGCGCTTCGAGCGCGGCGTCGACCCGCAGGCCGCCGCCGCGGCCGCGCAGCGCACCGTCGACCTGCTCGTGCTCCTCGCGGGCGGCACCGCCGAGGCCGGCGTGACCGAGGTCGTCGCCCCGTCCGCGCCGCACACGATCACCATGCCGGCGAACCACCCGGACAAGGTGGCCGGTGTCGCCTACGGCCGCGAGACCGTCGTCCGCCGCCTCCAGGAGATCGGCTGCGACGTCTACGGCCAGGACGAGCTCGTCGTCACCGTCCCGTCGTGGCGCCCCGACCTCTACGTGCCGAACGACCTGGCCGAAGAAGTCATCCGGCTGGAGGGCTACGAGAACCTGCCCTCCACGCTGCCCAAGCCGCCGGCCGGCCGCGGCCTCACCGAGCGCCAGCGCGTCCACCGCCGGGTCGGCCGCGTGCTCGCCGGCGCCGGCTACGTCGAGGCGCTGAACTACCCCTTCATCGGCGAGCAGGTCTTCGACCAGCTCGGCCTGGACGCGGACGACGCCCGCCGCCGGGTCGTGAAGCTGGTCAACCCGCTCTCCGACGAGGAGCCCGCGCTCCGCACGACGCTGCTGCCCGGCCTGCTGGCCGCGCTGCGCCGCAACGACGGACGCGGCAGCCACGACCTGGCGCTCTTCGAGACCGGTCTGGTCTTCCGTCCCACCGAGGGCGGGCCCGCCGTGGCCCCCCGCCTCGGCGTCGACGGCCGCCCGACCGACGAGGAGATCGCCCGCGTCAACGCCGCGCTGCCCAAGCAGCCGCGCCGCGTCGCGGTCGTCCTGGCCGGCTCCCGCGAGCAGGCCGGCTGGTGGGGCAAGGGCCGCCCGGCCGACTGGGCCGACGCGATCCAGGCGGCGCGCCTCGTGGCCGCCGAGGCCGGCGCGGAGCTGGTGGTCGACGCCGACCAGCACGCCCCGTGGCACCCGGGCCGCTGCGCCTCTTTCCAGGTCGTGATCGACGGCGAACTGACCCTCGCCGGACACGGCGGCGAGCTCCACCCGCGCGTGGTGAAGGCGCTCGGCCTGCCGGCCCGCACCTGCGCCATGGAGCTGGACCTGGACGTCCTGGAGCGCGCGAGCGAGGGCCCGGTCAAGGCCCCGCGCATCTCCGCCTTCCCGGTCGCCACCCAGGACGTCGCCCTGGTCGTCGACCAGGACGTGCCCGCCGCGGTCGTCGAGTACTACCTGACCGGCGGCGCGGGTGAACTCCTGGAGTCCATCCGTCTGTTCGACGTCTACACCGGCGACCAGATCGGCGAGGGCAAGAAGTCCCTGGCCTACGCCCTCCGGTTCCGCGCCCCCGACCGCACCCTGACGGTCGAGGAGGCCACCGCGGCCCGCGACGCCGCGGTCGCCCTGGCCGCGGACCGCACGGGCGCGGTCCTGCGCGGCGCCTGACGGCGAGGCCGTACGGCGCATCGAGAGTGAGGGGCCCTGGCCCCGGGCGACCTGCCCGGGACCAGGGCCCTTTCGCGTGTGCCGGCTCGGGGCCGCCAGGGCCCTTTCGCGTGTGCCGGCTTGGGGCCAGGATCCTCTCGCGTGCGCCGGCCCAGGGCCAGGACTTGCGCGTGCGCCGGCCCTCGTGGCGGACACGCGCCGGTGTGCGCCCCGTACTCCCGTACGGGTTCATGTCCGGTTGCTCACTCCTTCGGGTGAGATCTCCGGCCGGTGTTCCGCCGGGTCCTCCCGCGCCGCGAGAATCGACGCGGCCACAGGGGCGGGCCTGTGTGCCGCAGGGTCTTCGGGCGCTGGCGGGCCTCGGGAAGGGCCGTGGATGTTCCGTGACAGGTCACTGGTCGCCGAAGGCTCCCGGCTGCGGCGGACGGCTCCGCTGCTGGTCCCGGTCGTGTGGGGGGCCGCGGCCGTCGCCTGGCGGCTGTGGTGTCCGCTGGCCCGGGAGCCCGGGCTGCCCATGCGGGTCGCCACCAGCGCCGTCTTCCTGACGGTCGGGATCGGGATCGTGCTCGGCGTGCGGTACGGGCTCGCGCGGGAACTGTCGCGGGTGCGGGCCGTGGCCGATGCCACGCAGCAGGTGCTGCTGCGCCCGCCGCCCGCCCGGCTCGACGGACTCTCGGTCGCCGCGGGCCAGTTGTCGGCGTCCCGGGGCGCCGTGGTCGGCGGAGACCTGTACGAGGCGGTGGCCACGCCGTACGGCGTGCGGATCGTGATCGGCGACGTGCGGGGCCACGGGCTCGCCGCGCTCGGTGCGGTGGTCGCCCTGCTCGGCAGCTTCCGCGAGGCCGTCCACGACGAGGCCGAACTCGCCGGTGTGCTCAGGCGACTGGACCGGGCCCTCGGACGGCACCTGTGCGAGCGCGCCCGTGAGGAGCACCCGGCCAGGAGCGGGCGGGCGCCCGAGCATCCCGTGGCCGAGGAGTTCGTGACGCTGCTGCTCCTGCAGATCCGCCCCGACGGTCTCGTCGAGGTCCTGGACTGCGGCCACCCCGCGCCGTACCGGATCGGCGACCGCCGCGTCGTACCCGTGCCCGTCGGCGAGCCGCTGCCTCCGCTCGGCGCCTTCCCGCTGCCCGCCGACCTCGAGCCGTACCCGGCGGTCCGGCTGCTGCCCGGCGAGAGCCTGGTGCTGCACACCGACGGCGCGGAGGAGGCCAGGGACCACCGTGGCCGGTTCTTCCCGCTGCCCACCGTCCTCGCCGGCGCGGCGCGCGAGGCGCCCGCCGCGCTCGTGCGGCGGGTGCACGCCGCGCTGCTGCGCCACACGGGCGGCCGGCCCGCCGACGACGTCGCCCTGCTCGTCGTGCGCAACGACCGGGTGCGGGTACCGGCGCAGCCCGCCGAACCCGGGCTGCGCCGTACCCGGCCCGCGCCCTCCCCGCACTAGTGTCCGCACCAGTGAGACAGGGATGGGCAGGTGGCCGGCGCCGTCCGTGCTGCCACGGAGTGTCGGGCAGATCAACAGCACGGACGGCGCACGCGACCGGGCGACCGCACTGTACGAGGGGGAGCCGGCGGCCCGGTCTCTCGCCCTTCGGCGAGAGACCCAAGTCAATCCGTACCGGGGCGACTTCGACAGTGCGCGCGGAAGGGAAGAACGAGCACTTCGTTCACACCCCGTGCGAAAGCCTCCTTCACTACGCTGAGCGCACCGAATCACCGGAGCGGTCCCATGCAGCCCACGCCACAGCCCAACACCCTCCTCGACGCCCTGCTCGCCGAGGCGGGCATCTCGAACGCCGGTCTCGCCACCCGGGTGAACCAGGCGGGCCGGGCCCGCGGCCTCGCCCTGCGCTACGAACACACCGCGGTGGCCCGCTGGTTGAAGGGCCAGCGGCCGCGCGGCCAGGTCCCCGACCTGATCTGCGACGTGCTGGCCGGCCGGCTCCGCCGTCCGGTCACCCTCGACGACATCGGCCTCGGCGTGCCCGGCGCGGCGCTTCCCGCCCCCGGCACCCCGCTCTCCGGCTTCGTCGACCGGGCCACCGCCCTGTGGCGCTCCGACGAGCAGGGCCGCGGCAACGTGCTCGGCATGCAGGCCGTCACCGGCACCCCGGCGGTCATGCCGGTGTGGGAGTGGGAGAACCCGCCCGAGGACGCCGACGTCTCCCACGAGGGCCGCACCCGGGTCTCGGCCGCCGACGTCTCGATGCTCACCGCCGCCCGCGCCCACTACGAGCAGATGTACCGCAAGGCCGGCGGCATGGCGACGCGCGCCCGGATCGTCGGCTTCCTCGGCACCGGAACCGCCCCGCTGCTGCGCGGCGCGTACGGGGACGCGCTCGGGCGGCGGCTGCACCGGGCGGCCGGCGGCCTGGTGGCGGTGGCCGGGATCTGCGCGTACGACTCCGACGCCCAGGGGCTCGCCCAGCGCTACTTCCACCAGGCGCTGCGGCTCGCGAAGGCGAGCGGCGACCGCGGGCTCGGCGCCTATGTGGTGGCGCTGCTCGTCAACCAGTCGCTGTTCATGGGGGAGTACCGGCAGGCCGTGGCGTTCGCGGAGGCCGCGCTGCGCTCGGCAGGCCGCGACATCACGCCCGCGCTCGCCGCCGATCTGACGGCGATGCAGGCGAAGGCGTACGCGCATCTCGGCGACGCGGCGGCGGCCCTGGCGTGCATCCTGCGGGCGGAAGAGGAGGCCGAGCGGATCAGCCCCGGCAGCGAGCCGGCCGAGACGGGCTACGTCCAGCCCGGCCTCGTCAACGTGCAGGTCGCCGAGGCCCTGCTCAGTCTGGGTGAACTCGCGGCGGCCCACGAGCACGCGGCCGCGGCGGTGGGCACCCCGGCCCACGACCGGGGCCGGGTGCACCGGCTCGCCATGCTGTGCCAGATCGAGTTGCGGCAGGGGGAGCCGGACCGGGCGGCGCGGACGGCGGAGGAGATGACCGAGCGGGCGCGCGGGATGGAGTCCCGGCGGCTGCGGGACCGGCTCCGGCTGGTGCGGGAGCAGTTGCTCGCGAGCGGCGGCGAGGAGGCGCGCAGGGCGGCCGACATCGTCGCCAGTGCGCTGCGCGTGCCCCTGTGAGCGATTCCTTGCGACCTGGCGCCTGCTGCGATATTGCCACCAAGTAATCACCGACCTGTCGGAAGGTGGCAAAAACGTGCAGTGGACGAAACTAAGTGAACAGCCGGTGTATGAGAACCGCTGGTTCCGGGTCAACCTGGCGGACGTCGAACTCCCCGACGGCCGCCGGCTCGACCACTATCTGATCCGGCTCCGCCCGGTCGCCGCCGCGACCGCCGTCAACGATGCTGACGAGGTCCTGCTGCTGTGGCGCCACCGCTTCATCACCGACAGCTGGGGCTGGGAGCTGGCCGCCGGAGTCGTCGAGGACGGCGAGGAGATCGAGGCCGCCGCGGCCCGCGAGATGGAGGAGGAGACCGGCTGGCGCCCCGGGCCGCTGCGCCCGCTGCTCACCGTCGAGCCCTCCAACGGCCTCAGCGACGCCCGCCACCACCTCTTCTGGAGCGAGGAGGCGACCTGGACCGGGCCGCCGCAGGACGCCTTCGAGTCCTCGCGCCTGCAATGGGTCCCGCTCAAGCTCGTCCCCGACATGATCGCCCGTGGCGAGGTCCCGGCCGCGAACATGGCAGCCGGCCTGCTGATGCTGCACCACCTGCGGCTGGGATGACGGCGGGGGCGGGAACGCACGGGCGCCCGAGGCCGGGAAGGGGAGGGTGCCCGAGGTTGGGCAAGGGCGAGCGCCCGAGGCTGGGCAAGGGCGAGCGCCCGAGGCCGGGAAGGGCGGGTGTCCGAGACCGGGAAGGGCGGGTGTCGCTGGGAAAGGCGGACGGCCCGTACCTGTGCGGTGTACGGGCCGTCCTCTCGGCAGCGGAGCCGAGGTCTCAGGGGCGAGGCCGGGCGCCTGATGGGCCGGGCCTCAGGGGCCGGGGCCCCAGGAGGCGAGGGCCTCAGGCGTACGGGTAGAAGCCCGAGCCGGTCTTCCGGCCGAGGCGGCCCGCGTCCACCATGCGCTGGAGCAGCGGCGGAGCGGCGTACAGCGGCTCCTTGTACTCGGCGTACATCGAGTCCGCGATCGAGGCGATGGTGTCCAGGCCGATCAGGTCGGAGAGCTTCAGCGGGCCCATCGGGTGGGCGCAGCCGAACTCCATGCCGTTGTCGATGTCCTCGCGGCTCGCGATGCCCGACTCGAACATCCGGATCGCGGAGAGCAGGTACGGCACGAGCAGCGCGTTCACCACGAAGCCCGAGCGGTCCTGGGCGCGGATGGCGTGCTTGCCGAGGGTCTTCTCGGCGAACAGCTGGGCCCGGCTGATCGTGCCCTCGGAGGTGGTGAGGGCGGGGATCAGCTCGACCAGCTTCTGCACCGGCGCCGGGTTGAAGAAGTGGATGCCGATGACCTGGTCGGGGCGGGAGGTGGCCACCGCGAGCTTCACCAGCGGGATGGAGGAGGTGTTGGAGGCCAGGATGGCGTCCGGCCGGGTCACGACCTGGTCGAGGACCTGGAAGATCTCGGTCTTGACCTGCTCGTTCTCGACGACCGCCTCGATCACGAGGTCGCGGTCGGCGAACTCGCCCAGGTCGGTGGTGAAGCTGAGCCGCGCGAGCGTCGCGTCGCGCTCCTCCTCGCTGATCTTGCCGCGTTCGGCGGCCTTGGCGAGAGAGTTGTAGAGCCGCGTGCGGCCGATCTCCAGCGCCTCGCCGGTGGTCTCGGCGACCCTCACGTCAAGACCGCTGCGGGCGCACACCTCCGCGATGCCCGCGCCCATCTGGCCGCAGCCGACCACTCCGACGCGCTCAATGTCGGCCATGGAGTCCGTCACCTCGTGCCTTTCGCTCTCTGCTGGCGGCGGGAGCCCGTGTGGTTCCGGTGCGTCCGCCTCGACTCCACGACGTTACTCCCGACACGACCGATGATCGATCGTTCTGACCAGGGGATGCTGTCGGATGGACTGTGACGTATCCGATAGCGAGGGGTGACAAATGCCGCGGATCGGTAGAAGAGGGTTCATGGCCGGGGCCGGAGCCGCGCTCACGGGCCTGGGTCTCGGTCCCGCCGGAAGGACCGCCGGCGCCGCCGGGCCGACGGGGCCCGAGGGGCCCGAGGGGCTCGAGGGGCTCGCGGAGGACGGGGAGGCGCGGGAAGCGCGGAGAGCGCGGGAAGCGGCGGCGGAGGAGGCCGCCGAGCCCGCGGAGGACGGCGGTGCCGCGTTCCGCGGCATGTGGATCGCCACCGTCGCCAACCGCGACTTCCCCTCCCGGCCCGGACTGAGCGCCGCGGCACAGCGCGCCGACCTCCTCGACCTCCTCGACCTGGCCGTACGGCGCCGGATGACCGCGGTCCTGTTCCAGATCCGCCCCTCCGCCGACGCCCTGTGGCCCTCGCCGTACGAGCCCTGGGCCCAGTGCCTCACCGGCGTCCAGGGCGCCGACCCGGGCTGGGACCCGCTCGGCACGGCCGTGGCCGAGGCCCACGCGCGGGGCCTGGAGCTGCACGCCTGGTGCAATCCGTACCGCGTCGCCGGCCACGCCGACCCGACGCGGCTGGCCGCGAACCATCCGGTGCGGCGCCACCCGGAGTGGGCGCTCACCTACGACGGGCGGCTGCTCTACAACCCCGGCCTGCCCGAGGTCCGGCGGCACGTCCAGGACGCCATGCTCGACGCCGTGCGCCGCTACGACGTCGACGCCCTGCACTGGGACGACTACTTCTACCCGTACCCGGTGGCGGGCAGGGTCCTCGACGACGACGAGGCCTTCGCGCGGTACGGGGCGGACTTCGCGGACCGGGCCGCCTGGCGGCGGAACAACACCCGGCTGCTCGTCTCCGAGATGGCCGCCCGCATCAAGCGGACCAAGCCCGGCGTCGCCTTCGGCATCAGCCCCTTCGGCATCTGGCGCAACGCCGCCACCGACCCCGCCGGCTCCGACACCGCCTCGGGCGTGCAGACCTACGACGACCTGTACGCCGACACCCGGCGGTGGATCACCGAGCGGCTGGTCGACTATGTGATCCCGCAGCTCTACTGGAACATCGGCTTCCCGTCCGCCGACTACGCCAAGCTCGTGCCGTGGTGGGAGCGGACGGTGCGCGGCACCGGCGTCCGTCTCTACCTCGGAGAGGCGCTGTACAAGGTGGGCGATCCCGCCCAGCCGAAGGCATGGCAGGACCGACGGGAGCTGGCCCGCCACGCGGAACTCGCCCGCCGTCATCCAGGCGTGGGAGGACACTGCTACTTCGCGGCCCGCGAGGTCGCCCGGGACCCGCTGGGCGCGCTGACCGCCGTCCTCGCCGACGACGCCTGAGACCGTGCCGCGCCGTGCCGCGCCGTGCCGGAACGGCTCCGCCGCCGGACGCTCAGCCGGCGGTCCGGGGCCCGGCGGTCTGGAGCCCGGCGGTCAGGTGCCTGGCGGCCCGGAGCCCGGCGGTCCGGGGTCCGGTGACCAGGGGGCTGACCAGGGGGTTTACCGGCGGGCTCACTGGCCCCCGGTCTCCCCGTGGCGGCGTACGACGGTGTCGGGACCCGGTGACATCAGGGCCTCGTGGCCGTCGTCGTCGAACTTGACGCGGTACGGGGGAGCACCGTTCTCGCCCTTCACCTCAAGGACCTCGGCCGTACGGTCGTGCTGACCGACGGTCCGGCCGTGCACCAGCAGTTTGTCGCCCACGCTCGCACGCATCGGGGTGACCTCCTCGCGGCCGGTTCCGTCCCCGGCCCGTCCCCGCTGGACGGGCCTACGTCTGCCATTGTGACGTGGGTCCCAGCTCTTCGCCCGCTGGGTCGTCACGCCTTCGCCCCTTGGGCCGTGATGTCTTCGTCCCCTGGTCCGTCACACCTTCGCCCGCTGGGTTGCGGCGATGCAGACCAGCACCGCCACGGCCGCCAGCGGCGCCGCGGGGGCCAGGTCCTCGCCGAGCACGGTCACCGACCAGAAGAGCGTGAGCAGCGGCTGGGCGAGCTGGAGCTGGCTGGCGCGCGGGATGCCGATCGCGGCCATGCCGCGGTACCAGACGTACAGGCCGAAGAAGGTGGATCCGACGGCCACCCAGACCAGGCCCGCGACGCCGTGCGCGGTGAGGTGCACCGGCTCGTACGACAGCGCCACGGCCGCACCCGCCGTCATCAGCGGCAGGCACAGCACCAGCGCCCAGCCCACCACCTGCCAGCCCGGCATCAGACGGGCCAGCCGCCCGCCCTCCGTGTAGCCGGCGGCGCACACCAGAAGGGCCCCGAAGAGGTAGAGGTCGCCGGTGGAGAGGGCGCCACCGCTCTGCTGGAGGGTGAAGCCGAGCACGACGACGGCGCCGGACACGGCCGCGACCCAGAACGTACGGGACGGGCGGCGGCCGGTGCGGACCGCGGCGAAGACCGCCGTCGTCAGCGGCAGCAGGCCCACGACGACGGCGGCGTGCGAGGTGGTGGAGGTCCGCAGCGCGAGCGTGGTCAGCAGCGGGAAACCGATCACCACGCCGCCCGCGACGACCGCGAGCCCCGCCCAGTGGCGACGCTCGGGAAGCGGCACCCGGCCCGCGAGCAGGAAGGTGCCCGCGACGAGTGCGGCGAGCACGGAGCGGACGGCGACGAGCGACCAGGGGCCGAAGCTCTCCAGACCCCACGCGGTGGAGGGGAAGGTGAGGGAGAAGGCGACCACACCGAGCGCGGCGAGCAGCGTGCCGCCGCGCTGCGCGGGCCGCGCGGCCGGAGTGGGGGCGGCCGCGGCCTGGGCGGCCGGAGCATGGGCGGCCGGAGATCGAGCAGCCCCAGTCCGCGCCGGCACCGCCGGATTCCCCGCCGTCTGAACCGGCCCAGGCGCGGCCGGAGGTGGTGCGGCGGTCGCCTCCGGGGTCCGCGCCGTCCCGGCCGTGACGGGAGCGGCGCTGACGGGAGCGACGGTGACAGGAGCGGCCGTGACGGTCTCCTGCCTGCCGACCGCTATCGTGCTCGGAGTAGTAGCGCTATTCTGTGCTCTCATGCACGAGCGTAGCAGTGTCGCTGAACTGGCCAACACTCTGAGAGCGGAGCTCGACCGCTACTCACCAGGAGAAAAGCTGCCGTCGAGTCGCGTCCTCGTCGAGCGGCATCGCGTCTCCCCGGTGACCGTCACCCGTGCCCTCGCCCAGCTCGCCGCCGAAGGGCTCGTCGTCACCCGCCCCGGCGCCGGCGCCTACCGCGCCGAACCCCGCGCCACCACCCCCGTCCCCGGCGACACCTCCTGGCAGGAACTCGCGCTCAGCGCCGACACCGCCACCGAACTCGTCCCGCGCGCCGTCGACGCCTCCGGCGTCCTCGTCACGCTCTCCGCGCCGCCGCCCGGCGTCGTCGAGTTCAACGGCGGCTACCTCCATCCGGCCCTCCAGCCCGAGCGCGCCCTCGCCGCCGCCCTCGCCCGGGCCGGCCGCAGGCCCGGCGCCTGGGGCCGGCCTCCCGTCGACGGACTGCCCGAGCTGCGCGAGTGGTTCGCCCGCGAGATCGGCGGGGATGTGACCGCCGCCGAGGTCCTCGTCACCGCCGGCGGCCAGTCCGCCATCACCACCGCCCTGCGCGCGCTCGCCCCGCCCGGTACGCCCGTGCTCGTCGAGTCGCCCACCTATCCCGGCATGCTCGCCGTCGCCCGCGCCGCCGGTCTGCGGCCGGTGCCCGTGCCGACCGACGCCGACGGCGTCCGGCCCGAGCTGCTGGAAGCGGCGTTCCGCGCCACCGGCGCCCGGGTGTTCGTGTGCCAGCCGCTCTTCCAGAACCCCACCGGCGCCGTCCTCGCAGCCGAACGCCGGTCTGCCGTCGTCCGCATCGCCCGGGCCGCCGGCTCCTTCGTCGTCGAGGACGACTTCGCCCGCCGCCTCGTCCACGCCGACGCGGGCCCGCTGCCCGGGACGCTCGCCGCCGACGATCCCGACGGCGTCGTCGTCCACGTCTGCTCCCTCACCAAGATCACCTCCGCGAGCCTGCGGGTCGGCGCGCTCGCCGCCCGCGGACCCGTCCTCGAACGGCTCCGCGCCATCCAGGTCGTCGACAGCTTCTTCGTGCCCCGGCCGCTCCAGGAGACCGCCCTCGAACTCGTCGGCTCGCCCGCCTGGAACCGGCATCTGCGCGCCGTTTCCCAGGAGCTGAAGAGCCGGCGCGACACCATGACCGGTGCCCTCGCGCGCCACCTGCCCGAGTTCGCCCTGCCGCACATCCCGTCCGGCGGCTACCACCTGTGGCTCCGGCTGCCCGACACCGTCCCCGAAGCCGGCCTGCTCGCGGCCGCGCTGCGCGCCGGAGTGGCCGCCGCGCCAGGCCGCCCCTACTTCTGTGCCGAGCCGCCCGCCGGCCACGTCCGGCTGAGCTTCGCGGGTGTCGCGGGCGACACGGAGATCGCGGAGGGCGTACGACGACTGCGCGCGGCCGTCGACGAGCTCACCGGCCGAGGGGACCAGTTCACCGGCCGGGGGGACCAGTTCACCGGCTGAGGGGCCGAGTTCACCGGCCGTCGCGGACGAGCTCATCGGTCGCGCTCACCGGCTGAGCGGGCGAGTTCTCCAGCTGAGCGGTCGAGCTCACCGGCTGACGCGCGGGACCGCGGAGGGCTCGCCGGAGCACCTGCGCGCGCCGCCCGGAGGCCGGCATCACGCCACCGCGGGACCAGCGCGAGACACCGCCCGGGGCCACTGCGGGACACCGCCCGGGGCCAGCGCGGGACACCGCCCGGGGCCACCGCGGACCCCGGACATGCGGGCGCACTCGGACAGCGCCGAGCGAGACCCTCCCGTGACCCTGCCATCGACCCCTTGACCCGCCGGGCCTGCGGCCTCACGATCGCGGCCATGGGTCTTCGGGTCACGCTCGTCGCGGCGGCGCGCAGTTCCTCCCTGCTCGCCGAACGCTTCGACGACGACCGGCCGCTCGACGAGGCCGGCTGGTACGAGGTGCGGCTCGCCGCGCCGCGACTGGTTCCGCTCGGTGCCGCGGAGCTCCGCTACTGCTCCCCGACGCCCCGCAGCCGCGCCACCGGCATCGCCCTCGGCTACGCCCCGCTCGCCCAGCCGGCCCTCCGTGACTGCGACATGGGCCGGTGGCGCGGCCTCACCCTGGCCGAGGTCGCCGCGCTCGAACCCGCCGCCGTCGACGCCTGGCTCGCCGACCCGCGCACCGCGCCGCACGGCGGAGAAACGCTTCTGTCGTTCATCACCCGGGTCGGCGGCTGGCTCGACACCCGGCCCGCCGACGACGGCGCCATCGTCGCCGTCGCCGAGCCGGCCGTCGTCCGCGCGGCCCTCGTCTACGCACTGAAGGCGCCGCCCGCCACGTACTGGAACGTCGACGTGCGCCCGCTGTCCACGGTCACCCTCACCGGCCGCCCCGGCCTGTGGCACCTCCAGCTGGCGGCGGCCGTGTCCTGAGCGGCCGGGACCCCCGGGGCGATGGCCTAGCCTGGTGACACGATGAACCGTCTGACCACGTCATGGGGCACGTTCCCGCTCACCCGTTTCCCCGCCGACCCGCGCGACCCGCTGCGCGCCTGGGACGCGGCGGACGAGTACCTGCTGAACCACCTCGCCGAGTCGGGAACCGATCCGTGCGGGCACGTCGCCGTGGTGGGCGACCGGTGGGGCGCGCTCGTCACCGCGCTCGCCGCGGCCAGGACGGAGGCCGGGGCCGACACCTCGTCCGGGGCGGACACCTCGTCCGGGGCGGACCCCACGTCCGGGGCCGAGCCGGCAGCGGACGCCGGCCGGCTGACGCAGATCTCCGACTCGTACCTGGGCCGGACCGCCACGGCCGAGAACCTCGCCCGCTCGGGCGCCGCTCCCGACGCGGTCACGCTGCTCACCACCCAGGACCCGCCACCCGCGCGGATCGACGTGCTGCTCGTCCGGGTGCCCAAGAGCCTCGCGCTCCTGGAGGACCAGCTGCACCGGCTCGCGCCCGCCGTGCACGAGGACACGGTGATCGTCGGCACCGGCATGGTGAAGGAGATCCACACCTCCACGCTCGCGCTGTTCGAGCGGATCCTCGGCCCGACCCGGACTTCGCTGGCCGTGAAGAAGGCCCGGCTGATCCACACGACACCGGACGCGGCGCGGGTACGGGACGCCAACCCCTGGCCGTACGCGTACGAGCTCCCCGCCGACGCCCCCGCCGGGCTCGCCGGCCGTACGGTCGTCAACCAGGCGGGCGTCTTCTGCGCCGACCGCCTGGACATCGGCACCCGCTTCTTCCTCCGGCACCTGCCGACCGGCCTCGGAACGGCCCGGGTGGTCGACCTCGGCTGCGGCAACGGCGTCGTGGGACTCGCCGTCGCGCTCGCCGAGCCCGAGACCGAACTCGTCTTCACCGACGAGTCGTACCAGGCCGTCGCCTCCGCCGAGGAGAACTTCCGCACCCACGCGGGGGAGGACCGCAAGGCCGAGTTCGCCGTGGGCGACGGGCTCGCGGAGGCGGCCCCCGGCTCGGTCGACCTGGTCCTCAACAACCCCCCGTTCCACAGCCACCAGGCCACCACCGACCGCACCGCCCGCCGGATGTTCGCCGACGCCCGCCGGGCCCTGCGGCCCGGCGGGGAACTGTGGGTGGTCGGCAACCGGCACCTCGGCTACCACGTCGCCCTGCGCCGGATCTTCGGCAACAGCGAACTCGTCGCGAGCGACCCGAAGTTCGTGGTGCTCCGGGCCGTCAAGCGCTGACCGGAGCGTTGACCCGAGCGCGGCCCCCGCAGCCTCCGCGCGGCCCCCGTGGGCCCGCGCAGTCCCGGCGGGGCCGTGCGAGGTGCCCGGGTGCGCGGCTCCGTGACGCATCCGCCGGACGCCCGGCTCACGCCAGGGACACCAGCTCCCGGTAGCCCTCGTTCCACAAATCCTCCTCCGCGTCCGGGAGGAGCAGGACCCGCTCCGGCCGCAGCGCGTCGATCGCGCCCTCGTCGTGGGTGACCATGACGATCGCACCGGGGTACGTGCCGACGGCGGCCAGGACCTCGTCGCGCGAGGCCGGGTCCAGGTTGTTCGTCGGCTCGTCGAGCAGCAGCACGTTCGCGCCCGAGTGCACCAGGCCCGCCAGCGCGAGCCGGGTCTTCTCGCCGCCGGAGAGGACGCCGGCCGGCTTGTCGGCGTCGTCGCCCCGGAACAGGAAGGCGCCGAGGACGCGGCGGACCTCGCCGTCCGTGAGGTGCGGGGCGGCCGCGGCCAGGTTCTCCCGGACCGTGCGGTCCGGGTCCAGCGTCTCGTGCTCCTGGGCGAAGTAGCCGATGCGCAGACCGGGGCCGTGCACGACACGGCCGGAATCGGGGGCCTCCCGGCCCGCGAGCAGTCTCAGCAGCGTCGTCTTGCCCGCGCCGTTCAGGCCGAGGACCACGAGCCGGGAGCCCCGGTCCACCGCCAGGTCGACGCCGTCGAGGACCGGGCGGCCCGCTCCGTAACCCTTGGTGAGGGAGACGGCGCCGAGCGGCGTACGGCCGCAGGGCGCGGGCTCCGGCAGTCGGATCCGCGCCACGTGCTCGGTGCGCCGGACGTCCTCCAGGCCGCCCAGGAGACGGTCGGCGCGGCGGGCCATGCTGCGGGCGGTGACCGAGGTCGAGGTGCGGGCCTTCATCCTGTCCGCCTGTGCGTGCAGCGCCGCCGCCTTGCGCTCGGCGTTGGCGCGTTCGCGGGTACGGCGGCGCTCGTCGGCCGCCCGCTGGGTCAGGTAGCGGGCCCAGCCGGTGTTGTGGACGTCGATCGTCGCCCGTTGCGGGTCCAGGTGGAAGACCCGGTTGACGGTGGCCTCGATCAGCCCGAGGTCGTGGCTGACGAGCACCAGTCCGCCCTGGTGGGCGGCGAGATGGCCGCGCAGCCAGCCGACCGAGTCGGCGTCCAGGTGGTTGGTCGGCTCGTCGAGCAGCAGCGTGCCCTCGCGGCCGTGGCCGGCGAACAGGATCCGGGCCAGCTCGACGCGGCGCTTCTGCCCGCCGGAGAGCGTGCCGACCGGGCGCCCCATGACGTCCGCGGGCAGTCCGAGGCCGGCGGCGACCCGCGCCGCCTCGGCCTCGGCCGCGTAGCCGCCGCACGCCTCGAAGGCGGCCTCGGCCCGCGCGTACGCGTCCATGGCGCGGTCGTCGGCGTGCCCGGCGAGCCGGTCGGCGGCCTCGCGCAGGCGCCGCACGGCGACGTCCATGCCCCGCGCGGACAGGATCCGGTCGGTGACGGTCACGGCGGGGTCGGCGGCGCGGGAGTCCTGCGCCAGGTGCGCCACGGGGCCGGTGCGCAGCACGCTGCCGGCGGCCGGGGCGTGCAGCCCGGCCAGGGTGTGGAGCAGGGTGGTCTTGCCGGCGCCGTTGCGGCCGACGAGCCCGACGCGGTCGCCGGGGGCGATGTGGAAGGAGACGGCGGAAAGGAGGAGGCGGGCGCCGACGCGTACGTCGGCACCGCGAACGGTGATCATGGGATGACGCTCCGAACAAGCTGAAGGACACACGGGTGGCGTGGAAGTGGGTCCTCGGCTAGGAAATTCGGGGCGTAGACATGCGTCCGACGTTAGGGGACCGGGTGGCGGGACGCATCCGGTTTTCCGACGCGGCGCCCGCCACCGCTGTCACCCCGGTCGGCGAGAAGGCGTTCGCCAAGCGCCTGCCCCACCCCGACCCCAAGCTCCGCGAGCTGTTCGCCAAGCTCCAGGCCAAGCACGGAACGGTGCTGGTGGTGGTCGACCAGCCGGCCTCGATCCGAGCCCTGCCGTCGGCGGTCACGGGACATGGGCTGCCCGATCGCTTACCTGCCCGGGTCGACGATGCGGCGGATCGCTGGCCTCTGCCCCGGGGAGGCGAAGACGGACGCGAGGGACGCGTTCATCATCGCGGACGCGGCCCCCGCGATGCCGCACACGCTGCGGGCGATCGACGACGAGGACGAGATCGCCGGGCTGGAGATGATCGTCGGGTTCGACGACGGCCTGCTCCGGAGAGGCCAACCCGGGGCGCCAACCGGCTGCACGGCCTGCCGACCCGGAACCATCCGTCGCTGGAACGGGTCCGGGGGCCACGGTTGCAGCACTCGGCCGTCCTTGCGCTGCTGGAACGGTTCGGATCACCGGCCCAGATGCGCAGGGCCGGCCGGCGGCCACATCTCTGCCTTCGCAGACCTGGGCGACCTCGCGTCCCGGGCCTGCTACGCCAAGAAGATCGCCCGGGGAAGCGCCACCCAGGCCCTGCTCTGCCTCGCCAGACGCCGGGCCGACCCGCAGTTCGCGATGCTCCGCGACGGCACCTTCCGCGAACCGCAGCCCTCGACCGCAGTCACCCGACCTGCGGTTCTGCAAGGAGAACGACTCGATCGGCCTCGACATCGAAGCCGAGCACCGGATGGTCGTCGTCGCCTTCCGGGTCCATCAGCACCGGCTTGCCCAGCCGCCGCCCGATCTCCCGGAGGAAGCCGCAGAACACATCGAGTCGATCCTGGCCCTGCAACTCCCGCAGGTCGACGTCGAAGTCGACTTCGACATCGGCGTGGAAACGGAAGATCGCCAGCACCTCGGCAGACGGCCGGACCCGCAGCTCAGGGCACTCGGCATCCGCCGGGCGGTACAGCACTTCCTCCGCCCGAGGCACCGGAAGCGCCATGTCTCCCTCGGAGTACTGGCACGGCCAGCCCTTCTCCGCGATCAAGTCGAGGACCGACTGCCAGTCCTCCACCGAGGCATCCGGGACCCGCACGTCCGGCAGCGCCCCCATCAGGTCCGGGTCGAAGAAGCACTTCACGTCATCCCACAGCAGATCGGACACGGCGCCATGCTGCCTCGGCATGCCCACCGATCGCACCCCGGTTTCCCTTGACCCATCACACGGGGGCACCCCCCGGCGCCCTCCTCGCTGCTACGGGAACCCACGCCTCATCGCTCCACGCGCTCCTCACCGCTCGGGAACCCACGCGCTCCTCACCACCCCGAACCCCCGCCCGCCTCATCGCCCTGGGCCGTGCGCCCGCCTCACTGCCCTGGCCCCTGCGCCCGCCTCACTGCGCCGGCCCCCGCGCCTTACTGCTCCGGGAACCGCAGTCCCAGCGCCCGTACCCGGTCCTCGCCCGTCGTGATGGCGAGTGCCGTGATCCGGCCCGCGCGCAGGGTGAACGCGACCGCCGTCACGGGCCGTCCGTCGTCGAACGCGACCGCCCCGAGCGCGCCGCCGACCAGTGCCGGACGGGCCACCCGTCCGGCCCGGTGGGTCAGTGCGGACGTGGTTTCCTCGGCGACGGCGGGCGCGCCCACGGTCGTGCCGTGCTCGGAGCGGGCGACCACGCTGGGATGGAGGACGGCGGCGAGGAGGCGCGGGTCCGGGTGGAGCACCGCGCTGAGGAACACGTCCACGACCGCCCGGTCCCGCGCCGGGTCGCCGGCAGGCCGTGCTGCCGGCGGAAAGGTCTTCTCGTCCATCGAGTCTCGCTCCTGCTCACGCATCGGGTCCCACTCCTGCTCGGGCGGACGTCCGTCCGGACGGTCCACAGGAGTGACGGAGGGGCCCACCAGGTTGTGACACGCCGCCGGGCACCGCCGCCGACCACACCCCGGACAGGGCTTTGCATAAAACTGCGCGAGTACGTATAGTCATGCCATCCATGAGGAGGGTTTCGATGACGGTACGAGCAGCAGTCGCGGGCGCGAGCGGATACGCGGGCGGAGAGCTCCTGCGCCTCCTCCTGGCCCATCCCCACGTCGAGATCGGTGCCCTGACCGGCCACTCCAACGCCGGCCAGCGGCTCGGCGGGCTGCAGCCGCACCTGCTGCCGCTCGCCGACCGGATCCTGGAGGAGACCACCACCGAGGCCCTCGCCGGCCACGACGTCGTCTTCCTCGCCCTTCCGCACGGTCAGTCCGCCGCCGTCGCCGACCGGCTCGGGCCGGACACCCTGGTCGTCGACATGGGCGCCGACTTCCGTCTGAAGGACCCGGCCGACTGGGAGGCCTTCTACGGCTCCCCGCACGCCGGCACCTGGCCGTACGGCCTCCCCGAACTGCCGGGCGCCCGCACCGCGCTGGAGGGGTCCAAGCGCATCGCGGTGCCCGGTTGCTACCCCACCGCCGTCTCGCTCGCGCTCTTCCCCGCGTACGCCGCCGGGCTCGCCGAGGCCGAGGCCGTGATCGTCGCCGCCTCGGGCACCTCCGGAGCCGGCAAGGCCGCCAAGCCGCACCTGCTCGGCAGCGAGGTCATGGGCAACATGTCCCCGTACGGCGTCGGCGGCGGTCACCGCCACACCCCCGAGATGATCCAGAACCTCAGCGCGGCGGCGGGCGAGCGGGTCACCGTCTCCTTCACGCCCACCCTCGCGCCGATGCCCCGCGGCATCCTCGCCACCTGCTCGGCCACCGCCAGGCCCGGCGTCACCGGCGAGACCCTGCGCGCCGCGTACGAGAAGGCCTACGCGGACGAGCCGTTCGTCCACCTGCTCCCCGAGGGGCAGTGGCCCGCCACGGCCTCCGTCTACGGCTCCAACGCGGTCCAGCTCCAGGTCGCCCACGACCCGGCGGCGAACCGGATCATCGTGATCAGCGCCATCGACAACCTCACCAAGGGCACCGCCGGCGGCGCGGTGCAGAGCATGAACATCGCCCTCGGACTTCCCGAGACGACCGGACTTTCCACGATGGGAGTCGCTCCATGAGTGTCACCGCAGCGAAGGGATTCACGGCCGCGGGCATCGCGGCCGGAATCAAGGAGAACGGCAACCCGGACCTGGCCCTCGTGGTCAACACCGGGCCGCGCCGCGCCGCCGCGGGAGTGTTCACCTCCAACCGTGTCAAGGCCGCGCCCGTCCTCTGGTCCCAGCAGGTCCTCGCCGACGGCGAGCTGACCGCCGTCGTCCTCAACTCCGGCGGCGCCAACGCCTGCACTGGCCCGAAGGGCTTCCAGGACACCCACGCCACCGCCGAGAAGGTCGCCGAGGTCCTCACCGCGGCCGGCACGGAGACCGGCGCCGGTGACGTCGCCGTCGCCTCCACCGGGCTGATCGGCGTCCTGCTCCCCATGGACAAGCTGCTGCCCGGCGTCGAGAAGGCCGCGGCCGAGCTGTCCGAGCACGGCGGCGAGAAGGCCGCCATCGCCATCAAGACCACCGACACCGTCCACAAGACCGCCGTGGCGGTCAAGGACGGCTGGACCGTCGGCGGCATGGCCAAGGGCGCGGGCATGCTCGCCCCCGGCCTCGCCACCATGCTCGTCGTCCTCACCACCGACGCCGACGTCGACGCCAAGGGCCTCGACGCCGCCCTGCGGCACTCCACCCGGCTCACCTTCGACCGGGTCGACTCCGACGGCTGCATGTCCACCAACGACACCGTCCTGCTCCTCGCCTCCGGCGCCGCCGGAGTCACCCCGGACCAGGACGCGTTCGCCCAGGCGGTCCAGGAGGTGTGTGCCGACCTGGCCCGCCAGCTCATCGGCGACGCCGAGGGCGCCAGCAAGGACATCCGCATCGAGGTGATCAACGCGGCCACCGAGGACGACGCCGTCGAGGTCGGCCGGTCCATCGCCCGCAACAACCTCCTCAAGTGCGCCATCCACGGCGAGGACCCCAACTGGGGCCGGGTGCTCTCCGCCATCGGCACCACCTCCGCCGCCTTCGATCCCGACGCGCTCAACGTCGCCATCAACGGCGTCTGGGTGTGCCGGAACGGCTCCGTCGGCGAGGACCGCGAGCTCGTCGACATGCGCTACCGGGAGGTCGTCATCACCGCCGACCTCGCCGCGGGCACCGAGTCCGCCGTCATCTGGGCCAACGACCTCACCGCCGACTACGTCCACGAGAACAGCGCCTACTCGTCATGACCAACGCCACGCGGAAGCACACCGCGCTCCCCAAGGCCCAGACCCTCATCGAGGCGCTGCCCTGGCTCACCCGGCACCGCGGCAAGACCGTCGTCATCAAGTTCGGCGGCAACGCCATGATCGACGAGGACCTCAAGGCCGCGTTCGCCCAGGACGTCGTCTTCCTGCACCACGCCGGCCTCAGGCCGGTCGTGGTGCACGGCGGCGGCCCCCAGATCAGCGCCGCCCTCGACCAGGCCGGCCTGGTCAGCGAGTTCAAGGCCGGTCTGCGGGTGACCACGCCCGAGGCCATGGACGTCGTACGGATGGTGCTCGCCGGCCAGGTCCAGCGCGAGCTCGTCGGGCTGCTCAACCGGCACGGCCCGCTCGCCGTCGGCCTCACCGGCGAGGACGCCCACACCATCACGGCCGTCAAACACCAGCCGCTCATCGAGGGCGAGCAGGTCGACATCGGCCGGGTCGGCGAGATCACCTCCCTCGACACCGGCGCCATCCAGGCCCTCCTCGACGACGGACGCATCCCCGTCGTCTCCTCCATCGCCCGCTCCCAGGACGACGACCATGTCTACAACGTCAATGCTGATACGGCGGCTGCGGCACTCGCTGCGGCGCTGGGCGCCGAAACACTGATGGTCCTGACCGACGTCGAGGGCCTCTACGAGGACTGGCCGCACAGCGACGAGGTCATCAGCCGGCTCACCGCGAGCCAGCTGGAGAAGCTGCTGCCCGAGCTCTCCAGCGGCATGGTCCCGAAGATGGAGGGCTGTCTGCACGCCGTGCGCAACGGCGTCACCACGGCCCGCGTCATCGACGGCCGCGTCCAGCACTCCATCCTGCTGGAGATCTTCACCGACGAGGGCATCGGCACGATGGTCGTGCCGGACGACACCGACGGCTCGGACCACCCGAGCGACCAGGGGGAGAAATGACCGGGAACGCCGAGCCGACCGGGAACGCCGAGCCGACGGGCAGCTCCGAACCGACCGGCAACGCCGTACTGACCCGGCGGTGGCAGGGCGCCCTCATGGACAACTACGGCACGCCCCGGCTGCCGCTCGTCCGCGGCGAGGGCGCCCGGGTCTGGGACGCCGACGGCAAGGAGTACCTCGACTTCGTCGGCGGCATCGCCGTCAACGCGCTCGGCCACGGCCACCCGGCCGTCGTCGAGGCCGTGTCGCGGCAGATCGCGACCCTCGGCCACGTCTCCAACCTGTTCGTCGCCGAGCCGCCCGTCGCGCTCGCCGAGCGGCTCCTCGGTCTCTTCGGCCGCCCCGGCAAGGTCTTCTTCTGCAACTCGGGCGCCGAGGCCAACGAGGCCGTGTTCAAGCTCGGCCGGCTCACCGGCCGTTCCCACATGGTCGCCACCGACGGCGCCTTCCACGGCCGGACCATGGGCGCCCTCGCGCTCACCGGACAGCCCGGCAAGCAGACCCCCTTCCTGCCCCTGCCCGGCGAGGTCACCCACGTGCCGTTCGGGGACGTCGAAGCACTGCGGGCCGCGGTCACCGAGGACACCGCCTTCGTCATCATCGAGCCGGTCCAGGGCGAGATCGGCGTCGTCGTCCCGCCGCCCGGCTACCTGAAGGCCGCCCGCGAGATCACCCGCGCCACCGGCACCCTGCTCGTCCTCGACGAGGTGCAGACCGGCATCGGCCGGTGCGGCCACTGGTTCGAGCACCAGGCCCACGAAGGCGCCGAACCGGACGTCGTCACCCTCGCCAAGGGCCTCGGCGGCGGGCTGCCGCTCGGTGCGACCGTCGCCTTCGGCAAGGCCGCGGAGCTCTTCGCGCCCGGCCACCACGGCACCACCTTCGGCGGCAACCCGGTCGCCTGCGCCGCCGGACTCGCCGTCCTCGACACCCTCGCCGCCGACGCGGCCCTCGACCACGTCAAGGCGGTCGGGGAGCGGCTGCGCCAGGGAATCGAGGCTCTTGGCCACCCGTTGGTCTCCCACGTCCGTGGCGCGGGCCTCCTGCTGGGTATCGTGCTCACCGGGCCCCTCGCACCCCAGGTGCAGCAGGCGGCCCAGGACGCCGGTCTCCTGGTGAACGCGCCCGCTCCCGATGTCGTACGGATCATGCCTCCGCTGGTCCTCACCGACGCCGAGGCGGACGCCTTCGTCCAGGCCCTGCCCGGCGTCCTGGACGAGGCGAACGGGCAAGGACGAACCGGAGAATGAGACGACGATGACCGACGCGCAGGAGAACGAGCACGGCGGGCCGTCCGTTCCGCAGACCCGTACCGCACGCCACCGCAGGATCGTCGACATCCTCAACCGGCAGCCGGTGCGCTCGCAGAGCCAGCTCGCCAAGCTCCTCGCCGACGACGGGCTGAGCGTCACCCAGGCGACGCTCAGCCGCGACCTCGACGAGCTCGGCGCGGTGAAGATCCGCAACACCGGCGGCGAACTCATCTACGCCGTGCCCAGCGAGGGCGGTTTCCGCACCCCGCAGGCACCGCTGGGCGAGTCCGCCAAGGAGGAGCGCATGCGGCGCCTCTCCGGCGAACTGCTGATCTCCGCCGAGGCCTCGGCCAACCTGGTGGTGCTGCGCACCCCGCCGGGCGCCGCCCAGTTCCTCGCGTCGGCCATCGACCAGGCCGAACTCCACGCGATCCTCGGCACGATCGCGGGCGACGACACCCTGCTGCTCATCTCCCGTGACCCGGCCGGCGGCCAGGCCCTCGCCGACCACCTGCTCCGCCTGGCCCAGAAGGAACGCTGAGCTCCCGTCAGCAGCCCGCGCCCTTAGGGCGTGTGCCGAGAGTCCCGTCTGCCCGGCGGTGTCCGGCACGCGCGTTAGTACCGCATGATCGCCGTCGGTCCGCCCCGCGTGCCGACGGCGATGTGCGGTCGGCGGTGCGGGTCCGCCCAGGTGAGGATCCTGCGCATCGCGTCCGCCGGCACGGACACGCACCCGGCCGTCGCCCCGCGCCCGTCGACGTGCAGGAAGATGCCGGCGCCGCGCCCGCGCACCGGACGGTCGTAGTTGAACCCGATCACCAGCGCGTGCGCGTACTGCCGTCCGTAGTCCGCCAGATGCTCCGACTCGGCGGCCCGGCAGTCCGCCGGCAGCCCCTCCACCCAGCGGTTGTACGCGGCCGACTCGTTGTCCTGGCACCACCAGGACCGGTCCGTCACCCGCGCGTACCGGTACGCCGTCCCGGCCGGCGCCGGTGCGATCCCGAAGGCGTACGGCAGGCCGTACAGGCCGGTCGGCGTGGTGTTCGTGCCCTGCCGCCGGGCCGCGCCCTCGGCCAGGCCGTTGGCCCCGAAGCGTGCCGGTGCCGAGCCCGTCCGCGTCCACCGGCCGCCGCGCCGGTCCCACCAGGTGACGGTCCCGGTCGTGGCGGCCGCGTCCGCGGCCACGGCGGTGATCAGCTGCGAGCCGCCGCCGGTGTCGGCCATCCGCTCGGGCAGGGGCACGGGAGGCCGGGGGAGGGCGAGCGCCGCCGCCAGGGCGCCGAGTGCGAGAAGGGTGCGCATGCCGCGAGGCTAGGGTGTCTCCTCGGCGCGTCCGGGTCCGCCGCCCGGCTACTCACCCGGGCGGGGGAGCGGCGGCAGCGGGAGCGGCAGCCCCGGCAGGCCGTCGATGCTCGTCGCGATGTGCTCCTTCTTCGCGAAGTACGCGCTCAGCGAGGCGTCGTCCTCCCGCGCGAAGCGCTTCCCGTGCAGGTCGCGGTCCTCGTCGTACGACATGAACGGCACGGCGTAACCGCAGCTGTCCCGGACGAGTTCGGCGTGCACGACGATGATCGCCCGCAGTCCGTGCGGCTCCGGTTCGATCCCGTCGAAGTGCCCCATGAGCTCCGCCCAGCGCGGGTCGTCGCGGAACACCGGCTCGCCGCGCCCGTGGATCCGCACGATGTTCGGCGGCCCCTGGAAGGCGCACCACATCAGGGTGATGCGTCCGTTCTCGCGGAGGTGGGCGACGGTCTCGGAGGTGGAACCGGCGAAGTCCAGGTAGGCGACGGTCCGTTCGTCGACGACGGCGAAGGAACCGGTCAGCCCCTTGGGCGAGAGGTTGACGGTGCCGTCGCCGGCGAGCGGCGCGGTCGCGGTGAAGAAGAGGGGCTGGGCCTCGATGAAGGCGCGGAGCCGTCCGTCGATGCGTTCATATGTTTTTCCCATGGTGTCCATTCTTCGTGAAGGCGTTCTCCGGGCCTCACGTGAAGTGCTGCAGGCCCTTGCGGATCGACGTGGACATCCACTCCGGAAACGCGTCATGGTGTCGCTCCAGGAGGCCGAGGCACTCCTCGGCCACGATCCGGTCGCCGCGGTGCGTGCACCACCAGGCGCGGCGAGCCACCGTGACCGCCCGCTCGCGCAGCCGGGGGTCCGGGTCGTCCAGCATGCGCAGGGCGCAGAGGATCCGGGGCATGTCGTGGCGCTCCGAGAAAACCCGCAGCGCCGCCGCCCGTTGCGGATGCGGCCGGTCCTGCGCGGCCCGGGTCAGCAGTTCCCGGGCGGGTACGTGGGAGGCGAGCCCGGCGAGGGTGCGAGCGGCCTCGCGCACCACCGCCGCCGACGGGTCGTCGAGCAGCGGCAGCGCCTTGCGCCAGTCCTGGGGCTCCAGAATCCGCAGTCCCGCCACGGCGGACGCCCGAACGCGCGCCACCGGATGGGTCGTCAGGCCGTCCAGCACAGCGATGTCTTCGGCGTCCCGGGCCTCGCTCTCCTGCCCGTTCCCGGCTTCCCGGCCCTCGCACTCGGCCAGCCCGAGCGGTGCCCGGCCGGGCACGGTCGCCGGATCGGCGCAGGCGGCCCGGTAGATCGCCAGGGGATCGCGGCCGTCCTGGCGCAGGACCCAGCGGGCGCAGGCGCGGACCAGGGCCGAGCGGTCGTGGAGGAACGGCTCCGCCTCGGCGGGCCGGCCGGCCGCGCGCAGCGCGGTGACACCGGCCGAGCGCACGGAGCCGGAGCGGGCGGCGAGCAGCAGCGGCAGCGTCTCGTCGGGCACGCCCGCGGCGAGGGCCGCGGTGGCGGCCCGGTCGCGCAGGGCCGTGTCCTCGTCGTAGGCGGCGAGCCGGGCGAGCTCGGCAGGGGCGAGCAGTCCGCGGTCGACGGCGACGTCCAGGGCGTGCCGCCGGGTGATCCGGTCGCGGTGGTAGAGGAGCGCGGTGACCGTGTCGGCGGGAGCGGTGCGCAGCGACGCGTCGAGCAGGTCGGCGGCGGTGCCGCCGCGCCTCCGGTTCGCGAGCCGGAGGATCACCGGTGCGGTGACGGCGAGCGTCGCGGCGTCCGCGCCGGGCAGGTCGGTGGCGAGGACGGCGCGAGCCCGCTCGCGGACGGGCGCGGCCCAGTCGGCGGTGCGCAGAGCGACGAGGGGGAGGAGAGCGGGGCGTCCGGCGGTGTGGGTGAGGGCGGCCTCCCGGACTCGGCCGTCGCGGTCGCACAGGGCGAGGGCTACTCGGCCCTCGGGCGGCCGGGGCACGCCGAGCGCGGTGCGCAGCGCGCCGGTGAGGCCGGTGGTCGTCAGCCACTCGTGCCGGGGGCGGTCGGTCAGGGCCCAGGGGTATCCGGAGCGGATGCGCTCGTCCAGTTCGAGCCACGCCCCCGGGCGCCACGTGTCCAGCGCCACGGCGAGCCGGCGCCCTCGTACGAGCCCCCGAATCGCCGCGTCCGGCGACCTCTCCTCGTGTGTCATGCGCGCAGCCTAGGTCGGGCGCCTCGGCCCTGGCCTGCGATTTTCCGTCGCCGCGGCAGCGCGTTGACAAAACATACGGAGGACTGCATAGTTATACCCATCAGTGGTTGGAAGGTTAGGAGAAACCCGTGACCGAGCGCGTCGTACTCGCCTACTCGGGCGGCCTGGACACCTCCGTCGCCATCGGCTGGATCGCCGAGGAGACGGGTGCCGAGGTCATCGCCGTCGCCGTGGACGTCGGCCAGGGCGGCGAGGACCTGGACGTCATCCGCAAGCGCGCGCTCGCCTGCGGTGCGGTCGAGGCCGAGGTCGCGGACGCCAAGGACGAGTTCGCCGACGAGTACTGCCTCCCGGCGATCAAGGCCAACGCCCTCTACATGGACCGCTACCCGCTGGTCTCGGCGCTCTCCCGGCCGGCCATCGTCAAGCACCTCGTGGCCGCCGCCAAGAAGCACGACGCCTCGATCGTCGCCCACGGCTGCACCGGCAAGGGCAACGACCAGGTGCGCTTCGAGGCCGGCATCCAGGCCCTCGGCCCGGACCTGAAGTGCATCGCCCCGGTCCGTGACTACGCGATGACCCGGGACAAGGCCATCGCCTTCGCCGAGAAGGCGAACCTGCCGATCGCGACCACCAAGAAGTCCCCGTACTCCATCGACCAGAACGTCTTCGGCCGCGCCATCGAGACCGGCTTCCTCGAGGACATCTGGAACGCGCCGATCGAGGACATCTACGAGTACACCCAGAACCCGGCGGTCGCCCGCGAGGCCGACGAGGTCGTCATCTCCTTCAAGGAGGGCGTCCCGGTCGCCGTCGACGGCAAGCCCGTCACCGTCCTCCAGGCCATCCAGCAGCTCAACGAGCGGGCCGGCGCCCAGGGCATCGGCCGGATCGACATGGTCGAGGACCGTCTCGTCGGCATCAAGTCCCGCGAGGTGTACGAGGCTCCCGGCGCGATCGCCCTGATCACCGCCCACCAGGAGCTGGAGAACGTCACCGTCGAGCGCGAGCTGGCCCGCTACAAGCGGCAGGTCGAGCAGCGCTGGGGCGAGCTCGTCTACGACGGCCTGTGGTTCTCCCCGCTCAAGCGCGCCCTGGACGGCTTCATCGACGAGGCCAACCAGCACGTCACCGGCGACATCCGGATGACCCTGCACGGCGGCCGCGCCGTCGTCACCGGCCGGAAGTCCGCGGAGTCGCTCTACGACTTCAACCTCGCCACCTACGACACGGGCGACACGTTCGACCAGTCGAAGGCGCAGGGCTTCATCGACATCTTCGCCCTCTCGGCGAAGATCGCCGCCAAGCGCGACCTGGGCTGACCCCGCGCGTTGAACAGGCCGCCTCCCTGCTGCACGCGGCAGGGAGGCGGTCGCACATCCAGAGACATCCAGAGACCTGTCCTGAGGAGCAACAGCTGTGAGCAGCAACAACGGTGACGTCCGGCTCTGGGGCGGCCGGTTCGCCGACGGCCCCGCCGAGGCCCTGGCGAAGCTGTCCGCGTCCGTCCACTTCGACTGGCGGCTCGCCCCGTACGACATCGCCGGTTCCCGCGCGCACGCGCGCGTGCTGCGCAAGGCCGGGCTCCTCACCGAGGACGAGCTGACCCGCATGCTGGCCGGCCTCGACCGGCTGGAGGCCGACGTCGCCGACGGCTCCTTCGTGGGCACCATCGCCGACGAGGACGTCCACACCGCCCTGGAGCGGGGCCTCCTGGAGCGCCTCGGCGCCGAGCTCGGCGGCAAGCTGCGGGCCGGCCGCTCCCGCAACGACCAGGTCGCCACGCTGTTCCGGATGTACCTGCGGGACCACGCCCGCATCATCGGCGGTCTGATCGCCGACCTGCAGGACGCCCTGGTCGGCCTCGCCGAGGCGCACCCGGACGTCGCCATGCCGGGCCGGACCCACCTCCAGCACGCCCAGCCGGTGCTCTTCGCCCACCACGTCCTCGCGCACGTCCAGTCCCTCTCCCGGGACGCCGAGCGGCTGCGGCAGTGGGACACCCGGACCGCCGTCTCCCCGTACGGCTCCGGTGCGCTCGCCGGTTCCTCACTGGGGCTCGACCCGGAGGCCGTCGCCAAGGACCTCGGCTTCGAGCGCGGCTCGGCGGGCAACTCCATCGACGGCACCGCCTCGCGCGACTTCGTCGCCGAGTTCGCCTTCATCACGGCGATGATCGGGGTGAACCTCTCCCGGATCGCGGAGGAGATCATCATCTGGAACACGAAGGAGTTCTCCTTCGTGACCCTGCACGACGCCTTCTCCACCGGTTCGTCGATCATGCCGCAGAAGAAGAACCCGGACATCGCCGAGCTGGCCCGTGGCAAGTCCGGCCGGCTGATCGGCAACCTGTCCGGCCTGATGGCGACGCTGAAGGCGCTGCCGCTCGCCTACAACCGCGACCTCCAGGAGGACAAGGAGCCGGTCTTCGACTCCTGCGACCAGCTGGAGGTCCTGCTGCCCGCCTTCACCGGCATGATGGCCACGCTCACGGTCAACCGGGAGCGCATGGAGGAGCTGGCCCCGGCCGGCTTCTCGCTCGCGACCGACATCGCCGAGTGGCTGGTCAAGCAGGGCGTGCCGTTCCGGGTGGCGCACGAGGTCGCCGGCGAGTGCGTCAAGGTCGCCGAGGCGGAGGGCAAGGAGCTGGACGAGCTGACGGACGAGCAGTTCGCCAAGATCTCCGAGCACCTCACCCCCGAGGTCCGCACGGTCCTCGACGTCCCCGGCGCCCTCGCCTCCCGCGACGGCCGGGGCGGCACGGCCCCCTCGGCGGTCGCCGCCCAGCTGGTCGAGGTCAAGGCGGACCTGGTGATCCAGCACGCCTGGGCCACCGCCAAGAACTGAATCCCCACCTACCGCGCCGCCGCCCAGTCCGCGAGCCTGTCGAAGTCCGGCCGGGTCAGCCCGATCCGTTCGTCGACGCGCAGCAGCAGGGCGGCGGTGCCGTGGTTCCGCTCCACGTACGCGTGGTCGTACGACGTGATGTCGTCGTCCACCCATGCGAACGGCCGCCCCGCCGCGTACTCCAGGACGTACTGGGTCTTCCAGAACGTCCCGCGCGGGGCGGCCCCGTGCATGATCGGCCAGTCGATGTACGGCAGCTCCGGCAGCCCGAGCCGCGGCCCGATCCAGTCGTTCGCCTCGCCCTTCCACGTCGTCGCCCACACCAGCTCGTACGCCTCCGAGAGCGCGAGCAGCTCCGTGCCGTGGTCGCGGTTCAGCCACATCCGCAGTGGCTTCTCCCCGGTCCAGCCGGTCGGGCGCATCCGGTGGGTGGCGTAGCCCTCCGGTCGCCGTTCGGGCTGCGCCGCGTAGGGGTTCAACGGGCCGTCCACGTCGATCAGCAGCAACGGTCTTGTCATGCCCACAGGATTCCCTCCCGCGCCTCGTGAGGCGTCGATTTATTCAATGAGACATTGATGTCTCATTCGATGTATGGTTGTCTCATGGCAGTCGATCGCACCCATGTCCTCCGCTCCGCCGCCGCCACCCTCTCCGTGAAGGCGACCGCCACCATGGACGAGGTCGCCCGGGCCGCCGGCGTCGGGCGGGCCACCCTGCACCGGCTCTTCGCCGGGCGGGAGGCGCTCATCCGCGCGCTGGAGGAGATGGCCATCGCGGAACTGGACCGGGCACTCGACCGGGTCCGGCTCGACGAGGGGCCCGCCGACGAGGCGCTGCGCCGGCTCGTCGGCCAGGTGGAGCCCGTCGCCCCGCTGCTGTCCTTCCTCGTCACCGAGAACCAGCTGTTCGAGGGGGACGCGCAGAACGAGGGCTGGGCCCGGCTCGACGCCCGCATCGCCGCGCTCTTCCGGCGCGGCCAGGAACAGGGCGTCTTCCGGATCGACCTGACGCCCGCCTGGCTGTGCGAGGCCTTCTACGGCCTCGTCGGCTCCGGCGCCTGGGCCGTGATGGACGGCCGGGTCGCCGCCAAGGACTACCAGTACATGATCACCGAGCTGATGCTCGGCGGAGCACGCAGGAGCGTGGAGAAGTGACCAGCGACAGCCTCACCCGTGCGCGGACGCGCGAGAGCCATACCGAGGGCGTGCGCCGCCCCGGCCGGTGGCTCGCCCTCGCCGTGCTCGTCCTGGCCGTGCTGCTCGTGGCGGTCGACGCCACCGTACTCGGCCTGGCGACCCCGTTCCTCTCCGAGGACCTGAAGCCGTCCGGCACCCAGCTGCTCTGGATCGGCGACGTCTACTCCTTCGTCATCGCCGGTCTGCTCGTGTCCATGGGCAGCCTCGGCGACCGCATCGGCCGCAAGAAGCTGCTGCTCACCGGGGCCGTCGCGTTCGGCGCCGTCTCCGTGCTCACCGCCTACGCCACCAGCGCCGAGACGATGATCGTGGCCCGCGCCCTGCTCGGTGTCGCCGGCGCCACCCTCATGCCGTCCACCCTCGCCCTGATCCGCAACCTCTTCCACGACCCGCGCGAGCGCAGCCTCGCCATCGGCATCTGGGGCGCCATGGCCTCGGCCGGTGCCGCCGTGGGCCCGGTCGTCGGCGGATTCCTGCTCGAACACTTCTGGTGGGGCTCGGTCTTCCTCATCAACCTGCCCGTCATGGCCGTCCTGGTCCTCGTCGGCGCCCGGCTCATCCCCGAGTCGAAGAACCCGAACCCCGGCCCCTGGGACCTGCCCAGCGTCGGCCTTTCGCTCGTCGGCATGATCGGCCTCGTCTACGCGGTCAAGGAGATCGCCTCGCACGGCCCCACCCTCGACGTGGTCGTCGCCGCGCTCGCCGGCCTCGGCGGTCTGACCTGGTTCGTCCGCCGGCAGCTGACCCTGCCGGCCCCGCTCCTGGACATGCGCCTGTTCCGCCACCGCGGCTTCTCCGGCGCCGTCCTCGCCGACCTGCTCACCATCCTCGGCCTGTCCGGCCTGGTGTTCTTCCTGTCCCAGTTCTTCCAGCTGGTCCAGGGCCGTCAGCCGCTCGAGGCCGGGCTCGCCGAACTGCCCGCCGCGGTCGGCGCGGTGACGGCCGGTCTGGTCGCGGGCAACGTCGCCCGCCGGTTCTCCGTGCGGTCCGTCGTCACCGCCGGTCTCGCCGCCATCGGTCTCGCCCTCGCGGTACTCACCGCCATCGGACAGTCCACCGGCTACCCGCTGCTCGGCGCGAGCCTGCTCGTCGTCGGCGTCGGCGCGGGCTTCGCGTTCACCGTCACCGCCGACGTGATCCTCTCCAGCGTCCCCAAGGAGCAGGCCGGCGCCGCGTCCGCCGTCTCCGAGACGGCGTACGAGCTGGGCGCGGCCCTCGGCATCGCGGTCCTCGGTTCCATCGTGACCGGCGTCTACCGGGGCTTCACCACCCCGGCCGGCATCCCGGCGGACACCGCCGCCGCGGCCCACGACTCGCTCGGCGGCGCCGTCGAGGCCTCCGCGGGCCTCGACCCGGCCCAGGCCGGCGCGCTGGTCTCGGCCGCCCAGGACGCCTTCGTCGACGGCCTGCGCATCGCGGCCGGCGTCGGCGCGGCGGTGCTCCTCGCCACCGCGGTCGCGGCCTGGTTCCTGCTGAAGGGCCAGAAGCTGGCGGACGGCCCCGTCGAGCAATGACCCGCGGCCGGCCGACCCCCGGGCACCCGCGCCCCGGCACGGAGGAGGGCGCCCCCGGAACCCCGGGGGCGCCCTCCTCGTCCGTCCGTACGACGGTCCCTACGCGGCTTCCTTCGCCTTGGTGGCGTACATGTCCACGTACTCCTGCCCCGAGAGCCGCATGACCTCGGCCATCACCGAGTCCGTCACCGCCCGCAGCACGTACCGGTCGCGGTCCATGCCGTCGTAGCGGGAGAACTCCATCGGCTCGCCGAAGCGGACCGTCACCCGGCCCGGGCGCGGGATGCCCGCGCCGCCCGGCTGGATCTTGTCGGTCCCGATCATCGCGAACGGCACCACCGGCGCGCCCGTCATCAGGGTGAGCCGGGCGATGCCGGTGCGGCCCCGGTAGAGGCGGCCGTCGGGGGAGCGGGTGCCCTCCGGGTAGATGGAGAAGATCTTGCCCTCCTCCAGGACCCGGCGACCCGTCATCAGCGCGGCCACACCGCCGCGGCCGCCGTCACGGTCCACCGGGATCATGCCGACGCTGGTGAAGAACCAGGCCATCAGCCGCCCCTTGACGCCCTTGCCCTTCACGTACTCGTCCTTGCCGATGAAGAACACCTGGCGGTCCAGGCAGATCGGCATGATCATCGAGTCGATGAAGGTCAGGTGGTTGCCCGCGAGGATCACCGGTCCGGTGCCGGGGATGTTCTCGGCGCCCTCGACGCGTGGGCGGAACATGAGGCGCAGGACCGGACCGAGGGCGGCCTTCATGATCGCGAGACGGGACAACGGTTCCTCCGGTGTCGTGCGGGCGGCTCGTGCGGAGCCGGCGAGTGCAGTTCGCGACGATACTCGCGGGTCACCGCGCGTCGCACATCGGGTTCACGGAGTGGATACGCCGTGTTGACGTGTGTTTCCGCCATGTTCCGCACAGGTCAGCCGTTCGGAGGGCGCCCGTAGGGCTTCGTTGCCTAGCGTCGGGAGCGCAGTTGACAGGTGCGGGACATCACAGGGACCTCACGCGGACATCGCACGGGACCCACCACCGAAGGAGTGCCCATGACCCAGCCCGAGCGCCGGACCCCGGCCCGACGAGCCGTCCTCGGAGCCGCCGGAGCCGCCGTCCTCGGCGGCTCGGCCGCCCTCGCCGCAGGCACCGCGCAGGCGGCTCCGCCCGCTCCGTCCGCCGCCGGCACCGGCGCCGAGCCGGGCGCGCGGGGCACCGTCCGCGGGCGCGGCTACCGCTCGCTGCCCGTCCCCACCGTCATCGCCCACCGCGGCGCCAGCGGCTACCGCCCCGAGCACACCCTCGGCTCCTACCGGCTCGCGCTCGACCTGGGCGCCCACGTCGTCGAGCAGGACCTCGTGCCCACCCGGGACGGCCACCTGGTCTGCCGCCACGAGAACGACATCACCGGCACCACCGACGTGGCCGACCACCCCGAGTTCGCCTCCCGCCGCACCACCAAGACCGTCGACGGCACCGCCCTCACCGGCTGGTTCACCGAGGACTTCACGCTCGCCGAGCTGAAGACCCTCCGCGCCAAGGAGCGCATTCCGGCCACCCGCCAGGAGAACACGCTCTACGACGGCCGCTGGACGGTCCCCACCTTCGAGGAGGTGCTGCGCTGGGCGGAGGAGGAAGGCCGCCGCCGGGGCCGCGAGGTGTGGCTGCACGTCGAGACCAAGCACCCCAGCTACTTCCGCGCCCTCGGCCTCGGCATCGAGGCGCGGCTCGCCCGGTTGCTGCGCCGCCACGGCCGCCACCGCGCGAACTCCCCGGTCTTCCTCCAGTCCTTCGAGCCCAGCAGCATCCAGCGCCTGGCGAAGCTCGTCGACTGCCCGCGGGTGGTCCTGCTCTCGGGCGCCGGCACCCGCCCCTGGGACTTCGTCGAGGCCGGCGACCCGCGCACCGTCGCCGACCTCGTGACGCCCGAGGGCCTGCGCTGGATCGCCTCGTACGCGCAGGGCATCGGCCCCACCCTCGACCTGATCCTGCCCCGCGACGCGGACGGGCGGCTCGGCACCGAGACCACCCTGGTGCGCGACGCGCACGCCGAGGGCCTGATCCTCCACCCGTACACCCAGCGCAACGAGAACGCCTTCCTGCCGGCCGAGTACCGGCGGGGCACCGACCCGAACGCGTACGGCGACGCCTTCGGCGCCCTCCGGCGGTTCTTCGCGACCGGTATCGACGGCATCTTCTCCGACAACGCCGACACCGCGCTGCTGGCGGCGGCGGACCACCGCGCGCGCTGACGCCGGGACGCCGGGGCGGCCGGCCCGTGCCCGCCGACCGCACCCGGTACCCCGACCGGGTGGTTTGCGGCCGGGTCCGCAACCGGGTCATGCCCGCCCCGCATCGTGCCGGGCATGACCTCCCGCGAAACCCTGCTCGCCACCCTCAGGCCGCTGCTCGCCGCCGAGTCCCGGGCCGAGGCGCCGGCCGCCGGCGTCGAAGCCGGAGACCTCGAACAGGCCGTCTGGCTGCGGCTGCTCGAGCGCCTCCAGGAGGAGGGCGCCCCCGAGCGCCCCGCCGAATGGCTGCGCCGCGCCGTCCGCACCGAGGCCCGCCGCGCCCGCCGGGCCCGCCTGCGCGAACGGCCGTTCCACGCCGAACCGGCCCACGAGTCCGGGCGCTCGCCCGAGGGCCACGCCCTCGTCGCCGAACGCCGCCGCGCCCTGCGCGCCGCCGTCCGCCGCACCCCCGGCCACTGCCCGCGGCTGCTCGCCGCGATGCTCCATCCCGACGACCCCACCTACCAGGAAATCGCAGGGGCGTTGGGTATCTCACAGGGGAGTCTGGGACCGATGCGTTCCCGATGCCTGGGATGCCTGCGCAGAATGCTGGCTGCGGAGGTTCCCCGCGCGGGCGCGCGGGGAAAGGTGCCGTAGACCCACGGCGGACCAGACGAGCGGGAGGCATGCGCACATGGGCATGAGCGTGACCATCTCAGCGGCGGACGCGACACAGGACGCGGAGAGCATCCTGAAGCTGCAGTACCTCTGCTACCAGCGCGAGGCGGAGATCTACCAGGACTGGTCGATCGAGCCGCTGACCCAGTCGCTGGACGCCCTGCGCGCCGAGCTCACCGAGGGCCGGGCCTTCGTCGCCCGCCTCGGCGACGAGATCGTGGCCTCCGTCCGCGGCCGGCTCGACGAGGACGGCACGGTGCGGATCGCCAAGCTCATCGTCCACCCGCGCATGCAGCGCCACGGCATCGGCGGCCGGCTCCTCGACGCCATCGAGAGCCACTACGCCGCCGAGCCCGCCCCGGCCGCCAAGCGCTTCCAGCTCTTCACCGGCCACCGCAGCGAGGGCAACCTGCGCCTCTACCGCAGCAAGGGCTACGCGCAGGTCGCGACCCGCGAGATCGGCCCGCAGCTCACGCTGGTCACCCTGGAGAAGGCCGCCTAGGGATGGCCGGACACCCCCTGGACCTCCTGGTGCCCGCCACCCGCCCGCTTCCGCCGGCCGGCCCGCCTCAGGCGGCCGTGCGGGAGCGGCGCAGCCACCAGATGCCGGTCAGGGGCAGCAGCACCGGGATGAAGACGTAGCCGTAGCCGTAGTCGGACCAGACCGTCGCGTCCGGGAACGCCGAGGGCTCGACCAGCGTCCACGTGCCCACGGTCAGCACGCCGACGAGCTCGGCGGCGCAGCACACCAGCGCCGCCTTGCGGGCCGTCTCCCCGCCGCGGACGAGCGTGTAGGTGATGAACGCGTACACCACGGCCGCCACGGCCGACAGGGCGTACGCCAGCGGTGCCCGGTCGAACTCGGTCGCGATCTGGAAGATCGACCGGGAGACCGCGCCCACCGACATCACGCCGTACAGCCAGACCACGAGCAGGCCCGGCCCCTTCACCAGACGCCCGGCCCGGGAGCCGCCCGACCCGGACCCGGGACCGCCGGTCCCCGTTCCGGTGCCGCTTCCGCTCGCGGTGCCGCTCTCGGTCGCGGTCATCGTCAGCCCACCGTCCAGATGTCGTAGAGACGCACTTCGAGCACCGCGAGCACCACGGCGCCGGCCGCCACGGTCGCCGAGCCCCACTTGCTGCGCTCGGTCAGCGACAGCAGCCCGGCCGCGGGCACCGCGCACAGCGCGCCCAGCAGATAGGCGACGAAGATCGTGCCGCCCTCCTCGGCCTTCTCGCCGCGGACCAGCTGCACGATGCCGACCACCAGCTGCACGAGCGCGAGGAAGGTCACCACGGCCATGCCGATGAAGTGCCAGTCCTTGGTGGACTGGTTCCGGTAGGCGGCGAAGCCGCACCAGGCGGCGAGGGCGAGCGCGGCCACCGAGACCGCGACCGTCAGGGCGTCAAGCATGCGCCCGAGGGTATTACGGGCCGAATGGCCCGATGCGCGCGGGCCCCCGCCCCGGGCACCGGCACACCGTGGCGTTGGCCACAACCGGCCGCCGTGGCGCGCCCCGCCGCGTCCCGGCCCGCCCCGCTCCCGGACGGCTCCTTCCCGGGCCCCGCGCCCGCGGCGGGCCCGCCCCCGGGACGTCGTGCGCCCTCCCGGAGCGTCCGCATGGCGTCTCATCGATGTCCGCTATTCGGACGCCCGCCTTTCGTTCGCACATGTACATGCTTTACTTGCAGCCATGACCACGACGAGCAGCCGCACCCTTGCGACCGAGGCGAACCAGACGCCCGGTGCTCGTTGTACGTGTCGAATGTGCGCCAACTGAGGGCCCCCGCCAGAGCCTCGCGCCCCGAAGCGAGACCCGACGGACGAGCCGTTCCGCCGCCTTTCCGGCGCCGGAGCGAGCACGCCCCGCGCACGCGCTGCCTCCCGGCCCACCGCCGTGACCAGCCGCCCTGCGCCTGACTGTCCGAAAGACGAATTTCGTGCACGGCGGACCCATGCGCCGCGCACTCGACAGTGACGGAAACCCTGTGATCACCACTTCGGGCCTGACCAAGGTCTACGAGTCGCGAGGCCGCCAGGTCACCGCTCTGGACGGCGTCGACCTCCACGTTCGCGAAGGCGAGGTCTTCGGCGTGATCGGACAGAGCGGAGCCGGCAAGTCCTCGCTCATCCGCTGCGTCAACCTCCTGGAGCGCCCCACCTCCGGCACCGTGACCGTCGACGGCGTCGACCTCACCGCACTCGCCGGAAAGGGCCGCCGCGCCGGCAAGGACCTGCGCCACGCCCGCAGCAGCATCGGCATGGTCTTCCAGCACTTCAACCTGCTGTCCTCGCGCACCGTCAAGGACAACATCGAACTGCCCCTGGAGATCCTCGGCGTCTCCGGCGCCGAACGCTCCCGCCGCGCCCTCGAACTCCTCGACCTCGTCGGCCTCGCCGACAAGGCCAGGGCCTACCCCGGCCAGCTCTCCGGCGGCCAGAAGCAGCGCGTCGGCATCGCCCGCGCCCTCGCCGGCAAGCCCAAGGTCCTGCTCTCCGACGAGGCCACCAGCGCCCTCGACCCGGAGACCACCCGCTCCATCCTCCAGCTGCTGCGCGACCTCAACCAGCAGCTCGGCCTGACCGTCCTGCTCATCACCCACGAGATGGACGTCGTCAAGACCGTCTGCGACTCCGCCGCCCTCATGCAGCGGGGCCGCGTCGTCGAGTCCGGCACCGTCGGCGAACTGCTCGCCACCCCCGGTTCCCAGCTCGCCGCCGAACTCTTCCCGGTCAGCGGCGCCGCCACCGCGCCCGGCCGCACGGTCGTGGACGTCACCTTCCACGGCGAGACCACCGCCCAGCCGGTGATCTCCCAGCTCTCCCGTACGTACAACATCGACATCTCGATCCTCGGCGCCGCCATGGACACCGTCGGCGGACGCCAGATCGGCCGCATGCGCATCGAACTCCCCGGCAGCTACGAGGAGAACGTCGTCCCGGTCGGCTTCCTGCGCGAGCAGGGCCTCCAGGTCGAGGTCGTCGAACAGCAGGACCGGCCCGTGCCCGCCCAGGCGCCCGCGCTGGTGAAGGAAGGTGCCAAGTGACCTGGTCCGAGATGCAGCCCCTGCTCGAGCAGGGCACCGTCGACACCCTCTACATGGTCCTGTGGGCCACCGTCGTCACCGTCCTCGGCGGCCTCCCGCTCGGCATCCTCCTCGTCCTCACCGACAAGGGCGGACTGCTGCAGAACCGGCCGGTGAACAAGATCGTCGGCGCGATCGTGAACGTGGGCCGCTCGCTGCCCTTCATCATCCTGCTGATCGCCCTCATCCCCTTCACCACCTTCGTCGTCGGCACCTTCATCGGCCCGACCGCCATGATCGTGCCGCTCGCCATCGGCGCCATCCCGTTCTTCGCCCGGCTCGTCGAGACCGCGATCCGCGAGGTCGACCACGGGCTCGTCGAGGCCGTCCAGGCCATGGGCGGCGGCATCCCCACCATCGTCCGCAAGGTGCTGCTCCCGCAGGCCCTGCCCTCGCTGGTCTCCGCCGTCACCACCACCGTCATCGTGCTCATCGGCTACTCCGCCATGGCCGGCGCGGTCGGCGGCGAAGGCCTCGGCTCCAAGGCCATCACCTACGGCTACCAGCGCTTCGACACGACCTTCATGCTCGTCACCGTCGTCGTCCTGGTCGCGATCGTGACGGTCGTCCAGCTCATCGGCGACGGCATCGTCCGCCTGCTGGCGCGCCGCGGCCGCACCGCCTGACGCTGCCCGACGGCCCGCCGGCAGGCACGACCTGACGGCCCCCCAGACTTCGCAACCCGAAGAAGAGCCCGGACTTGTTGTCCAGGCGAACACACCGCTCCACCGGAAAGAGGCACTCTTCGTGCGCAACAACACCAAGCTCACCGCGGGCATCGCCGCCACCGCCGCCCTCGCCCTCGGCCTCACCGCCTGCGGCACCGCGTCGGACCCGTCCTCCGCCAAGGACGCGGCCGGCTCCGCCGACAAGCCCCTCGTCGTCGCCGCGTCCCCGACGCCGCACGCCGACATCCTCGACTACGTCAAGGACAACCTCGCCGCGAAGGAGGGCCTGAAGCTGGAGGTGAAGGAGTTCACGGACTACGTCCTGCCGAACACCGCCACCGAGTCCGGCCAGGTCGACGCCAACTTCTTCCAGCACAAGCCGTACCTCGACGACTTCAACAAGAAGAACGGCACCCACATCGTCCCGGTGGTCAACGTCCACCTGGAGCCGCTGGGCCTCTACTCCAAGAAGCTGAAGTCGCTGAAGGACATCAAGGCCGGCCAGACCATCGCCGTCCCCAACGACACCACCAACGAGGGACGCGCCCTCCACCTGCTCGCCGAGAACGGCCTCATCACCCTCAAGGCGGGCGTCGGCACCGACGCCAAGCTCTCCGACATCACCGACAAGAAGGGCCTGGAGTTCAAGGAGCTGGAGGCCGCCACCGTGCCCCGCGCCCTGAACGACGTCGACGCCGCCGTCATCAACGGCAACTACGCCATCGAGGCCAAGCTGGAGCCCGCCAAGGACTCCCTCGTCCTGGAGAAGGCCGAGGGCAACCCCTACGCCAACTTCCTCGCCGTCAAGGAGGGCAACGAGAAGGACGTCCGCGTGCAGAAGCTCGCGAAGCTCCTCAACTCCCCCGAGGTGAAGAAGTACATCGAGGACACCTACAAGGGTTCGGTCGCCCCGGCCTTCGGCGCCCCCGCCAAGTAGCCCCCGGAGCACGGCCCCTGACCAGAAGGCCCCGTACGCCCCGCCCGGCGTACGGGGCCTTCGGTCCACCCGCGTATGCGCCGCGGCGGCCCCATGCTGCATGCTGTGCGTTCACGGTCTTCACGGTATGGAGCGGCGCATGACTTCCACCTTCCCGGACATCTCCATCAGCACGGACCGCCTGGTGCTGCGCGCGCTCGAACCGGCCGACGTCCCCGCGCTCGCCGAGATGATGAACGACGAGATGGTCGCCGCCTGGACCTCGGTGCCGCAACCTTTCACCGAGGACGGCGCCCGCCGCTGGATCGACGAGTACGCCCCCGCCGAACGCGCCGCCGGCCGTGGACTCGACCTCGCCGTCACCGAGTTCCTCACCCAGCGGCTCGTCGGCGTCGTCCAGCTCACCAAGACCAACTGGCACGTCCGCGCCACCGAGCTGTCCTACATCGTCGCCCCCTGGGCACGCGGCGAGGGATACGCCACCGAGGCGGCGCTCGCCACCGCCCAATGGCTCTTCCGCGACCAGCGGTTCGAACGCATCGAACTGCGCACCGCCGCCGACAACACCGCCTCCCAGCAGGTGGCCCAGAAGATCGGCTGCATCAGCGAAGGCGTCCTGCGCAACGCCTGCATAGCGCGCACCCGCACCGAGGACGGCGGCTGGGAGGACCTGCGCACCGACTTCATCGTGTGGGGCCTGCTCCCCGAGGACCTGGAGGGCGTCGCCGACGAGATGGCCGACGCGGGCTACTCGCTGCTCGCCGACTGGAGCTGAACGGCACGTGCCCGGGTTAGGCTCGTCCCCGCCCCCGACCTGCACACACCCCCAGGGAGACAGACACACATGGCCGACCGGGTCACGGTGATCGGCTGGGACGGCTCGCCCCTCACCGCGGCGGCCGGGTCCGCACTCGCCGCCGCCACCCTGGTGGCCGGCGCCGCCCACCACCTCGCCCTCCCCGAGGTCCCGGAACGCGCCGAACGCGTCCGTCTCGGCAGCGTCGACCTCGCCGCCCGCCGCATCGCCGGACACCGCGGCACCGCCGTCGTCCTCGCCGACGGAGACCCCGGCTTCTTCGGCGTCGTCCGCGCCCTGCGCGCCCCCGAACACGGCCTCGAGGTCGAGGTCGTCCCCGCCGTCTCCTCCGTCGCCGCCGCCTTCGCCCGGGCCGGCATGCCCTGGGACGACGCCCGCATCGCCGTCGCCCACCAGCGCACCCTGCGCCGCGCCGTCAACGTCTGCCGCGCCCACCCCAAGGTCGCCGTCCTCACCTCGCCCGGCGCGGGACCCGCCGAACTCGCCCTCCTCCTCGACGGCGTCCACCGCACCTTCGTCATCTGCGAGGCCCTCGGGACCGCACGCGAACAGGTCACCGTCGTCACCTCCGACAAGGCCGCCGACCACGCCTGGCGCGACCCCAACGTCGTGCTCGTCATCGGCGGCATCGGCGTCACCGGCGGCGGCTCCACCGGCGGCTGGCTCATGGGCCACGACGCCCCCGCCACCCGCGGCTGGGCCCTGCCCGCCGACGACACCGGCGGCCACGCCGGCCAGGGCCCCACCCTGCGCGCCGCCCAGCTCGCCCGCCTCGGCCCCCGCGTCGGCGACCTCGTCTGGGACATCGGCTGCGCGGGCGGCGCCTTCTCCGTCGACGCCGCCCGCTTCGGCGCCGCCGTCATCGCCGTCGACACCGACGCCGGTGCCTGCGCCCGCACCGAGGCCGCCGCCCGCGCCGCCGGCGTCCAGCTCCAGGCCGTACCCGGGCGCGCCCCGCACGTCCTGGAACGCCTGCCGGAACCCGACGTCGTCCGCATCGGAGGCGGGGGAGTCCCGGTCGTCACCGCCTGCACCGACCGCAGGCCCGACCGGATCGTCGCGCACGCCGCGACCCGCGACGAGGCCGAGGCGATCGGCGCGGCCCTCACCGACGGCGGCTACCAGGTCGAATGCGCCCTGCTCCAGACCGTGGGCCTCGACTCCGCGGACTGGACCGAGCACGACCGTTCGGTGGTCTTCCTGCTGTCCGGCCGCAGGGCCTGAGCTCGCCGGTCGCGGGGCCTGGACGCCCCCCACCCGTGATCGCGCCGCCCGCCGGGCGAGGTAGGCTGGCCGATTGTTGTACCGCGCCGGGACGTTCGGTGGTTTGTTCGCCAATGTCCGGAAGTAGTGGCCTCCTTGGGCCGCTGATGTGGTACGGAGCAATGGGGGGCGGCGCGACGTGGCGCAGTCCACAGCGAACCGTGGCGGATCCGCCTGCCAGGATGGCCGAAGGCCGCGACAATGCATGGGTGTCCGCGTGTCCTTCGTGCCGCGCGGCGCGCGAGCTCGTTGTTGTCGACGGGCGAAGGTCTGAAGGAGCACAACCGATGGGCGAGGGGTACGCAGCATGACGGACACCGGCCAGGTCCCCGGCGAGGGGCTGCCGGAGAACGCAGGCATGGTCGAGCAGCCGGGCATCCCCGCGCCGGGCGCGTACACCTTCCTGGACCCCTCCGAGCACGCAGCCGAGGAAGACGATCTGCTCCTGATGCCGGGCGCCCAGGGTGCCTGGAGCGAGCACCAGCCGGGCGTCATGCCCGCGCCGCCCGTCGCGGTGCCGGCCCCGGCCCCGGCCGTCGACCCGCTGACCGCGCCCATCGAGCAGGTCACCGCGACCCCGCCGCAGGGCGTGCCGGTGCCCCAGCACGCCACCCCGGCGCACGGCGTCCCGCACGAGCCGGTCACCGACCACGGCTACGAGCCCGGCATCCTCGACACCGGCGCCCACGAGGCCGCCGGCCGTGACTCCGGATCCGTCGACCTGAGCGCGGTCCGTACGCCCGGCCCCGCCACCCCGCCGCCCGCCCGCCGCCCGCTGCACATGGGCCCGCCCGTCCCGGACGCCACCGGCGGCGTGGTGCGCTCGCTCGCCGACCGCGGCCCGGCCCCGCAGCCCGTCCCGGTCGCCGCGACCGCCCCCGCGCCGATGCCGGTCCGCACCCCGGGCCCGCCCACCACGGGGCCCGAGTACCTGGACGTGCCGCCGCAGCAGGACCAGCAGACCGCCCCGCAGGGCGCCGTGCCGTGGACCCCGCAGCCGCAGGAGCACCCGGTTCCGGCCGCCGCCCCGGCAGAAACGGTCCCGCCGGTCGCCCAGTTCGTCCCGGTCGAGGGCTCCCTCCCGACCGCCCCGCACCTGGCCCCGACGCCGGCACCCGAGCCGGCCGCACCGCAGGAGCAGCCGGCGGAGCAGGCCGTGTCCCCCGCCGAGCCGCTCGCCGCCGAGACTCCCGTCCCGGCGGCCGCGGCCGAGGATCCGCAGCAGGCCCCCGAGCCGGCCGCCCCCGAGATGCAGCCCGCCCCGGAGGCCCCGGCCCCGGAGGCCCCGGCCATGGAGGAGCAGCAGCCCCAGGAACCGCAGCAGCCCGAGGAACCGCAGGCCGAGGAGCCGGCGGCCGCCGAGGCCGCGCCGCAGGAGGGCGCTGCCGAGGGGACCCCGGCCGAAGAGGCAGCTCCTGAGGGAGTCGTGGCCATGGAGGCCGTGCCTCAGGAGAGCGTCGTCGAGGAAGCCGCCACTCCGGAGGCGGCACCTCAGGAGACCGCCGCCTCCGAGACCGCCGCCTCCGAGACCGCCGCCCCGGAGGCTGCCGCCCCCGAGACCACCGCCCCGGAGGCCGTCCTCCCGGAAGCCGCCGCCCCGGCCGAGGCCGCCGACGCGGCCGCCGCCCCGGAAGCCGTCGTAGCGGACGCCGCGGCTCCCGTGCCCGCGCCGCGCGAGGCGGATCCGGAGGCCCGGGCCCTTCCCGAGGAGCCCCGGCCCGCGGCAGCCGAGGACCAGGCCGAGGCCTCCGCGGAGGCCCCCGCCGAGCCCGTCATCGAGCCCGTGGCCGCCGAAGCCGCCCCTGCCGCCGAGGCCGCGGCCGCCGAGGTGCCCGCCGCCGAGGCCCCCACGGCGGAGCCCGCGACCGCGGAGGCCGTCGTGGCCGAGCCGGTGGTGGACGAAGCGGCCGCCGCCGCCGCGGCCGAGGAGCCCGCTCCCGTACCCGCCCCGGAGGAGCCGACGGCGGCCGTCCCGGCCCCGGTCGAGGTCACCGCCGAGGAGATCCCGGTCGTCCCGGACGGCACGGCGCAGCCGCAGCCGGAAGCCGCGCCCGGTGCGCCCCAGGCCCCCGTGGCCCCCGGGGCGGCGGAGCACCGGCTTCCGCAGGACGCCCGGGAACCCCAGCAGGACGCCGATCCGGTCGCCGCCGAGCTGCCCGCCGAGGAGATCCCGGCCGCCCAGGCCCCCGAGGCGGCACCGGCCGACCTGCCCGCAGAACTGCCGGCCGAGGAGGCGCCGTCGGCCGGCGCGGCACAGCCCGGAGAGGCACCGGCAGAGGAGACCGCAGCCGACGAGACCTCCGCCGAGGCCCCGGCCGCCGCCGAAGAGCCGCGGGACCGGGCCCCGGGCTACGACGAGGCCGAGCGCGAGGCGGTGCTCCGCGTCATGCGCGAGCGCCGCGACATCCGCAACGGCTTCCGCCCCGACCCGATCCCGCACGAGGTCCTCCTCCGCGTCCTGGAGGCGGCCCACACGGCACCCTCCGTCGGCCACTCGCAGCCGTGGGACTTCGTCGTCATCCGCTCCGCCGAGACCCGCCGGACCATGCACGAGCTGGCCCAGCGGCAGCGCGAGGCCTACGCCAAGTCCCTCCCCAAGGGCCGGGCGAAGCAGTTCAAGGAACTGAAGATCGAGGCCATCCTCGACACCCCGGTCAACATCGTGGTGACCGCGGACCCGACCCGCGGCGGCCGCCACACCCTCGGCCGCTACACGCAGCCGCAGATGGCCCCGTACTCCTCCGCGCTCGCCGTCGAGAACCTGTGGCTCGCCGCCCGCGCCGAAGGCCTCGGCGTCGGCTGGGTCAGCTTCTTCGACGAGCGCGAGATGGTCCGCGCCCTCGGCCTGCCCGACCACCTCGAAGTGGTCGCGTACCTCTGCGTCGGCTACGTCGACGAGTTCCCCGAGGAGCCCGAGCTGATGCAGGCGGGCTGGTCCAAGCGCCGCCCGCTGTCCTGGGTCGTCCACGAGGAGACCTACGGCCGCCGCGCGCTGCCCGGCGAGGAGCCGCACGACCTGCTCCAGGAGACCGTCGCCAACATCCGCCCGCTGGACGCCAAGGCGCTCGGCGAGGCATGGGAGCGCCAGAAGCGCATGACCAAGCCCGCCGGAGCGCTGGGCATGCTGGAGATCATCTCCGCGCAGCTCTGCGGCCTGTCCCGGGCCTGCCCGCCGCCGATCCCGGAGCCGGCCGCCGTCGCGATCTTCGCCGGCGACCACGGCGTGCACGCCCAGGGCGTCACCGCCTGGCCGCAGGAGGTGACCGGCCAGATGGTCGCGAACTTCCTCGGCGGCGGCGCCGTCTGCAACGCCTTCGCGAACCAGGTGGGCGCCGAGGTCTGCGTCGTCGACGTGGGCGTGGCCTCCGACCTGCCCTCCACGCCGGGTCTCCTCCCGCGCAAGGTCCGCCCGGGCACGGCCGACTTCACCATCGGCCAGGCGATGACCCGCGAGGAGGCGGTCGCCGCGATCGAGGTGGGCATCGAGACCGCCCGCGACCTCGTGGCCGCCGGCAACAAGGCGCTGCTCACCGGCGAGATGGGCATCGCGAACACCACCGCGTCCGCCGCCCTCATCTCGGTGTACACGGGCGTGGACCCGGCCGAGGTCACCGGCCGCGGCACCGGCATCAACGACGAGATGCACGCCCGCAAGGTGGACGTGGTCCGGCGCGCGCTCGACCTCCACAAGCCGGACCCGGCGGACCCGATCGGCGTCCTCGCGGCGCTCGGCGGCCTGGAGCACGCGGCGCTCGTCGGCCTGATCCTGGGCGCGGCCTCGCTCCGTACCCCGGTCATCCTCGACGGCGTCTCCACCGGCGCGGCGGCCCTCCTCGCCCGCGCCATCGCGCCCGAGTCGCTCGCGGCCTGCATCGCGGGCCACCGCAGCGCCGAGCCGGGCCACGTCGCGGCCCTCAACAAGCTGGGCCTGCGCCCGCTGGTCGACCTCGACCTCCGCCTCGGCGAGGGCACCGGCGCCCTCCTGGCCCTCCCGGTGGTCCAGAGCGCCGCCCGCGCGATGCACGAGGTGGCGACCTTCGACTCCGCGGGCGTCACGGAGAAGTAGCCGAGTCCCGCACCCGCCCCCACTCCCCGGGTGGTCCCCTCGTGGGACCCGTCCTCGCAGGGGAGTGCGGGGCGGAGCGTGCGGTCCCGCATGCGGGTCCCGCACGTCCCCCGCGCAACCGACCGACGGCGCTCGGCTCAGGGGAGATCCGTCACAACGAGAAATCCGCAGGTCACCGCTATCGTTTGGGGCACCACAGCCCCTCCAGAGGAGCCGCCGCACCATGGCCGAGCACGCCGAGCACGCCGAGCACCCCGCCTACCCCGTCGGACTCCGCCTCGCCGGCCGCCGCGTCGTCGTGTTCGGCGGTGGCCAGGTGGCGCAGCGCCGTCTTCCCGCCCTGATCGCGGCGGGCGCGCGGGTCACCCTGATCTCGCCCTCCGCGACGCCGTCCGTGGACGCCATGGCGGAGGCGGGCGAGATCACCTGGATCAAGCGCCGCTACGAGGAGGGCGACCTGGCGGACGCCTGGTACGCCCTGGTCGCCACCACGGACCCGGCGGCGAACGCCGCCATCTCCGCCGAGGCCGAGCGCACCCGGACGTGGTGCGTCCGCTCCGACGACGCCGAGTCGGCCACCGCCTGGACCCCGGCCACCGGCCACAGCGAGGGCGTGACCGTCGCGGTCCTCACCGGCCACGACCCGCGCCGTTCGGCGGCCGTCCGCGACGCGGTCGTCGAGGGCCTGCGCGACGGCTCCCTCGCCGCGCCCGCCCGCCGCGCCCGCACCCCGTTCGTCGCCCTGGTCGGCGGCGGCCCCGGCGACCCGGACCTGATCACGGTCCGCGGCCGCCGGCTGCTCGCCGAGGCGGACGTGGTGATCGCCGACCGCCTCGGCCCGCGCGACCTGCTCAGCGAGCTGCCCCCGCACGTCGAGGTGATCGACGCGGCGAAGATCCCGTACGGCCGTTTCATGGCCCAGGAGGCCATCAACAACGCGCTCATCGAGCACGCCAAGCAGGGGAAGTCGGTGGTCCGCCTCAAGGGCGGCGACCCGTTCGTCTTCGGCCGCGGCATGGAGGAGGCCCAGGCGCTGGCCGCCGAGGGCATCGCCTGCACGGTGGTCCCCGGCATCTCCAGCTCGATCTCGGTCCCCGGCGCCGCCGGCATCCCGGTCACGCACCGCGGCGTCGCCCACGAGTTCACCGTGGTCAGCGGGCACGTGGCGCCCGACGACCCGCGCTCCCTCGTCGACTGGGCGTCCCTCGCGAAGCTCACGGGCACGCTGGTGATCCTCATGGGCGTCGACAAGATCGGCAAGATCGCCGAGGCGCTGATCGCCCACGGCAAGTCGCCCGACACCCCGCTGGCCCTGGTCCAGGAGGGCACCACGGCGACCCAGCGCCGCGTGGACGCGACCCTCGCGACGGTGGCGGAGACGGTCACGGCCGAGGAGGTCCGCCCGCCGGCCGTGATCGTCATCGGCGACGTCGTCAACGAGGGCCCGGACAAGCCGCTCGCCTAGAACCCCGGACGGGCCCCGAGAGCGCTCCGCGCGCAGCAGTCGCACGCATTGGCACCACCCCCAGGACAAGGCAGTATCACCCCGTGGCCGAACTCATCACGATCGACGACCCCGACGACCCCCGTCTGCGCGACTACACCGGACTGACCGACGTCGAGCTCCGGCGCAGACGGGAACCGGCCGAGGGGCTGTTCATCGCCGAGGGCGAGAAGGTGATCCGCCGCGCCAGGCAGGCGGGTTACGAGATGCGGTCGATGCTGCTCTCCGCCAAGTGGGTCGACGTCATGCGCGACGTCATCGACGAGGTCCCGGCGCCCGTGTACGCGGTGCAGCCGGACCTCGCCGAGCGGGTCACCGGCTACCACGTCCACCGGGGCGCGCTGGCCTCGATGCAGCGCAAGCCGCTGCCGGCGGCGACGGACCTGTTGTCCTCCGCCCGCCGGGTGGCCGTGATGGAGTCGGTGAACGACCACACCAACATCGGCGCGATCTTCCGCAGCGCCGCCGCGCTCGGTATGGACGCGGTGCTGCTGTCCCCGGACTGCGCGGACCCGCTGTACCGGCGCTCGGTGAAGGTGTCGATGGGCGCGGTGTTCTCGGTCCCGTACGCGCGCCTGGAGACCTGGCCGCGCGGCCTGGAGGCGGTACGGGAGGCGGGCTTCAAGCTGCTGGCGCTGACGCCGGCGGACCGGGCGGCGTCGATCGACGAGGCGGCGCCGCACAAGCTGGACCGGGTGGCCCTGATGCTCGGCGCGGAGGGCGAGGGCCTGTCGACACAGGCCCTGCGGGCGGCGGACGAGTGGGTCCGCATCCCGATGGCGCACGGCGTGGACTCGCTGAACGTCGGCGCGGCGGCGGCCGTCGCGTTCTACGCGGTGACCAGCGGCCGCCCGCAGGCGTAGACGGGCCCCCGGCACCCGCCCGCACAAGCCGCCCGCAGGCGTGGTGCCGCCAGGCGGCCCACGCCGTGAACGGGGCCGCGTGCGGGAGCAGGACGCGACCGGCGCCGCCCGGCGGGTGCGTCCAGCCCCCCTGCGCCGCCCGGCGCGTGCGTCCGGCCCTCCCTTGCGCCGCCCGGCTACCCCTGGAGCGCCTGCGCGGCCGCGATGCCGAGGGCGACGACGATCGTGACGACCACGAACACGAAGAGCCGCTGACGCAGCAGCCTCGGGTTGGCCGGCCGGCGCCCGGTGGACGTGGAGCGGGACCCTCCCCGAGTGCCCGGCCGCGTACCGGTGCGGGACTGCGGCGCGCGGGAGCCCCCGCCCGTACGGGACGAGGACGCGCGGGAGGAGGACCGGGACGCGCCGGCCCGGAGGCCGCCCGGACGGCCCTGACCGCCCGTCGGCCGGTCCGCGACCGGCTGCCGCTCGCCGCCCTGCTCGCCGCCGCGCTCCAGGGCCCGCTCGGTGGTGCGCTCGGTCGTCCGTTCCGTGTACCGCTCCGTGGGCCGTACGGCGCCGCGCTCCTCGCCGCGCTCGCGCTGGCCGGACGGCCGGGCGGCGGGCAGGCCCTGGGCCTCCCGCGCCGCGATCTCCTTGAGCCGCATGGAGAGCTGGAGCGTGCTGGGCCGTTCCTCCGGGTCCTTCGCGAGGCAGGCGCGGACGAGCGGGGCGAGGGAGTCCGGGACGCCGTGCAGCAGCGGCTCCTCGTGCACCACGCGGTACAGCATGACCTCGGAACTGCCGTGGCCGAAGGGCGAGTCGCCCATCGCCGCGTACGCGAGGGTGGCGCCGAGCGAGAAGACGTCCGTGGCGGGCGTGACGGCCGCGCCCCGGACCTGCTCGGGGGCGAGGAAGCCGGGTGATCCGACGGCGGTGCCGACGTGGGTGAGGGTGCTGGCGCCGGTGGCCCAGGCGATGCCGAAGTCGATGATCCGGGGACCCTTGGGGGAGAGCAGGATGTTCGACGGCTTGAGGTCGCGGTGCACCACCCCGGCCTCGTGCACGGCGACCAGCCCCTCCGACAGCGCGGCGCCGATCGACGCCACGTCGGCGGCCCGCAGCGGGCCCTCCTCGGCGACCCGGTCGTGCAGCGAGGGCCCGGGCACGTACTGGGTGGCGAACCAGGGGCGCTCGGCCTCCAGGTCGGCGGCCACGAGGCGGGCGGTGCAGCCGCCGCGGATGCGGCGGGCGGCGGACACCTCGCGGGCGAACCGGGACCGGAACTCCTGGTCCTCGGCCAGGTCGGGCCTGATCACCTTGAGCGCCACGCGCTGTCCGCGCCGGTCGGAGCCGAGGTACACGACTCCCATCCCGCCGGCGCCCAGCCTGCGGTGCAGCCGGAACGACCCGACGATCCGCGGGTCCTCGCGCCGGAGCCGCATCATCGCCATGTCCGTCCCCTCGTCCGTTCGACGTGGCACAGCTTACGTAGCCCCGCCCCGGCGCGCTCACAGGCCGCGCCCTCGGGGCCGGATCGATTGTCAGTGCTGAGGGGGACACTTGAGGAGGGGTCAGCCGTGCTCCTCGCCAACACTGCCTCATATCAAGGGTGTTGGACATCCTCCCGCCCGGCGCCCCGGAGGCCCGCACCGGACGTGAGCGACGTCACGCACCCGCTCGGCCGCCTTCCCGGGGCCCCGGCCCGCCTCCGTGCCGTCCCCTCCGGGAACACCCTCACTCCGGGGCGCTCGTCTCCACCCTGGGGAGTACGCCGAGCGGAGCGCTGTCATCCTCCGGGAGGCCCGGAAGGCGGTACGCAGGCAGGACGCCCCGGGCCGCGCCGGTGCCTAGATTGGTTGTCGAGCGGCGGGTGCAGCACTCGTCCCCCGAGGTCACCGCACCCGCCGCGTCCGACACGACAGGAGAGGAACCATGGCGTACCCGGCCCCGCGGATGAACCCCCGCCCTTCGAGCCGCCGTCACCCGCTGGTGGCGACCGCCATGGTCCTCCCTCTCGCGGCCCTGCTCGTGGTCGTCTTCGGCGGCTGGGACGCGGTGGTCACTCAGGCGTCGTCCGTGGGCGTGATGCTGGGGCGCTGAACGGCGCTCCGGACCCGGGAGAGCGGCCCGGGTCGGGGACATCCGGCCATCAGCCCCGTGGGGACGGGGGTGCGGCGGACGGCAGCGTGTGGCCGGTCAGCTGGGGAGCTGACCGGCCCTCGCGCATTTCCGGGGCCGGCCAGGCCGACGCCGGCCGGCACGGGCCGACGTGCGCCGCCCGGTCACGCGTAGGCTCCCCGCGTGGAGGAGACCGTTCTCGTACAGCTGCACGCGCTCGCGCGGCAGGCCGCGCACCCCGAGTACGCCGAGCCTCCCGTGCGCCCCGCGCACGCGTCGCACGGCGGGGAGGCCCCGTCCTGCCGCTGCCCCGTGGGGCTGCTCGCGGACCGGGACGACGGCACGGTCGTACGGCACGGCGAGCTCGTCCTGAAGGCGCACGGGCCGGACGGCCGCGGGGACGAGCTGCGGTCGCGGGTCTCGCTCGCGGCGCGGCCCGGCCTGGCCCAGGTCCTCCTCGCGCCCCTCCCGGGGCCGCGCGAGGCCCTGGACGGCCGTCCGCTCACCGTCTGGCCCTACGGCACCCCCGTCGACCCGGACGCGCCCGACGCCGCGCCCTGGGAGGAAGCGGCACGCCTGCTCGCCGCCCTGCACCGGACTCCGCCCCCGCCGGATCTGCCCGCCATGCGGGCTCCGGTGAAGGCCGCGCTGGCCGTGGCACGCATGCGCCGCACCGCTCCGGCCCATCCGGCCACGGCCACGGTGCTCCGCGCCTGGAGCACCCTTCCCGACCTGCCGGCGCCCCAGGCCCTCTGCCACGGCGACTTCCACCTCGGTCAGCTCGTCCGCCTCGCCGGGCCCGGGCGGGCGGAGCCGACCGGGCAGAGCGCGCAGGTCCGAGGGGCCGACCGGAGCCGGACGGGCCGGAGCGAACGGCCCGACGGGACCGGCCGGCCCGACCCGGCGGGGCCGGGCTCGCGCTGGCGGCTGATCGACGTCGACGACCTCGGCGTCGGCGATCCCGCCTGGGACCTGGCGCGCCCGGCGGCCTGGTTCGCGGCCGGACTGCTGCCGCCCGGGGTCTGGTCGCGCTTCCTCGGCGCGTACGAGGCCGCCGGCGGCCCGGCGACCGCGAGCCCGGGCGGCGACCCCTGGGCCCGCCTCGACCTCCCCGCCCGCGCCCTGACCGTACAGACCGCGGCGCTCGCCCTCGCCAAGTCCGCCGCCGAGGGCCGGCCGCTGGACGAGGTGGAGCAGGTGATGATCGACACCTGCTCCCGAATCGCAACTCTCCGAACCGAGTTGGCTCCGCCGGCGTCCCCCTAGGGTGAGAGCACCATTCGAACGGCAAGGAGTTGAATCCGCATGCAGTGTCCGAAGTGTCACGCGCCCATGCACACGTACAACCGCAACGGCGTGCAGATTGAGCAGTGCAGCGGTTGCCGGGGCATCTTCCTGGACTACGGGGAGCTCGAGGCCCTGACCCGTCTCGAGTCGCAGTGGGTGCAGCAGGCCCCGCCGCCGCCCGCCTACCCGGCGCAGCCCGCGGCCCCGGCCTGGGGCGCTCCGCACCACGGCGGCCACCACGGTCACCACGGCGGCCACCACCGCGGCTTCGGCCGGATGCTGTTCTCCTCCTGACGCCGGGCGCGGGCCCCTGCGGGGGCCCGCACGCCCCTGCGGGGACCCGTAGGTCTCCACCGCACACGAAGAAGCCCCCGGCCGATGGACGGCCGGGGGCTCACTCTGTGCGCGATACTGGGATTGAACCAGTGACCTCTTCCGTGTCAGGGAAGCGCTCTCCCGCTGAGCTAATCGCGCGGGCACACCCGAGGGTGCGGGTACTGCGTGCGCGATACTGGGATTGAACCAGTGACCTCTTCCGTGTCAGGGAAGCGCTCTCCCGCTGAGCTAATCGCGCGGGGGATCCGAAGATCCGGGACCCGAGGGTCCAGTGGACGATACTGGGATTGAACCAGTGACCTCTTCCGTGTCAGGGAAGCGCTCTCCCGCTGAGCTAATCGTCCTTGGAGGTGGAGACGGGATTTGAACCCGTGTAGACGGCTTTGCAGGCCGTTGCCTCGCCTCTCGGCCACTCCACCAGGAGTGAATACGGGGGTTCGGGATGATCCCCCACATCGAGCGGACGACGAGATTCGAACTCGCGACCCTCACCTTGGCAAGGTGATGCTCTACCAACTGAGCCACGTCCGCTTGTCGTTTCCGTTTCGCTTGCGCGTCCCGGCGACGTGTTGAACTCTAGCGGATTCCTGGGCCAGCACAAAAACGCGTTTCCGCAGCGTGCTGACCTGCGCCCCGGCCGACGGGTCCGGAAGCGTCGGCACGGCGTTCACTCCACGTGTTCCCGGGGTGGCTCCCGGCGCCCCGGTCACCCGGTCCTCCCCGCCCTCCTCCGTCACCGCTCTCCTCGGTCGGGCCGTCCCGGCCGCCCTAGACTCGCCCTGTGCACCCCCTCGCTCCTCTGGCCCGCTTCGGCGGCCTCCTCGCCACCGATCTCCGGGACGTCACCCACGACCCCGAGGCCCTGGACTCCTCCGGTTTCTGGGCCGTCGTCGCCGACTTCGAGGGCCGCCTGACCTGTGCGCGCTTCGGTGACGTGCGCCCCGACCCCGTCCCCGAGCCGGTGCCGGGCGCCTGGCGCGGTCCCGCGGCCGGCGACTGGACGTCCTCGCTCGACCGCGACGCGTACACGGAGGGCGTGCGCCGCGTGCGCGAGCACATCGCGCGCGGCGAGGTCTACCAGGCGAACCTCTGCCGGGTGATGTCCGCGCCGCTGCCGGATCCGGCGGCGGCCGACGTCGACGCGCTCACGGCCCTCCTCGCGCGCGGCAACCCGGCCCCCTACGCGGGAACGGTCCGGCTCCCCGCGCACGGCGTGGAGATCGCCACCGCCTCTCCCGAGCTCTACCTGAGCCGCGCGGGCGCGGTCGTGGAGTCCGGTCCCATCAAGGGCACCGGGAGGACGGCCGAGGACCTCCTGGAGAAGGACCACGCGGAGAACGTGATGATCGTCGACCTGGTGCGCAACGACCTGGGCCGGGTCTGCGCGACCGGTTCCGTCACCGTGCCCGAGCTGTGCGCCGTCGAACCCCATCCGGGCCTCGTCCACCTGGTGTCCACCGTGCGCGGCGAGCTGCGCCCCGGCGCCGGCTGGCGCGACCTGCTGGCCGCGACCTTCCCGCCCGGTTCCGTGACCGGCGCCCCGAAGTCCAGCGCCCTGCGGATCATCGAGGCCCTGGAGACCGTCCCGCGCGGTCCCTACTGCGGCGGCCTCGGCTGGGTCGACGCCGACCGGCGCACGGCCTCGCTGGCGGTGGGCATACGCACCTTCTGGATCGACCGTCCCGAGGGAATGCTCCGCTTCGGCACCGGCGCCGGCATCACGTGGGGCTCCGATCCCGAGCGCGAATGGGCCGAGACGGAACTCAAGGCGGCCCGTCTGGTCGCGATAGCGTCGGGCGCGTACGAGGCGAGCGGAAAGGCCACATCTCGATGAAACTCTGGGTCAACGGCGCACTGCACGACGCGGAGACCGCCCGGGTGTCCGTCCTGGACCACGGTCTCACCGTCGGCGACGGCATCTTCGAGACGGTCAAGGCCGAACGTGGAGAAACGTTTGCTCTCACCCTTCACCTGGAGCGGCTGACCCGCTCCGCCCGCGGCCTCGGACTGCCGGACCCCGATCTCGACGAGGTCCGCCGGGCCTGCGCCGCCGTCCTCGAGGCGAACCCCGTGGAGCTCGGCCGGCTCCGCATCACGTACACCGGCGGCGTCTCGCCGCTCGGCTCCGAACGCGGCGATTCCGGCACCAGCCTGGTCGTGGCGCTCGGCGGCACCAGCCGGCGACCGGACACCACCGCCGTGATCACCGTCCCCTGGACCCGCAACGAGCGCGGCGCGCTCACGGGCCTGAAGACCACCTCGTACGCCGAGAACGTCGTCGCGCTGGCCCGCGCGCACGAGCGCGGCGCCTCGGAGGCGCTGTTCGGCAACACGGCCGGCCTGCTCTGCGAGGGCACCGGCTCCAACGTCTTCGTGGTGGTCGACGGCCGCATCCTCACCCCTCCGGTCTCCTCCGGCTGCCTCGCGGGCATCACCCGTGCCCTGGCCGTGGAGTGGACCGGCGCGGAGGAGGCCGACCTGCCGCTGGACGTCCTGGAGAGCGCCGACGAGATCTTCCTGACCTCGACCCTGCGTGACGTCCAGGCCGTGCACCGGGTGGACGACCGGGAGCTCGCCGTGGCACCGGGTCCCGTCACGGCCAAGGCGATGCGGATCTTCGACGAGCGCGCGGCCCGGGACCGGGACCCGCGGCTCGGCTGAGAGCCAGGGCGCAACCGCACGGGTCGACGGTGCCGGCCCGGAGCGCGCAGGCCGGCCGGCGCGGTGCCGTGACCGGCTGGGCGGCCCGGTCGGGGCGGTGCCGTGAGAAACCTGATGACGGACGGCGGCCCGCTGGGTAGAACACGGGTGATGACCACGACCCTGCGGCCCTCCGAGCCGCTCCAGCAGTCCGCCGACGGCGGCCGTTCGCGCACCTACGACATCTGCGTGAACAGCCGCCGGGTCGGCTCCGTCCACCTCTCCACGGATCCGGCCTTCGGGGCCGCGGTGGGGGTGATCTCGGACCTCCGGGTCGACGAGCCGGACCGCGGCCGCGGCCGCGGCACGGTGGCGGCGCTCGCGTCCGAGGAGGTGCTGCGCTCCTGGGGCTGCGGCGAGGTGCGGATCTCGGTGCCCGCGGACGCGGTGGGCGCCCTGCGGATGGCGACCTCGCTCGGCTACACGGAGCGCAGCCGGAACATGCTCAAGGAGCTGCCGTCCGAGCCGCCGGACCTTCCGGACGGCTTCGCCCACCGGCCGGTCACCGAGGAGGAGTTCGCCGAGTGGTCGGCCCGCTCCATGGACGCCTTCGCGCAGAGCTGGATCGACCGCGGGGTGCCGGAGGCGCAGGCCCGCGCCAAGGCGGAGGACAGCCGTCGCCGCTTCCTGCCGCAGGGCCTGGCCACGCCGGGCATCACGGTGGAGGTGGCCGTACGGGACGAGCGGGTCGCCGGCTTCCTCTGGAGCGGCCGGATCGAGCTGGAACCGGGCCGGTGGACGGGCTTCGTGTACGAGGTCGAGGTCGTCGAGGAGCAGCGGGGCCGGGGCTACGGCCGGGGGCTGATGCTGGTCGCCGAACGCGCGGCGCTCGCGGCCGGCGAGGCCCTGCTGGGGCTGCACGTCTTCGCGGGCAACACGGCGGCGATCAGCCTCTACGAGTCCCTGGGCTACCGCACGACCCACCTCAACAGCGCCAAGCCGCTGTAGGGCGGGCGGGGCAGCCGCGGCGGGCGCCGCGCCGGCCTCGCGGCCCGACCGACCCGGCGGGCCTGACCGACCTGGCCGTCCTGGCTGGCCCGATCGGCCTGGCGGGCCGGAAGTGGCTGAACGGCCCGACTCGCTGAACGGCCTCGCCGGGCGGCGGGTTCTCAGCCCTTCAGCAGGCCGTCGACGATCTCCTCGGCGCGCTCGCGCAGGCCGTCCTGGCTCTGGCCGCCGTCGAGGCGCTCGCCGCCGATGACGTACGTGGGCGTACCGGTGACCTTGATCGCCTTGCCCTCGGCCTCGTCCGCGTCGACGGTCAGCAGGTGCCGTCCGTCGATCAGCGCGGTGTCGAACTCCTCGGCGTCCAGGTCCAGTTCGCGGGCCACCTCCAGGAGCACCGGCTCGCCGCGCTCGCCGAGCTCGGCGGTCCTGGCGAGCAGGGCCTCGGTGTACGGCCAGCCCTTGCCCTGCGCGAAGGCCTCCTCGGCGGCCTGGGCCGCGGCGTAGGCGTGCTTGTGCTTGGGCAGCGGGAAGTGGCGCAGCTGGACCTCGAGGCGCTCGCCGTACGTCGCGCGCAGGGCGCGGACGTCGTCGAGGGCCTTGAAGCAGTCGGGGCACTGCAGGTCGAACCAGGCCTCCAGGACGACGGGGGAGGCGGGGGTGGTGGACTCACTCATGGGAAGAGTCTCCCATCCGGCCGTCCCTGGGGGACGACCCGGAGATCTCCCTGATCCGGGGCCCGGAACATGGCCGCGCGGGGGCCGGGCGGTGCAGGATGGAAGGGACGTATCAGCCGGGACCAGGAGGATCGCATGCTTGCCGAGACCATTTGCTCCGCGGTGGCCGCGGCCGGCCTGGGCATCGCCGCGATCACGGCCTTCCGCAAGCGGTTCCTGGCCGCGGCCCGGATGGCCGCGTACGCGCTGGTGCCCCTGGGGCTGGTGATGACGGGTGCGGTGGAGTGGCTGTCCGAGACGGCCTTCAGCCCCACCGCCTGGGCCGGCTTCGGCGTGCTGGGCGCCGCGTGGCTGCTCTTCTCGTCGACGCGGGCGATCGAGCGGCGCAGGGCCGGACGGAAGCAGACCGCCGGGGGAGAGGACCGGGCCGCCGTGGCGCCGTCCGCCTCGGCGCCGTCGCTCGGTGCCGGTCAGCGCGGTCCGGCGGCGAAGCCGCGGGCGCAGGCCGCCGACGAGGACTTCAGCGACATCGAGGCGATCTTGAAGAAGCACGGAATATGACCGGGATCCGACCGCGGTCTGACCGGTTCTGACGCTTCCTGGTCGCGCCCACCACGGGATGGGGTGAACGGGGCGTGTCGCCGGGTGTGTTGCGGGATCTTCGAGGTGGTCCGTGCCCCATCATCCCCCCGAGATGCTGGATACCTCGCGGGACCCCGTTCCCACCTCGACGCCCGCTCCCACGGAGGAGCCGCGCGGCTGCCTGTTCGCGCTCTCCCAGCCGCCGCTGATGATCTTCCTCGCGGTGATCGGCGGTCTGCTGCTCATGGCCGCCGTCCACGATCTGTTCCTGCTGTGAGGGCGGGCGCGGGCGTGCCGCCGGACGGGAGGCGGGACGGGTTCAGCCGGCGGCTTCCTTGCGACGGGCCCGGTAGGCGGCGACGTGCAGGCGGTTGCCGCAGGTGCGGCTGTCGCAGTAGCGGCGTGAGCGGTTGCGGGAGAGGTCGACGAAGGCCCGGCCGCAGTCCGGCGCCTCGCAGCGGCGCAGCCGCTCCTGCTCGCCCGCGACGACGATGACGGCGAGCGCCATGCCGCAGTCGGCCGCCAGGTGGTCGGCGACGGAGGCGCCGGGTGCGAAGTAGTGCACGTGCCAGTCGTAGCCGTCGTGGTCGGTCAGCTGCGGCGTGGTCCCGGCCTCGGCGACCAGCTGGTTGATCAGCGTGGCGGCGATCCGGGCGTCGGGCGCCGAGAAGACGGCGGTGAAGCGTTCCCGCACCTCGAGCACGGCGCGCAGGTCGTCCGGTCCGAGCGTGCCCACGTCACTGATCTTGTGGGCGTGCACGAAGGACTGCAGCGCCTGGACGTCCCCGAGCCCGTCGTCGCGGTCACCCCGCGGGGCGGTGTTCATCAGATCGACGACGGTGTCGAGGGCGATCCGGGTGTCGTGGGGGATCAGCACGATTCGCTCCCTGGCCGGCTGCGGGCGGGCGCCCGCGGAATTGCGCTGACTCTAGCGCGAGCCGGGAACGGGCATCGGCGCCCCGCACCGCGCCGGCTGCGCGGTGTGGAGCGCCGATGGTGGACGTACGCGACTGTCCGCGCGGCGCCGTCTCCCCGAGTCGGACGGCGCCGTGCGGCTGTAGGCCTGGCTCAGCTGTCGGCCAGGATGTGGGAGAGCTCCGTGTCCAGGTCGAAGTGACGGTGCTCGGTGCCGGGCGGCACGGCGGCGTCGGTCCGCTTCAGGAACGACTCCAGGGCCCTCGCCGGGGCCTCGAGCAGGGCTTCGCCCTCGGGGGAGCTCAGCGCGATGCAGACGACTCCCTGGCCGTGGCTGCGGGACGGCCAGACACGGACGTCGCCCGTGCCGGTGGGCCGGTGCAGGCCCTCGGCGAGAAGGTCGCGGGCGAAGACCCATTCGACCGTCTCCTCGGCTCCGGTGTGGAAGGTGGCGTGCACGGCATACGGATCGGCCGTGTCATACCGCAGGCCCGCGGGTACAGGCAGTGATGACTCGCTCGACACAACGAGGCGCAGGTGCAGCTCGCAGCTGACCGTGGTGTTCATAAGCGCCAGGGCCTTTCGCTCAGTGTGCGCTCGGGGATTCGCACGTCGGCGAAATCGACATGCCACCTACGGTGCCGTTGTAAACCCCTCTGTCTGTTTTGTGATCGTTCAGGTAGCTCGTTCGGGTGTATGTAACTGCGGGTAATACCGCCATTTCAGCCCGCCGGTCCCGTCCGGTAAGTTGGGGCCATGAATGCGGAGAGTGACGAGCGCACCGGGGAGTCCGCGGCCGACGGGGGCAGCGGTGTGAAGAAGCCGGTGGGCACGCCGGCGAGCACGGGGGACAGCGGCTCCGGGGGCACCGACGAGGCGCCCCTCGGCTCACGGGCGCCGGAGTTCATCAAGGCCCGCCGGACCCTGCACCTGAGCTGGCAGGTCGGCGTCTTCATCGTCGGCCTGGCCGTCGTCGGCGCCGGCATCGTGATGCTGCCGCTGCCCGGCCCCGGCTGGCTGGTGATCTTCGCCGGCATGGCGATCTGGGCGACCGAGTTCGTCTGGGCCCAGCTGGTGCTGCGCTGGACCAAGCGCAAGGTCACCGAGGCCGCCCAGCGCGCCCTCGACCCCAAGGTCCGCCGGCGGAACATCATCCTCACCACCGTCGGCCTGGTGATCATGGGCGTGCTGCTCGGCGTCTACGTGTGGAAGTTCGGCTTCGTCATGCCGTGGAAGATCGACCAGTGACCTGACGTGGTTCGGGACCGCCGCTGACATGGGGTAATGTTTGCGGTGCGCCCGGGCGATTAGCTCAGTGGGAGAGCGCTTCGTTCACACCGAAGAGGTCACTGGTTCGAACCCAGTATCGCCCACCACCCGGACCGAGGGCCCGGAGACGATCACCGTCTCCGGGCCCTCGGCGTTCCCGGCGCCATCGCGGCCTCAGCGCAGCCGGCCCAGCCGCTCCCGGAGCCGGCGGGCGTCCCGCAGCCGCTGCTCGTACGTCGCCCCCACCGCGAGCAGCAGCAGACCCGCCAGGGCCGGCGGCAGCCAGCGCGGCAGCGCGCCCACCGCCTGCAGCACGTACGGCGCCAGCTCGTGCAGCCCGTCCAGGGCCAGCACCGTCCCGCCGAGCACCAGCGGAGCCTGCAGCCGGAACCGCGCGCCCAGCAGCGTCACCACGAGCGCCGCCACCCCCAGCAGCAGCGGACGCGTCCCCTGCGCGTCGGCCCAGGCCGCGAACAGGCTCGGCACCAGCGTCGCCGCCAGACCAGGCCCGTACGCCGTCCACGACGACGCCTCCCGGTCGCGGCGCCGCCGCAGCACACCCACCACCAGGGCCGGGACCGTCACCGGCAGCGTGTACGCCTCCGGCGTCGTCACCTCCCAGACCACCAGCCGCACCCACGTGGCGAGCAGGAAGAGACCCGCCGCGACCCAGGAGGCGACACGGCGCCGCTCCGGTCGCACCGCCGTCGCCGCCGCGACCACACCGCCGAGCGCCAGCGCGAGCGCGAGCAGAGCGGGCCGCCCGGCCGCCAGGACCAGCGCGCACACCCCCACCGCCGCGCCCGTGGCCTCCACCGCCACGGCCACCGGACGCCGCCGCAGCCACGCGCCCACGGCGGCCGTCCCGGCCGGCACGGCCAGCAGCACGAGACCGCTCGCCGCCACGCCGAGACCGGCAGCCGCCGCCCCGGCGCCGGCCAGGCCCGCCACGGCCGACACCGTCACACAGGCCGCGACCAGCCGCCGGACCCCGTCCCCGGCCACCGCGACCCCGCCGAACAGGACCACGAGCACGCCCAGCACCGCGAACGTCGCCCCCCGCGCGTCGAGGCCCAGAGCCACCGCCCCGGCCGCGGACACCAGCCCGCACGAGAACGCCGGCCAGCCCATGACCGCCGAGGACGCCGCACCCCGCAGCACCACGCCGGGACGCAGCGAGACGGACAGGGCCATCGCCGCGGCGGCCAGCTGGACCGCCGTCGTCACGGCGTACGACAGCTCCAGGGACACCGGCAGTGCGGTCAGCAGCGCCCACACCAGCAGCAGCGCCCCACCGCGTGCCCACGCGCGGGGCACCGCCGTGAGGGCCACGGCCGCGAGCAGCAGCACCGACGGCGCCGTCGCCGGAATCCAGGTCAGGACGGGAGCGGAGTGCTCGCCCGACCACACCGCCGTACGCCGGGCCAACGGCCCCAGCAGCCCCGCCGCCACCGGCGGCAGCGCCCACATCACGCCGATCCCGAGCACGCCGCCGCCCGCGGCGACCAGCCCGTTCCGCACCGCACCCGCCGGCGACGAGGAGCCGGCGGGCCGGACATCCCCGCCCTCGCGACGGGCGCGGACGCCGAAACCCCACCACGCCGCGGCCGCCAGGACCATGCCGCAGACCGCGTAGCCGGGAACCTGCCAGGCCTCCGGCACGGCGGCCCGCAGCAGCCCGCCCGCCGCGGCGACCACCGCGAGGCCCGCCACCAGCGCGGAGGCGAGCGCCGAGCCGCGGTGGCGCACCGCGAGGAACAGCAGCACCCCGGCGCACGCGAGGAGCAGCGCAGCCGCGCGCAGCGGGCCCGTGAAGGACAGGAACAGACCCGTGAGCAGCGCCCAGCCGCCCAGAACGGCCGCTCCCGCGCCCGCCGTCACCCGCACCGGCAGCGCCCCGGCCCCCAGCACGGCGACCAGGTCGAGGACGGCCGTCGCGAGCGCCGCCCACGCGAACGGGACGACCCCGCCGCCGGCAGCCAGCACCCCGAGCGGAAGCGGCAGTTGCGCCGCGACCACGGCCGCCGGGAGCGGCAGCGCCAGCCGGCCGAGGGCCGAGCCGTACGCCGCCCAGAGCCCGGCCAGCACCGCCGACACCGCCGCCGTGTACGCGAGCCCGGCCACGTCCGGGAGGGCCACCCGGTGCAGGGCGTAGGCGTCGAGCACCGTCAGGACCAGACCGATCGCCGCCACCGACTCCGCCGTCGAGCGCAGCTCGCGACGCAGCAGGACCGCCGGGGCCGCCAGCGCGGCCACCGTCACCATGGACAGCACCGAGGACCGGCCGCCGATGCCCATCGAGACCCAGCTGACCAGAGTGAAGACCAGCGCGGCGACGGACAGCAGCACCCCGCCCAGGGTGAGCAGCACGTTCTGCGTGCTGCGCGGCGTCGCCTCGGGCTGCCGGGGCGGCCAGGCCGCGGCCCCGGGCGGCCGGACGTGCGGCGGCGGTGCCGGCAGGGCGACCCGCTGCGCGTTCAGCACCCGCAGCAACCAGTCACGGCGGACCAGCAGGCTCGCCCGGTGCGCGTCCAGCCGGGCCAGTTCGCGGTCGACGAGCTTCAGCTCTTCCGCGGGAGGCAGGGAGGATTCCATAGCCGGAGTGTGGCGCCGCACACAGCGAAAGGGGATGCGCGCGCGTACTCAGATCCGCGTCTGAGTAGCCCCCACGGTCCGTGTCCCGGCACCCGGGTGGCGTCCCCCGGCCGGGCCGCCGCCGGTTTGGACGAAGCCCCGCCGGGCCTGTATGGTTCAACGCGTTGCCCGGGCGATTAGCTCAGCGGGAGAGCACTTCGTTCACACCGAAGGGGTCACTGGTTCGATCCCAGTATCGCCCACCGGGAGAGGCCGGTTCGTCGGAAGACGGACCGGCCTCAGCCGTTTCCGGAGACGGATCTCACGCCGCCGTCCGCAGCTCCGGGCGCAGCGGCCAGGCCGGGTCCACCGCCTCGGGTGTGCCCTGCCGGGCGAACCAGGCCTGCAGGCCGCGCGCCTGCGCCGCGTGCCACACCGCCTGCAGGGTGTGCAGCTCGGCCGGCGTCAGCCGTTCCAGCCGCGCGGTGAACCGCCGCCCCACCGCCCGTACGACCTCCATCGCCGCCTGCGCGTCCGCCGCCGCGTCGTGCGCGCCGTCCAGGACCACCCCGTACTGCTCGCACAGGTCCGTCAGCGTCCGCCGGCCCTTGCGGTAGCGGTCCAGGTGCTTGTCCAGGACCCGCGGGTCGAGGACGCACAGCGGGACGTGCTCCGTGTAGCGGGCCAGCGAGGACGCGCGATGGCGGCGCAGCTCGCGGTCCAGGATCGTCAGGTCGAACGGCGCGTTCATGACCACCAACGGACGCCCCGCCGCGCTCTGTTCCGCTATCGCGCGGGCCAGCTCCTCCATCACGGGCGCCGGCCACCGTCCGTTCCGCTGCAGGTGATCGTCCGTCAGGCCGTGCACGGCGGTGGCCGCGGGCGGCACCGGTATGCCCGGGTTCACCAGCCAGCGCGTCACCCGCGGCCGCATCCCCACCGCGTCCTGGACGACGAGGGCGGCGGACACGATCCGGTCCTCCTCGACGTCAACTCCCGTGGTCTCCGTGTCGAATGCCGCCAGGGGCCCTTCGTACCAGTGCGTCGTCATCCACGAACTCCTCGCACGTGCGCGGCAGATGGCCATCCCCCTGCCCGAATCGTTGATACCCGGGCTGTTTGCGCCGTACGCGGACCGGTCACAACACAGGTGACGGGGAAGGGAACTGACATGGCGCTCGCCCAGCCCGAGTCGGACGGGCTGCCGTCCCAGCGGGCCGCAGCCCCGCTGCGGGGCTCGCTCGCCACCACCGCCTGCATGGAGACCCTTCAGGTGGGATACCTCCACGCGGTCGCGGCGGCGGCGGGCTGCTCGCTGTCGCAGCCGTTTCCGGACAACGGCATCGACTGGCACGTGAGTCACAGCGCACCCGGTCACACCGTCGACGACGAGGTGACCATCAAGGTGCAGCTGAAGTGCACCTACCAGCTGCCGCCGCGCACGTCCGGGGACGCGGCCGGGTCCTTCGCCTTCACGCTCGACAACGAGCACCTCGTGAAGCTCGCGCGCACCCCGGTGGCGGTCCACAAGATCCTGGTCGTGATGCTCGTGCCGCGTGACCGGGAGGACTGGCTGCGGGCCGGACACGACCGGCTCGACCTGCGGCACTGCTGCTACTGGATCAACCTGGCCGGGCACCCGGTCACGGGACGGCGCAGGACCACCGTGCGCATCCCGACGGCACGGATCTTCGACGACCGGGCGCTCTGCGACATCATGGCCCGGGTCGGCGTGGGAGGGAGACCCTGATGCACCGGCCGATCGACGAACCAGGGGAGGCGCCGGGACACGGCCCCGACCGGGGCCACCCCTCCGCCCACTCCGGCCCGACCGACCCTTCCGGCCCGCCGGCCCACCCCGGCTCCGCCTCCTTCCGGCCCCAGCCGCATCCCGCCCCCGGCGAACTGCCCGGACCCTGGACCGGTGTGCCTGCCGCACCCGTCGGGCCCTGGTCGGACGCCGCGGAGCCGCCCGACCCGGGCGGCGTCGACCCACGGGTCCTCGGCGCGCTGCTCGCCCGGCACGGCTGGCGCCGCCACGGCGGCGCCGCGGGCCGCTACAGCCGCTGGTCGCCACCCGGACCCGCGGCCGGCAGCCGCGGCACCAGCCTCCTGGTGCCGGAGAGCCGTGCCTTCCCCGACTGCGAGGACCTCATCGGCGAGGCGCTGACCGCCCTCGCGCGCAGTGCCGACCCCACCGCCCGTGAGGTCCTCACCGGCCTCGCCGTCCCCAGCGACGAGATCCGCTGGTGGCGCGAGGTGCCCCCGGGCCCGGCCGGGCCCGTGCCCTGGAGCACGCAGGAACAGCTGCGGACCGCCGCGCGCGGCGTCCTCCTCGCCGGCGCCCTCGCCGTACGCGGCCGCGCCGGCTACCACGGCGCCCGGCACCGGCGACAGGCACAGGCCTCCCTGCGGTCCGTCGTCGTCGGCGCGGCGCCCGGCGGCCGCGGCCTGACCGCCTTCCTGCCCGTCGTCCCCGGCCGCGCCGTGTCGGTGCGGCTCTACCACGCGCTGTACGCGGCCCGGGAGGCCGTCGACTACCGGCGCGCGACCGGCGCCATGGACGCCTTCGACACCGCCGTCGAGGCCGGCGTCAGCCGCGAGCTCACCGACGCGCTGGTCGGCCTGGTGCGCGGCACCGAAGGCGCGAGCATCGCCCTCGCCTGGTCACCGGCCGCCGGCACCCCGGCCGGCTGCGCCGCCCGCCCCGAGCCCGTCGAGTTCTCGCCCGGCGACCTGCCGGCCCTGCGCGAGGCCGGCGCCCGCTATCTGCGCGACGAGCCCGCCGTACCGGTACGGATCACCGGCGCCGTGGTCCGCATGCGCCGCTCCGGCCCGCGCGGCGAGGGCACCGTACGGCTGCGCGTCCTCGCCGGGGCCGAGATCGGCCACGTCCGGGTCACCCTCGACGAGGAGGCCTACCGCACCGCCGGCCACGCCCACCTCGCCGGCCTGCCCGTCCGGGTCACCGGCCGGCTGGAGAGCCGCGGCGGCTTCCGCCGCCTCACCGAGGCGACCGACCTCGTACCGGTGCAGGTCGACGACGCCGAACGGGACCGGCTGATGAAGTCGCTCCGTGATCCGGACCTCTTCGGGGAGGCCTGCGGGCCGGACACGACGACCTGAGGGCCGGTCGGGGCGCCCCGGGTAGGATCGGGGCTGCGCGGCACCTCGTCTCTGCCGGGCACCGTTGGCGCCGGCACCTCGTGTCTGCCCGCGCCCCTATGTATGGAGCACCCGTGTCTGAAGTCCGTGTGACCGTCCGGTCCGCCTCAGGTTCAGAGGAGAGGACGGTGAGCGCGGGCACCACGGCCGGCGCCCTGTTCGCCGACGACCGCACCGTCATCGCCGCCCGCGTCGCGGGCGAGCTGAAGGACCTGTCGTACGAGCCCGCCGAGGGCGACGTCGTCGAGGGCGTGGAGATCTCCTCCGAGGACGGTCTGAACATCCTGCGCCACTCCACCGCGCACGTCATGGCCCAGGCCGTGCAGGAGCTCTTCCCCGAGGCCAAGCTGGGCATCGGTCCGCCGGTCCGGGACGGCTTCTACTACGACTTCGACGTCGAGAAGCCGTTCACGCCCGAGGATCTCAAGGCCATCGAGAAGAAGATGCAGGAGATCCAGAAGCGCGGCCAGCGCTTCTCCCGCCGCGTGGTGACCGACGAGGCCGCCCGCGAGGAGCTCGCCGACGAGCCGTACAAGCTGGAGCTCATCGGCATCAAGGGCGCCGCGTCGACCGACGACGGCGCGAACGTCGAGGTGGGCGGCGGCGAGCTGACCATCTACGACAACCTGGACGCCAAGACCGGCGAGCTGTGCTGGAAGGACCTCTGCCGCGGCCCGCACCTGCCCACCACCCGGAACATCCCGGCGTTCAAGCTGATGCGCAACGCGGCCGCCTACTGGCGCGGCAGCGAGAAGAACCCGATGCTCCAGCGCATCTACGGCACCGCCTGGCCGTCGAAGGAGGAGCTGAAGGCCCACCTCGACTTCCTCGCCGAGGCCGAGAAGCGCGACCACCGCAAGCTCGGCAACGAGCTCGACCTCTTCTCCATCCCGGACGAGATCGGCTCCGGCCTCGCCGTCTTCCACCCCAAGGGCGGCATCATCCGCCGGGTCATGGAGGACTACTCGCGCCGCCGGCACGAGGAGGAGGGCTACGAGTTCGTCTACTCGCCGCACGCGACCAAGGGCAAGCTGTTCGAGAAGTCCGGTCACCTCGACTGGTACGCCGAGGGCATGTACCCGCCCATGCAGCTCGACGAGGGCGTGGACTACTACCTCAAGCCCATGAACTGCCCGATGCACAACCTGATCTTCGACGCCCGCGGGCGCTCCTACCGTGAGCTGCCGCTGCGCCTGTTCGAGTTCGGCACCGTGTACCGGTACGAGAAGTCGGGCGTCGTGCACGGTCTGACCCGCGCCCGCGGCTTCACGCAGGACGACGCGCACATCTACTGCACCCGCGAGCAGATGGCCGACGAGCTCGACAAGACGCTCACCTTCGTCCTCAACCTGCTGCGCGACTACGGTCTGACCGACTTCTACCTGGAGCTGTCCACCAAGGACCCGGAGAAGTACGTCGGCTCCGACGAGGTGTGGGAGGAGGCCACCGCGGTCCTCCAGGCGGTCGCCGAGAAGCAGGGCCTCCCGCTGACCCCCGACCCGGGCGGCGCCGCGTTCTACGGCCCGAAGATCTCCGTGCAGGCGCGCGACGCCATCGGCCGCACCTGGCAGATGTCGACCGTGCAGCTGGACTTCAATCTGCCGGAGCGCTTCGACCTGGAGTACACGGCGGCGGACGGCTCGCGCCAGCGCCCGGTCATGATCCACCGTGCGCTGTTCGGCAGCATCGAGCGCTTCTTCGCGGTGCTCCTGGAGCACTACGCCGGCGCCATGCCGCCGTGGCTCGCCCCGGTGCAGGCGGTCGGCATCCCGATCGGCGACGCGCACATCGACTACCTGCGGGAGTTCGCCGCCGAGGCGAGGAAGAAGGGCCTGCGGGTGGAGGTCGACGCCTCCTCCGACCGGATGCAGAAGAAGATCCGCACGCACCAGAAGCAGAAGGTGCCGTTCATGATCATCGTCGGTGACGAGGACATGAACGCCGGCACGGTCTCCTTCCGCTACCGCGACGGTTCGCAGGAGAACGGCATCCCGCGTGACCAGGCGCTGGCCAAGCTCGCCGAGGTGGTCGAGACGCGCGTCCAGGTGTGACGCGCTCCCCGCCTGAGCGGGGACGGCCCCTGAACGCGGAACGCGCGGAAGCAGAAGGTTCCGTACGCCCTGCCCACGCGGGGCTAGGCCCCCGGGAAGTCCCCCGGGGGCCTCTTCTCGTCGTCCCGGGTGAACGCCTGGATCAGCCAGGACGAGAAGGAGCCCGTCACCGCGCCGAGCAGGGCCAGGCCGCAGCCCATCATGCCCACCGCCGTGAGCCGGCCCAGCGGCGTCACCGGGACCACGTCCCCGTAGCCCACCGTCGCCAGCGTCGCGCAGGCCCACCACACCGCGTCCCCGAACGTGCGGATCGAGGAACCCGGGGCGTCGTACTCGACCTCGTAGACGGTCAGCGCCCCCGCGAAGCCGAGCAGGCCCACGGTCATTCCCGCGTACGCCATGACCCGGGCGTGCAGACTGAGCCGGGGCTGGTCGTGGCGGCGCTGCATCCGGTCGTAGACGCTCACGATCCGCAGCGGCCGCAGCAGCGGCAGGGCCACCACCACGGTGTCGAGGAGGTGGTGGCGCACGAAGCGGAGCGGGCCGAGGCCGCTCAGCCGGAGGCGTACGAGGTAGTCCACGAGGAAGACGGTCCAGGAGGCGAGGGTCAGCGCGAGGCACAGGTCGCGCACGCCCGACGGCAGCCGGTGGCCGAGGATCCGCACCGCGTAGGTGGCGAGGAAGACCAGGGCCATCACCATCAGCGGGGTCTCCGTCCAGCGCTCCCAGCGCTCCTGCGCGGGTGTGACCGGCGGCCTGTCTCTCATCCGATCAGCATGGCCCGTGAACGGATCCTCCGCCCCGGCGACACGTTCCGAACGGGCGAAGCAATATGCTGCACAGCATGACGACTGAGCCGGAGCAGCAGATCGGAGTGGGAACGCAGGACGCGTTCCAGCGCCTGTGGACGCCCCACCGGATGGCGTACATCCAGGGCGAGAACAAGCCGACCGGGCCGGGTGCCGACGACGGCTGTCCGTTCTGCACGATCCCGTCGAAGTCGGACGAGGACGGTCTGGTGATCGCGCGCGGCGCGAGCGTCTACGCGGTGCTGAACCTCTACCCGTACAACGGCGGCCACCTCATGGTGGTCCCGTACCGGCACGTCGCCGACTACACCGACCTCGACGCGGCCGAGACGGCCGAGCTCGCCGAGTTCACCAAGCGGGCCATGGTCGCGCTGCGCGCGGCCTCGGGTGCGCACGGCTTCAACATCGGCATGAACCAGGGCACCGTGGCGGGCGCCGGGATCGCCGCGCACCTGCACCAGCACGTCGTTCCGCGCTGGGGCGGCGACACCAACTTCATGCCGGTGGTGGGGCACACCAAGGTGCTGCCGCAGCTGCTCGCCGACACCCGGAAGATGCTGGCCGACGCCTGGCCGGCCGGCATCTGATCGGTTCTCTTCTCACGCGGAGGCCCTCCGGCACATGCCGGAGGGCCTCCGCGTGCTGCGGCGCCGTCGCGCGCCCTGGAGTCGTCACGCGTCGTAGATGTCGGCCTTCTTCGGGCCGGGCTCCTGGACGCCGCCGCCGAGGACGAGCGAGCGGGCGCTGAAGCGCTCGGTGTCCACGTTGTGTTCGTCGAGCACCCTGATCGTCGCGGCGTGCACGGCCCGCAGCACCGGGGTCGCCGCGCGGATCGCGTCGTCCGCCATGAAGCGGTGCCGCCACGGCTGGCCCGCCCAGGCGTGACGCAGGCCGAACGGCTCCGGCAGGACCAGCTTGCCGCCGAGGAAGTCCAGGACCGGCGGAAACCAGGTGAGCGGGGCGCGGACGGCCTGGCGCACGACGTCGTCGGTGTCCGTCAGCGGCAGGCTGATCTCCCGGGTCTCCCAGAACCTGACGGTCTTGGAGACCTCCTTGGTCTTCGCCTTCGGCTTGGTGGTGAACAGACCGTGCACCGGGCCGAGGGCGTGGCCGGTGACCTCCACGCGCAGGGTGTGGTGGAGCGAGGTGACGGTCACCATCATGGTGAGGACCAGCTGGCCGTCCCAGAGCGTGAACTGGACGCCCAGGTAGTGCCGGTTGCCGCTGCCGAACTGCTGGTCGTTGCAAATGCGCTGTATCTCGTGCGGCTTCACCTGGAAGTGCACGATGTTCTCGCCCTCGGGTCGCGCCACCTCGTCGGCGCCCTCGCCGACCGGCGACACGATCCAGTGCTTCACGGTCGGCTTCGGGAAGCCGGTCTTCAGCGCGCCGCGTTCGAGGAGCGTCAGTTCGGTGTGGATCTGGCGGACGACGTCCCAGGCGCGGAAGTCGTGGATCTCCTTGCCGTCGCGGGGCACGAGTTCCTCGGCGAGGGTCCAGCTGCCCCAGCGGGTTCCCATGCCCAGTATTCCCTTGGGGCCGGCGTAGAAGACGACGTTGGACTGCTGCTCGGCGGACAGCTTCTCCAGATTGACCCGGAGTTCCTCGGCGGTCTTCTCCGTCGGGTCCTTGGGCACCGCCTCGGGGACGGCGGCGCCGAGGCCGCCGCCGCTGAGCAGCGCGGTCCAGCGCTCGCGCAGGTCCTGCGCGGTCCGCTCGCAGATCCGGCGGGCCAGGAACCAGCCGGCGACGGGTGCCACGATCATGGCGCGCAGGTAGGTGGGCAGCAGCCCGTCGAAGGGCAGCTTGAGGAGCACCAGGAAGGCGAAGAGACCGGCGGCGACGAGCAGGGCGGTGCCGACGGCGCTGGTGCGCTTGTTCTCGGAGCCCGCGGCGGTGCGGCGCAGCTGGATCACGCCGAGCCAGAGCAGCAGACCGGGCAGGAACAGCACGCCGAAGAAGAAGGTGACCAGCGTCAGCTTCACGTCGCGCTGCTTGCGGATGCCGGTGGCGGCCAGGCAGTGCTCGACGACGGGCTGGGGGTCCGCGCCGAAGGACTGGATGAGGGGCTTGCGGGCGCCCCCGAGCATGCGGACCTGCACGGCACGGGAGAAGGCCTCACCCAGGTCGGGCCGGAAGAGTTTCTTCCATTTCCCTTCCTTGACCGTCGACTTGTGCCACTCGTTGTTGGCCTCGAGGATCGTCTCGACCGGACTGTCGCGGTAGGCGGCGGAGGCGAGTGCATGGGTCGCCGCCGTCTGTGCGTCCCCTCCCTGCAGGGGGATCTGCGCCCCGGGCCCGAAACTGCCGATCGTCACTGCCGCCCCCATCACCACGGTTCCTGTGCGGGCTGTTCCCAACTGCCGCGCCCCGCACACCTTCTGAGCTGGGCACCACAGCGTAACCGGGTGACGACGGATGCGTCACCGGAGCACGGAGGGTCGGCCGAAGCACGCGGGGTCGGCCGGAGCACGAGGGGCCGGCCGCAGCCGTCCGGTTTCGGTCAGGGGTGCATGACGGTGGGGCACGAGGGCCTTTCCGGTCGCCGGTGCAGATGTCGCCATCCACACCGAACCCGGAAGGCCCTCACCCGTTCAAGATCCCTCAGCCGAGACCTGCATCAACCGTCCACAACCTCCCGGGACAGAACGCCTAGGCGGCCCGGTCCGTCTGCCGGCGGACCTTGTCCGCCAGGTGTGCCGGCATCGCCTCGTGCCGGGCGTACGAGCGGTCGAAGCTGCCCGTGCCGTGCGAGACGGACCGCAGGTCGACCGCGTACCGCCCGATCTCGATCTCCGGGACCTCCGCGCGCACCACCGTCCGGCCCGTGCCCGCCTGTTCGGTGCCGACCACGCGGCCGCGCCGCCCCGACAGGTCGCTCATCACCGCGCCCACGTACTCGTCGGGCACCAGCACGGTCACCTCCGCGACCGGCTCCAGGAGGTGGATCGCCGTCTCCGCCGCCGCCTCTCGCAGGGCCAGGGCGCCGGCCGTCTGGAAGGCCGCGTCGGAGGAGTCCACCGAGTGCGCCTTGCCGTCCCGCAGGGTGACCCGGATGTCGACCAGCGGATAGCCGGCGGCCACGCCGCGGGCCGCCTGTGCCCGTACGCCCTTCTCCACGGACGGGATGAACTGGCGGGGCACGGCGCCGCCGACCACCTTGTCGACGAACTCGATGCCGCTGCCGGGCGGCAGCGGTTCCACGTCGATCTCGCAGATCGCGTACTGGCCGTGCCCGCCCGACTGCTTCACGTGGCGGCCGCGCCCGGCCGAGGGGCCGCCGAAGGTCTCGCGCAGCGACACCTTGTGCGGAACGGTGTCGACCTGCACGCCGTACCGTCCGCGCAACCGTTCCAGGGCCACGTCCGCGTGCGCCTCGCCCAGGCACCACAGGACGACCTGATGGGTGTCCTGGTTCTGTTCGAGCCGCATGGTCGGGTCCTCGGCGGCCAGCCGGGCCAGGCCCTGCGAGAGCCGGTCCTCGTCGGCCTTGCTGTGTGCCTCGATCGCGAGCGGCAGCAGCGGCTCCGGCATCGTCCACGGCTCCATCAGGAGCGGCGCGTCCTTCGCGGAGAGCGTGTCGCCGGTCTCGGCGCGCGCCAGTTTGCCGACGCAGGCCAGGTCGCCCGCGACGCAGTGCGCGAGCGTGCGCTGCTGCTTGCCGAACGGCGAGGTCAGCGCACCGACCCTTTCGTCGACGTCGTGGTCCTCGTGGCCCCGGTCCGCGAGGCCGTGCCCGGAGACGTGGACGGTCTCGTCGGGCCGCAGGGTGCCGGAGAAGACCCGTACCAGCGAGATCCGGCCGACGTACGGGTCGGAGGAGGTCTTCACGACCTCGGCGACCAGCGGGCCGTCCGGGTCGCAGGTCACCGCCGGGCGCGGCTGTCCCTCCGGGGTGGTGACGGCGGGCGCCTCGCGTTCCAGCGGGCTGGGGAAGCCGCCGGTGATCAGCTCCAGCAGCTCGACCGTTCCGAGGCCCTGCTTTCCGCCGTCGGCCGCGGGCGCCGCGGCGAGCACGGGATGGAAGGTGCCGCGCGCGACCGCCTTCTCCAGGTCGTCGATCAGCGTCTTGAGGTCGATGTCCTCGCCGCCGAGATAGCGGTCCATGAGGGTCTCGTCCTCGCTCTCGGCGATGATCCCCTCGATCAGCCGCGCCCTGGCCTCCGCGATCAGCGGCCGCTGCGCCTCGTCGGGCGGGTCCTCGCGGCGGGTGCCGGTGGAGTAGTCGAGGATCCGCTCCGTGAGCAGTCCCACCAGACCGGTGGCCGGCGCGTGACCGTCGGCGCCCTCGGCGCCGCGTACGGGCAGGTAGAGCGGGAGCACGGCGTCGGGGTCGTCGCCGCCGAAGAGCGAGCCGAGGAGCTCGGTCAGCCGGGTGAAGTCGGTGCGCGCCGTGTCGAGGTGGGTGACGACGATCGCCCGCGGCATGCCGACGGCTGCGCACTCCTCCCACACGGCACGGGTCGAGCCGACCACCGCGTCGGCCTCCTGGGCCGCCGAGACGACGAAGAGGGCCGCGTCCGCCGCGCGCAGACCGGCCCTCAGCTCTCCGACGAAGTCGGCGTATCCGGGGGTGTCCAGGATGTTGATCTTGTAGTCGCCCCATTCCACCGGGACGAGCGAGAGCTGTACGGAACGCTGCTGGCGGTGCTCGATCTCGTCGTAGTCGCTGACCGTCGCGCCGTCCTCGACCCGTCCTGCCCGGTTGACCGCTCCGGCGGTCTGCGCCAGGGCCTCGACGAGGGTCGTCTTACCCGATCCGCTGTGGCCGACCAGCACCACGTTCCGTACGGCCGAGGGCCGGTCGGCCGATGGAGCCCTGCCGGCGGCTCCGTGGGGGTTCGCCTTGTCGCCCATGATGTCGTCCTCCCGACTGCTGCGTACTGCTCGTGCGGTGAGGTGTCCTTCGAGCTTTGCACCGACGTCACGGTGCGTCCATACGTCTCGTGCGGGGCGCGCGGACGGGCGGTGCCTTCGCGCGGTCCCGGACGCCACAGGCGGGTGCCGCCGCCGTCGCGGGGGCCCGCGTGGCTACGATGGGCGGGCCGGTGGCCGTAGGGGCCGCGCGGCCCACGAACCCCGGGAAGGCCTCAAGGCCATGCTGAACAAGTACGCGCGTGCGTTCTTCACGCGTGTCCTCACACCGTTCGCCGCGTTTCTGCTCCGCCGGGGCGTGAGCCCCGACGCCGTCACGCTCATCGGCACGGCCGGGGTCGTGGCCGGCGCCCTGGTCTTCTTCCCCCGCGGCGAGTTCTTCTGGGGCACGATCGTCATCACGCTGTTCGTCTTCTCGGACCTCGTGGACGGCAACATGGCCCGGCAGGCCGGCGTCTCCAGCCGCTGGGGCGCCTTCCTCGACTCGACCCTCGACCGGGTCGCCGACGGGGCCATCTTCGGCGGCTTCGCGCTCTGGTACGCGGGCGGCGGCGACGACAACGTGCTCTGCGCGGTCTCGATCTTCTGCCTGGCCAGTGGACAGGTGGTCTCGTACACCAAGGCGCGCGGCGAGTCGATCGGCCTGCCTGTCGCCGTGAACGGCCTGGTGGAGCGCGCCGAGCGGCTGGTGATCTCGCTGGTCGCGGCCGGTCTGGCCGGGCTCCACGGGTTCGGCGTCCCCGGCGTCCAGGTGCTGCTGCCCATCGCCCTGTGGCTCGTGGCGATCGGGTCGGCGGTGACCCTCGGGCAGCGGGTCGTGACCGTACGCAGGGAGGCGGCGGAGGCCGACGCCGGCGCACGGGGGAGCGAGGCGACGTCATGAGCGTCAAGGACCGTCTGACCGACGGGCTCTACGGGCTCGGCTGGGCGACCGTGAAGAAGCTGCCCGAGCCGGTGGCGAAGGGCCTCGGCCGGCGGATCGCCGACACGGCCTGGAAGCGGCGCGGCAAGAGCGTGCTGCGCCTGGAGTCCAACCTGGCCCGGGTGGTGCCCGACGCCACGCCCGAGCGGCTCGCCGCGCTCTCGAAGGCCGGCATGCGCTCGTACATGCGCTACTGGATGGAGTCCTTCCGGCTGCCCACGTGGAGCAAGGAGCGGGCCGCCGGCAGCTTCGACCCGAAGGACGTCCACCACCTGACGGACGCCCTCGCCTCCGACCGGGGCGTCATCCTGGCACTGCCGCACATGGGCAACTGGGACCTCGCCGGCGTGTGGGTCACCCGTGCGCTGGGCGTGCCCTTCACGACCGTCGCCGAGCGGCTCAAGCCCGAGTCGCTGTACGACCGGTTCGTCGCCTACCGCGAGTCCCTCGGCATGGAGGTGCTGCCGCACACCGGCGGCGCCGCGTTCGGCACGCTGGCCCGGCGGCTGCGGGCCGGCGGTCTGGTCTGCCTGGTCGCGGACCGGGACCTGTCGGCCTCCGGCGTCGAGGTCTCCTTCTTCGGCGAGACGGCGCGGATGCCCGCGGGGCCCGCGATGCTCGCCCAGCAGACCGGCGCGCTGCTGCTGCCGGTGACGCTCTGGTACGACGACACCGACGTGATGCGGGGCCGGGTCCACGCGCCGGTCGAGGTGCCGGAGTCAGGTACCCGGGCCGAGAAGACGTCCTCCATGACGCAGGCCCTCGCCGACGTCTTCGCCGGGGGCATCGCCGAGCACCCGGAGGACTGGCACATGCTGCAGCGGCTGTGGCTCGCGGACCTGGAGGAGCGCGCGGAGGCGCGCCCGGAGACGGGCCCCGGGGCGCGCGAAGGGGAGCGGCGCTCTTGAGGATCGGCATCGTCTGCCCGTACTCCTGGGACGTGCCGGGCGGCGTCCAGTTCCACATCCGTGACCTCGCGGAGCACCTGATCAGGCTCGGCCACGAGGTCTCCGTCCTCGCGCCCGCCGACGACGAGACGCCGCTGCCGCCGTACGTCGTGTCGGCGGGGCGCGCCGTGCCCGTGCCGTACAACGGTTCCGTGGCCCGGCTGAACTTCGGCTTCCTGTCGGCGGCCCGGGTGCGGCGCTGGCTGCACGAGGGCACCTTCGACGTGGTGCACATCCACGAGCCGACGTCTCCGTCGCTGGGCCTGCTCACCTGCTGGGCGGCGACCGGGCCGCTCGTCGCCACGTTCCACACGTCCAACCCGCGGTCGCGGGCGATGATCGCCGCGTACCCGATCCTCCAGCCGGCGCTGGAGAAGATCAGCGCGCGGATCGCGGTGAGCGAGTACGCGCGGCGGACGCTGGTCGAGCACCTGGGCGGCGACGCGGTCGTCATCCCGAACGGCGTCGACGTCGACTTCTTCGCCCGGGCGGAGCCCAAGAAGGAGTGGTCGGGCGGCACGCTCGGCTTCATCGGACGGATCGACGAGCCGCGCAAGGGCCTGCCGGTCCTCATGCGGGCGCTGCCGAAGATCCTCGCCGAGCGGCCGGACACCCGGCTGCTGGTCGCCGGTCGCGGCGACGAGGAGGAGGCCGTCGCGTCGCTGCCGCGCGAGATGCGCTCCCGGGTCGAGTTCCTCGGCATGGTCAGCGACGAGGACAAGGCCCGGCTGCTGCGCAGCGTGGACGTGTACGTGGCGCCCAACACGGGCGGCGAGAGCTTCGGCATCATCCTGGTCGAGGCGCTGTCGGCGGGCGCGCCGGTCCTCGCCTCGGACCTGGACGCCTTCGCCCAGGTCCTGGACCAGGGCGGGGCGGGCGAGCTGTTCGCCAACGAGGACGCGGACGACCTGGCCGCCCGCGCGATCTCCCTCCTCGGCGACGAGGCCCGCCGTGCCGAGCTGAGCGAACGGGGCTCGGCCCACGTCCGCCGCTTCGACTGGTCGACGGTCGGCGCGGACATCCTGGCCGTCTACGAGACGGTGACGGACGGCGCGGCCTCGGTCGCCACGGACGAACGCGCGAACGGCGGCCTCAGGGCGCGGCTGGGACTGTAGGGCCCGGGGCTTCCCGCCACCGGAAGCCGTGAGGACGAAGGGCCGGCCCCTTGTCCGTGTCGTTGTCCGTGTCCGTGTCCGTGTCCGTGTCCGCGTCCGCGTCCCGGCCCGCGAGCCGGGGGCGGGCCGGGACCTCACGGCCGGGCGCGGCGTGCGCGTCCTGTCGCCCATGACCGCGAGGTCCGGGACGGGAGGCCGTCACCGCCCCGGTAGCCTGTGCGCCCGTGACCGAAACCCTGATCTGGACCGTCGTCGCGCTGATCCTCGTCGGCGTCTACCTGAGCTGGACCGCCGGCCGGCTCGACCGGCTGCACACGCGCATCGACGCCGCGCGGGCCGCGCTCGACGCGCAGCTGCTGCGGCGGGCCTCGGTCGCCCAGGAGCTCGCCACCTCCGGCGTGCTCGACCCCGCCGCGTCGATCGTGCTGTACGAGGCGGCGCACGCCGCGCGCCAGGCCGAGGAGGATCACCGCGAGGTCGCGGAGAGCGAGCTCAGCCAGGCGCTGCGCGCGGTGTTCGGGGAGGCGGAGCAGGTGGAGGCGGTGCGCGAGGCGCCCGGCGGCGAGGAGGCGGCCGGGGAGCTCGCGGCGGCGGTGCGCCGGGTGCCGATGGCCCGGCGGTTCCACAACGACGCCGTACGGGCCGCCAGGGCGCTGCGCCGGCACCGGAAGGTGCGCTGGTTCCGGTTGGCGGGCCACGCCCCGTTCCCCATGGCCTTCGAAATGGACGACGAACCGCCCGTCGCGCTTGCGGATCGTCCCAGCTGACCCCTGTCAGCCTTCGTAACCAGCGAAAACGATCCACCGGGTGCGCATTGGCCCTTGATGTGGACCGCTCGTGGCCTGTTTCCTCGCTCTTGTCGTCAACCCCGTTGTCACATGTGAGGTACCCGTGTCCAGCACGCCTTCCACCACCGCCCAGTCCCCCGAGACCGGCACCGCCCGCGTCAAGCGCGGCATGGCCGAGCAGCTCAAGGGCGGCGTGATCATGGACGTGGTCAACGCCGAGCAGGCGAAGATCGCCGAGGACGCCGGCGCCGTCGCCGTCATGGCCCTGGAGCGGGTCCCCGCGGACATCCGCAAGGACGGCGGCGTGGCCCGGATGTCCGACCCGAACATGATCGAGGAGATCATCGGCGCGGTCTCCATCCCGGTCATGGCCAAGTCCCGCATCGGCCACTTCGTCGAGGCCCAGGTCCTGCAGTCGCTCGGCGTCGACTACATCGACGAGTCCGAGGTCCTGACCCCGGCCGACGAGGTCAACCACTCCGACAAGTGGGCCTTCACCACCCCCTTCGTCTGTGGTGCCACCAACCTGGGCGAGGCCCTGCGCCGCATCGCCGAGGGCGCGGCCATGATCCGCTCCAAGGGCGAGGCCGGCACCGGCAACGTCGTCGAGGCCGTGCGCCACCTGCGCCAGATCAAGAACGAGATCGCCAAGCTGCGCGGCTTCGACAACAACGAGCTGTTCGCCGCCGCCAAGGAGCTGCGCGCCCCGTACGAGCTCGTCAAGGAGGTCGCCGAGCTCGGCAAGCTGCCGGTCGTGCTGTTCTCCGCCGGTGGCGTCGCCACCCCGGCCGACGCCGCGCTGATGCGCCAGCTCGGCGCCGAGGGCGTCTTCGTCGGCTCCGGCATCTTCAAGTCGGGCGACCCGGCCAAGCGCGCCGCCGCCATCGTGAAGGCCACCACCTTCTACGACGACCCGAAGATCATCGCGGACGCCTCCCGCAACCTGGGCGAGGCCATGGTCGGCATCAACTGCGACACCCTGCCCGAGGCCGAGCGCTACGCGAACCGGGGCTGGTAAGCACCCATGAGCACCACTCCCGTGATTGGTGTCCTGGCGCTCCAGGGCGACGTACGGGAGCACCTGATCGCCCTGGCCGCGGCTGACGCCGTGGCCAGGCCCGTCAGGCGCCCCGAGGAGCTCGCCGAGGTCGACGGCCTCGTCATTCCGGGCGGCGAGTCCACCACCATCTCCAAGCTGGCCGTGCTGTTCGGGCTCATGGAGCCGCTGCGCGAGCGGATCGCCGGCGGCATGCCCGTGTACGGCACCTGCGCCGGACTGATCATGCTCGCGGACAAGATCCTCGACCCGCGCTCGGGCCAGGAGACCTTCGGCGGCATCGACATGATCGTGCGCCGCAACGCCTTCGGCCGGCAGAACGAGTCCTTCGAGGCGGGCGTCACCGTCACCGGAATCGACACCCCCGTCGAGGGCGTCTTCATCCGCGCCCCCTGGGTCGAGTCCGTCGGCGCCGAGGCCGAGGTGCTCGCCGAGCACGACGGCCACATCGTCGCCGTCCGCCAGGGCACGGCCCTCGCCACTTCGTTCCACCCCGAGCTGACCGGCGATCACCGGATCCACGAGCTGTTCGTGGACATGGTGCGCGCCGAGAGGTGACCTGATCCTTGTAGGATCTCTGGGGTTCGTTCAAGAAGTGGGTTACGCGAAGGAGACAGGCAGATGTCCGGCCACTCTAAATGGGCTACGACGAAGCACAAGAAGGCCGTGATCGACGCCAAGCGCGGCAAGCTCTTCGCGAAGCTGATCAAGAACATCGAGGTCGCGGCCCGCACCGGCGGTGCCGACCCGGACGGCAACCCGACGCTGTACGACGCCATCCAGAAGGCCAAGAAGTCGTCCGTTCCGAACAAGAACATCGACTCGGCCGTCAAGCGCGGCGGCGGCCTCGAGGCCGGCGGCGTCGACTACGCGACGATCATGTACGAGGGCTACGGCCCGAACGGTGTCGCGGTGCTCATCGAGTGCCTCACCGACAACCGCAACCGCGCCGCCTCGGACGTGCGCGTCGCCATGACCCGCAACGGCGGCTCCATGGCCGACCCGGGCTCGGTCTCGTACCTCTTCAACCGCAAGGGCGTCGTCGTGCTCCCCAAGGGCGAGCTGTCCGAGGACGACGTCCTGGAGGTCGTGCTCGACGCGGGCGCCGAGGAAGTCAACGACCTCGGCGAGAACTTCGAGGTCATCAGCGAGGCCACCGACCTGGTCGCGGTCCGCTCCGCGCTTCAGGAGGCGGGCATCGACTACGACTCGGCCGAGTCCAGCTTCGTCCCGACCATGCAGGTCGAGCTCGACGAGGAGGGCGCGCGCAAGATGTTCAAGCTGATCGACGCCCTGGAGGACAGCGACGACGTGCAGAACGTCTTCGCCAACTTCGACGTCAGCGACGAGGTCATGGAGAAGGTCGACGCCTGACCGACGGCCTGGGCCGTCTCGCCCGTGCCCGCGCCTCGCGCGGGTTCTCACGGGCTCTTCCGCAGCGGGCCGACGGGACACACCCCGTCGGCCCGCTGCGTTGTCAGTGCGAGCCGATAGCCTGCACGAACAGTCGGGCGATGGGATCAGGGAGGGGGCGGAGTGCGCGTACTCGGGGTGGACCCGGGGCTCACCCGGTGCGGTGTCGGCGTCGTCGAGGGAGTCGCCGGGCGGCAGCTGACCATGCTCGGCGTGGGCGTCGTGCGCACGCCGGCGGACGCCGACACCGGCCTGCGCCTGGTCGGCATCGAGCGCGGCATAGAGGAGTGGATCGACCGCTTCGAACCCGAACTGGTCGCCGTGGAGCGGGTGTTCAGCCAGCACAACGTCCGCACGGTGATGGGCACCGCCCAGGCCAGCGCCGTCGCCATGCTGTGCGCGGCCCGCCGCGGACTGCCCGTCGCCCTGCACACCCCGAGCGAGGTCAAGGCCGCCGTCACCGGCAGCGGCCGCGCCGACAAGGCCCAGGTCGGCGCGATGGTCACCCGGCTGCTCCGGCTCTCCGCCCCGCCCAGGCCGGCCGACGCCGCCGACGCCCTCGCCCTCGCCATCTGCCACATCTGGCGCGCCCCCGCCCAGAACCGCCTCCAGCAGGCCGTCGCCCGGAACCGCCTCCAGCAGGCCGCCGCCCTGCACGCCTCGAAAGGCCGCACGTCATGATCGCCTTCGTCAGCGGCCCGGTGGCCGCCCTCGCCCCCACGACCGCCGTCGTCGAGGTCGGCGGCGTCGGGATGGCCGTCCAGTGCACGCCGGACACCATCGCCGGACTCCGCGTCGGCGAGCACGCCCGCCTCGCCACCTCCCTGGTCGTCCGGGAGGACTCACTGACCCTGTACGGCTTCGCCGACGACGACGAGCGCCAGGTCTTCGAGCTGCTGCAGACCGCGAGCGGCGTCGGGCCGAGGCTGGCCCAGGCGATGCTGGGCGTCCACTCGCCGGACGCGCTGCGGCTCGCCGTGTCCACCGGCGACGAGAAGGCGCTGACCGCCGTCCCCGGCATCGGCAAGAAGGGCGCCCAGAAGCTGCTGCTGGAGCTGAAGGACAAGCTGGGGCAGCCGCTCGGCACCAGCGGCCTGGTCGGGCAGCAGCGCGCCGTCGCCGCCGGCCCCGCGCCCTGGACCGAACAGCTCTCCGCCGCGCTCATCGGTCTCGGCTACGCGAGCCGGGAGGCGGACGAGGCGGTCGCCGCCGTCACCCCGCAGGCCGAGGCCGCGATCGCCGAGACCGGCTCCGCGCCCGTCCCGCAGCTCCTGCGTGCGGCCCTGCAGACCCTGAGCCGCGCCCGCTGACGCGGGCCGCGCCCCCGACCACCGCACGCCACGAGAAGCACGACGAGAAGGCAGACCATCGTGAACTGGGACGACGACAGCAGCCCCGTCGAGGAGCGCATCGTCGGCGCCGCCGCCGAGGGCGACGACCAGGCCGTGGAGGCCGCGCTGCGCCCCAAGGACCTCGGCGAGTTCATCGGCCAGGAGAAGGTCCGCCAGCAGCTCGACCTCGTCCTCAAGGCCGCCCGCCAGCGCGGCGCCACCGCCGACCACGTGCTGCTCTCCGGCGCCCCCGGCCTCGGCAAGACCACCCTCTCGATGATCATCGCGGCGGAGATGAACGCCCCGATCAGGATCACCAGCGGCCCCGCCATCCAGCACGCCGGCGACCTCGCCGCCATCCTGTCCTCCCTCCAGGAGGGCGAGATCCTCTTCCTCGACGAGATCCACCGGATGTCCCGGCCCGCCGAGGAGATGCTCTACATGGCGATGGAGGACTTCCGCGTCGACGTCATCGTCGGCAAGGGCCCCGGTGCCACCGCCATTCCCCTGGATCTGCCCCCGTTCACCCTGGTCGGCGCCACCACCCGGGCCGGACTGCTGCCGCCGCCGCTGCGCGACCGCTTCGGCTTCACCGCGCACATGGAGTTCTACGAGCCGCACGAGCTGGAGCGGGTGGTCCGCCGCTCCGCCGGACTCCTCGACGTCGAGATCGACACCGACGGCGCCGCCGAGATCGCCGGCCGCTCCCGCGGCACGCCCCGCATCGCCAACCGGTTGCTCCGCCGCGTCCGCGACTACGCCCAGGTCGAGGCCGACGGAGTGATCACCCGGGAGGTCGCCGCGGCCGCCCTCGGCGTGTACGAGGTCGACAGCCGCGGTCTCGACCGGCTCGACCGCGGCGTCCTCGAGGCGCTGCTCAAGCTCTTCGGCGGCGGACCGGTCGGCCTGTCCACCCTCGCGGTGGCGGTGGGGGAGGAGCGCGAGACCGTCGAGGAGGTCGCCGAGCCCTTCCTCGTACGGGAAGGACTGCTCGCCCGCACTCCCCGTGGCCGCGTCGCCACTCCCGCCGCCTGGGCCCACCTCGGACTGGTTCCGCCGCAGGCAGCGGGCCCGGGCGCGGCGGGCGGCGGCGGGGCGGCCCGCGGCGGAAGCGGACAAGGCGGGCTGTTCGGGATGTGACGACGGTGACGGCGCGGATAGTCGCCCCGTCCGGAACCACGGTGCGATGCTGGGCGTTGTTCCATCGATGCGGACTCGCCTAGACTCCGCCGATGCCGCCCTTTCTGGTCGGCGTACCCACCCCCGAAGATCAGGCCGCGGTTTCTCTCCGCGACCGTGCGAAGGAAACCCGTCCCGTGAACCTCGTGACCCTCCTCCCCTTCATCGTCCTCATCGGGGCCATGTTCCTGATGACCCGCTCTGCGAAGAAGAAGCAGGCGCAGGCGGCGGAGATGCGCAACCAGATGCAGCCCGGCACCGGCGTACGCACCATCGGGGGGATGTACGCCACCGTCAAGGAGGTCGGCGACGAGACCGTCCTCCTCGAGGTCGCGCCCGGCGTGCACGCCGTCTACGCCAAGAACGCGATCGGCGCGGTGCTCGAAGACGCCGAGTACAACCGGATCGTCCACGGCGACGACGACACCGACACCGTCGTTCCTGACGACGCCTCCTCGCTCACCGGGGACGCCGACGCCGCCGACGGCCAGGAGGGGGCGGCCAAGGCCGACCTGACCAAGAAGGACGCCGCGCCCGCGGCGGACTCCGAGGTCGAGAAGGACGGCAAGGCCGACGGGGAGACCGAGGCGAAGTAATCGCCCCGGGGCGGTCGCGGACGCCCACAGGCGTCCGCCGCCCCGGACCGGTTTCACGTCTGCGGGGGCAGGTCCCCACACACTTTTCGTGGCCGCCGCCCGCCCAAACCGGCGCGGGGGCGGTTTGGACAGGGAGAAACGACAGGTGGCAGCACCGAAGAAGGGCCGAAGGCCGGCGGGGGGCCAGAGCCGGCCGGGCCGCGCCCTGGCACTCATTCTGATCGCCATGGTCGCGCTCACCGGCGGCATGTTCTGGTCGGGGCACACCACCCCGCGCCTGGGCATCGACCTCGCCGGCGGCACGTCGATCACGCTCAAGGCGAAGGCGGAGCCCGGACAGGAGTCCGCCGTCAACGAGACCAACATGAACACGGCGGTCGGCATCATCGAGCGCCGCGTCAACGGTCTGGGTGTGTCCGAGGCCGAGGTCCAGACGCAGGGCCGCGAGAACATCATCGTGAACATCCCCAAGGGGACGAACGAGAAGCAGGCTCGCGAGCAGGTCGGTACCACCGCCCAGCTGTACTTCCGCCCGGTCCTGGCCGTCGCCGCCGCCGACCAGCCCGCGCCGAACCCCAGCGCCACCCCGAGCGGCACGGCCACGCCGTCCGCGAAGCCCTCCGGCGCCACCGCCGACAAGGGCAAGGACGACAAGGGCAAGGACGAGAAGTCCGCCACCCCGACGGCCACCGCCACCAGCCAGGGCCGTGCCGTCAGCGAGGCGCTGAAGGCCCCGAGCCCCACGCCGACCGCGAGCTCCTCCGCGTCGCCGAAGGCGTCCTCGACGCCGAGCCCGGCGCCGACGGGTGACGCCGCCACCGAGGCCCTGCAGCAGAAGTTCGCCACGCTCAACTGCCTCGACCCGAAGCAGCGCGCCGCCGTCGGCCAGGGCGTCAAGGCCACCGAGCCCACGATTGCCTGCGGCGAGGACGCGCCCGGCATCTGGTCGAAGTACCTGCTCGGCCCGGCCGAGGTCGACGGCAAGGACGTCGACGACGCCCAGGGCGTCTTCGACCAGCAGCGCGGCATGTGGATCGTGACCATGGACTTCACGGGCGAGGGCTCGAAGAAGTTCCAGAAGATCACCGGCAAGCTCTCGCAGCAGGCCGACCCGCAGAACCGCTTCGCGATCGTCCTCGACGGCGACGTGGTCTCCGCCCCGTCCGTGCGCCAGACCCTGAGCGCCAGCGCCGAGATCTCCGGCAGCTTCACCCAGGAGACGGCCCAGGACCTCGGCAACATCCTGTCGTACGGTGCCCTGCCGCTGTCCTTCGAGACCCAGAGCGTCGACACCGTCACCGCCGCCCTCGGCGGCGAACAGCTCGAGGCGGGTCTGATCGCCGGTGCCATCGGCCTCGGCCTGGTCATCCTCTACCTGGTGGTCTACTACCGCGGCCTGTCGTTCGTGGCGATCCTCAGCCTCGGCGTCTCCGCCCTGCTCACCTACGTGATCATGGCCCTGCTCGGCCCGGCCATCGGCTTCGCGCTGAACCTGCCGGCCGTCTGCGGTGCCATCGTGGCCATCGGCATCACGGCGGACTCGTTCATCGTCTACTTCGAACGCATCCGCGACGAGATCCGCGAGGGCCGCACCCTGCGTCCGGCCGTCGAGCGCGCCTGGCCGCGGGCCCGGCGCACCATCCTGGTGTCCGACTTCGTGTCGTTCCTCGCCGCCGCGGTGCTGTTCGTCGTCACCGTCGGCAAGGTCCAGGGCTTCGCGTTCACGCTCGGCCTGACCACGCTCCTCGACATCGTGGTGGTGTTCCTCTTCACCAAGCCGGTGATGACGCTCCTCGCCCGCACCAGGTTCTTCGGCAACGGCCACAAGTGGTCCGGCCTCGACCCGAAGAGCCTCGGTGCCAAGCCGCCGCTGCGCCGCACCCGCCGTCCGTCCGCCCCTGCCGCTGGCTCCGTCGAACCGAAGGAGGCGTGAGATGTCGAAGCTCGGCGATCTCGGCGCCCGACTCCACCGCGGTGAGGTCGGTTACGACTTCATCGGCAACCGCCGTATCTGGTACGGCCTCTCGATCCTGATCACCATCACGGCCATCGTCGCCCTCGCGGTGCGCGGCCTGAACATGGGCATCGAGTTCCAGGGCGGTGCCGTCTTCACCACCCCGAAGACGGACGTCTCCGTCAGCCAGGCCACGGAGTACGCGGAAGAGGCCTCCGGCCACGACGCCATCGTCCAGCAGCTCGGCAACGGCACCCTGCGCATCCAGGTCGGCGGCCTCGACACCGCCAAGTCCGACCAGGTCCGCGCGGAGCTCGCCAAGGAGATGAACCTCCCCGAGGCGAAGATCGCGGCGGAGCTCGTCGGCCCCAGCTGGGGTGAGCAGATCGCCACCAAGGCCTGGACGGGCCTGGGGGTCTTCATGATCCTCGTGGTGATCTACCTCGCCATCGCCTTCGAGTGGCGGATGGCCCTCGCGGCGCTCGTCGCGCTGATCCACGACCTCACCATCACCGTCGGCATCTACTCGCTGGTCGGCTTCGAGGTCACGGTCGGAACGGTCATCGGTCTGCTGACGATCCTCGGTTACTCGCTCTACGACACGGTCGTCGTCTTCGACTCGCTCAAGGAGCAGACGAAGGACATCACCAAGCAGACCCGCTGGACGTACAGCGACATCGCCAACCGCTCGATCAACAGCACCCTGGTCCGGTCGATCAACACCACGGTCGTGGCGCTGCTCCCGGTCGCCGGTCTGCTCTTCATCGGCGGCGGCGTCCTCGGCGCGGGCATGCTCAACGACATCTCGCTGTCGCTGTTCGTGGGTCTCGCCGCCGGTGCCTACTCGTCGATCTTCATCGCCACCCCGCTGGTCGCCGACCTCAAGGAGCGCGAGCCGGCGATGAAGGCCCTGAAGAAGCGCGTCCTGGCGAAGCGGGCCTCCGACGCCGCCAAGGGCGAGGACCCGGTCGCCGCCGACGCGCTCGGCTCCGACGCCGAGCCGGCCGTCGTCGGCCAGCGCGGCCGCCGCGGCCGCTCCTCGGGACGGCGCGGATGACCGCCGAGGCCCACGGCACCACGGAGCTGCTCCTCAGCCGCATCCGGGACGTCCCCGACTACCCGAAGCCCGGGGTGCTGTTCAAGGACATCACCCCGCTGCTCGCGGACCCGGAGGCGTTCGCCGTCCTCACCGACACCCTCGCCGGGCTGTGCACCGCGCACGGCGCGACGAAGATCGCCGGCCTGGAGGCCCGCGGCTTCATCCTGGCCGCGCCGGTCGCCGTCCGCGCGGGCCTCGGCTTCATCCCGGTCCGCAAGGCCGGGAAGCTGCCCGGGGCGACCCTGCGGCAGGCGTACGAGCTGGAGTACGGCACCGCCGAGATCGAGGTGCACGCCGAGGACCTGGCCGCGGGCGACCGCGTCATGGTCATCGACGACGTCCTCGCGACCGGCGGCACCGCCGAGGCCTCCATCGACCTGATCCGGCGCGCCGGGGCCGAGGTCGCCGGCGTCGCCGTCCTCATGGAGCTCGGCTTCCTGCCGGGCCGGGCCCGCCTCGAGCCCGCCCTGGACGGAGCCCCGCTCACCGCGCTCATCACCGTCTGAGCCCTCGTCCCGCGCCGCCCGGCCACCCCGGCCGGCGGCGCCGGACCCGGCACGGAGGCGGCCCGGGAATTCCCCGGGCCGCCTCCGTCGTTTTCCGGACAACCCCGGAAACGGCGAAACCGGGCGGGACACCGGCGCGCATGCGGCGCGTCTCAGCCCTCAGCCGCGTGAGCACACGGGCTTCCGGCTCGATACCATGGCCTTTCCGGGCCTGACCGGGGGACCCGGGAACGCACGAGGAGCGCTCTTGCCAGACGAGGCCCAGCCACTCTCCGCCGCGCAGCCCGACAAGCGAGCCGACCAGGCCGCGCCGAGCACCGCCGCGCCCCAGAACCCGCCCGCGGAGACCAGGCCCCGGCCCGCGGCACCCGCGCCGCCCCCGTCCGTCCGGCCCGCGCCGGCCCAGCCCGCCCGGTCCGGCGGCTCCTCCAGCCGGGTCCGCGCCCGCCTCGCCCGCCTCGGCGTCCAGCGCTCCTCCCCGTACAACCCGGTCCTCGAACCGCTGCTGCGGATCGTCCGCTCCAACGACCCGAAGATCGAGACCGCCACGCTGCGCCAGATCGAGCGGGCCTACCAGGTCGCCGAGCGCTGGCACCGCGGCCAGAAGCGCAAGAGCGGCGACCCGTACATCACCCACCCGCTCGCCGTCACCACGATCCTCGCCGAGCTCGGCATGGACCCGGCGACCCTCATGGCCGGACTGCTCCACGACACCGTCGAGGACACCGAGTACGGCCTGGAGGACCTCCGCCGCGACTTCGGCGACCAGGTGGCCCTGCTCGTCGACGGCGTCACCAAGCTCGACAAGGTCAAGTTCGGCGAGGCCGCGCAGGCCGAGACCGTCCGCAAGATGGTCGTCGCCATGGCCAAGGACCCCAGGGTCCTGGTCATCAAGCTCGCCGACCGCCTGCACAACATGCGCACCATGCGCTACCTCAAGCGGGAGAAGCAGGAGAAGAAGGCCCGCGAGACCCTGGAGATCTACGCCCCGCTGGCCCACCGGCTGGGCATGAACACGATCAAGTGGGAGCTGGAGGACCTCGCCTTCGCGATCCTCTACCCCAAGATGTACGACGAGATCGTCCGGCTCGTCGCCGAACGCGCGCCCAAGCGCGACGAGTACCTCGCGATAGTGACCGACGAGGTCCAGGCCGACCTGCGGGCCGCCCGCATCAAGGCCACCGTCACCGGCCGGCCGAAGCACTACTACAGCGTCTACCAGAAGATGATCGTCCGCGGCCGTGACTTCGCGGAGATCTACGACCTGGTCGGCATCCGCGTCCTCGTGGACACCGTCCGCGACTGCTACGCGGCCCTCGGCACCGTCCACGCGCGATGGAACCCGGTCCCCGGCCGGTTCAAGGACTACATCGCGATGCCGAAGTTCAACATGTACCAGTCGCTGCACACGACGGTCATCGGACCCAACGGCAAGCCCGTCGAGCTCCAGATCCGCACCTTCGACATGCACCGCCGCGCCGAGTACGGCATCGCCGCCCACTGGAAGTACAAGCAGGAGGCCGTCGCCGGCGCCTCCAAGGTGCGCACCGACGTGCCGAAGAAGGCCGGCAAGGACGATCACGTCAACGACATGGCGTGGCTGAGGCAGCTGCTCGACTGGCAGAAGGAGACCGAGGACCCCTCGGAGTTCCTGGAATCGCTGCGCTTCGACCTCTCCCGCAACGAGGTCTTCGTCTTCACCCCGAAGGGCGACGTCATCGCGCTGCCCGCCGGCGCCACCCCGGTGGACTTCGCCTACGCCGTCCACACCGAGGTCGGCCACCGCACGATCGGCGCCCGTGTCAACGGACGCCTCGTGCCGCTGGAGTCGACGCTCGACAACGGCGACCTGGTGGAGGTCTTCACCTCGAAGGCCGCCGGCGCCGGGCCCTCCCGGGACTGGCTGGGCTTCGTCAAGTCCCCGCGCGCCCGCAACAAGATCCGCGCCTGGTTCTCCAAGGAGCGCCGCGACGAGGCCATCGAGCAGGGCAAGGACGCCATCGCGCGGGCCATGCGCAAGCAGAACCTGCCGATCCAGCGCATCCTCACCGGCGACTCGCTCGTCACCCTCGCCCACGAGATGCGGTACACCGACATCTCCTCGCTGTACGCGGCCATCGGCGAGGGCCACGTCACGGCCCAGTCCATCGTGCAGAAGCTGGTCCAGGCCCTCGGCGGCGAGGAGGCCGCGACCGAGGACATCGCCGAGACCCACCCGCCGGCCCGCGGCCGCACCAAGCGCCGCTCCAGCTCGGACCCGGGCGTGGTGGTCAAGGGCGTCGAGGACGTCTGGGTGAAGCTGGCCCGCTGCTGCACCCCGGTGCCCGGCGACCCGATCATCGGCTTCGTCACCCGCGGCAGCGGCGTCTCCGTGCACCGCAGCGACTGCGTGAACGTCGAGTCGCTGTCCCGCGAGCCCGAGCGGATCCTGGAGGTCGAGTGGGCGCCCACCCAGTCCTCCGTCTTCCTGGTCGCCATCCAGGTCGAGGCCCTGGACCGCTCCCGGCTGCTGTCCGACGTCACCCGGGTCCTCTCGGACCAGCACGTCAACATCCTGTCGGCGGCCGTCCAGACCTCGCGCGACCGGGTGGCCACCTCGCGCTTCACCTTCGAGATGGGCGACCCCAAGCACCTGGGCCACGTCCTGAAGGCCGTACGCGGCGTGGAGGGCGTGTACGACGTCTACCGCGTCACCAGCGCACGGCGCCCGTAGCGGGCGTGCGGCGCCCCCGCCCGTAACGCGGGCGGCACCAGGGGTACGAGAAGGGCCCCCGGCACCGGCCGGGGGCCCTTCTCGTACCGCTACGGGGTCCGCGTCAGCCGCCGAACTCCTGCAGGCCCTTCAGCGCCTGGTCGAGCAGCGCCTGACGGCCCTCGAGCTCCCTGGCGAGCTTGTCGGCCTTGGCGTCGTTGCCCGCCGCGCGGGCCGCGTCGATCTGCTTCTGGAGCTTGTCGACCGCGTCCTGGAGCTGGCCCGTGAGACCCGCGGCACGCGCCCGCGCCTCCGGGTTGGTGCGGCGCCACTCGGCCTCCTCGGCCTCCTGGATCGCCCGCTCCACGGCGTGCATCCGGCCCTCGACCTTGGGGCGCGCGTCGCGCGGCACGTGGCCGATGCCCTCCCAGCGCTCGTTGATCGAGCGGAAGGCGGCACGGGCGGCCTTCAGGTCGGTCACCGGCACCAGCTTCTCCGCCTCGGTCGCGAGCTCCTCCTTCAGCTTGAGGTTCTCGACCTGCTCGGCGTCACGCTCGGCGAACACCTCGCCGCGCGCCGCGAAGAACACGTCCTGGGCGCCGCGGAAGCGGTTCCACAGGTCGTCCTCGTGCTCGCGCTGGGCCCGGCCCGCCGCCTTCCAGTCCGCCATCAGCTCGCGGTAGCGGGCGGCCGTCGCGCCCCAGTCCGTCGAGTTCGACAGCGCCTCGGCCTCGGCGACCAGCTTCTCCTTGGTCTTGCGGGCCTCCTCGCGCTGCGCGTCGAGCGCCGCGAAGTGGGCCTTGCGCCGCTTGGAGAACGCCGAGCGGGCGTGCGAGAAGCGGTGCCACAGCTCGTCGTCGGACTTGCGGTCGAGCCGCGGCAGACCCTTCCAGGTGTCCACCAGGGCCCGCAGCCGCTCGCCCGCGGCGCGCCACTGCTCGCTCTGCGCCAGCTCCTCGGCCTCGGTGACCAGGGCCTCCTTGGCGGAACGCGCCTCGTCGGCCTGCTTCGCCTTCTGGGCCTTGCGCTCCTCGCGGCGGGCCTCCACCGTCTCGGTCAGCTTGTCGAGACGGGCGGCCAGCGCGGCCAGGTCCCCGACGGCGTGGTGCTCGTCGACCTGGTGCCGGATGTGCTCGATGGCCGCCGTCGCGTCCTTGGCCGACAGGTCGGTGGTCCGCACCCGCTTCTCGAGGAGGCCGATCTCGACCACCAGGCCCTCGTACTTGCGCTCGAAGTAGGCCAGCGCCTCCTCGGGGCTGCCGGCCTGCCACGATCCGACGACCTTCTCGCCCTCGGCCGTACGCACGTACACGGTGCCCGTCTCGTCGACGCGGCCCCACGGGTCGCTGCTCACAGCGCCTCCTCACCATGATGCCGTCGCGGGGGTGTCACCCCCTGGCATCGTCCACGGATTCCCGGCGGGTCTCGCCCGCCCTCCACAGCACGGCCGGCGGCCTGCGCTGCACAACGCCAATCTAGGCGAACGGCGGCCCGGCTGTCCGCACTCAGCGCGACCGAAATTCCACGGTCACGCGCACGTGCGCCCGCCGGGCCGCCCCCGCCCGGACCGCCGGCTCACTTCTTGGTGACGGCGGCCTTCTCGATCGTGACCTTCTTCTGCGGCGCACCGTCGCCGGCACCGCCCTCGACACCGGCCTTGGCGACCTCCTCGACGGCCTTCAGACCGTCCGCGTCGAAGGTGCCGAAGGGGGTGTAGTTCGGCGGGAGCTGGGTGTCCTTGTACACGAGGAAGAACTGGCTGCCGCCGGTGTTCGGACCGGCGTTCGCCATCGCCACGGTGCCCTTCGGATAGGTCACCGTGCCGGCCTGGCCCGGCTTGCCGAGGCCGTTCAGGTTCTCGTCCGGGATCGAGTAGCCCGGGCCGCCGGTACCGTCGCCCTTCGGGTCGCCGCACTGGAGCACGAAGATGCCCGAGGTGGTCAGGCGGTGGCACTTGGTGCCGTCGAAGTACTTCTTGTCGGCGAGGTGCTTGAAGGAGTTCACGGTGTGCGGGGCCTTCGCCGCGTCCATCGTGATCGTGATGTCGCCGACGTTCGTCTTGAGGGCCATCGCGTACGTGGCCTTCCGGTCGATCGACATCGCCGGCTCGGGCTGCTTCTCCTCCGTCGGCGCCGCGCTCGGCGTCTCCGACGGCTGCGCGGCCACCGTGTCCGAGCCGGAGTCGTCGCCGGTCAGTGCCACCGAGGCCCAGACGGCGAGGCCGGCGGCGAGCACCACCGCCACCGACGAGGCGATGACGGTGGTGCGGCGCGCCCTGCGCTGCGCCTCCGCCCGCCGCTGCTGCTGCCGCGCGTACTTCTCCCTGGCGAGCTGCCGCCGCCGCTGATCGCTGCTGACCACCGGGTCCGCTCCTTGTCGATCGTCTGTTCAGTCCTGGCCGGATGTGCCCGTACCGTATACGGGTTGGCTGTGGAATACGCAGCGCCGGTAGGCTCTGATCTGCTGCATTCCGCACCGCCGCAGCCAATTGCCGGACGACAAAAAGGACGATCGTGCTGATTGCCGGGTTCCCCGCCGGGGCCTGGGGCACCAACTGCTACGTGGTAGCCCCCGCCGCAGGCGAGGAGTGCGTCATCATCGACCCGGGCCACCAGGCCGCCCAGGGAGTCGAGGAGACGCTGAAGAAGCATCGGCTCAAGCCCGTCGCCGTGGTCCTCACGCACGGCCACATCGACCACGTCGCCTCCGTCGTCCCGGTCTGCGGCGCCCATGACGTACCCGCGTGGATCCACCCCGCCGACCGGTACATGATGAGCGACCCGGAGAAGGCCCTCGGCCGCTCCATCGGGATGCCGCTCATGGGCGAGCTGACCGTGGGCGAGCCGGACGACGTGCACGAGCTCACCGACGGCGCCGAGCTGAGGCTCGCGGGCCTCGACCTCACCGTCGCGCACGCGCCCGGTCATACCAAGGGGTCGGTGACCTTCCGGACGCCGGAGACCTCGGAGATCCCCTCCGTCTTCTTCTCCGGCGACCTGCTGTTCGCCGGCTCCATCGGACGCACCGACCTGCCCGGCGGTGACATGGACGAGATGCTGCAGTCGCTGGCCCGCGTGTGCCTGCCGCTCGACAACTCGACCGTCGTCCTGTCCGGCCACGGTCCCCAGACGACCATCGGCCAGGAGCGCGCCACCAACCCGTATCTGCGGCAGGTGGCGGCCGGCCTCGGGAGCGTGGAAGCTCCCCGACGAGGAATGTGACGAGATCCACGTGAGCACCTTCAAGGCCCCCAAGGGCACCTTCGACCTCATCCCGCCGTTCTCGGCCACCTATCTCGCCGTGCGCGACGCCATCTCCGCGCCGCTGCGGAAGTCCGGATACGGCTACGTCGAGACCCCCGGCTTCGAGGACGTCAACCTCTTCGCGCGCGGTGTCGGCGAGTCCACCGACATCGTGACCAAGGAGATGTACACCCTCACCACCAAGGGCGGCTCCCACCTCGCGCTGCGCCCCGAGGGCACGGCCTCCGTCCTGCGCGCGGCCCTGGAAGCCAACATGCACAAGGCCGGCGGCCTGCCGGTCAAGCTCTGGTACTCGGGCTCCTACTACCGCTACGAGCGCCCGCAGAAGGGCCGCTACCGCCACTTCTCGCAGGTCGGTGCCGAGGCGATCGGCGCCGAGGACCCGGCGCTCGACGCCGAGCTGATCATCCTCGCCGACCAGGCGTACCGCTCGCTGGGCCTGCGCGAGTTCCGCATCCTGCTGAACTCGCTCGGCGACAAGGAGTGCCGTCCCGTCTACCGCGAGGCCCTGCAGACCTTCCTGCGCGGCCTCGACCTGGACGAGGAGACGCTGCGCCGCGCCGAGATCAACCCGCTGCGCGTCCTCGACGACAAGCGCGAGTCGGTGCAGAAGCAGCTGGTCGGAGCGCCGCTCCTCAAGGACTACCTGTGCGAGGAGTGCAAGGCGTACCACGAGGAGGTGCGCGCGCTGATCACCGCGGCGGGCGTGGCCTTCGAGGACGACCCGAAGCTGGTGCGCGGCCTGGACTACTACACCCGGACCACCTTCGAGTTCGTCCACGACGGCCTCGGCTCGCAGTCCGCGGTGGGCGGCGGCGGCCGCTACGACGGCCTGTCCGAGATGATCGGCGGCCCCGCGCTGCCGTCGGTCGGCTGGGCGCTCGGCGTGGACCGCACGGTCCTCGCACTGGAGGCGGAGGGCATCGAGCTCGACATCCCGGCGGCCACCAGCGTCTTCGCCGTGCCGCTCGGCGACGAGGCCCGCAAGGTGCTCTTCGGTCTCGTCACGCGGCTGCGCAAGGAAGGCGTGGCCACGGACTTCAGCTTCGGCGCGAAGGGTCTCAAGGCCCACATGAAGAGCGCCAACCGCTCCGGCGCCCGGTTCGCGATCGTCGCCGGTGAGCGGGACCTCGCCGAGGGCGTCGTCCAGCTCAAGGACATGGAGTCCGGCGAGCAGACGGCCGTGGCGCTGGACGAGCTGGTCGAGACGGTGAAGGCCCGGCTCGCCTGACCGGAGCCGGCGGTCCGTACGCGTACGGACCGGACCGCCGGGAGGAGTACGGGCAGGGGCCCGGTCCGCGTGTCGCGCGGACCGGGCCCCTCCGCGCACCGGCCGTGCCGGCCACCGCTTTACCCCGCGCTCACGCCGTCCGTGTCACCGTGTGCGGCAGAATGTTCGTGCCCTGGTCAGCGGCAGCGACATACCGACGTAGCGACGTAGCGACGAACCGACGAAGAGCGAGTAGAGCGACATGACGAAAGCAGCGGCCGCGAACGAGACCGCCGGGCGGGAGGACTCCCGGGCCATCGGCGCGAGCCGTGCCTTCGGCCGGCTCCTGGCGATCTGCGGCGCCGCCGGGCTGCTGGCCGCGTGGGTCATCACCCTCGACAAGTTCAAGCTGCTCGAGGACCCGGACTTCACGCCCGGGTGCAGCCTGAACCCGGTCGTGTCCTGCGGGAACATCATGAAGAGCGAGCAGGCCTCGGTCTTCGGCTTCCCCAACCCGATGCTCGGCCTCGTCACGTACGCCGTGGTCGTCGCGATCGGCGTGGGCGTGCTGGCCGGCGCCCGCTACCGCCGCTGGTACTGGCTCGGCCTCAACGCCGGCATGCTGTTCGGCGTCGGCTTCTGCACCTGGCTGATGTACCAGTCGCTGTACGAGATCAACGCGCTGTGCCTGTGGTGCTGCCTCGCCTGGGTCGCCACCATCGTCATGTTCTGGTACACGACCTCGCACAACGTGCGCCGCGGCGTCATCTCCGCCCCCGCGGGCGTGCGCACCTTCTTCGACGAGTTCACCTGGGTCCTGCCGGTGCTCCACGTCGGCATCATCGGCATGCTGATCCTGACCCGCTGGTGGGACTTCTGGACCGGCTGAGGCGGAGGGCCGGCCGGCCGATCCGGCCGCGCGGACCGGCTGCCGTGGCCGCCGGGGCCGCCGCGGCTGCCCGGAGTGTCAGTGGTCTGACCTAGGCTTCATGACCGTGGAGCCCGACCTGTTTACCGCAGCCGCCGAAGAGCGCCAGGAGAAGGACCCGGCCAGCAGCCCGCTGGCCGTGCGGATGCGTCCGCGTACCCTCGACGAGGTCGTGGGCCAGCGCCATCTGCTCAAGCCCGGCTCGCCGCTGCGCAGACTGGTCGGCGACGGCGGCGGAGGCCCGGCGGGCGCGTCCTCCGTGATCCTCTGGGGGCCGCCCGGCATCGGCAAGACCACCCTCGCGTACGTGGTGTCGAAGGCCACCAACAAGCGCTTCGTGGAGCTCTCGGCCATCACCGCGGGCGTCAAGGAGGTCCGTGCCGTCATCGACGGGGCCCGGCGGGCCGTCGGCGGCTTCGGCAAGGAGACCGTCCTCTTCCTCGACGAGATCCACCGCTTCTCCAAGGCCCAGCAGGACTCGCTGCTCCCGGCCGTGGAGAACCGCTGGGTGACCCTGATCGCCGCCACGACCGAGAACCCGTACTTCTCGGTGATCTCCCCGCTGCTCTCCCGCTCGCTGCTGCTCACCCTGGAGCCGCTGACCGACGACGACCTGCGCGGCCTGCTCCGCCGGGCGCTCACCGAGGACCGGGGGCTCGGCGGGGCGGTGACCCTGCCGGAGGACGCCGAGGCCCATCTGCTGCGGATCGCCGGCGGCGACGCCCGGCGTGCCCTGACGGCCCTGGAGGCGGCGGCGGGCGCCGCCATCGCCAAGCAGGAGCCCGAGATCACCCTGGAGACGGTCGAGGAGACCGTGGACCGGGCGGCGGTGAAGTACGACCGGGACGGCGACCAGCACTACGACGTCGCGAGCGCCCTCATCAAGTCGATCCGCGGCTCGGACGTGGACGCGGCGCTGCACTACCTGGCCCGGATGATCGAGGCGGGCGAGGACCCGCGGTTCATCGCCCGGCGGCTGATGATCTCGGCGAGCGAGGACATCGGCCTCGCCGATCCGAACGCCCTGCCGCTGGCCGTGGCCGCCGCCCAGGCCGTCGCGATGATCGGCTTCCCCGAGGCCGCGCTGACCCTGAGCCACGCCACGATCGCCCTGGCCCTCGCCCCGAAGTCGAACGCGGCGACGAACGCGATCTTCGCCGCCCGGGCCGACGTCCGGGACGGCCTCGCCGGCCCGGTACCGCCCCATCTGCGCGACGGTCACTACAAGGGCGCCGCCAAGCTCGGCCACGCCCAGGGCTACGTGTATCCGCACGACGTGCCGGGCGCCATCGCGCCCCAGCAGTACGCCCCGGACACCGTCCACGGCAAGCGCTACTACGAGCCCACCCGCTACGGCGCGGAGGCGCGGTACGCGGACGTGGTGGAGAAGGTGCGGGAGCGCCTGAAGGGCGACGGCGGCTGAACAGGCGGTGTTAAGGAGGCGGCGCCTGACGGCGGCGCCTGACGCCTGACAGTGGCGCCTGACGACGGCGCGCATGAAGGCGACGGGCCTGACGGGCGAGCGCGTCGGCGGGGGCCGCGGAGGGGCGGGTCCGCCGCAGGAGGCCGGGTGCGCGGGGCGGCCGCCGGACCCGGTACACTCGTGAGAAGTGCTGCGTCCCGTGTCCGGCTTCGGCCGACATCACCAGAGCGGGACAGTCAGCCGGAGCCCCGGCCCTCGGGCGGGGTCTCCAGGAGCGTCGCGCACCTTCGAAGGTGTCGCGGGCAACCCACCACCACCGGGAATCCCCGGAGCGGGCGGTGGGTCGTTCGCGTGCTGCACGTATGTGCCCAGACCTGGGAGCGGCTGCCCGGTAGGTTCTTTGCGGAACCGACGGGTTTCCCGGCTGCGGATTGCGACCTCCCTAACCCTGGTGAAGCCGTATTCGAAACAGCAGAGAGGTTGGTTCATGCCGAACCAGTCCCGTCCCAAGGTCAAGAAGTCCCGTGCCCTCGGCATCGCGCTGACGCCGAAGGCCGTCAAGTACTTCGAGGCCCGCCCCTACCCGCCGGGCGAGCACGGCCGTGGCCGCAAGCAGAACTCGGACTACAAGGTCCGTCTGCTCGAGAAGCAGCGTCTGCGCGCGCAGTACGACATCAGCGAGCGCCAGATGGCCCGCGCCTACGACCGCGCCAAGAAGGCCGAGGGCAAGACGGGCGAGGCGCTGGTCGTCGAGCTCGAGCGTCGCCTCGACGCCCTGGTCCTGCGTTCGGGCATCGCCCGCACCATCTACCAGGCCCGCCAGATGGTCGTCCACGGCCACATCCAGGTCAACGGCCAGAAGGTCGACAAGCCGTCCTTCCGCGTCCGTCCCGACGACGTCGTGATGGTCCGCGAGAAGTCCCGCGCCAAGACCCTCTTCCAGGTCGCGCGCGAGGGTGGCTTCGCCCCCGACGGCGAGACCCCGCGTTACCTGCAGGTCAACCTGAAGGCCCTGGCCTTCCGCCTCGACCGCGACCCGAACCGCAAGGAGATCCCGGTCATCTGCGACGAGCAGCTGGTCGTCGAGTACTACGCCCGCTGATCTCCGGCAGGCCGTAGTACCACCTCCGCGGTGTTCAGCCCGCCGCTTCCCCGCCCTTCCCGGTGGGGGAGCCGGCGGGCTTCCGCGTCTCCGGGACCGGCGCCCGGCCCGTCCGGAACGGTCGCGGCGCCCGCGTCCCGGCACGGCCGTCGCAGGCCGCATCCGGACGGCCGGCCAGCGCCCGCTCCACCGCGGCGTCCACGGACAGCCGCTCGCCCTCGCCGTACCAGTGCCGGTACGCCTCCCCGCCGAGCGCCTCGCCCGCCTGCCGCGCGCACAGCGCGCGCGAGCCGTTGAAGTGCGCCGAACCGAACAGGGGCAGACCCACCGACCGCCACACCGGCATCGCCGCGCCCTGCAGCACCGCCGCCTCCTCGGCGTCCCCCTCCACCACCGTCACCAGCGCGAGCAGCTCGATCGCGAGCACCAGGCCCACCAGGTCGTGGAAGGTGTGGTTGATCGTCACGCACTCGGTCAGCAGCTCCCGCGCCGACACCGGATCCCCGTCCGTCAGCGCCGCGAAGGCCAGCACGAACAAGGCGTACGCCCGCGTCCAGCGCTCGCCGCGCTCCTCGCAGACCTCCCGCACCTCCGCGCACAGCGCGACCGCGCCCTCCAGGTCCCCCCGGAAGGCCCGCGCCATCGCCAGCTCCACCTGGCCCATCAGCACGTTGCTGTTCAGCTCGCCGATCTCCCGGTACGCGTCGAGCGCCCGGCCGATCAGCTCCTCGGCCCGCGGAAGGTCGTCAGAGAGCAGCGCCATGCAGCCCATCCGGTGCGTCGCGTACGCCGCGGCGCGGGCGTTCCCCGTGGCCCGGGCCCGCTCCCGGCACTCGTGCAGCGCCGCCACCGCCGCCGTCGGATCGCCCTGCAGGATCGCCACGTAGCCCAGCACCCAGAGCCCCTTCAGGTGCGCCTCCTCGTGCAGCGCCGCCGGATCCTCCACGGGCGCGGCGACCGCCTGCTCCAGCCAGTGCCGCCCCTCGGACAGCCGCCCGCAGCCCACCCAGCAGAACCAGAGCGTCCCCGCCAGGTGCCGGGCCAGCGAGGCGTCCTCCGGTGACTCCAGGCACAGTTCGAGGGCCGCCCGCAGATTCGGCAGCGCCACGTCCGTGGCCGCCGCCACCTCGGCCTGCCGCGGACTGAACCACTCCAGCTCGCACCAGGTGGCGAACCCCGTGTACCAGTCCCGGTGCCGGCGGCGCATCCGCCCGGTGTCGCCGAGCGCCTCCAGCCACTCGGCCCCGTACGCCCCGACCGTGTCCAGCATCCGGAAGCGCGGGCCCGCCGCCGTCTCCTCACGGGACACCAGCGACTGCGCGAGCAGTCCGCCGAGCACGTCGAGCACCCGGTCGGCGGGAAGACCGTCGCCCGCGCACACGTACTCCACCGCCTCCAGGTCGAACGGCCCGGCGAAGACCGACAGCCGCGCCCACAGCAGCCGCTCCTCGGGCGTGCACAGCTCATGGCTCCAGCCGATCGCCGTCCGCAGCGTCCGGTGCCGCGGCAGCGCACCCCGCCGTCCCCCGTCCAGCAGCCGGAAGCGGTCCTCCAGGCGCCGCAGCAGCTGCACCGGCGTCAGCAGCGGCAGCCGCGCCGCCGCCAGTTCGAGGGCCAGCGGGATCCCGTCGAGCCGCCGGCACACCTCCCGCAGCGTTCCCGGATCGCCACCGTCCGCGCCCGCCTCCGCCGCCCGCCCGGCCAGCAGCTCCATCGCGTCCGCGTCCTCCATCGGCGCCAGCGTGAACACCGCCTCGCCGTCCACCCGCAGCGGCCGCCGGCCGGACGCCAGCACCGCCAGCCCGGGACAGCCGAGCAGCAGCTCGCGCAGCAGCCCCGCGCACTCCTCCACCAGGTGCTCGAAGCCGTCCACGACGAGCAGCAGCCGACGCTCCGCCAGGTGCTCCAGGAGCACCTCGTGCGGCGCGCGCACGGTGTGGTCGGTCAGGCCCAGCGCCTCGACCAGCGCGTGGGCCACCAGACCGGGATCGCGCAGCGCGGCGAGCTCCGCGAGCCGGACGCCGTCGGCGTAGCGTTTCTGCAGTGCCGCGGCGACCCGCAGGACCAGCCGGGTCTTGCCCACTCCGCCCACCCCGACGACCGTGACCACCCGGAACTCGCCGACGAGTTCCGCCAGTTGGTCCTGTTCGGCGGCCCGTCCCACGAACCGGTTCAGCTCCGCCGGGAGATTGCTCCGTCGCATGGGACACGGAGCGTACTCATCCGCACGCGCTCCGTACAATCGACCGTGGGCAAGTCCCCTCCCACAAGCGGTAATGCGGTACGGCCCGGGACCCCGGGCGCGATAGGGTCGGAGGACGTATCAGCACGGGTCCGACGACCGTCCGGGCCCCGACGACAGCAGAGAGCGGTGCAGAGTGACCGGTGGTGAGGTTGCCGGGATCCTGGTGGCCGTGTTCTGGGCGATCCTCGTCTCCTTCCTCGCCGTGGTGCTGGTGAGGCTGGCGCAGACGCTCAAGGCGACCACCAAGCTCGTCGCGGACGTGACCGACCAGGCCGTCCCGCTGCTCGCAGACGCCTCCCAGGCCGTCCGCTCCGCGCAGACCCAGCTCGACCGGGTCGACTCCATCGCCTCGGACGTCCAGGAAGTCACCTCCAACGCCTCCGCCCTGGCCGGCACCGTCGCCTCGACCTTCGGCGGCCCGCTGGTCAAGGTCGCCGCCTTCGGCTACGGGGTCCGCAGGGCGCTGGGCCGCGGCCGCCAGGACGCGCCGCCCGCGGCCGACCGGCGTACTGTGATCGTCGGTCGCACCGTGCCGTCCGCGCGACGCCGGAAGCAGAAGGGCTGAGCAGCATGTTCCGCCGTACGTTCTGGTTCACCGCGGGCGCGGCCGCCGGTGTGTGGGCCACCACCAAGGTCAACCGCAAGCTCAAGCAGCTGACGCCCGAGCACCTCGCCGCACAGGCGGCCGACAAGGCCGTCGAGGCGGGCCACCGGATCAAGGACCGGGCGGTCGGCTTCGCCCTCGACGTGCGGGCGAACATGCTGCAGCGCGAGGCCGAACTCGGCGAGGCGCTCGGCCTGGACGCCCCGCCGCCCGACGGGCGGGAGCGCGAGCTCCCGGCACCGCGCCGCAGGCCCGAGCTCGGCGGCCGCGCGACCGACGACACGACCACCCCTTCGTATACGCACACGTCTCACAACCGGAATGAGGACCACTGATGGAGTCGGCTGAAATCCGCCGCCGCTGGCTGAGCTTCTTCGAGGAGCGCGGGCACACCGTCGTCCCTTCGGCGTCGCTCATCGCGGACGACCCGACTCTGCTGCTCGTCCCCGCCGGCATGGTGCCCTTCAAGCCCTACTTCCTGGGTGAGGTCAAGCCGCCCTTCGTGCGCGCCTCCAGCGTGCAGAAGTGCGTGCGCACGCCCGACATCGAAGAGGTCGGCAAGACCACCCGCCACGGCACGTTCTTCCAGATGTGCGGCAACTTCTCCTTCGGCGACTACTTCAAGGAAGGCGCCATCAAGCTCGCCTGGGAGCTGCTGACCACCCCGGTCGAGCACGGCGGCTACGGGCTCGAGCCGGAGAAGCTCTGGATCACCGTCTACCAGGACGACGACGAGGCGGAGCAGATCTGGCGCGACGTCGTGGGCGTCCCCGCCGAGCGCATCCAGCGCCTGGGCAAGAAGGACAACTTCTGGTCCATGGGCGTCCCCGGCCCCTGCGGCCCCTGCTCCGAGATCAACTACGACCGCGGCCCCGAGTTCGGCGTCGAGGGCGGCCCGGCCGTCAACGACGAGCGCTACGTCGAGATCTGGAACCTCGTCTTCATGCAGTACGAGCGGGGCCAGGGCATCGGCAAGGAGGACTTCGAGATCCTCGGCGACCTGCCGTCCAAGAACATCGACACCGGCCTCGGTCTCGAGCGCCTGGCGATGATCCTCCAGGGCGTGCAGAACATGTACGAGACCGACACCCTCAAGGTCGTCATCGACAAGGCCACCGAACTCACCGGCGTCGCCTACGGCAAGGCCCACGACAGCGACGTCTCGCTGCGCGTGGTCGCCGACCACATGCGCACCTCGGTCATGCTCATCGGCGACGGCGTCACCCCCGGCAACGAGGGCCGCGGCTACGTGCTCCGCCGCATCATGCGCCGCGCCGTCCGCAACATGCGCCTGCTCGGCGCCACCCAGCCGGTCGTCGGCGAGCTCGTCGACACGGTCATCAGGACCATGGGCGAGCAGTACCCGGAGCTGGAGACCGACCGCAAGCGCATCGAGGCGGTCGCCCTCGCCGAGGAGGCCGCGTTCCTCAAGGCCCTCAAGGGCGGCACCAACATCCTCGACACCGCCGTCACGGAGACCAAGGCCGCCGGCGGCACCGTCCTCGCCGGCGAGAAGGCGTTCCTGCTCCACGACACCTGGGGCTTCCCGATCGACCTCACCCTCGAGATGGCCGCCGAGCAGGGCCTGACCGTGGACGAGGAGGGCTTCCGCCGCCTCATGAAGGAGCAGCGGGAGCGCGCCAAGGCCGACGCCCAGGCCAAGAAGACCGGCCACGCCGACGTCACCTCGTACCGCGAGATCGCCGACACCGCCGGCGCCACCGAGTTCACCGGCTACACCAACACCGAGGGCGAGAGCACCGTCGTCGGCCTGCTGGTCAACGGCGTCCCGTCGCCCGCCGCCTCCGAGGGCGACGAGGTCGAGGTCGTCCTCGACCGCACCCCGTTCTACGCCGAGGGCGGTGGCCAGCTCGCCGACCACGGCCGCATCCGGCTGCACTCCGGCGCCGTCATCGACATCCGCGACGTGCAGCAGCCGGTCCCGGGCGTCTCCGTGCACAAGGGTTCGGTGCAGGTCGGCGAGGTGACTGTGGGCGCCACCGCCTACGCCGCCATCGACGTGCGCCGCCGCCGGGCCATCGCCCGCGCCCACAGCGCCACCCACCTGACCCACCAGGCGCTGCGCGACGCCCTCGGCCCGACCGCCGCCCAGGCCGGTTCGGAGAACTCCCCGGGCCGCTTCCGCTTCGACTTCGGCTCGCCGAACGCCGTCCCCGGCACCGTCCTCACCGACGTCGAGCAGAAGATCAACGAGGTGCTCTCGCGCGAGCTCGACGTGCACGCCGAGGTCATGCCGATCGACGAGGCCAAGCGCCAGGGCGCCATCGCCGAGTTCGGCGAGAAGTACGGCGAGCAGGTCCGCGTCGTCACCATCGGCGACTTCTCCAAGGAGCTGTGCGGGGGCACGCACGTGCACAACACCGCCCAGCTCGGTCTGGTGAAGCTGCTCGGCGAGTCCTCCATCGGCTCCGGCGTGCGCCGCATCGAGGCCCTCGTCGGCGTCGACGCGTACAACTTCCTCGCCCGCGAGCACACGGTCGTCGCCCAGCTCCAGGAGCTGGTCAAGGGTCGCCCGGAGGAGCTGCCGGAGAAGATCTCCAGCATGCTCGGCAAGCTGAAGGACGCCGAGAAGGAGATCGAGAAGTTCCGCGCGGAGAAGGTCCTGCAGGCCGCCGCCGGTCTGGTCGACTCCGCCCGCGACATCCGCGGCGTCGCCCTCGTCACCGGCCAGGTGCCGGACGGCACCGGCGCCGACGACCTGCGCAAGCTGGTCCTCGACGTCCGCGGCCGACTGGATCAGTTGTCGGGGGCGTCCGACCGCCCGGCCGTGGTCGCCCTGTTCACCACCGCCAACGGCAAGCCGCTGACGGTCATCGCCACCAACGAGGCCGCCCGCGAGCGCGGCCTCAAGGCCGGCGAGCTGGTCCGCACGGCCGCCAAGACCCTCGGCGGCGGCGGTGGCGGCAAGCCGGACGTCGCCCAGGGCGGCGGCCAGAACCCGCAGGCCGTCGGCGAGGCCATGGCCGCCGTCGAGCGCCAGGTCCTGGAAACGGTCTGATGCGACGAGGACGACGACTCGCCGTCGACGTCGGGGACGCCCGGATCGGGGTCGCCTCGTGCGACCCCGACGGGGTCCTGGCCACGCCGGTGGAGACCGTGCCGGGACGTGACGTCCCGGCCGCCCACCGGCGGCTGCGCCGGATCGTCGAGGAGTACGAGCCGATCGAGGTCGTCGTGGGCCTGCCCCGCTCGCTCAGCGGGCGGGAGGGTCCGGCCGCGACCAAGGTCCGGGCCTTCGCCGGCGAGCTGGCCAAGGGCATCGCCCCGGTCCCGGTCCGTCTCGTCGACGAGCGGATGACGACGGTCACCGCGACCCAGGGCCTGCGTGCCTCGGGCGTGAAGTCGAAGAAGGGACGTTCCGTCATCGACCAGGCCGCCGCTGTGATCATCCTGCAGAACGCTCTTGAGTCCGAACGGGTATCAGGTAATCCGCCCGGTGAGGGCGTCGAGGTGGTCCTCTGATCGCGATACGGTAACGTTCCGCGCGATGCGGCGGTGTTCGAACAGCTGCCGCACAACGTAGAGGCGGAACGTCCGGAAGCCTCGCGGCTGTTTGGGGATCGATGACTGAGTATGGCCGGAGCCCCGGCTCCGAACCGTGGCACCCCACGGACCCGCTGTACGGGGACCAGGGGTGGGAAGGCGGCCAGCAGCAGTACCCGCAGCAGGCGCAGCAGTACGGTCACCAGGACCCGTACGGGCAGCAGCAGGCGTACGCCGACGGCATGTACGAGCAGCACTCCCAGCAGCAGCACGCCCAGCAGCCGCAGGGCTACGACGCCCAGCACTACGGCGGACAGCAGTACGCGAACCCGGGCGGTTACGACACGCCCGGGTATCCCGCACAGCCGTACGACCAGCAGCAGAACCCGCAGCACGGCGGGTACGACCAGCAGCAGGGGCAGCAGTACGACCAGCGGTACGACCAGCAGCAGGGGCAGCAGTACGACCAGCGGTACGACGGGAACTGGGAGACGGGCCAGGCGGCCATGCCGTACAACGCCCCGCCCGCCGATCCGTACGGCGGCCAGCAGCCCGACCTCTACGGCACCCCTGAGGCGTACCCGCCGCCGCAGCCCCCGGGCCGGCGGCAGGTGCCGCCGCAGCCGGTGACCGACTGGGACGCCGAGCCGCAGGAGGAGGAACATCCCTTCTTCACCGGCGCCGACGACACTCCCCGCGGCCGCCGAGCCCGTCGCGACGCCGACGGAGGACGTGACGGCGGCCGCGACGCCGACCACGACGACCACGACGAGTACGACGACGAGGAAGAGGAGCCCGGCGGCCGCCGAGGCTCCCGCTCCGGCCGCGAACGCCGCGGCGACAAGGGCCGCAAGGCCAAGAACGGCATGGCCTGCCTGGTCGTGGCCGCGGTGCTGGTCGGCGGTGTCGGCGGCATCGGCTACTTCGGCTACAAGTTCTGGCAGGGCCAGTTCGGCGAGGCGCCCGACTACGCGGGCGAGGGCAGCGGCGAGGTCCAGGTCGAGATCCCGCAGGACGCCGGCGGCTACGTCATCGGCAACATCCTGAAGAAGGCCGGCGTCGTCAAGAGCGTCGACGCCTTCGTCTCCGCCCAGCAGAAGAACCCCAAGGGCCTCACCATCCAGGCCGGCGTCTACACGCTGAAGAAGGAGATGTCGGCGGAGAGCGCCGTCGCGCTGATGCTCAGCCCGGTGAGCAAGGCCAACTTCGTCCTTCCGCCCGGCAAACGGAACATCTGGGTCTACGACGAGCTCGACAAACGCCTCGACCTCAAACCGGGCACCACCAAGGACATCGCCAAGAAGCAGGCGAACAGCCTCGGTCTGCCCGACTGGGCCACGAACCATCCCCAGGTCAAGGACCCGCTGGAGGGCTTCCTCTTCCCCGCGACCTATCCGGTCGCCAAGGGCACCAAGCCCGAGGACGTCCTGCGCAAGATGGTGTCGCGCGCGAACGGCGAGTACGCCAAGCTCGACCTCGACGCCAAGGCGAAGGAACTCGGTCTCGACGGACCGTGGGAGCTCGTCACCGTCGCGAGCCTCGTGCAGGTCGAGGGCAAGTACAAGCACGACTTCGACAAGGTCGCGCGGGTCGTCTACAACCGGCTCAAGCCCGGCAACATGGAGACCGTCGGCCGCCTGGAGTTCGACTCCACGGTCAACTACGTGCGCGGCCAGAGCACCCTCGACGTCGGCAAGGTCGAGGACCTCCGCAAGATCCGGGACCCGTACAACACCTACCGGGTCAAGGGCATGATCCCCGGCCCGATCAGCAACCCGGGACTCGACGCGCTCCACTCCGCGATGAACCCGACACCGGGCCCGTGGTACTACTTCGTGTCGATCAACGAGAACAAGACGGTCTTCGCCGTGACGATCGCCGAGCACAACAAGAACGTCGCGGAGTACGAGAGGGAGCGGGAGAAGTCGGGGCAGTGAGTACGGGAGACGCAGGGGCAGTGACCACACGACACCGGGCGGCCGTGCTCGGCTCGCCCATCGCCCACTCGCTCTCCCCGGTGCTGCACCGGGCCGCGTACCGGGAGCTCGGCCTCGACGACTGGTCCTACGGCCGGTTCGAGGTGGACGAGGCCGCGCTCGCCGGCTTCGTGGGCGAGCTCGACGCCTCCTGGGCGGGCCTGTCCCTCACCATGCCCCTCAAGCGAGCGGTCATCCCGCTGCTCGACGAGGTCACGGACACCGCCGCCTCGGTCGAGGCGGTCAACACGGTGGTGTTCACCGAGGACGGCCGCCGGATCGGCGACAACACGGACATCCCCGGCATGATCGCCGCGCTGCGCGAACGCGGCGTCGAGAAGGTCGACTCCGCCGCCGTCCTCGGCGCCGGCGCCACCGCCTCCTCCGCCCTCGCCGCCCTCGCCCGGGTCTGCTCCGGACCCGTCACCGCGTACGTCCGCAGCGAGGCGCGCGCCGAGGAGATGCGGGGTTGGGGCGAACGGCTCGGCGTCGACGTGCGCACCGCCTCCTGGGACGAGGCGGCGGAGGCCTTCGCCGCGCCCCTGGTGATCGCCACGACTCCCGCCGGGACCACGGACGCGCTCGCCGGGGCCGTGCCCGACGCTCCCGGCACCCTGTTCGACGTCCTCTACGACCCCTGGCCCACCCGCCTCGCCGCCGCCTGGACGGCCCGCGGCGGGAGGATCCTCGGCGGGCTCGACCTCCTGGTGCACCAGGCGGTGCTCCAGGTCGAGCAGATGACCGGCCGCGCGCCGGGCCCGCTCGCGGCGATGCGGACGGCGGGGGAACGGGCGCTCGCCGAGCGCTGACCACACGGAACGCGGCACCGGAAGCACGGGGGAGAGCATGGGGAGCGGCGGCGTGCTGCTCGCGTCCAAGTGGGACGTCGCGGGTGATCTCGCGCGCCTGGTGTACGGAGCGGTCCGGATCGCCTTCATGGCGCTGCCCCTGTGGCTCCGCGTCACGGTGATCGTGCTGATCGGCGGTTTCGTGCTGTACGCGGTGGCGACCCGGGTCCGCGACCGGTGGCGCGAGCGGCGCACCGGTCCCGCCGGCGCGCCGGAAACCTCACCCGACGCGTGAGATTCGCGTCCCGACCCGTGGACCGGCGATCGATCGACCGCCCGGACGTGGGAGGATCAGGGGAGGCGGACCCGGGCCGCGCACCCGTGTCGTGCCGTCGCAGTGCCCAGGCGCGAGCATGAGGAGCATCGTTGAGCAGGTTGCGTTGGCTGACGGCGGGGGAGTCGCACGGCCCCGCGCTGGTTGCAACCCTTGAGGGACTTCCGGCCGGTGTTCCGGTCACCACGGAACTGGTGGCGGACCATCTCGCGCGGCGGCGCCTCGGCTATGGACGCGGTGCCCGCATGAAGTTCGAGCAGGACGAGGTCACCTTCCTGGGTGGTGTCCGGCACGGACTCTCGCTCGGCTCGCCGATCGCCGTCATGGTCGGCAACACCGAGTGGCCCAAGTGGGAGAAGGTCATGGCGGCCGACCCGGTCGACCCCTCGGAGCTCAAGGAGACCGGCCGCAACGCGCCGCTGACCCGCCCCCGCCCCGGCCACGCCGACCTGGCCGGCATGCAGAAGTACGGCTTCGACGAGGCCCGGCCGATCCTGGAGCGCGCCAGCGCCCGCGAGACCGCGGCCCGCGTCGCCCTCGGCGCCGTCGCCCGCTCCTTCCTCAAGGAGGCGGCCGGCATCGAGATCGTCTCCCACGTGGTCGAGCTCGCCTCCGCCAAGGCCCCGTACGGCCTCTACCCGACCCCGGCCGACGTCGAGAAGCTCGACGCCGACCCGGTGCGCTGCCTCGACGCCGACGCGTCGAAGGCGATGGTCGCCGAGATCGACCAGGCCCACAAGGACGGCGACACCCTCGGCGGCGTCGTCGAGGTCCTCGCCTACGGCGTCCCCGTCGGCCTCGGCTCCCACGTGCACTGGGACCGGCGCCTCGACGCCCGGCTCGCCGCCGCGCTCATGGGCATCCAGGCCATCAAGGGCGTCGAGGTCGGCGACGGCTTCGAGCTCGCCCGCGTCCCCGGCTCGCAGGCCCACGACGAGATCGTCAAGGGCGAGAACGGCATCACCCGCAGCTCCGGCCGCGCCGGCGGCACCGAGGGCGGCCTCAGCACCGGCGAGCTGCTGCGCGTCCGCGCCGCGATGAAGCCCATCGCCACCGTGCCCCGGGCCCTCGCCACCGTCGACGTCGCCACCGGCGAGGCCGCGGCCGCGCACCACCAGCGCTCCGACGTCTGCGCCGTCCCGGCCGCCGGCATCGTCGCCGAGGCCATGGTCGCGCTGGTCCTCGCGGACGCCGTCCTGGAGAAGTTCGGCGGCGACTCGGTCCCCGAGACCCGGCGCAACGTCCGGTCGTACCTCGACAACCTCCACATCCGGTGACCGCCGGCCCGCTGGTCGTCCTCGTCGGGCCCATGGGCTCCGGCAAGTCCACCGTCGGCGCGCTGCTCGCGGAGCGGCTCGGCGCCGCCTACCGGGACACCGACGCGGACATCGTCGCCGCCGAGGGACGCGAGATCGCGGACATCTTCGTCGAGGACGGCGAGGACCACTTCCGCGCCCTCGAACGCGAAGCCGTGCGCACGGCCGTCGCCGAGCACGAGGGCGTCCTCGCCCTCGGCGGCGGCGCGGTGCTCGACGCCGGCACCCGCGCCCTGCTGCGCGGGCTGCCCGTCGCCTACCTGTCCATGGACGTCGAGGCGGCCGTCCGCCGCGTCGGCCTCGGCGCCGCCCGGCCGCTGCTCGCCGTCAACCCGCGCCGCCAGTGGCGCGAGCTGATGGACGCACGCCGCCATCTGTACGAAGAAGTCGCGAGCGTCGTCGTCGCCACCGACGAGCGCACGCCCGAAGAGGTCGCCGCCGCGATCCTCGACGCACTGGAGTTGAAGGACGTATGACGGACCAGGAAGTGACCCGGATCCAGGTCGGCGGCTCCGCGGGCACCGACCCGTACGAGGTGCTGGTCGGCCGGCAGCTGCTCGGTGAGCTGGCCGGGATCATCGGCCCGCAGGCCAGGCGGGTGGCCGTGATCCACCCGGAGGCGCTGGCCGAGACCGGCGAGGCGCTGCGCGAGGACCTCGCCGAGCAGGGCTACGAGGCCGTCGCCATCCAGGTGCCCAACGCGGAGGAGGCCAAGACCGCCGAGGTCGCCGCCTACTGCTGGAAGGCACTGGGCCAGACCGGCTTCACCCGCAGCGACGTCATCGTGGGCGTCGGCGGCGGCGCCACCACCGACCTGGCCGGCTTCGTGGCCGCGACCTGGCTGCGCGGCGTGCGCTGGGTGGCCGTCCCCACGACCGTGCTCGGCATGGTCGACGCGGCCGTCGGCGGCAAGACCGGCATCAACACCGCCGAGGGCAAGAACCTCGTCGGCGCCTTCCACCCGCCGGCCGGCGTCCTCTGCGACCTCGCCGCGCTCGACTCGCTGCCGGTCCACGACTACGTCAGCGGTCTCGCCGAGATCATCAAGGCCGGCTTCATCGCCGACCCGGCGATCCTCGACCTGATCGAGGCCGACCCGCAGGCCGCCCGCACGCCCGCCGGCCCGCACACCGCCGAGCTCATCGAGCGGTCGATCCGGGTCAAGGCCGAGGTGGTGTCCGGCGACCTCAAGGAGGCCGGCCTCCGCGAGATCCTGAACTACGGGCACACCCTCGCCCACGCCATCGAGAAGAACGAGCGGTACAAGTGGCGGCACGGCGCCGCCGTCTCCGTCGGCATGGTCTTCGCCGCCGAGCTCGGCCGGCTGGCCGGCCGCCTCGACGACGCCACCGCCGACCGGCACCGCGCCGTCCTGGAGTCCGTCGGCCTGCCGCTCACCTACCGCGGCGACCAGTGGCCCAAGCTGCTGGAGACCATGAAGGTCGACAAGAAGTCCCGCGGCGACCTGTTGCGCTTCATCGTCCTCGACGGCCTCGGCAAGCCCACGGTCCTGGAGGGCCCCGACCCGGCCGTCCTCGTCGCGGCGTACGGCGAGGTGTCCGCGTGAGCGAGCGCCGTCGCGGCAGGCGCGTCCTCGTGCTGAACGGCCCGAACCTCGGCCGCCTCGGCTCCCGTGAGCCCGACATCTACGGCGCCACCTCGTACAAGGGGCTCGTGGAGTCCTGTCGCGAGCTCGGCGAGGAGCTGGGCTTCGACGTCGAGGTGCGGGAGACCAACGACGAGGGAGAGATGATCCGCTGGCTGCACGAGGCGGCCGACGGCTCGCTCCCGGTCGTCCTCAACCCCGGCGCGTTCACCCACTACTCGTACGGGATGCGCGACGCGGCGGCCCAGCGCACCGCCCCGCTCGTCGAGGTGCACATCTCCAACCCGTACACGCGGGAGGAGTTCCGCCACACCTCGGTGGTGGCCGCCGTGGCCACCGGGACGATCGCGGGCTTCGGCATCGGCTCCTACCGGCTGGCGCTGCGCGCACTCGCGGAGGAACTGGACGCCTGAGCCCCGCGTCACCCCTTCGGGCACGTCGATCCGCCCCCGGCCGTTTCCCCTCGGGAAGCCGGGGGCGGTAACGTTCCGGCAACGACGGAAACATCGCCGGCAGGAAACGGAGTGGGGCACCGGATGCAGCACGGAATGGGGGCTCCGCTGCCACCGCAGGAACCCAAGGGTCACATCGGTTGGGCCCAGGGCGGCCCCCCGCCCGCGCCGGCCCACCACCCGTACCCGGCCCAGCCGGTACCACCGGCCCCTCCCGCCCGCCCGGCACCGCCCGCTCCTCCGGCCCGTCCCGCGGCCCCGGCGCCCTCGGCACCGCCGG
>NZ_SDOY01000039.1 GCF_004117935.1 Streptomyces roseicoloratus | reverse complement strand
CACGAGTTCCTTGCCGTCACAGCGGTACCCATGCCGAACGGCGAGATTGGTGATCGAGCCTGCCCGAGCGAGCAAAGTCCGATCCCGAGGAGACCTGGCCGCCTCACACGTCACACCAGACCCCTCCCACCACACGACGGCCCGCGCCATCCCACTTTTCCCGCCCGGCACTCGCCCTTTCCACCCGCCGGGAGTGACCAGCGGGGCATGCACCCCGGCCAAACACCAGCCCGTCGGCCGCTGAGCCGGGAATGGGCACCCCACTCCACTACCGCGCACCCCAAGCCGACGGGCACCGCCCCACCCAGCCCGGCCGACCACTCCCAACCACGCTGCCGCCACCCGCCCACGGCGCCCCGCCACCACCAGGCCTGTCCGCGCGGGCCCGCCCCCGGCCGCCCTCCGAGTGTGAAAAGGCTCCCGGAGCCACCGGGTCAAGGGTGGAGCGAAGCGGAATCG
>NZ_SDOY01000038.1 GCF_004117935.1 Streptomyces roseicoloratus | reverse complement strand
TGCTGGGCCTGCGAGGGCGGCGGGAGCATCCAGTCGTCGTCCGCGCGCGGCTGCGGCGGGGCAGGCTGAGAGGGCGCGGCCGGGAACGCCTGCGGGGCCGGCGCGGCCTGGGGCGCCTGCGGCGGCTCGGCCGTCGGCGGGCGCTGCGGCGGTGCCTGGTGGTGGGTCGGGTCGGCGCCCAGCGGCTCGGCGGGACGGTTCACCTGGGACGGGCGCGAGCCCTGGTAGTCGAACGCGTCCGGGTGCTGCGGCTGCGGCTGCGCGGGCCGTGGCGGCGCCTGGAAGCCGGCGGGCAGGTTGAGTCCGGGCGGCGGACCCTGAGGGGCGGAGCCCTGCGGCCCGGGGCCCTGGTAGCCGGGGTCCTGCGGTCCGGGTCCCTGGGGGCCGGGTCCCTGGGGGCCGGGTCCGTGCGGACCGGGGCCCTGGGGGCCGGGTCCCTGCGGCGCGGCCGGCGGGCGGGCCGCGTTCGGCGGGGCGATCGGCGTGTACGAGGTCGCCGTGTTCGTGAGGAAGTTCCAGCGGCACTCCTCGCAGAACGGCGCCATGTGCTCGCGCGGCGTGCGGCACTGCGGGCACAGCTCGGCGTGGGCGGTGGCGTTCGGGTCGCCGCCCTGTCCGAAGCCGGCGGACGCGGGCGGAGGCGGCGGGACCGGAGCTCCGTGACCGCCGTGACCGGCCGGAGCGCCGGGAGCACCAGGACCGGCGGGGGCGCCGTAACCGGCGGGAGCGCCGGGCGCACCGGGGCCGCCCGGCGCCCCGGGACCGGCCGGGGATCCCGGGCCACCGGGGCCGGGGTAGCCGTACGCGGGAGGGGGCGGCGGGGGAGGCGGCGGTACGGCACCCGTCGGCGCGCCCGCCCCGGCCGCCATGCGGTGGCCGCAGACCTCGCACCAGTCGTCGGAGACCGACTGGTGTCCGTTCGGGCAGGTCGGCATGTCGGTGCTTCCCCCTCTCGTCGTCCTCGCCCTGACGGGCCTACTTCTTCACGCGAACGGTCTTCGTGGAGCGGGTCTCGAGAGTCATCTCGTCCGCTTCCGCGACCTTCGCCTTCAAACGCACAGTACCCGTCGCGGCGTCGACCACGTCCACCACCTTCGAAAGGAGTTTCGCGGTATCGGCGTTGCCGGAGGCCGCCGCGAGCTGCACGGCTCGCCCGAGCTTGGCCGTCGCGCCGTCGTGATCGCCCGATTTGCGTGCGTCGAGGCCCTTCTGGATGGCGTCGGCGAGCTCGGCCTGTCCCGTGTAGTGCGCGACCTGCGCGTTGATCGCCGTGGACATGACCATGTCGTCGGTCCACACCGCCCGTACCAGTCCCTGAGACAGCGTCGTGGGGGCGCCGCCGGCCGGGTCGGGGACGATCAGCGAGACCCGGGCGGCGAGCATCTCCTGGCCGACCGCCGCCTGGGGAACCCGTACGGACACGTGGTAGTCGCGGGACTCGTCGCCCCACGAGCCGGTCGGGTAGTCGCCGGCGCGCGGGCCCGCCTCGGTGCGCCGGCCCGTCAGGTCCTCGACCGTAGGCGCGACCTGCTTCACGAAGCCGATCTCCACGCCGACCGGGGTCCACAGGCGCAGGGCGACGTCCGCGACCTCCTTGCCCATGGCGTTCTCCATCATCGTCGTGAAGTCGGCGGTCAGACCGGCCGGGTCGGCGACGATGTCGGCGGTACCGAGCAGCGCCCGGGCGATGCCCTTGACCTCCTCGACCTCCCAGTCCGTGCCGACGCCGCGGGCGTCGCAGGTGAACCGGCCCGCACAGGCGTCGAGCGCGGCCCGCAGCTCGGCCGGCGCCTCGTGTTCGTTGCGGCCGTCGGTGAGCAGGATGCCGTGCCGGATGGCGGCGTCGGCGGAGGAGAGCAGCCGGTCGGCGAGCCGCAGCCAGGTGCCGATGGCGGTACCGCCGCCCGCGCTCAGCCCGCGCAGCGCGTTCTTCGCCTCGGCGCGGGTGCGCGCGTCGGCGACGGCGAGCCGTCCGTCCCCCGGGTAGACCTCCTTCGCCACGTGCGTGCCGGCGACCACGGCGAAGAAGGTGCCGTCGCGCAGGGTGTCGATCGCGGCGGCGGTCGCCTCGCGGGCGCCGCGCATCTTGGTCGCCGGGTAGTCCATCGAGCCCGAGCAGTCGAGCATCAGGACGACGGCGGCGGAGCGGGCCGCGGCCGGCCGGAACGAGCCGGCGGTGCCGCCGCCGGTGGCGGTGACGGTGACGATCGCGTTGACGTCCCGTCCGCCCTCCGGCAGGAACTCGTTCTGGTACACGTCCACCGAGAACTGCGGCCCGGTCGGCTTGGAGAAGTTCGCCATGGGTGATTCGGCTCCTCGGTCACGCGAAGAAGGCGTACGGATGCAGAAGGGGAGCGGCGGTCGGACGGCCGGTCGGACCGCCGGTCGGACGGTCAGGCGGCCGGTTGACGGTCGGTCGGGCGGTCAGAGGGCCCGGCGGCCGGTTGACGGTCGGTCGGGCGGTCAGGCCGGGTCCGCCGCTCCCGGGGACGGAAGGGCGAACGGCAGCAGCGCGACCGTGATGTTGTCGTGGCCGCCGCCGTCGAGGGCGTGGCCGACCAGCACCTGCGCGGCGTGCAGCGGGCGTTCGGCAGCGTCCGGCGGAAGGACGCGCGCCATGTCGTCCGCCGCCTCCGCGTAGTTCCACAGACCGTCCGTGCAGACCACGACCACGCCCGGCCGGTCCGGCTTGAACGCGGCGGTGTGCGGATCCAGTTCGTAGCTGTCCGCGCCGAGCCAGCCGGTGATCGCGTGGGCGCGCTCGTCCGCGTACGCCTGCGCCTCGTTCATCAGGCCCGCCGCGACCATCTGCGCGGCCCACGAGTCGTCCTCGGTGAGCCGGGCGGGCGGGGTGGTGCGGTCGTCCGGCACCCAGTAGGCCCGGCTGTCGCCGACCCAGCCGACGACGAGCAGCCCGTCGGTGACGATCGAGCCGACGATGGTGCAGGCCGGCGCGTTCTGGTGCTCCCGCTCGCCTTCCGGGCGCTCGGCCAGTGCGGTGACCGCGTCGGCGGCGGCGACGATGGCCTCCTGCATGGCCTGCTGCGGGTGGGTGCCGCGGGGCAGTGCCGTGAGGAGCGCGGCGCGCGCCGCGGACGCGGCGGCGGCGGACGCCTCGTCGGGGCGGGTCGCGGAGGACACGCCGTCGCAGACGACGGCGAGCGTGGCCGGCGAGCCGTCGGCCAGCGCGGTGGAGGCCACGGCGAAGGAGTCCTCGTTGCGGTGGTGGCGCAGCCCGCGGTCGCTGACGGCGGCGACCGCCGGCAGGTCCTCCTCCATGTGGTCGCGGTCGCGCGGCTGGGCGTGCCCGCAGTGCTCGCAGTAACCGTCGCCGTCGACCCGTCCGACCCGGCAGGCGACACACACCTTCCGCCCGTCGCCGCCGGAAGGCTCGGCTGCCGGCGTGGGCGGGGCGGCCGTCGGCTCGGCGCGCAGCGCCGCTCGCGGATCGGGCGCGGGCAGGGTGAAGTCCCCGTCGTCGGACGGCTGTACGGCCTCCGGACCGGAACCGGACGACGACGTCGCGCCCTCCGGCCCCGTGACAGCCGGCGTCCGCTCGGCGGTCACCGGCTCGCCCGGGGCCCCGGCGCCCTCGGGCTCCGCGCCAGGGGCCGTCCGCTCGGCGGGCGCCTGCCCGCCCGTGGCCCCGACCGCCTCGGCCGCGTCGCCCTGGGGCGCCGCAGCCGCAGCCGCAGCCGCAGCCTCCGCCCCCGCGCCCTCCGGTACCCCGTCCGTGCGGACCGGGATCGTCGGGAGGTCGCGGCCGCCCGAGTCGGTGCCCGGGAGGTCGTGGGGATGCTGGGTGGCCGTGGTCAGGGACTGGGGGTCGCGGGGCGGGGGCTCCGGCCATTCCACGGGCAGCGCGATGGGCACCGTCGGCCGGTCCGGCACCTCGGCGGCCGACAGGTCGAAGCCGCACGCGCCACAGAACCGGTCGCCCGACTCGAGCGGCTCCGCGCAGCCGGGGCAGTTCCCCAGCGGGTGCGGCGGCTTGGGCTTCAACGACATACTCACACCCACGTCCTGGGGCGGAAGCGGTTGGCCCGCTCCACCAGTTCGATCCTCTCCTCGCCGCGTTGGGCGAGCCGGGCGAGCACCCGGTACGAGCGTTCGAGGCCGAAGCGCAGTCCGCGCTCGTCCAGTTCGCTGCCCAGCAGCGCCGTGCCGCCCGGGCCCGCGCCGGGGCTGCCGGACAGCACCCAGTCGAGGGCCGTGCCGAGCACCTCCGCCGACAGCTGCTCACGGCGCACCGCGTCCAGGCCGAAGCCCTGCAGCGCGGAGACCTGCGCCGCGGCGGCGGTCAGATCGGCGCCCAGCGGTTCGTTGGCCGGCCGGCGGCGCAGCCGTGCCCGTACGGCGGCGACCCGGGCCGCCGTGTAGTGGATGGACGACTCGGGCACCGACTCCAGGGTGCGGACCGCGCCCGCCCGGTCGCCGGCCGCGAGCTGCACCCGGGCCAGGCCGAACGCGGCGCTGACGTAGCTGGGGTCGGTCGCCCACACCAGCCGGTAGTACTCCGCCGCGTTGTCCAGCTGGCCGAGCAGCTCGGCGCAGACGCCGAGCGCCAGCTTGGGCGCGGGCTCGCCGGGGAAGGCGTCGTAGATCGCGTCGAAGGAGAGCGCCGCGCTCTCCCGGTCGCCGCCGATCAGGGACGTCACGCCCCGGTACCAGACCACCCGCCAGTCGTCCGTGTGGCCGTGCTCCAGGTCGTCCAGCGCACGTCCGGCGGACACCAGGTCGCCCATCTCCAGGCGCGCCCGCAGTTCCCTGAGCCGCAGTTCCAGCGAGGGGAGCGGCGCCGCGTGCAGTGCGGTGATCAGCTCGGCGGGAGCGGCGGCGAGCAGACCGGCGAGGAAACCGGCGTTGGGATCGGCCGGGTCCACCCGCGGCAGCGGCAGCGCGAGAGCCGTCGCGGGCACGTCGAAGGGGCGCAGGAAGCTTCCGGCCCGGCCGTTGACGGACGTCGGCAGCGTCTTCCTGCCGCGGCGCCGCTCGCGCGCGCCGAGCACCGACACGTCCTCGGTGAGCTCCTCGAACAGCTCGGTGTCCGTGACCCGCACCTCGGCGCCGAACAGCGTCGACAGCGCCGGCCGCGGCCGGCCCGACTGCAGCGCGACGACCTCGCGCAGGACGCCGGTCAGCTGCTCGGCCATCTCCTGCGCGGAGCCGAACCGGCGGGCCGGGTCGGGGTCGGTGGCGCGCACCAGGAAGCGGTAGAAGGACTCGTACGTACGGAGGACGTCGATGCCGTCCGGCTCGGGCAGCGAGTCCACGAAGACGTTGGTGTAGCCCTGGAAGTCGAAGGTGAGCACGGCCAGGGTGCGGGCCACCGTGTACAGGTCGCTCGCCACCGAGGGGCCGACCTCGGCGACCTCCGGCGCCTGGTAGCCGACCGTGCCGTAGATCGCGGACTCGTCGTCGTCCATCCGCCGGACCGCGCCCATGTCGATGAGCTTCAGCTGGTCCTCGGTCTGGATCGCGTTGTCGACCTTGAAGTCGCAGTAGAGCAGGTTGCGGCTGTGCAGATGGCCGAGGGCCTCCAGGGCCTCGATGCCGTACGCGCAGGCCTGCTCGACCGGCAGCGGGTCGCGCCGGCCGTCCGGGGTGCGCCGCCCGTTGGCGATCTCCTTGAGGGACTTGCCGCCCACGTACTCCATGACGATGTAGCCGTCCAGGGAGCCGGTGCGCTGGTCCAGGTGCTCGACGAAGTTGTAGATGCGGACGATGTTGGCGTGCTCGATCTCCGCGAGGAAGCGGCGCTCGGAGATGGCCGCGGCCATCGCGTCCTGGTCGCCGGTGTCGAGCAGGCCCTTGAGGACCACCCAGCGGTCGGATACCGCCTTGTCGACGGCGAGGTAGACCCAGCCGAGACCGCCGTGCGCGAGACAGCCCGCCACCTCGTACTGCCCGTGGACCACGTCACCGGCGCGCAGCTTCGGCACGAAGGAGTACGGGTGGCCGCACTTGGTGCAGAAGCCCTCGGTACGGCCCGGCCGGTCGCCGCGCGAACGGCCCACCGGGGCACCGCAGTCCGAACGGGAGCAGAAACGCTTCCGCTCGGGCACCTCCGGCGTGTCCATCACGGCGGCCCGCGGGTCCGGCCGCGGCACCTCCGGCACCGCCACCAGACCGGCGCCCAGCCGGCCCCGCCCCGACGGTCCGCCGGTCGAGCCCGAACTGCGCACCGACACCGAACGCGACGGGCCGCTCGCCCCGGACAGGGACCGCGAGAGCCGCCCGGACACCGAACGCCGGGACGCGGCCGACCGCGCCGAGCGCGAGGACACCCGCGACGACGCGGACGAGGCCGAACGGCCCGAGTCGCTCCCGCGCCCGGTGCCGCCGGGCACCGCGAGCCCGGTGCGCGTCGCCCGCAGCATGCCGCCGGCCGCGACGACCGGGGCGAGACCGCAGGTGTCGCAGTACAGCTCGCCGCCGCCCATGTCCTCGTACGAGCCCTCGCACGACGGACGCTGACAGCTGCCCACTCCGGACCCCTCGCTCACCACTGGTTCCCCCCGCCGTCTCTCGGTCCGGACAGCGTCTCCGCCGCCGCCTGCTGATAGCGCAGCACCGCCTGCTCGGCGGCCCGCAGATCGCACGGTGCGCTCCACAGCATCCGGCGTGCCGTGTCGTACCGCTCGATGAGCAGCGGATCCTCCGCCGCCCCGAGCCTGGCCACCTTCGCCTTGTACGCGTCGAGCCGGCCGCGCAGCTCGGCGCGGACCGCCAGCGGCGCGGTCACCGCCGTCAACGACTCGCGGGCCCGCAGCAGTTCCTCCTCCGCCTCGCGCTCCAGGGCGTCCAGGAGCGGCGAGAGCCGGTGCCACAGGGCGTGTCTGCGGTACTCGGCGGCCGCGGACAGCCGCTCCTGGAGCGCCACCGGCGGGCCGCTGACGGCCGGCACCTCCGAGGCGGCGATCTTCGCGAGGACCTCGCCGCGGGCCGCCCGCGCCTCGGCGAGGGTCCGGTCCGCGCGCGACAGCACGTCCCGCAGCCGCAGCAGCCGCTCCTCGGAGTCCTGCCGGACCTGGAGCACCGCCTCGATCTCGCGCCGGACGTCCTCCAGCGCGCGGGCCGCCGTGTCGTAGCGCTCGGTGTCGGGCCGCCCGCCGCCCGGTGCCGAACTGCCCTGCGCCGGACGCCAGAAGGCCAGCGGATCGGACACCACCTGGGCGCGCAGCGCGGACAGCTCGGCCGTGATCGACTCCAGCTCGTCACCGGCCGGGTGCTCCCCGGGCCGTACGCCCACCGAGTGCGCCAGCGAACGCGTCCGGCCCAGCTCGGCGGCGAGCAGGTCTATCCGGGCGGGCAGCGCCGACCACACGGCGTCGGCGGTGACCACCACGTCGAGCGAGGAGGCGTACAGCTCGTTCATCCGCCGGACCAGGCCGTCCAGGGTGAAGCGCTCGGCGAGCGCGGCCCGCCCGACCGCGCCGCCCGGCACGTGCACGCTCTCGCCGCGCAGCCGGTCGGTCAGCTCGGCCAGCTCCTCCCGCCCGGGCCAGCGGCGCCGGGCGCGCAGCTCACGGGCGTCGTGCAGCGCGGCCGTGTACGCGTCGAAGTACGCCCACAGCAGGGTGATCGTCCGCTCGGCGTCCTGCCAGCGGTCCCGGGTCGTCCCGGTCAGCTCGGCGCCTTCGAGCAGCCGGCGGCCCGCGTGGTCCTGGAGGGCGAGGAGCGAGTCCTCGACCGCCTTGTGCTCCGCGCCCAGCCGCGCCAGCGCACGGTCCACCTCGTCCCGGTCCATCACCGGCCCGGGGGGTCCCGCGACGCCCATCGATCACCTCTCGTCTCGTGCTACTTGTACAGGGGTGCGGGGGGCCCGGGTATCCCGGGCAGGTCCGCCGCCAGCCACTTCTGGTACGCCCGCTGCCAGGGGCCCTGCCGGTACTCCACGAGCACCTGGTTGACCCGGCGCACCAGGTCGTCCTCGCCCAGCTTCGCGGCCACGCCGTAGTACTCGGTGGTGAACGGCTTTCCCTTCAGCTCGACGGCCGGGTCCTGCGCGGCCTGGCCGGCGGCCAGCGCGTTGTCGGTGAGGACGGCGTCGACCTCGCCCATCTGCAGCCGGGCCAGACAGTCCAGCTGGTTGGGCACGGTCAGCAGGTCCGGGTCGTCCTTGGTGCCGTCGCCGACGTCCTTGTAGACCGCGCCGAACGACTTCGCCTCCAGTGCCTCGTAGGCCGTGGAGCCCTCGGCGGTGCACACCCGCTTGCCGCTCAGCGAGGAGTCGTAGCCGGTGACGGTGGAGGACTTGGGCGCGAGGACCTGCTGGCCGGCCTGGAAGTAGGCGGTGGAGAAGGCGACCTGCTGGATGCGCTTGCAGTTGATGGTCATGGTGCGCACCACCAGGTCGACCTTGCCGCTCTCCAGGGCTGTGATCCGCTGGTTGGTCGGGATGGTGCGGAAGATGACGGCGTCCTCGGAGCCCAGGAGGGACTTCGCGATGGCCTTCGCCAGGTCGATGTCGAAGCCGCGGAGCTCGCCGGGCACCTCCTTCACCGAGCCGTCCTGCTGCCGGACGACCGTCGGCGGCGTGCGGAAGCCCCAGTTGTAGCTGGACTGGTCGACGCCCACGATCAGCTTGCCGCGGTTCTTGATCCGGGCCACGGCGGGACCGTCGGCCGTCGACGGCGTCAGCGACGCCTCCGGGTTCTCGCAGGTCTCCGCGCTCTCCGCCCTGATCTGCAGACCCCGGCCCACGCCGGGGCCCGGCCCGGCGGGCCCCGCCGGCTCACCGGCGCGCGGAAGCGCGAACAGCGCGAGGGAGGCGGTCAGGGCGCAGGCCACGGCCATCGCGGCCACCCCGCCCCAGCCGCGCAGGCGCGCGACGCCACGCGGAGCCGCGGCGGGCGGCGTGGCGGTGCCGCCCGGCACCCCGGGCGTCCCGTTCGTCGTGTCGACGCCGTCCGGCATCCCGCCCCCTCTCACCGGTACTCCGACAGTCTGCGGTTGACGCCCGTGACGGCGCACCCCGCGGCGAACACGCCCAGGACCGCGGCGCCCAGCGGCAGCCCGGTCAGGGCGTCCCGGCCGCCCTCGGCGGCGCGGGTGAACTCGGCCTGCTCGTGGGCGAGGGCCCGGCCGAGCGCCGCGTCGACCTGGTCGAAGGACTCGCCGGTCGACCCCTTGCTGCCGATGATCTTCTCCATGGCGCGGGTGAAGTCGCCCGCGTCGTCGAGCTCGCGGGCCTTCGCGTGCCGCTCGCGCCACTCTCCGGTGCGGGCGGCGGCCTCGGCGAGCGGACCGCGCCCCTCCGCGTCGTCGGCGAGGCCCTCCGCGGTGTCGAGCGCGCCGTCCAGCGCGTCCACGCCGGCGCCGTAGTCGGCCTCGTACTTGTCGTTCTTGCCGTCCTCGGTGAGCACGGCGCCGCGCGCGACCACGGCCAGGTTCTCGTTGGCGCGCGCCTTCAGGGAGCTGATCCGGGCCTCGTTGAGCACCTGGAGCGACTTCTGGCCGTGCTCCCGGGCGTCGTTCAGGCCGGCGCGTGCGAGGCCGTGCCCGGCGAGCAGCCACAGCAGGGCCACCAGACAGGAGGCGCTCGCGGCGAGCAGCCCGCGGTTGAACACCCGGTTGGTGCGCAGGTAGGTGCGGCGCTGGACCCCGACCAGCACGGCCAGGGCGAGCAGCCCGAGCGCGAGCGAGAGCACCGGCCAGGCGCGGGCCTCGTCGTCGTCCCGGTGCAGCCGCTCGGTCTCCTCCGCGTACAGCCGCTCCGCGGCGGGCAGGAGCTGCCGGCTCATGGTCAGGTTCGCGTACCGCAGATAGGCGCCGCCGAGCGGCAGGCCCTGCCGGTTGGCGGCCCGCGCCCGCTCTATCAGGCCCGTGTAGCGCGGCAGGTGCTCGTTCAGGACGGCGATCTCGCGGGCCGAGTCGCCGCCCGCGTCGGTGCTCGCTGCGGCCTTGACCAGCAGCCGGGAGGCGGTCGCGATGTCGTCCGCGTACCGCTTGCGGACCTGCTCGGACTCCTGCGGGCCGGCCAGGAAGCCGCTCGCGGCCGTGGCGTCCGCGTCGGCGAGGGAACGGTAGATGTCGGCGGCGTCGGCGCTCAGCGGCTGGCTGCGGCCCGCCACGTCGTCCGCGTACGCGGCGCGGTCGGCGACCTCGTAGGCCGTGACGGCGCCGAAGGCGACGACCAGCAGCGCCAGGACGGCGCCGAGGATCCGCAGCCGGCCCGGCTCGGTCGTCGCGGCGCGGCGCAGCAGCTCACGGCCCTCGGCCCAGGCGCCGGGCGAGGCCGGCGGCGGGGCGGCGGCCGGCGAGTGACCGGCCCGCGTCGCCTGTGCGGGCACCGCGGGAACCGGCCGCGCGGGCGCGGCGGTGGTGCCCTGCGCCGCCGAGGCGGCGGGCGCGTTCGGCGGGTATGTCACGTGACCTCCCCCTCGGTCTCCGACGTCGACCCGTCACGCCGGCGGCGGCGGACGACTCCCCGGCCAGCAGTATGGCCGCAGCGCCCTTCCCGCACACCGGGATTGACCTGATCTTGTTCCTATCGTGCCCCATGGTCCCCTGCCCCTCGCAGGCGAACCCCCCTCACCATGAATACGATCCCTGGCCGGAATCGGTTCCACCCCGAACGTCCTCGAACGAGTGAACATGCGTGCGGGGCGCCCCCGGAGGAACGCCCCGCACCCACCACGCCCGCGCTCAGCTTCCGTAGTGCTCCCGCAGCCGCGCCGCCGCCTCCGGCGGCGCGCCCGCCGCGTCCAGCGCCAGCAGTCCCGCGCCGAGCACCGGCGGCGCGGTCACCACGCGGAGCACCGCCCGCGGCGCCTTCACGGCGAGCAGCGCGGCGATCCGCGCGTCGAGACGCGGATGGCGCGCGGCCAGCACGCTGCCGCCGAGCACCACCGGCACCTCCTCGCCGAGCAGCCCGAGCCGCCCGAGCGCCACCGACGCCAGCGCCACGACCTCCTCCGCCAGCCGGTCCACCAGCGACCGGGCGACCGGGTCGCCCGCCGCGCTCGTACGGAACAGCACCGGCGTCAACTCGTGCCGGCGCTCCGGCGCCACGTGCCCCAGGTGCAGCGCCTCGATCAGCGCGTACATCGACGCCAGCCCGAAGTGCTCCGGCAGGGCCCTGGCCAGTTCGGTCGGCGCGCCCCGCCCGTCCTCGGCGCGCGCGGCGAACCACAGGGCCTCCTCGGCGAGTCCGCCGCCACCGCCCCAGTCCCCGGAGATCTTCCCGATCGCGGGGAACCGGGCCGTCCGGCCGTCCGGCGTCATGCCCACGCAGTTGATCCCGGCGCCGCACACCACGGCGACACCGCGCGGCTCGTCGACACCGGCCCGCAGGATCGCGAAGGTGTCGTTGTGCACCCGGACCGCGCCGCCCCAGCCGCGCGCCTCCAGGGCCGCCGTCAACTCCGCCTCCTCGACCGGCAGATCTGCGTTGGCGAGACAGGCGGCGACCCGCCCGAAGACCGGAGCGGCGTCGCCGCCGGCCGCCGACCACGCCGCGTCGACGATCTCCGCGAGCGCGTCGACCGCCGCCGCCACGCCCACCACCGGCGGCCGGAACCCGCCGCCGCGCGCCTCGCCCAGGACCGTGCCGTCCGGGGCGAGGACCGCGACGTCGGTCTTGCTGTTCCCCGCGTCCACGGCGAGGAGCGCTCCGGTCAGGCCCACGCCAGGTGCTCCCGGTTGTGGGCGAGCAGCCGGTCCGTCAGCCCGTCCGCGTACTCCAGCTGCCCCACCAGCGGGTGCGCGAGCAGCGCCTTGAACACCCGCTCCCGGCCGCCGCGCAGCGCCGCCTCCAGGGCCAGGTCCTCGTACGCGGTGACGTTCGCGATGAGGCCCGCGTACAGCGGGTCGACCGGCGCCACCGGCAGCGGCGCGGCGCCCTGCGGACCGACCGCCGCCGGCACCTCGATCACGGCGTCGTCCGGCAGGAACGGCAGCGTGCCCCTGTTGTACGTGTTCACCACCTGGTGCGGCGACCCGCCGCCGCCCAGCAGCGCGGCCGCGAGGTCCACGGCCGCCTCCGAGTAGAAGGCGCCGCCTCGCTTGCCGAGCAGGGCCGGCTTCTCGTCGAGCGCCGAGTCCCCGTACATCTCCAGGAGCTGCTTCTCCATCGCGGCGACCTCGGCCGCCCGCGACGGCTTGGTGCGCAGCTCCTCCACGACGGCGTCGTGCGCGTAGAAGTAGCGCAGGTAGTACGAGGGGACGACGCCGAGCCGGTCGAGGACGGAGCGCGGCAGCCGCAGGTCGTCGGCGACGGCGTCGCCGTGTTCGGCGAGCAGCCGGGGCAGGACGTCCTCGCCCCCGGGGCCGCCGAGCCGTACCCCGGTCTCCCAGGTGAGGTGGTTGAGGCCCACGTGGTCGAGGTGCACCTCGGCGGGGGAGACGCCGAGCAGCGCGGCGAACTTCCGCTGGAAGCCGATGGCCACGTTGCACAGGCCGACGGCCTTGTGGCCGGCCCGGAGCAGCGCCCGGGTGACGATGCCGACCGGGTTGGTGAAGTCGATGATCCAGGCGTCCGGGTTGGTGCGGCGCACCCGCTCGGCGATGTCCAGGACGACGGGGACGGTGCGCAGCGCCTTGGCGAGGCCGCCGGCGCCGGTGGTCTCCTGCCCGACACAGCCGCACTCCAGCGGCCAGGTCTCGTCCCGTTCGCGGGCGGCCTGTCCGCCGACCCGCAGCTGGAGGAGGACGGCGTCGGCGCCGTCGACCCCCGCGTCGAGGTCCGAGGTGGTGGTGATGGTCCCTTCGTGGCCCTGCCGGGCGAAGATCCGCCGGGCCAGGCCGCCGACGAGCTCCAGGCGCTCGGCGGCCGGGTCGACGAGGACGAGTTCGGTGACGGGCAGGGTGTCGCGCAACCGCGCGAACCCGTCGATCAGTTCGGGGGTGTAGGTGGAGCCGCCCCCCACGACAGCCAGCTTCATCAGATCAGTCAGCCCTTCACTCCGGTCAGTGTGACGCCCTCGACGAATGCCTTCTGGGCGAAGAAGAAGACGAGGATCACGGGGGCCATGACCAGGACGGTCGCGGCCATGGTCAGATTCCAGTCGGTGTGGTGCGCGCCTTTGAAGGACTCGAGCCCGTAGCTCAGCGTCCATGCCGCCGGGTTCTCCGAGGCGTAGATCTGCGGCCCGAAGTAGTCGTTCCACGCGGCGAAGAACTGGAAGAGCGCGACGGCCGCGATGCCCGGCTTCGCCATGGGCAGCACGACCCGGACGAGCGTGCGCAGTTCGCCGCAGCCGTCGACGCGGGCGGCGTCGAGGTACTCGCTCGGGATGGTCAGCAGGAACTGGCGCAGCAGGAAGATGGAGAAGGCGTCGCCGAAGGCCATCGGGATGATCAGCGGCCACAGGCTGCCCGAGAGGTCCAGCTGCTTCGCCCAGAACAGGTACATCGGGATGACGACGACCTGCGGCGGCAGCATCATCATCGAGATCACCAGCATCAGCGCGAGCCTGCTGCCGCGGAAGCGGAACCTGGCGAGCGCGTACGCCACCGGGACCGACGACACCACGGTGAGGACGGTGCCGAGGCCCGCGTACAGCAGGGTGTTGCGCCACCAGGTGAGGAAGCCCGGCGTCTCGAAGACGCGGACGTAGTTGTGCCATTCCCAGGTGTCGGGGACGAGGTCGCGGGTGAGGGCCTGCTGGCCGCTCATCAGCGAGGTGAGCAGCACGAAGACGAACGGCAGCACGAAGAACAGCGCGGCGGCGACGCCGAGCGCGTGCACGGCGATCCAGTGCAGCACCGCCGTGCGGCGCGCGGTGCGGGCGGCCGGGGTGCGCGGCGCGGCCGGCGCGGCGGCGGGCGGCCGGGCGCCGGGCCCGCGGGTCTTCACGACCTGGCTCATGGGTCAGTCACCTGCCTGGACGAGTCCGCCGCGACGGCGCATGAGCAGGGCGGTGAAGGCCATGGCCAGGGCGAAGAGGACGAGGGCGGTGGCGCAGGCCGCGCCGTAGTCGAAGCGCTGGAAGCCGAGGTTGTAGACGAGCTGCGGCAGGGTCAGCGTGGACTTGTCCGGGTAGCCCGGCTCGAAGGACTGGCCCGATCCGCCGATGACGCCGGAGGCGACCTTTCCGGCCACCAGGGGCTGGGTGTAGTACTGCATGGCCTGGATGATCCCGGTGACCACGGCGAACATCACGATCGGCGCGATGTTCGGCAGCGTCACGAAGCGGAAGCGCTGGAGGGCCGAGGCCCCGTCGAGCTCGGCGGCCTCGTACTGCTCCTTCGGTACGTCGAGCAGCGCGGCCATGAAGATGACCATGAGGTCGCCGACGCCCCACACCGCGAGCATGGTGAGCGCGGGCTTGGACCAGGCCGCGTCGGTGAACCAGGCCGGTGCGGGCACGCCGAGGCCTTCCAGGACCGAGTTCACCGGCCCGGTGCCCGGGTTGAGCAGGAAGACGAAGGCGAGCGTCGCCGCGACCGGCGGGGCCAGGTACGGCAGGTAGAACAGGGTGCGGAAGACCCCGGCGCCGGTCTTGATCTTCGTGATGAGCAGGCCGACGCCGAGGCCGAAGACGACCCGGCAGGCCGTCATCACCACGACCAGCCACAGGGTGTTGCGCAGCGCCGGCCAGAACATCGGGTAGTCCCGGAAGACGTACGTCCAGTTCGCCAGGCCGTTGAAGGACGGCGGCTGGAAGCCGTCGTAGCGCATGAAGGAGAAGTAGACGGTCGAGACCATCGGGTACGCGAAGAAGACGCCGAACCCGATGAGCCACGGCGACAGGAACGCGGCCGTGCGCAGCGCCGAGCGCCGGCGCTTCGAGCGGAGGGTGGGGGCGGCCATCGGCGCCTACTTCGCCTTGGCGATGTCGGTGTCGATCTGCCGCGCGGTCTTCGCCAGACCGGCCTGGAGGTCGGGCACCTCGCCCTTCTCGTACTGCAGGGCGAAGTCCTGGAGCGTGTTGAGGTGCGCGGCGCCGTTGACCGCGCCCGCCGGGGTGTTGGACTTCGGGTGCCGGGCGATGTCCAGGAAGGTCCGGAAGCGCGGGTCGAGGTTCAGGTTCGGCGAGTCCAGGGCCTCGAAGGTGGACGGCACGTTGCGGATCCCGTTGGCGAAGGCGACGACGGCCTCCGTGTCCGTGGTCATGAACTTGACCAGTTCCCAGGCGGCGTTCTGCTTCGTGCTCCGCGGCGCGATGCCCATGATCGTGCCGGACAGGAAGCCCTTGCCGTACTCCGCCGCGCGGTCGTCGGGGACCGGCATCGGGGCGACGCCGATGTCGAAGGGCGCCTTGGCGTCGACGGCCATGCCGAGCCGCCACTCGCCGTCGAGCTGCATGGCGACCTGACCGGTGTGGAAGGGGTGCTTCGGGCCGAACTCGGCGCCGAAGGCCGTGCGGAACTTCTCCAGCTTCGCGTAGCCGCCGAGCTCGTCGACCATCTTCTTCTGCGTCGTCAGCATCGCCGCGAACGCCGGGTCGGAGGCGACGGCGGACTTGCCGGCCGCGTCGAAGTAGGAGGGCCCCCAACTGCCGAGATAGTGCTCGGTGGTGGTCTCGTAGCCGTGGTAGTTCGGCATGAAGCCGAGCGTCTCGAAGCCGTCGCCCTTGGGCTTGGTGAGCTTCTTCGCGTACGAGAGCAGCTCGGAGTACGTCTTCGGGGGCTTGGCGGGGTCGAGTCCGGCGGCCTTGAAGGCGTCCTTGTTGTAGTAGAGGCCGTAGGCGTCGGTGAGCAGCGGCATGGCGCACCGCTTGCCCTCGAACTGGGTGTAGTCGAGCAGCGTCTTCGGGAAGACCTTCTCCAGGTCGAGCTTCGACTTCTCGATGAAGGGCTTCAGATCGGCGAAGGCGCCGGACGAACAGAACTTGCCGACGTTGGACGTGGTGAACGACGAGACCACGTCGGGCCCCTTCGAACCGCCGGTGCGCAGCGCCTGGTTGAGCTTGTCGTCGTTGATGTCGCCGACGGCGTTCACCGTGATGTTGGGGTGGGCCCGCTCGAAGCGCTCGATGCTGTCGTTGATGGCCTTCACCTCGGACTCCGCGGCCCAGCCGTGCCAGAAGGTGAGGGTGACCTTGGCGTTCGGGTCGTCGGCGGCCGCGGCGCCGTCGGACTGGCCGGTGCAGGCCGAGGCGAAGAGCCCTATGGAGGCGGTGACGGCGAGCGCGGCCGCGGCGCGGCGGCGGGGACGAGCGGGCATGGAGGATCTCCCTGGGACGGGGGCCGGGGGACGGGGGCAGGGGACGGGGGCAGGGGACGGGGGCAGGGGTGCCGGGGCAGTACGGACACGGGCGTGGGCGGCCCGGGCGCGGCCTACCGCGCGGTGGTGTCGAAGACCTCGTCGCGGGTGGCGGCGAGGGCGGATTCGAGCGCGCCGCGCAGCACCGGGTGCCGGTCGACCTCGGCGAGGACCAGCCGCGGCCGGGAGGCGGCGAGGTCGGCGAGCTGGGCCTGGACGCGGGAGCGGAGCGGCTCGCCGCCGGGGCTGACGGCGGCGCCGGACAGGACGATCAGCTCGGGGTCGAGTACGGCGACGAGGGCGGCGAGCCCGGTCGCGAGCCGCTCGGCGTAGACGTCGAGGAGCCGGCCGTGGCGCTCGTCCTCGGCGTGCAGTTCGGCGGCGCGGGCGAGCAGCGCGGCGGCGGTCTCGACGTACGGCTGCTCGCGCGTCGGGATGCCGACGGCCTTGGCGATCCGGGGGACGGACTGGACGCCGGCGAGTTCCTGGAAGCCGCCGGAGTTGGCCTTGGCGACCTGCCGGACGAGCGGGGTGCCGGGCACCGGCATGAAGCCGACCTCGCCGGCGCCGCCGGTGAAGCCGCGGTGCAGCCGGCCGCCGAGGACGAGGGCGGCGCCGATGCCCTCCTCGTTCCACAGCAGCACGAAGTCCTCGTGGCCGCGGGCGGCGCCGAGCCGCTGCTCGGCGACGGCGACGAGGTTGACGTCGTTCTCGTACTCGAACGGCATCGGCAGGGCGACGGCCAGCTCCTCCAGGAGGGTGGGGGAGTGCCAGCCGGGCAGGTGGGAGGCGTAGCGCAGCCGCCCGGTGGCCGGGTCGAAGGCGCCGGGCGTGCCGATGACGACGCGGTGGACGTCGGAGAGGGAGAGCCCGGCGTCCTTGACCGCCCCGCCGAGGGCGTCGGCGACCTGCCGCACCACGTCGTCCCCGCCGCGGCCGGGCGTCGGCACCCGGAACTCCCCGACGACCGCGCCGGTGATGTCGGCGACGGCGGCGCGCACCCGTACGGGACTGACGTCGAGCCCGGCCGCGTGCGCGACCCGGGGGTTCACCCCGTACAGCTGCGCGTTGGGTCCCGGCCGTCCCTCGGTCGTCCCGGTGACGACGACGAGCCCGGCCGCCTCGAGCCGCGCGAGCAGCTGCGAGGCGGTGGGCTTGGACAGCCCGGTCAGCTTCCCGATCCGGGTCCGCGACAGGGGCCCGTGCGCGAGCAGCAGATCGAGCGCGGCCCGGTCGTTCATGGCGCGCAGCACACGCGGGGTACCGGGCGTACCCGGGGTCGTACCGGCCAAGACGCTCCCCCTGCCTGGGTCTACTGTTAGGAAAGTTTCCTATTGGCGTGAAAGGACGGTACGGCGAAGCCGGACGGCTGGTCAATACCTCGTAGCAGGCGGTTACTTCGCGTACGGCCCCTGAACGGCGGCCGGATCCCGACGGAGCGGTCGTGACCGGCCCGGCGACGACGATGCGGTGCCGTACGGCGAAGGGGCGCCCGCGCCGGGGATTCGGCGGGGGCGCCCCTTCGGGGTGCGGGGGAGGGGACTACTTGCTCATGTCCGGCTTCGGCAGGGGGGTCGCCGCGGCCGACTGGGGGGAGGACGGCGACGCGAAGACCGACGGGGCCGCCATGCCGGCCGTCGGGTCCGACTTCGCCGGCTCCTCCGCCTGCGGCGGGATGCCGCCGACGATGCGGATGCCCGCCCGGTCCAGCGCGCGCTTGATGCGCCAGCGGAGCTCGCGCTCCACGCCCAGCTTCTTGCCGGGCATCGTCTTCGCCGAGACACGGACCGTCATCGAGTCCAGCAGGACCTCGGTGAGGCCCAGGACCTCGACCGGGCCCCACAGGCGCTCGTTCCAGGGCTCTTCCTTGGACATCGCCTCGGTCGCCTCGGTGATGACCTCGCGGACGCGGTCCAGGTCCTCCGTCGGCCGGACCGTCACGTCGACCGCCGCCGTCGCCCAGCCCTGGCTCAGGTTGCCGATGCGCTTGATCTCGCCGTTGCGGACGTACCAGATCTCGCCGTCGACGCCGCGCAGCTTCGTCACGCGCAGACCCACCTCGATGACCTCGCCGGACGCCACGCCCGCGTCGATCGAGTCACCGACGCCGTACTGGTCCTCCAGGATCATGAAGACGCCCGACAGGAAGTCCGTGACCAGGTTCCGCGCACCGAAACCGATCGCGACGCCCGCCACACCCGCCGACGCGAGCAGCGGCGCCAGGTCGATCTTGAACGCGCCCAGGATCATCAGTCCGGCCGTGCCCAGGATCAGGAACGACGCCACCGAGCGCAGCACCGAACCGATCGCCTCCGAGCGCTGCCGGCGGCGCTCCGCGTTCACGAGCAGACCGCCGAGGGCCGTGCCCTCCACCGCCTGCGCCGAGCGGTTCATCCGCGCTATCAGCTTCGTCAGCGCCTTGCGCACCAGCATCCGCAGGGTCAGCGCCACGACCAGGATGAGCAGGATCTGCAGACCGGTGTTCAGCCAGGTGGCCCAGTTCTGCTCCACCCAGCCCGCGGCGTTCGTCGCCTTCTCCGCCGCCTCGTCCAGCGTCACCGGGACGGTTTGCGGATCGTCGGTCGGCGGGGCGGACCAGAGCACGGGGAGACCTCCAGGAAGGCGTTCGCAATTCATCCACACTAGCGGGGGACAGGGGGTGCCCCCGTCGCCGTACGCGCGCTCGTGCACAAGGAAGGACGGCTCGCGGCCGGGGAAGACTCCCGTACGCCCGCCGATGTGGTCGAGAACACCTCAGGGCCGTTACCTCCACGTGGTGGCGCACCGGCAGGGCAGGAGGAGAGACTGGTTGCAGTTTCGTCCCGGCGCGAGCCACGCGCCGCCGGCGTCATAGGAGGCATCCGTGCCGCACGTCCTGGTCCTCAACGCGTCGTACGAGCCGCTCGGCGTCGTACCGCTCCGCCGCGCGCTCGTCCTCGTCCTGGAGAACAAGGCACTCTGCCTCGAGGAATCCGGCGCCTTCCTGCACAGCGAGAGCCGTGTCATCGCCGCGCCCAGTGTGGTGCGGCTCAAACGGTTCGTGCGGGTCCCCTACCGGGGGCCCGTTCCCTTGACCCGCAGAGCCCTGTTCGCCCGCGACGGCGGGCGCTGCGCGTACTGCGGTGGCGTCGCAACCAGCGTCGACCACGTCGTTCCGCGCAGCCGCGGGGGCACGCACGCCTGGGACAACGTCGTGGCGGCCTGCCGCCGCTGCAACCACGTGAAGGCCGACCGGCACCTGCGGGAGCTCGGCTGGCGGCTGCGGCACCAACCCGCGCCGCCGACCGGCCTCGCCTGGCGGATCATCGGCACCGGCCATCGCGACCCACGCTGGCTGCCGTACCTCCAGCCGTACGGCGCGGATGACGCCATGGCCCGGATCGACGCCGTCGGCAGCACTCCTCAGGAGGTGCTGACGACGGGTTGAGCCGGGCCTTTCGCGTATCCGGCCGCCCGCCTCGCGCGGGGGCGGCGGTCGGCGCGCCGGGCACGCCGGGTGCGCGTACGGCGCACTCCGGACGGCCGCTCCAGGAGGCCGCGCGCCGGGAGGCCGCTCGGGGAGGCCGCGCGCCGGGAGGCCGCTCGGGGAGGCCGCGCGCCGGGAGGCTGGTCCGGGAAGCCGCTATGGGGAGCCGGGTGTCGTCGCGCCCGGCTCCGACTCCGCCTCCGTCGTGCCCCCGGTCCCGGTCCCGGCGCCGGCCGCCGCGCCCGTACCAGCGCCCGCGCCCGGGTCCGTCGCCGTGCCTCCCGCCGTTCCCGTCGCGCCGCCCGCCCCCGGATCCGTCGCCGTGCCCGCCACGGCGTACGTCTCCACCGACCACAGCGAGTAGCCGTACGGCGTCGCCCGCCCGTCGCCCTGCACGCGCAGGAAGCGGGTGTCCGCCGCGTCCATGCGGACCGACTCGCGTCCGCCCCGGCCGTCGCGGACCGTGGCGGCCGTACGCCAGGTGCGGCCGTCGGCGGAGACCTGGATGCGGTAACGGGAGGCGTAGGCGTCCTGCCAGTGCAGCACCACCTGCCCTATCCGGGCCGGCTCCGCCAGCTCCATCTGCCACCAGGCCCCGTCCTCGGCCGGCGAGGACCAGCGCGTGGCCGGGTCGCCGTCCACCGCGAGCGCGGCGGGGAAGTCGGGCGTCTCGTCGCCCGAGGAGGAGGCCGTGGCCGTACGGGCCAGGTCCGGGCCCGCCGTACGCGGGAAGGCCCGCACCGTCAGGACCCGCTCCTCGCCCGCGAACGACACCGGCACCTCGTACGAGCCGGCCGGCACGTCCGCCGCCACCGACACCTCCAGCGGGACCGTGGTCCGGGTGCCCCGCGGCACCACGGCCTCCTTCGGCAGCCGCACCGCGATCCCCTGGGGCGCCCGCGCGGCCAGGGCGCCGCGCACCGGGGCCGCGCGCCGCCCCTCCAGGGTCACGTCCACCCGCTGGGCGGGGCCCCCGATCTCGGCGTCCGTCTCGGCACGGGCCAGTTCCAGCCCGGCGCGCGGCTCGTCGGCGAACCACGGCACCAGAGAGCGCACCCGGGGCGGCTCGCCGGTGCCGGTCCAGACGATGCGCAGCGCCTCGGTCCGCAGGCCCTTCAGATCCGCCTGGGTCCAGCCGGAGGCGGCCAGCGCGCCGATCCGCCGCCAGCCCTCGCCCGGCACGAACGCCTCGAGGAAGCCGGCCGGGGCGCCTTCGGCGGTGCCGCCGGGCTCGCCCGTACCGCCGGACGGCTCCCCGGGCCCCACCGGGTCCGTCATCACCGTGGCCGTCTCCACCGGCCGCGAGCGGTCGAGCCGCACGGTGTACGTGCCGCGCGCCGCGTCCACCGCCGCCTCCGGCCGGGCGTCCGCGTCACGGCCCTGCCCGCCCCGCTGCGCCCGGTCGGCGCCCGTCCACGCCGCCGCCTCCGACACCGCACGGACGAGGAAGCCGTCGAGGACGCCCTTGCCGACCGTCACACCGCCCGGCCGCAGCTCCGCGCGCCGCCGCTCCAGGTCGAGCTGGGACCGCCAGGCCGCGGCGCCGTCGCCGCGCCCCTGCGCGGCCAGCATGTCGACGGCCGTCTCGCCCGCCGCCCCGTACCGCGCGAGCCGGTCGAGCCACGGCCCCGCCTCGTCGCCCAGCGCGCCGCCCGCGGTGTCCTCCAGGCGTGCGGGCGCCTCCCGCATCACCGTGAACGCGGCCCGCAGCTCGCGCGCCGCCTTCTCCCGTACGGCCGGGTCGGACTGGCCGCGGCTCGCCCAGAAGGCGGCGGCCAGCGGCTTCAGATAGGCCGACTCGCCGTTCGGGGCGAGGAGCGACGAGGCGCCGTTCCCGGCCAGCGCCCGCAGCGCCTCCCGGGCGGCCGGATCCGGGCCCGCGAGCTCGTCGACGGCCGCCTGCCAGGATTCCTGCGGCCGGTAGCCCTTCGGGTTCCAGGCGAAGTCGGCGGCGGTGAACAGCGGCACCCGGGAGGCGGCGGCCTGCTCCATCGCGTTGGCCAGGAACCCGGCGGACCCGGCGGCCACGGCCGGCTCGCGGCCGGTCGACGGGCCGAGGAACAGCCGGTCCTGGGCGTAGTCGTTGACCGGGTAGTTGTCCATGGTGAGCAGCGGGTGGCGCAGCGCGTCACGGGCGCCGGCCAGTTCGCGCCCGGTGATGGTGCGCGGCACGGCGCCGACGCCGGTCCAGGCGACCTCCACGCGCGCGTCGAGGGCGCCGGCGAGCGCGGTGCGGTAGTCGGTGGCGCCGTCCTGGTAGTACTCCGTCGGCATCAGCGACAGCGGGGCCGCGCCCGGATACCGCTCCACCAGGTGGGCGGCGACGGCGTTCGCCACGCGCGCGTGCGCGCGGGCGGCGGCCCGGGGACCGCTGCCGAAGGTGTCGCTGTCGTCGGAGCAGTGCCACTCGCTGTAGCTGACGTCCTGGAACTGCAGCTGGAAGGCGCGCACCCCGAGCGCCCACATCGAGTCGATCTTCCGGGTGAGTGCCTTCACGTCGGCGTCGGACGACAGGCACATCGCCTGGGCGGGGGCCACGGCCCAGGCGAGCGTGACGTGGTTGGCGGCGGCCCGCGCGGACAGCTCGCGGAACGCGGCCCGCTCGGCGGCCGGGTAGGGCTCGCGCCACAGCGCCCGGCGGTACGGGTCGTCGCCCGGCGCGTACAGGTAACGGTTCTGCTTGGTGCGGCCCATGAAGTCGAGCTGGGCGAGCCGCTCGGCGGTCGTCCAGGGGCGGCCGTAGAAGCCCTCCGTCATGCCGCGCACGGCACCGGCCGGCCAGTCGCGGACGACCACGCCGGGCACCCGCACGGTGCCGCCGACGTGCCCGACGTGCCCGACGAGTCCGACGAGTTGACGGAGGGTCTGGACGGCGTGGAAGAGGCCGTCGTCGCCGACGCCGTCGAGGACGACGGTGTCCCGGCCCTGGAGCCGGCCGGTGGCGAGGCGATAGCCGCCGTCGGGCAGGTCCCCGCGCTCGGGCACCCCCAGGGCGCGCAGGGCCTTCTCGGTCTCCAGGCTGTCGCCGACCCGCAGGACCGGGCCGCGGCCGGGCAGCGCCTCGTGCACGGTGCGCACCCCGGCGGCCCGCAGGAGCGTGCGCAGGGCGGTCAGGGCGTACGGGTCGGCCTCGGGCGCGGCGAGCAGGGTCACCTCGGTGCCGAGCGGTACGGCCTCGCCCGCGGCGGTCAGGGACTGGGGTCGCGGCCACACCGGAGGCACCGCGGCGGGCTGCCGGTCGGGCGTGGCGACGGGGGAGACGGGCGCGGCGTGGGCGGCACCGGGCACGACACCGCCGAGGAGTCCGCCGATGACGGCCGCGGCCACGGCCGTCGCCGTCCGCTTCCTGCGTCCGACGCGCACGCGCGACTCCTCTCCGCCCTTCGGCACGCGGGACTCCTCTCGGTCCTCGGCCGCGACGGCCCGCCGGCCGTCCGACCTGTCGGTCGTCGACCCGCGGCCGTCCGACCGTCGAGCTTCCGGCCCGTTGGCCGTCCGGCCGCCGGCGGTCCGGCCGCCGGTCGTCCTGCCCGTTGGTCACGATTCGATGACGAGCCCACCATCCGAGCCGACGGGGTGTCAATGCACGTGGTCGAAGTGTCGGCTTTGCCCGGCGGCGTTTCGGCGAGGTGGCGCGCTTTCGCCGATTTCCGCCGGTAAAACGGGGATCCGTGGGTAGGGCTCCTCGTGCTGTCCCACCTGTCGAGACGAACCGGAGACCCCGTGACCACGACCGACCCCACCTCCAAACGGATACGCATTCCGCGGCAGGGCCCGCCGCTCACCAGCGAGCCGCCCCTCGCCGACGCCGCACCGCTCACCAGCGAGCCGCCCCTCGTCGAGGCGGCGCCCCTCACCAGCGAACCCACCGCCCGTGCCACCGCGGGCGGTTCGGAGTCCCCCGGAGTGTGACGTGACCCTGGCCCGTCTCGCCGCCCTGCACGGTGTCGCCACCGAGTACGCCCCCTCCGAGGGCGTCACGGTGACCGTGCCCGAGGCCACCGTGGTGGCCGTACTGCGCGCCCTGGACGTCGACGCGTCCACCCCGGAGGCGCTGGCCACGGCGCTCGAAGCGGCGGAACGGGCGGACCGGGAGCGGCTGCTGCCGGCCACCGTGGTGCTGTGGCGGGAGGAGGAGCCGGAGCGGGACGAGCCCCGGGAGGAGCGGGAGGAGCGGGAGGGCGCGGGCCGGGCGCGGAGGCGGACCGTGCCCGAGGACCAGGCCGTGCCCGAGGACCAGGCCGTTCCCCAGGGCGAATCCGTGCCTCAGGACCAGGCCGTGCCTCAGGACCAGGCCGTGCCTCAGGACCAGGCCGTGCCTCAGGCCCAGGCCGTGCCCCAGGCCCAGGCCGTGCCCCAGGCCCAGGCCGTGTCCCACGGCGAGGCCGTGCCCGAGGACCGGTCCCGCCGGGCGCCGTTCCTCCCGTCGGCGCGCGGGCTGCCCGCCGGGACCCGGCTCACCGTCACCACCGAGAACGGACGGACCGTCACCGGCCCCGACTGGAGCGGCCTGCCGCTCGGCGTGCACCGGCTGGTCGCCGTCGCTCCCGACGGGCGCCGCTCCACCAGCACGCTGATCGTGGCCCCCGCGCGCGTGCCCGGCCCCGACGGGCGGGCCTTCGGCCTGCTGGTCCAGCTGTACTCGCTGCTCTCCGGCCGGTCCTGGGGCATGGGCGACCTCGGTGACCTGCGGGAGCTCGCCGACTGGGCGGGCCGTACGCACGGCGCGGGCTTCCTGCAGATCAACCCGCTGCACGCGGCCGTGCCCGGCGCGCCCACCGACCCCTCGCCCTACCGCCCGTCCTCCCGTCGCTTCCCCGACCCGGTGCACCTGCGGATCGAGGACGTGCCGGAGTACGGACACGTCGACCCGGGCCGCCGCGAGGAGCTCGACCGGGTGCTGGCCGACGCCGCCGAGCTGCGCGAACAGGTGCTCGGCAAGGGCGCCCTGATCGACCGGGACGCCGTGTGGGAGGTGAAGCGCCGGGCCCTGGAGCTGGTGCACACCGTGGAGCTCGGGCCCGGCCGCCGGGCCGACTACCGCGACTTCCTGGCCGAGCGCGGCCGGGCCCTGGAGGACCACGCGACCTACCAGGCGCTCGCCGAGCGGCACGGTCACCACTGGCGCCGCTGGCCCGAGGAGCTGCGCGACCCGCGCTCGGCCGCTGCGGCGGTCCGGGCCGACGCCGGGCTCACCGCCCGCGTCGACTTCCACTGCCGGCTCGCCTGGCTGACGGACCGGCAGCTCGCCGACGCGGCGCTGACCGCCCGGCGGGCCGGGATGGCGGTCGGGATCGTGCACGACCTGGCCGTGGGCGTGCACCCGGACGGCTCCGACGCCTGGGCGCAGCAGCACGTCTTCGCCGCGGGCATGTCGGTGGGCGCGCCGCCCGACGCGTTCAACTCCCGCGGCCAGGACTGGGGCCTGCCGCCCTGGCGGCCCGACGTCCTCGAGGCGGAGGGCTACGCGCCGTACCGCGGTCTGCTGCGCGAACTGCTGCGGCACGCGGGCGCGCTGCGGATCGACCACGTGATGGGCCTGTTCCGGCTGTGGTGGGTGCCCGAGGGCGGCGAGCCGACCGAGGGCACGTACGTCCGCTACGACCCCGAGGCGATGCTCGCCGTGCTCGTCCTGGAGGCCCACCGGTCCGGCGCGGCCGTGGTCGGCGAGGACCTGGGGACCGTCGAGCCGGGCGTACGGGAGGCGCTGGCGCGGCGCGGGGTGCTCGGCACCTCGGTGCTGTGGTTCGAGCGGGACTGGGCCGGCGGCGGCCGTCCGCTGGCCCCGGAGGAGTGGCGGGCCGACTGCGTGGCCACCGTCACCACCCACGACCTGCCGTCGACCGCGGCCCGGCTCTCCGGCGACCACGTGACGCTGCGCCATCGGCTGGGCCTGCTCTCCGGTGACCTGGACCGGGAGCGGGCCCGGGACGCGGCGGAGACCGCCGAGTGGCTGGGCGTGCTCCAGCGGCTCGACCTGCTGCCGGAGGGGCCGGGCGACGAACCCGCCGAGATCCGCGCCTTCCACCGCTTCCTGGCGGCCACGCCGGCCCGGATGGTCGGGGTGTGGCTGCCGGACGCGGTGGGGGACCGCCGGCCGCAGAACCTGCCGGGCACCTGGGACCAGTACCCCAACTGGCGGCTGCCCGTGGCGGGCTCCGACGGGCAGCCGGTGTCCCTGGAGCGGTTGGCCTCCTCGGCCCGCGCGCACGACCTGCTGCGGTCGCTCGCGGAGCGGGTCGGGGCCCGTACGGCACCCCCGGGCGCGCGGCCCGTTTAGGTGTTCGCTACTTTTGCACCGTGGACAAGAAGAACGCCCTGCGCGCCGGCGCCGTCGCGGCCGGTACGACGCTGATGATGCTGCTCATGTCGTCCCCCGCGCTCGCGCTGACCCGCGACGACGGTGACGACCCGGCCCCCAAGCTGGAGGTCGTCGAGACCCTCGGTCTGTTCGTGGCCCTCCCGCTCGCGCTGTTCCTGGTCATCGCCGGCCTGGTGATGGTGCTCGACAGGTCCAAGGACCGCGTCAAGGCCGTCAAGGCCAAGTAGGACGCGGGTCCTCTTCTTCACCCTGCTTCACCGAGGGCGCCGCGCGGTGCACGTCACCGCGCGGCGCCCTCGCGTGTCTTCGTACGGGGCGTCGCCGGCTTCGCACGGGCGGACGGGGTCTCCGTACGGGGGACGGGTCTCCGTACGGGCGGACAGGGTCCCCGTACGGGCGGACGGCCCGGTCCCGCCCCGCCGCGGCCCCGGCACGTCCCCGCCGCGTCCCCGCCTCAGGCCGTCGTCGCGAGGAGCTTGCGCAGCAGCCCGGAGAGCTGTTCCGCCTCCTCCGGGGTGAGCGCCGCTTCCAGGGCCGCGCGCTGCTGGGCGAGTCCGGCGCCCACGGCCTGGTCCACCAGCTCCAGGCCCTCCTCGGTGAGCGTGACCCGCAGTCCGCGCCGGTCGTTCGGGTCGGGGCTGCGGGTGAGCAGTCCGGCCCGCTCCAGCTTGTCGAGCCGGCCCGTCATCCCGCCGGTGGTGATCATCAGCGTGGCGGTCAGCTCGCGGGGTGAGAGGGTGTACGGCTCGCCCGAGCGGCGCAGCGTCGCGAGCACGTCGAACTCGCCGAGCGACATCCCGCCGTACTGCCCGTAGGCCTTGTCCACCTTGCCGCGCATGGCGGCCGCGAGCCGGTAGATCCGGCCGAACACGACCATGGGCAGGCTGTCCAGGTCGGGCCGCACGCGGGCCCACTGGTCGGCGATGGCGTCGACGGCGTCGTGGTTGTCCATGGCGCCAGTTTCCCCGCCTGGTGAGTGACTCGCAAGCAAGTCACTCACCACCAAGTCACTCACCGACAAGTCACTCACCGCCAAGTCACTCACCATCAAGTGACTCGCATTCAAGCCACTTCCAGCTAACCCGCTTGCCAGCAAGTAGCTTAGTGCTAAGTTAATTACCGCCAAGTCAGTCCGGGTGCCCGGCCCGGTCCGTCCAGCGCAGGGGGGAACCGTCATGTCCCGCAAGGCCGCCACCATCGCCCTGACCGCCCTCGCCCCGGTCTCCTGGGGCTCGACCTACTACGTCACCACGGAGTTCCTGCCGCCCGACCGGCCGCTCTTCACCGGTCTGATGCGGGCCCTGCCCGCCGGGCTCCTGCTCCTGGCCCTCACCCGCAAGCTGCCGCGGGGCGCCTGGTGGTGGAAGGCGGCGGTCCTCGGCGGCCTCAACATCGGCGCCTTCTTCCCGCTGCTCTTCCTGGCCGCCTACCGCCTGCCCGGTGGTGTCGCCGCCGTGGTCGGCTCGGTCGGTCCGCTCTTCGTCGTCGGCCTCGCAGCCCTCCTGCTCGGCGACAAGCCCACCGTGAAGTCCCTGCTCACGGCCATCGCCGCCGCCTTCGGCGTCAGCCTCGTGGTCCTCAAGGCGAACGCGGCGCTCGACACCATCGGCGTCGTCGCCGGACTGCTCTCCGCCCTGTCGATGTCGGCGGGCACCGTCTTCACCAAGCGCTGGGGCCGCCCCGAGGGCGTCGGCGCCCTCGCGCTCACCGGCTGGCAGCTCACCGCGGGCGGCCTCATCATCCTGCCGCCGGCCCTGCTGCTCGAAGGCGCGCCGCCCGCGCTGACCGGCGGCAGCCTGGCCGGTTACGCGTACCTCGCCTTCGGCAACACCGCGATCTCGTACTTCCTCTGGTTCCGCGGCATCGAGCGGCTCAGCGCCTCCTCGGTGACCCTGCTCGGCCCGCTCTCGCCGATCACCGCCGCGGTCATCGGCTGGGCCGCGCTCGGCCAGGCGCTCGGCCCGGTCCAGCTCCTCGGCATGGTGATCGCCTTCGGCGCCACCCTGGTCGGCCAGCTGAACCCCCCGGCGAAGCAGCCGGCGGCCTCCGCCTCCGTGGAATCGTTCAGGGAAGCCGAAAAGAACGCTCAGGAACTTTCGATGGACCTGGAGGTTCAGGCGGTGCGACGGTAGGCCGCATGACCCCCACCACCGCCCGCCACCCGACCATCCCTCCGACCATCCCTCCGACCACCCCCCAGGCCGCCCCCCTTCCGACCACCCCCCAGGCCGCCCCCCTTGCGGCCACCGCACCCGCTGCGACAGGCACCACCACCATCGCCACCACCGAGAGGCCGGCGCCCGCGAGGAAGCTCGCGCGGGGCGCCGGCCTCGGCGTGCTGCTGGCACTGCTCGCCACCGTCGTCTGGTCCGGCAGCTTCGTCGCGACGCGCGACATGGCCGACTCGGTCCCACCGGTCCAGGCCGTCTTCTGGCGCTGGATCATCGCCCTCGCCGCCGTCGCCCCGTTCGCCGCCCGCCCGTTCTGGCGGCAGCGGCGGCTGATCCGCCGTCACCTCGGTTTCGTCGCCCTCGCCTCGCTGTTCGGCGTCGCCCTCTACAACACCCTGGTCCACCAGGCCGGGCTCACGACCTCGGCCGGCAACATGGGCATGATCATGGCCGCCTCGCCGGTCATCATGGCGGTGTACGCCCGGCTCGGCGGCGAACGGCTCGGCGCCCGCCGCGTCCTCGGGATGTCGGCCGCCGCCCTCGGGGTGCTCCTGCTCGTCGGCAAGGGGTCGCTCACCGTCGACCTCGCCGCCGGCGACCTGTGGATGTTCGCCGCGGCGCTGTCCTTCGCCTCGTACAGCGCCCTGCTCAAGCGCAGGCCCGCCGGCATCGACGGACCGGCCTTCCTGTTCACGACCTTCGTGCTCGGCGCCCTGATGCTCGCGCCCGCCTACGCGGTCTCCGTCGCCGTCCAGGGCGGCTTCCCGGCCACCACCGGCACCGTCGGCCCCCTGCTGTACGTCGGCGTCATGTCCTCCGCCGTCGCGTTCTTCGCCTGGAACAAGGCGATCACCCTCATCGGCGCCGCCCGCGCCGGCGCCGTCTACTACCTCCAGCCCGTCTGCGTCGCCCTCCTCTCGTACGCCCTGCTCGGCGAACGGCTCGGCGCGACCGGCATCGCCTGCATGGCGCTGATCCTGGGCGGAGTCGCGCTGAGTTCGGCCCGGTAGGTTGCGCTGCATGACCGAGTGGGACATCAGGAAGCTGCGGATCCTTCGGGCGCTGCGGGACCGCGGGACCGTCACCGCGGCCGCCGAGGCGCTGCTCATGACGCCCTCGGCCGTGTCGCAGCAGCTCACCAACCTCTCCCGGCAGCTCGGCGTGACGCTTCTGGAGGCGCAGGGGCGGCGGGTGCGGCTCACCGACGCCGCTCACCTCGTGCTGCGGCACGCCGAGGCGGTGTTCGCGCAGCTGGAGCGGGCCGAGGCCGAGCTCGACGGCTATCTGCGGGGCGAGGCCGGACGGGTGCGGGTCGCCGCGTTCTCCACCGCCGTGCCCGCGCTCGTCGTCCCCGCCGTCCAGGCCCTGCGGCCCGTCCATCCCGGGCTCGACGTCCGGATCCGCGAGGCCGAGGCGGCGGAGGCGTACGAGCTGCTCACCGCCGGCGAGGTCGACCTGGCGCTGTCGCTCGCCGCCCACGCGCCCACCGCCCGCGACGCCCGGTTCAGCCGGGTGCCGCTGCTCGCCGACCCGCTGGACGTCGCCCTGCCCGCCGGGCACCCGCTCGCCGGCTCCCCGGGCCTGCGGCTCGCCGACCTCTCCGCCGAGCCCTGGATCTTCGGCGGCTCCGGACCCTGGTCGGAGATCACCACCGCCGCCTGCGAGGCCGCCGGCTTCGTGCCCGAGCAGGCGCACAGCGCGGCCGGCTGGACCGCGATCCTCGCCTTGGTCGAGGCCGGGATGGGCGTCGCCCTGGTGCCCCGCATGGCCGCCGCCGAGCGGCGCACGGGAGCGGGCTCCGGAGTCGTCATGCGGGTGCTCTCCGCCGACCAGCCGCGCCGCCACGTCGTCGCGGCGGTACGGCGCGGGGCGGAGGAGGGTCCCGCCGTGGCCAAGGTCCTGGCGGCGCTCCGGCAGGCCGCCGCACAGCGCGAGACCGTTCAGCAGAGCTGAAGACAACCGTCGAAAACATTCGATGGACCCGGGAGGAAGTGCGGCGGCACAGTCGAAGGCATGAGCCACGACGCCGACGCCCCCACCCAGGACACCACCGCCCCCGACGCACCCGGGACGCTCACCGACGACCCGCACGCCAACGACGCCGCCCCCTACGCCGGAGGCGACCCGTACGCCGACTACCGCGCCGGCGACTTCCCCTTCACCGAGCTCGTCGACCTCGCCGACCGCCGCCTCGGCGCCGGAGTCGTCGCCGCCAACGACGAGTTCTTCGCCGAGCGCGAGAACCTGCTCGTCCGCGAGCGCGCCGTCTTCGACCCCGAGCACTTCGGCCACAAGGGCAAGATCATGGACGGCTGGGAGACCCGGCGCCGCCGCGGCGCCGACGCCGCCCACCCGTTCCCCTCGCCCGAGGACCACGACTGGGCGATCGTCCGCCTCGGCGCCCCCGGCGTCATCCGCGGCATCGTCGTCGACACCGCCCACTTCCGCGGCAACTACCCGCAGCGCGTCAGCGTCCAGGCCACCGCCGTCGACGGCTCACCGAGCCCCGAGGAGCTCCTCGACGCGAAGTGGGAGGAGCTCGTCCCGCCCACACCCGTCCGCGGCCACGCCGCCAACGGCTTCGCCGTCGACGCCGAGCGGCGCTACACCCACGTCCGGCTCCGCCAGCACCCCGACGGCGGCATCGCCCGTCTCCGGGTGCACGGCGAGGTCGTCCCCGACCCCGAGTGGCTCGCCGTCCTCGGCACCCTCGACCTGATCGCCGTGGTCAACGGCGGTGTGTACGAGGACGCCTCCGACCGCTTCTACTCCTCGCCGACCCAGATCATCCTGCCCGGCACCTCCCGCAAGATGGACGACGGCTGGGAGAACCGCCGCCGCCGGGTCCGCGGCACCCACGACTGGGTACGCTTCCGGCTCGCCGCCCAGGGCGCCGTCCGCGCGGTCGAGATCGACACCGCCTACCTCAAGGGCAACTCGGCCGGCTGGATCGCCCTCCAGGGCCGCGACGGCGAAGCCGGCGAGTGGTTCGAGATCATTCCGCGCACCCGCCTCCAGCCCGACACCCTCCACCGGTTCGCGCTCCCCGCGCACGCCGTCGTCACCCACGTCCGCCTCGACGCCTTCCCCGACGGCGGCATCGCCCGGATGCGCCTCCACGGCAGTCTGACGGCGGACGGCGCGGCCGGACTCCGCGCGCGCCACGCCCGCCTGACGGACTGAGCACCGCGCGCGGCGCCTCCGCGCCCCCATGACGGAGGGGCCCCGGACCGACCGACATCGGTCCGGGGCCCCTCACCTCACCGCATGCGCCGTCAGGCCGCCGACGCGTCCGCCGCCTGCGCCTTCAGGGCACGCTCGACGCCCGCACGGCACTCCGTCACCAGGCGCCGCAGCGCCGGGGACGGGTCGTTCGCCGCGATCCAGGAGTCCGTGGCGTCCAGGGTCGCCTGCGAGACCTGGAGGGTCGGGTAGAGGCCCACCACGATCTGCTGGACGATCTCGTGGCTGCGGGTCTCGGAGACGCCCTTGATGGAGGCGAAGTACTTCTCCGTGTACGGCGCCAGCAGCTCACGCTGGTCGGCCTGCGCGAAGCCGCCGATCACCGCCTCCTGCACCGCGTTCGTCAGCGTGTCGGACTCCACGACCGACGCCCACGCCTCGGCCTTGGCGGCCTCGGTCGGGCGGGCCGCACGGGCCGTGGCCGCGTGCCGCTCTCCGGCGGCGGTCCTGTCCCGCTCCAGCTCCGCCGCGATCTCCGGCTCGTCGAACCGGCCGGTGGCCGCGAGCCGCTGCACGAACGCCCAGCGCAGCTCGGTGTCGACGGCCAGGCCGTCGATGACCTCGCTGCCGTCCAGCAGGCCGGCGAGCAGGTCCAGCTCCGCGTCCTCGCGGGCGGTCGCCGCGAAGGCCCGCGCCCACGCCAGCTGGTGGTCGCTGCCCGGGGCCGCCGCACGCAGCTGCTCCTGCGCGGCCGCGCCCCAGCGGGCCAGGCCCTCGGCGCGCCACTCCGGCGCCGCGTACAGCTCGAGGGCCGCCTTGACCTGGCCCTGCAGCGACTGCACCACGCCGATGTCGGTCTCCTTGGCGATGCCGGAGAGCACCAGGTCCAGGTAGGCGCGGGTGGCCAGCTCGCCGTCCCGGGTCATGTCCCAGGCCGAGGCCCAGCACAGCGCCCGCGGCAGCGAGTCGGTGAAGTCGCCGAGGTGCGCGGTGACGTTCTTCAGGGACACCTCGTCGAGACGGACCTTCGCGTACGACAGGTCGTCGTCGTTGAGCAGCACCACGGCCGGGCGCTTCTTGCCCACGAGCTGCGGGACGGCCGTCAGCTCGGCCGCCTCGATGTCCAGCTCCAGACGGTCGGTGCGCACCAGCTTGCCGGCCGCGTCCAGGTCGTAGAAGCCGATCGCGATGCGGTGCGGGCGCAGCACGGCCTGGCCCTTGGCGCCGGCCGGCAGCGCCGGTGCCTCCTGGCGGACGGCGAAGGAGGTGACGGAGCCGTTCTCGTCGGTCTCGATCTCGGGCCGCAGGATGTTGATGCCCGCGGTCTCGAGCCAGGCCTTCGACCAGGCCTTCAGGTCACGCCCGGAGGTCTCCTCCAGCGCGCCGAGCAGGTCGGTGAGGCGGGTGTTGCCGAAGGCGTGGCGCTTGAAGTACGCCTGCACGCCCTGGAAGAACTCGTCCTGGCCGACGTACGCCACCAGCTGCTTCAGGACGGAGGCGCCCTTGGCGTAGGTGATGCCGTCGAAGTTGACGAGCACGTCCTCCAGGTCGTTGATCTCCGCCATGATCGGGTGCGTCGACGGCAGCTGGTCCTGGCGGTAGGCCCAGGTCTTCTCCGCGTTGGCGAAGGTGGTCCAGGCGTTCGGCCAGCGGGTGCCCTTGACGGCGGCCTGGCAGGCGACCGAGGTGTAGGTGGCGAACGACTCGTTCAGCCACAGGTCGTTCCACCACTCCATGGTGACGAGGTCGCCGAACCACATGTGGGCGAGCTCGTGCAGGATGGTCTCGGCCCGGCGCTCGTACGCCGCGTCCGTCACCTTCGACCGGAACACGTACTGGTCGCGGATGGTGACCGCGCCCGCGTTCTCCATCGCGCCCGCGTTGAACTCCGGCACGAACAGCTGGTCGTACTTGGCGAACGGGTAGGCGTAGCCGAACTTCTCCTGGAACCAGCCGAAGCCCTGACGGGTGACGTCGAAGATGTGCTCCGCGTCCAGGAACTCGGCCAGCGACGGACGGCAGTAGATGCCGAGCGGCACGACCTGGCCGCCGGGGCCCTCGTACGTCGAGTGCACGGCGTGGTACGGGCCGACGATCAGCGCCGTGATGTACGTGGAGATCCGCGGCGTCGGCTCGAAGGCCCACACGCCGTCCTTCGGCTCCGGCGTGGGCGAGTTGGAGATGACGCTCCAGCCCTCCGGCGCCTTCACGGTGAACCGGAAGGTCGCCTTCAGGTCGGGCTGCTCGAAGGACGCGAACACCCGGCGGGCGTCCGGCACCTCGAACTGCGTGTACAGGTAGGCCTGGCCGTCGACGGGGTCGACGAAGCGGTGCAGGCCTTCACCCGTGTTGGTGTACGCGCAGTCGGCGACGACCTTCAGCTCGTTGCGGCCCTCCCGCAGCTGCGGCAGCGTGATCCGGGAGTCCCGGAAGACGGCGGCCGCGTCGAGGGCGTGCCCGTTGAGCACCACCTCGTGGACGGCGGGGGCGACCAGGTCGATGAAGGTCTCGGCACCGGCCTCGGCGGAATCGAAGCGGACGGTGGTGACGGACCGGTAGGTGCCGCCCTCCTGCGCACCGGTGAGGTCCAGTTCGACCTCGTACGCGTCCACGGACAGCAGCTTCGCCCGCTGCTGCGCCTCTTCACGGGTCAGGTTCGTGCCAGGCACCCGGTCAACTCCTCGGTTTCGTGACGTTTGGCTCATCCTTCCACGGGGTGTGCGGGCGGCGCACGGTCCATTTCCCAGGGCGAACAGCCGAAAGGGCGGCCACCCCCACGGGTGGCCGCCCTCGATGCGTACGTCCGGGTGTCAGCCCTTCAGCTCGGCGGCGACGAGCTCGGCGATCTGCACCGCGTTCAGAGCGGCGCCCTTGCGCAGGTTGTCGTTCGACAGGAACAGCGCCAGGCCGTGCTCGACGGTCTCGTCGACCCGGATGCGGCCCACGTACGAGGCGTCCTTGCCGGCGGCCTGGAGGGGGGTCGGGATCTCGGAGAGCTCGACGCCCTCGGCGTCCTTGAGGAGCTCGTAGGCGCGCTCGACGCTGATCGGACGCTCGAAGCGGGCGTTGACCTGCAGCGAGTGGCCGGAGAAGACCGGCACGCGCACACAGGTGCCGGAGACCTTGAGGTCCGGGATCTCCAGGATCTTGCGCGACTCGTTGCGGAGCTTCTGCTCCTCGTCGGTCTCGAAGGAGCCGTCGTCGACGATCGAGCCGGCCAGCGGCAGCACGTTGAAGGCGATCGGGCGCTTGTAGACGCCGGGCTCGGGGAACTCCACGGCCCCGCCGTCGTGGGTGAGCGCGGTGGCGCCCCCGGCGACGGCCTTGACCTGGCCGTCCAGCTCGGCGACACCGGCCAGGCCGGAGCCGGACACGGCCTGGTAGGTGGTGGCGACCAGGGCGGTCAGGCCGGCCTCCTGGTGGAGCGGCTTGAGCACCGGCATGGCGGCCATGGTGGTGCAGTTCGGGTTGGCGATGATGCCCTTGGGGCGGTCCTTGATCGCGTGCGGGTTGACCTCGGACACCACCAGCGGGACCTCGGGGTCGCGGCGCCAGGCGGAGGAGTTGTCGATCACCACGGCGCCCTGCGAGGCGACCTTCTCGGCGAGGGCCTTGGAGGTGGTGCCGCCGGCCGAGAAGAGGACGATGTCCAGGCCCGTGTAGTCGGCGGTGGCGGCGTCCTCGACGGTGACGCCGTCCAGGACGGTGCCGGCGGAGCGGGCCGAGGCGAACAGGCGCAGCTCGGTCACCGGGAAGTCCCGCTCGACCAGGATCCTGCGCATGACTGTGCCGACCTGACCGGTGGCTCCGACGATTCCGACCTTCACGGGGGTCCTCCGAATGTGTGTGCAGGGTGGTGCCGCGTCCATCATGCGTGTGGCCGGGGGCGCCTTGTCCAGTTCATTGTCCAAGGGGCGGGACGGTTCCGGCAGCTGTCAAGACGCCGAAGGGGCGGACACCGTTCCGGTGCCCGCCCCCGGCACTCCCATGCGGGAGTGTGACCCTTGTTACGACGAGGCTGCCCGCCTCATCGTGACGACGAGGCTGCCCGCCTCATCGCCGGCCGGTTACGGCGTGACCTTTTCGATCACGACGCTGCCGGTGCCCGCGGCGGTGCCGCGCGCGTTCAGCAGCTGGACCTGGCCGAAGAACTGCCGGCCCTCGGGCGCGGCGGCGTTCACCACGACCTCGGCGGCGACCTGGGCGGTGCCGCCGTTGGCCAGCTTGACCTGCTTCGACTCGTCGACCTTCACGGTGCCGAGCGCGGACGAGTAGTACACGTCCTTGTAGTCGTAGCTGGTGCCGCCGGCCGCCTGCACGGAGTAGCCGTCGATGACGACGGTGTAGGTGCCCGCGGCGGGCTTGAGCAGCGTGACGGACTCCTCGGAGTCGCCGTCGGCGGACTGGCCGACCTGCTCGTCGCCGAGCAGGACCGTGAGGTCGAGGTCGGCGGCCAGGTCGGAGGTGTTGCCGATGGCGATGTCCAGGCGCTCCACGCCCTCACCGATGGTGACGGTCTTGATCTGCTGCTCGTGGTGCTGGATGGTCGCCGTCTCGGACTTCCGCGAGCCGAGCGGGCCGCCCTTCAGACGCCCGTCGAGCGCGGCGAAGCCGTTGGCGACGTTCCACTGCACGGCGGCCGGGGTGCCGATCTTCGCCTCGGCGACGGTCTGCACCGCCGGGTCGAAGTCGGCGCCGAGCACGGACACGTTCAGGGTGAACGGGTTGTCCAGGTCCGGCGAGGTGCGGCGGGACTCGACGATGATCTCCCAGACGCCCGGGATCGGGTTCGCGTAGGAGCGCACGTCCGGACGGCAGGTGTTCGCCGGGTTGTAGTGCGGGTAGCACTGGTTGGTCGCGTTGTCCTCGAGGGCCACGCCGTACGGGTGCTGGGTGATGAACCGGGTCTGGCTCTTCGCCTTCAGCCCGCCGATCGCGACCTCGAGGGTCTTGGCGCCCTTCGGCACGGTCACGAAGTACGACTTGTGGCTGTTGCGCTGCACGGAGCCGGAGGCGGTGAAGCCGTAGCTCGGGGCGGTCAGGTTCGCGGAGACGATCGAGGTGGCGAGGATCTGCTTGTCGACGCCCTCGGTGCGCTCGTCGTCGGCCTCCAGGATGACGCTGTGCACGCCGGCCGTCTTCGGGCGGGCCTCCAGCCGGACGGTGACCGGCTTGTTCAGCGGCAGGCGGACCTCGTCGTCGCCGAGGATGCGGAAGGTGCCGTCGTTGTACTTGAGGTCCAGCTCGTGCTCGATGGCACGGTTCGGGCCGCTCGTACGGGTGACGGTGACCTCGTAGACCTTCTTCTGGCCGACCTTGAGGCCGCCCTCGCGGTCGTACACACCGGTGCCGGTGTGGGGGGCCGGGAAGATCACGGTGTCGACCGGGGCCTCGACCTTGTAGTCGTGCGCCGTGGCGCCGTCCCTGATCGACTCCCAGGCCTCCTCGATGTCGATGAGGCCGGCGCCCTGCTCGTGGGCCGCGACACCGGGGATCCGCTTCGCGGTCGAGGTGAGCGCGGTGCGCAGGGTGTTCGGGGAGAGCGCGATGCGCTTCTGCTTGGCCGCGGAGATCAGCAGCGCGCTCGCGCCCGCCGCCTGCGGCGAGGACATCGAGGTGCCGTTGAGCATGCCGTAGCCGGCGGGCAGGTCGTAACCGGCCTCGGGGACACCGGCGCCGGCCTGCCAGGTCGGGATGGTGTTCACGGCCGAGCCGGGGGCGGAGATGGTCGGGGTGAAGCCGCCGTCCTCACGCGGGCCGCGCGAGGAGAAGGGGAACATGGCGTACTTCTTCTCGACCGCCGAGCCGTAGTTGGCGGCCCAGGTCTCCTTGGAGACGGCGGCGCCGACCGACAGGACCTTGTCGGCCAGGCCGGGGTCGCCGATCGTGTTGATGCCGGGGCCCTCGTTGCCGGCGGAGATGACCAGCTGCACGCCGTACTCGTCGATGAGACGGGTGTAGAGGCGGGCGCGGACGTTGTCGCCGTCGTTCTGCAGCGGCAGACCGCCGATGGACATGTTGACGATGTCGACGCCGCGGTTGGCGACGAGGTCGATCATGCCCTCGGTGAGCGCGGTGTTGGTGCAGCCGCCGGTCCAGGTGCAGGCACGGGCGGAGACGATCTTCGCGCCGGGCGCGGCGCCGTTCATCCTGCCGCCGAACAGGCCGTTGGCGGCGGTGATGCCGGCGACGTGGGTGCCGTGCGAGGACTCGACGAGGCCGACGTTCACGAAGTCGGCCTTCTTGCCGACCCAGGTGCCGCCCAGCGGGTCCATCGGCACGTCCTTGCGGATCTGCACGACGAACGGGGTCTTCTCGACGACCTCGGTGGCCGGGTTGTCGGTGCCGAAGTAGCCGACCTGGTTGCCGTCCTTGTACGGCTTCATCGGAGCGTTGTCCGTGAAGTCGCCGTTCTGGTCGGAGTCCACCCGGACGGTGCCGGCGGCGGCGTCGTAGAGCAGGCCGAAGACGTCGGTGGTGTCGCCGTCGCGGTTGATGTCGCCCTTGGGGTCGCCGCCCGCGGTGACCGACTCGCGGAACACGCTGAAGCTGTAGGAGCCCTCGGGGGCCTTCCAGCTCTGGTTGCCCGCGGTGAAGACGGGACCGGCGACCGGGGTGATCTGGGCACGCCAGGTGCCGTCGCCCTCGGTCAGCGGGTCGGTGGCGGTGACCCAGTCGACGATCTTGCGCTCGCCGGTGGTGGTCTTCTGCAGGGCCGGGTGGCCGAGGTCGACGCCGGAGTCGAGGATGCCGATGGTCACGCCGCGGCCGTCGGCCTTGGGGTGGTCCTGGACGAAGTCGACCGCACCGGTCTCGTGGGACGGGTTGTACGGGTTCTTCGCCGGGGTCTTGCGGGACGGCGCCGGGTAGGTCCGCTTGACGGTGGTGCCGTCGACGGCGCCCGTGGTGCCCGCGTCCGGGGTCGGGTCGTCGAGCTCGATCTCCGCCTGGAGGTCGATCGACTGGACCGAGGAGAGCTTGGTGGCGGCCTTGATGGCGGCCTGGGCCTTGCCGGTCGGCAGGGTGGCGCGGACGTAGCCGAGCTTGTCGTCCCGCCGGCCGACGGAGGCGCCGGGCACGGCGTCGAGCTGGCCGGCGACCTGCTCGGTGGCGCCGGGCGCGGTGGCGACCAGGACGGTGACGTGCGGCGCGTCGGCGGCCTCGGCCTCGGAGAGGCGCTGGGCGTCGGTGGCGCCGAGCTTGTCGCCCGCGTCGGCGGTCTTGGCGGTGGTCGCCGGGGTGGTCGCCGGGTCGTCGGCGGCCAGAACCGGGGCGGCGCCGGTCGCGACCAGCGCGGTCACGAGTCCGGCGGCGGCGGCGATGCGGGCCGCGCGTCTGGTCCCGGTGGTCGAGCGCCCGGGTATGGAGCTCTGGGTTTCGGGGGTGGTCATTTACATCCCTGTTGTGAAAAGAGAGAGTCCGGATTTCGGTACCGGATGACCGCTCAGCCTTTCGCAAGAGGGAGGGTTTTGGGGAGAGTTCGCGGGCGGCGGAATGCGCGCATGGCGCACATCCGCCACTGCGGACCGTGCGCCATGAGGGACGAAACGCCCCTAACGGGGGCGTTCTCGCGAAGTGCCGGGCCAGGCCGCTTCGTTCGGACCCGGGCCGGGACCCGGAAGGGGCGGCCTGGTCGTGGCCTAGTTGTCCTTGGTGCGGGCGTAGTGGCGCGAGGCCTTGGCCCGGTTGCCGCACAGGGCCATCGAGCACCAGCGGCGCGTGCCGTTCCGCGAGGTGTCGAAGAAGTGCAGGATGCACGCCTCGTGCGCGCAGGCGCGGATGCGGTCGGGGTTCGTCCGGAGCAGGTCGAGGTAGTCGCGCGCGGCCGTCCAGCCGGGCCCGTACGCGGGATCCGTGAACTCCGCCGTCTCGCCCGGGCCGTCCGCGGTGAGCGTGGCCCGGATGCGGCCGTGCCCGAGCACGGCGTCCACCGCCGCGGTCGCCCCGGCGTCGCCGGGCCGGTCGACGAGCGCGGCGAGGGCGTCGCGGGCGACGAGGGTGTGGCGCAGGGTCGCCGCGTCGGCGGCGAAGCGCCCGTCGAGCCCGTTGGAGACGAGCCAGACCGTGAGCCCGTCGGTGTCGGTGAGCAGGTCCTGGCGTACGCCGTCCGCCATCCACCGGGTGTTGAGCAGGTCGAGGGAGAGGGGCTCGCCGGTGAGCGGCCGCGGATCGGTGGCGGTGGCGGTCATGGCGGGCGGCCTCCTCGAAGGACGAATTCCGGACTAACCCTTCAAGGGTACGTGAGCGGTTGCATGGGGCCGGATCTAACCTCTAAAGTCGCGATCAGCGGTTAGCCCATCCTCGGTCCGCTCACCCGCCCGTCCGTACCTCCCTCCGACGCGAAGGACCGCGCATGACCACCACTCCGGCCGCCCCGACGTCCGCGACGGCCCCGGTCACCCCCGCCCGGTCCGTCGTCGCGCCTCCTCGGCCCCGGCCGCGGGTGCTGCTCGCGTCCACCGCGGTCAGCGTCACCGCCCTGTTCCTGCTCGTCGCGGTCGGCAGCGTCCTGCACCAGCCGCTGCTCATCCCGCCGCTCGCCGCGAGCATGGCGCTGGTGGCCGGCGCGCCCGACCTGCCGCTGGCCCAGCCCCGCTCCGTCGTCGGCGGTCAGCTCCTGTCCGCGCTCACCGGCTTCGCCGTGCTCGCGGTCACCGGCCCCGGCCTGTGGGGCGCCGCGCTCGCCGGCGGTCTCGCCCTCGGTGTGATGGCGGCCGCCCGCACCCCCCACTCGCCCGCCGCGGCCACCGCCGTGATCGTGACCGTCCAGAATCCGCCGTTCTGGACCTTCCTCGGCCTCCTCGCCCTCGCCTCCCTCCTCCTCGTCGCCACCGGCCTGGCCGGCGCCCGCCTCACCGGCCGCCGCTACCCGGCGTACTGGACCTAGAGAGCCCTTTCCGGCCAAGATCCGAACGGGACGGCCTAACCTCGCCGTATGAGAACGGAGTTGAGGGTGGCGGCCTACGCCGTGTGCGTGCGGGACGGCGAGATCCTGCTCGCCCGCTGGGTGGACGGGGGCGGCGTCAGGCGGTGGACGCTGCCCGGCGGCGGCATGGACCACGGCGAGCTGCCGGTCGAGACCGTCGTGCGGGAGGTCGAGGAGGAGACGGGGTACGACGCCGAGGTCGTCGCCCTGCTCGGCATCGACTCCATCCGCCGCGAGCGGCCGGGCCGGCTCGGCGGAAGCCTCGACTGGCAGGGCCTCAGGATCATCTACGAGGCCGGGATCACCGGCGGCTCCCTGCGCAACGAGCAGGGCGGCTCCACCGACCTCGCCGCCTGGCACCCGCTCGACTCCGTGCCCTCGCTCCACCGCGTCGAGCTCGTCGACATCGGCCTCCAGCTGTGGCGCGACCGGCCCCCCACCGGCCACTCCCACCTCTCCGATCCGGCGAACGGCTGAAAACGGCTCAACCGTCAGGACCGGCCTCAACCCTCCGCGGGCCGCCCCCGGTCCCCTCCCGTGACCGCAAGCACCACGATCAGGGGAGTCCGCATGTCAGCCGCCCGCACCGTCGCCGCCGCCGGCCTGGTGGCCGGCCTCGCCGCGACCGCGCTCGCCGCGCCCGCCGTCGCC
>NZ_SDOY01000037.1 GCF_004117935.1 Streptomyces roseicoloratus | reverse complement strand
CAAAAGAATCAAGTTCACTGGGGCCGGCATCGCGAAGATACAACCTTGCGGCCGTACCCTCAGATACCCAACAACGTGCCAGGCACGACCCTCTCGGTTCACTCTGCGTTCCACGCCGAAGCAGTACTGACAGAAGACTCTGAAGAATCGCGCCAACTAATCAACGTTCCACCCATGAGCTGACCGTGCGAGACGTTTGCTCGCAATCGGTACTGTGCTCCTTAGAAAGGAGGT
>NZ_SDOY01000007.1 GCF_004117935.1 Streptomyces roseicoloratus | reverse complement strand
GGGCCGCGGCGGCCGAGGCCGGGCCGCGTACGCCGTTCGCGCTGCCGCCTGCCGACGCCGACCGCGGCACGGACCCCGCCCCGGCCGCCACGGCCGCCCACGGGGCCGTACGGGCCCTGCCGCAGGACGACCACACGCCGCCGCAGCCGCACCCGCTGCCCGCCACGCACGCGGAGCAGGTACCGCACGCCGGGCAGGTGCCGCAGGGACCGCAGGCACCGGTGACCGTTCCGGCCGCCACCACGAGGGGGACCGGCACCGGCTCCGTACCGCTGCCGCCCGAGATGCCGACGGCTCCGACCGCTCCCGCGGCTCCGTCGGCTCCGGCAGCCTCGGCCGCGCCGCCGGCTCCCGCCGCGCCGCCGGCTCCCGCGGCCGGGTCCGTGCCCAAGGACGGGACGCAAGGGGGGCGTGCGTTCAGCGTGCGGACCCTCGGTCAGGGCGTGCCCTTCGTCCAGCCCGCGACGCCGACGCCCGCCCGGCCCGCTCCCGCCCCGGCCGGTTCCGCCATGCCCACGCCCATGCCCACGCCCCCGTCCGCGCCCGCGCCCTCCGGCCGTCGGCGCAAGCTCGGCAACCCGGCGGCGGAGGGCCGGCAGCCCACACCGGTCCCGCCCTCCGCGACGCCGGCGCCGACGCCGGCCGCGGCGCCGACGGCCGCCCAGTCGTCCGCCGGCCCGGTCCCCGCCGCCGTGCCCGAGGCCACCGCGAAGGCCCACCCTCCGGCGGAGACTCCGATCCCGATGGCCGCGGCGAAGTCGCCCGGCCCCGCGAACGGCCCCATGGACGGCCTGGCGGACGGCCCCGCCGTCGCCGGTACGCCCGCGGCCCCCGTACCCCCCGTCATGCCCGCCGCCACGCCCGCAGCCATGCCCTCCGCAGCCGCCAAGCTCGGCCCGACGCCCGCTCCCGAAGGCCGTGCGTACGCGATAGAGGCGCCCGCCGAAGGCTCGGCGGAGGGGCCCGAGCCGCTGGACGGCCCCGGCGGCGCGGTGGAGGTGTCGAACCAGCCGGTCCCGCAGCCCGTCGACGACGAACTGCCCCCGGAGCCGCTGGACAACCCGCGCCGGCTGCTCGTCTGGCCCGCGCCCGACGTGGCCACGCAGCAGGCGCTGAGCGACCGCGGCTACCGGCCGGTGATCGTGCACTCCCGCGAGGAGGTCGACGCGCAGATCGCCGCCTTCCCGGCCGCGCTCTTCGTCGACCCGCTGACCGGCCCCATCACCCGTACCGCGCTGCAGTCGCTGCGGCAGGCGGCGGTCGCCGCCGAGGTGCCGGTGCTGCTCGCGGCCGGGCTCGGGCAGGCGACCCGCGAGGAGGCGTACGGCGCCGATCCCGCCGTCCTGCTGAAGGCGCTGGCACCACGGGACAGCGAGCAGCACCCGTCCCGCGTGCTCCTCATCGAGGAGAGCGAGGAGATCGCCCAGGCGCTCGCGGCGACGCTGGAGCGGCGCGGGATGCAGGTGGTGCGGGCGGCGACCGACACCGAGGCGGTCTCGCTGGCCCAGCAGATGCGGCCGAACCTGGTGGTGATGGACCTGATGCAGGTGCGCCGCCGCCGGGCCGGGATCATCGACTGGCTGCGCGCCAACGGCCGGTTGAACCGCACGCCGCTGGTCGTCTACACCTCCGCGGGCCTCGACGAGGCCGAACTGCCCCGGCTCTCCTCGGGCGAGACGGTGCTGTTCCTCGCGGAGCGGTCGACCAGCGCCGAGGTGCAGGCCAGGATCGTCGACCTGCTCGCGAAGATCGGCACCAACTAGCCCACGGCCGGGGCCGGTTGGTGCCGCCTCTCCTTGCTCGGACTCAGAGCTGCGTCACGTCCAGCTCGCCCTCCGCGTACTGCTTGCGGATCACCTTCTTGTCGAACTTGCCGACGCTCGTCTTCGGGACGGCCGGCACGATCGCCCAGCGCTCCGGAAGCTGCCACTTGGCGATGCCGCCCTCGGCGGCGAGGAAGGCGCGCAGCTCCTCGTAGTCCGCGCTCGCGCCCTCCTTGAGGACGACGGTCGCGAGCGGGCGCTCGCCCCACTTGTCGTCGGGGACGGCGACGACGGCGGCCTCGGCGACGGCCGGGTGGCCCATGAGGGCGTTCTCCAGCTCGACGGAGGAGATCCACTCGCCGCCGGACTTGATGACGTCCTTGGCGCGGTCGGTGAGGGTGAGGAAGCCGTCGGCGCTGATGACGCCGACGTCGCCGGTCTTCAGCCAGCCGTCCTCGCTGAACTTGTCGTCGGGGCGGAACGGTTCGCCGTCCGCGCCGCCGTAGTACGCGCCCGCGATCCAGTTGCCGCGGACCTCCAGCTCGCCCGCCGACTCTCCGTCCCAGGGCAGGATCTCGCCACCGGGGCCGACCAGCCGGCCCTCGACGCCCGCCGGGAAGCGGCCCTGCGTCACGCGGTACGGCCACTCCTCCTCCGGCGTGAGGCCGGCCGGCGGGTGGGCCATGGTGCCGAGCGGCGAGGTCTCCGTCATGCCCCAGGCGTGACAGAGGCGGACCCCGAGCTTGTCGTACGCCTCCATGAGCGAGGGCGGACACGCCGCGCCGCCGATGGTCACCTGCGCCATGGAGCTGATGTCGCGCGGGTTGGCGGTGACCTCGGCGAGCAGGCCCTGCCAGATGGTGGGGACGGCGGCGGCGTGGGTCGGCTTCTCGCGCTCGATCATCTCGGCGAGCGGGGCCGGCTGGAGGAAACGGTCCGGCATCAGCATGTTGATGCCGGTCATGAAGGTGGCGTGCGGCAGGCCCCAGGCGAGCACGTGGAACTGCGGGACCACGACCAGGGTGGTGTCCTTGTCCGTCAGGCCCATCGACTCCGTCATGTTCACCTGCATCGAGTGCAGGTAGATGGAGCGGTGGGAGTAGACGACGCCCTTGGGGTCGCCGGTGGTGCCGGAGGTGTAGCACATGGCGGCGGCGCTGCGCTCGTCGAGCTCGGGCCAGTCGTACGTGGCGGGACGGCCGGCGATCAGCTCCTCGTACTCGTGCACGCGCGGCGCCGCGCCGTCCAGGAGGGAGCGGTCGCCCGCGCCGGTGACGACGACGTGCTCGACCGTGGGCAGGTGCGGGAGCAGCGGGGCGAGGAGCGGGAGCAGGGAGCCGTTGACGAGGACCACGCGGTCGGCGGCGTGGTTGGCGATCCAGGCCAGCTGCTCGGCGGGCAGGCGGAGGTTGAGGGTGTGGACGACCGCGCCCATGGCGGGGATCGCGAAGTACGCCTCGACGTGCTCGGCGTTGTTCCACATCAGGGTGGCCACCCGCTCGCCGGCGGTGACGCCGAGCTCGTCGCGCAGGGCGTTGGCCAACTGGGCGGCGCGCGCGCCGGCTTCCGCGAACGTACGGCGCTGCGGCTCGCCGTCTCCGGTCCACGTCGTGATGGTGGACCTCCCGTGGATCGTCATCCCGTGCTTCAGGATGCGGGTGACGGTCAGTGGTACGTCCTGCATGGTGCTGAGCACGGGCGTCCTCCCGAGGGCGCTACGCGGCAGTAGGAATGGGCTGATTCTGCGCGCGTACCGGGCGGTATGTCACTACCCAGGAGTACGAATTTGCCAGCGATCACTGGCATAACCGAGGGTAACCCTCGGTTGAGCGGCGTGGGCGCGCGGTTTGTCCGCCGGCAGCCGGCCGCCGGAACGCCGGTTGCCTGGGTCGCCCGCGGGTCCCCGGGCCGTCGGAACGCCGGTTGCGTGGGTCGGCCCTCGAGTCTCCGGGCCGTCGGAAGGTCGCTTGCCTGGGTCGGCCCGCGAGTCTCCGACCGTCGGAACGCCGGTTGCCCGGTGGCGCGCAGGCCGCCGGACTGCCGGACCGCCGCCCGGGACGGGTCGTCCTCACCGTACGGGGGCCAGCTCCGGGTCCTCGCGGAGCTTGCCGAGCGCCCGCGAGACGGCGCTCTTGACCGTTCCGACGGAGACCCCGAGCACCTCGGCGGTCTGCGCCTCGCTCAGGTCCTCGTAATACCTGAGGACGACCATCGCCCGCTGGCGGTCGGGGAGCTTCATCACCGCACGCCACATCGCGTCGTGCAGCACCTGGCGCTCCGCCGGGTCCGGCGCGGGCAGCCCGAGGGGCTCCGGGAGCTCGTCGCAGGCGAACTCGTCGACCTTGCGCTTGCGCCACTGCGAGGTACGGGTGTTCAGCAACGCGCGCCGGACGTAGCCGTCCAGGGCGCGGTGGTCCTCGATGCGCTCCCAGGCGACGTACGTCTTGGCGAGCGCCGTCTGCAGCAGGTCCTCCGCGTCCGAGTGGTTCGCGGTCAGCGAGCGCGCGGTGCGCAGGAGGACGGGCCCGCGGGCCCGGACGTACGAGGTGAACGACGGGTACGCGGCGTGCGGCGCGGGGCCGGCGCCGGGGCGGGTGCGGTGGGCCGTGGCGGCCGTGGATGCGCCGGCACAGACGGGGCCGGAAGGCGGCGGAGTCATGGTTCCACGCTATGAGCGGGCCCCCGCCACCGGATCGGCCCCAGGTCCCGAACCGCACTCCGCCTCAGGTTGTAGGGGTGGGGACCGCCCGACCTCCTGAAGGTGGAGCCGCAGACGGGGGACGTCAGGGTCGGGGCGCCGGGGTTGAGGCGCCAGGATCGGGGGAACAGGGGTCGACGCGCCAGGCCGGGGGCACAGGGGTCGAGGCGCCAGGACGGGGGCAACAGGGGTCGAGGCGCCAGGTCGGGGCGGCAGGGTCGGGGCGGCAGGGTCGGGGCGCCGGGTCGCCCGGCGGCCGTCAGGTGCCGACGCGGGCCACCGGCGCGTCGACCAGGTTGCGGTCGATCACGAGCCGCCGGCCGCCATGGGTCTCGGCGACCTCGCCCGCGTACTGGTGGATCCGGGCGTGCGGCCGCCAGGCGAGCGGGTGCAGCGAGCGCTCCGTGTCGAGCGCGGGCCGGGCCCGCCAGCGCGCGAACCAGACCGCTGTCGGCAGGTCCCGCGTCCCCGCCGCCCGCTGTCGCTCCAGTTCCCGGACGCCGCTGTCGGAGCTGCCGTAGAACCCGGCGAGGTAGCCGAGGCGACGGACCTCCCGGTTCCACGCCCGGACGAAGAGCAGGGTCGTCTCCGCGCACCGGGCGTCGCCCGTCCGGTACGCCTCGATGTCCAGGTAGAGCGGGCTGCCCGCGGCCAGGCCGAGCGCCCTGGCGGCCCGTACCGCCTCACCGCCCTCCCGGGTGCCCTGCCGCCAGGGGCTGCGGCCGATCGCGTACCGCCGCTTGGCCTCGGCGATCACGCACGGCGCCTGCGAGCCCACGAACAGCGGCAGCAGCCGCCAGCCCTGGGCGTGCACCGAGGCGACCCACCCGGGAGTGAGCTGCCGCTGGGTACGGCAGCCCCGGCCGCGGCCCCCGAAGTACACCCCGACGGCCTGGTACGGCGAGGCCCGCCAGGCCCTCATCACGTCGAGCGACGGCGCCTCGCACGTGTCGAACGCCCGCCCCGCGAAGTACCGGGGCGCGGGCGCGGCGGGCGCGGCGGCGGCCGGGGTCCGGTCGGTGGGCGGGGCCGGCGCCCCGTACGCGGGAGCGGCCAGGAGGGCCGCGGTCGCCGCGACCGCGGCGACCGTCGCGGCGACGGCGGCGCGGACGGCGGCGCGGGTCCGCCTCGGGCGGGTGCGTTCGGTGCGGTGGGAGCCCGCGTGGCAGGTGGACCAGGCAGGGCAGGTCGGGCCGGTGGAGCGGGTCGGGCAGGTCGGGCGGGTGGGGCAGGTCGGGCCGGTGGAGCAGGTCGGGCCGGTGGGGCAGGTGGGGCAGGTGGGGCAGGGGTGACGCGGTGGGACGTTGCTCATGGCGCGAGTGAAAGGCGCCCCGCCGCGTGCGGCCACCGCTGGTGGCGTGGCCTCAGCCGTCCGTGCCCAGGATCAACCCGGACGTGGGAACGCCGGTCCCGGCCGTGACCAGGGTCCTGGCCGCCCCCGGTATCTGGTTCACGGACGTGCCGCGGATCTGTCGGACCGCCTCGGCGATCCCGTTCATCCCGTGCAGGTACGCCTCGCCCAGCTGGCCGCCGTGGGTGTTCAGCGGCAGCGCGTCGGCCGCCACGAAGTCGGCCGCCTCGCCCGGTCCGCAGAAGCCGAACTCCTCCAGCTGCATGAGGACGAAGGGCGTGAAGTGGTCGTAGAGGATGCCGACGTCGATGTCCCCGGGCCGGAGTCCGGAGCTCCGCCACAGCTGGCGGGCCACGACGCCCATCTCCGGCAGACCGGTCAGTCCGTCCCGGTAGAAGCTGGTCATCGCCTCCTGGTTCCGGCCCGCGCCCTGGGCGGCGGCCACGATCACCGCGGGCGGACGGCGCAGGTCGCGGGCGCGCTCGGTGGAGGTGACGACGATCGCCTGGCCGCCGTCGGTCTCCTGGCAGCAGTCGAGCAGCCGCAGCGGCTCGGCGATCCAGCGCGAGGCGGCGTGGTCGGCGAGGGTGATCGGCTTGCCGTGGAAGTACGCGGCGGGGTTGGTGGCCGCGTACCGCCGGTCGGTGACGGCGACATGGCCGAAGGCGTCCGGCGTGAGCCCGTAGGTGTGGAGGTAGCGCTGAGCGGTCATGGCGACCCAGGAGGCCGGCGTGAGCAGCCCGAAGGGCAGCTGCCAGCCGAGCGCCACGCCTTCCGCCGACGGCTCGCGCTGCTGCACGCCGGAGCCGAAGCGGCGCCCCGAGCGCTCGTTGAACGCCCGGTAGCAGACGACCACTTCGGCGATCCCGGCGGTGACGGCGAGCGCGGCCTGCTGGACGGTGGCGCAGGCGGCGCCGCCGCCGTAGTGGACGCGGGAGAAGAAGGACAGCTCGCCCATGCCGGCCGCCTGGGCGACGGTGATCTCGGGACTGGTGTCCATGGTGAAGGTGACCAGGCCGTCGACGTCGGCGGGGACGAGACCGGCGTCGTCGAGCGCCGTGTGCACGGCCTCCACGGCGAGGGCGAGCTCGCTGCGGCCGGAGTCCTTGGAGAACTCCGTGGCGCCGATCCCGACGACGGCGGCCCGCCCGCCGAGGCCGTCCGGGGCGTGCAGGCTCATCGGGACACCTCCGGGTCCGGGCCGGTGGGCGGTTCGGCGGGCACGCCGGCCGGCGGTGCTGCGGGCACGCCGGTGGGCGGTTCGGCGGGCGGCCCGGCCGGTGGCTCTGTGTGGTCGCCCGCGGGTGGCTCTGTGGGCACGCCGGCCGGCGGTTCTGCGGGCACGCCGGCCGGCGGTTCTGCGGGCACGCCGGTCGGCGGTTCTGCGGGCACGCCGGTCGGCGGTTCTGCGGGCACGCCGGTCGGCGGTTCTGCGGGCAGTTCGACGGTCACACTGCCCGTGACGTGGTGGCCCAGCCGGTTGGCGCCGACGACGCGCACCCGCGCCGTGGTGCCCTCGACCTCGGTGACCGTCCCGGTCAAGGTCATGGTGTCCCCCGGGTAGTTGGGGGCACCGAGCCGGATGGCGACCTTGCGGAGCACGGCGCCGGGGCCGAGGCGGTCGGTGATGTACCGCCCGACGAGGCCGTTGGTCGTGAGGATGTTCATGAAGATGTCCGGGGAGCCCTTCTCCCGGGCCAGCTCGGCGTCGTGGTGGACGTCCTGGTAGTCGCGGGAGGCGACGGCACCGGCGACGATCAGGGTGCGGGTGACGGGAATCGCGAGCGGCGCCAACGCGTCCCCGGCCTTGACGACCCGGACCTCCGGATCCGTCCGCTCGGCCTCCGCTCTCATGCGGCCTCTCCTTTCGCGAGCAGGTCGCCCAGTTCGGCGAGGAGTTCGGTGCCGCAGCCCAGGTACGCGTCGAGCTGGCGGCCCCAGAGGAAGTGCCGGTGGACGGGATGCCCGAGATCCGCGCCCATGCCGCCGTGCAGGTGCTGGCCGGCGTGGACGACCCGCTTCCCCGCCTCCGAGGCCCACCAGGCCGCCGTCAGGGCGTGCGCGGCGGCGGGCAGGGCCTGGTCGTACCGCCAGGCCGCCTCGTAGGCGGTGACGCGGATGGACTCCGTGTCCATGTGCGCGTCGGCGGCACGCAGCTGGACCGCCTGGTGCGAGGACAGCGGCCGCCCGAACTGCTCCCGCACCGAGGTGTACGCCACCGCCCGGGCCAGCGACCCGGCGCAGACGCCCGCCTGGAGCCCCGCGAAGGCGATCCGGGCGGCGGCGAGCACGTCGTCGTACGCCCCGGGCCCGCCGACCCGCTCGCCGGGCGTCCGGTCGAGGACGAGCCGCCCGGCGGACCAGGGCGCGGTGAGCTCGACGTCCTCCGCCGGCCCGGCGTCCTCGGTACGCACGAGCCACAGGGCGCGCTGCTCGTCCGGTACGAGGACATGGGTGGCGTCCCGCAGCCAGGGCACCCAGGCGACGCTGCCGGCGAGCCGCTGCCCGCGGTCGGCGCGTACGGGGCTGGGCTCGGCGCGTACGTTGCCGGGCTCCGCACGTACGGCGCCGGGCTCCGCACGTACCGCGTCAGACCCGGCCCGCACCGCGTCAGACTCGGCCCGTACGGCGTCAGACTCGGCCCGTACGGCGCCACGCTCGGCGCGTAAGGCTCCGGCGCCGGCCCCAGCTCCCGCCGCCGAGGACGCGCCCGCCGCCGGGGAGGAGGCGCCCGCCGCCGGGGAGGCACTCGCCACCGGGAAGACACCCGCCGCCGGGAAGGCTCCCGTCGCGACCGCCGAACCGTCCCTCAGTCCCGGCAGCAGCCGGGCCCGCTGGTCCTCCGTGCCGTGCCGGGCCACGGCGAGGAGTCCGTACACGCAGCTCGCCGTGAAGGGCACCTGGGCGGTCGTACGCCCCTGTTCCTCGGCCATCAGGACGAGGCCGAGGAGTCCGACCTCCTCGACGGCGCCGGGCAGTCCGGCGGCGCACAGGGCCTTCCACAGCTCGGCGTCCGTGCCGGTGCCGGCGGCGGCGAGCCGCTCGTGCGTGGAGAGGTCGCCGAAGACGCGCGCGGCGAGCTCGCGGGCGGCCTGCTGCTCCTCGGTGGGGGTGAAGTCCATGTCAGCCCTCTCCTCCCGCGCGGAAGACGGGGAGTTCGAGGTCCTCGTCCACGCGCAGGAACTCCAGCCGCACCGGCATCCCGATCCGTACCTTGTCGTACGGCACGCCGACGACGTTGCTGACCATCCGCACGCCTTCGGCGAGTTCGATCAGCCCGACCGCGTAGGGCGGCTCGAAGGCGGGGAAGGGCGGGTGGTGCATCACCACGTACGAGTAGACGGTCCCCTCGCCGCTCGCCTCGACGGTGTCCCACTCCTGCGAGCCGCAGGCGTTGCAGCCGGGCAGCCAGGGGAAACGCGGGGTCGAGCAACCGGCGCAGCTCTGGATCAGCAGGCGGTGCTCCGCGACACCCGCCCAGAAGCCCGCGTTGTCGCGGTTGATCACGGGCCGCGGCCGCCGGGGCCGCTCATGGTCCCGCTCGGGCTGCCGGGGCTTTTCGGACGTCCGGGGCCGCCCGACCTGGCGAGGCTCCTCGGACCGACGAGCCGGCGGAGACGGACGAGCCGGCGGAGACGGATGAGCCTGCGGGGACGGATGAGCCTGGGGAGACCGCCGGACCGACCGGGACCCACGGACGGGTGTGAACTGCTGGGCCGACGGGGACTCACCGGCGGACGGGGACTGCCGGACTACCGACTGGGACTCGCCGGCGGACGGGGGCTGCCGGACTACCGACTGGGACTCGCCGGCAGACGGGGGCTGCCGGGTCGGTGCGTACTTGAGGACGCGGAAGCGATGGGTCCCGGCGAGTACGCCGCCGGCCCGTACGTCCATGCGCGTGGTGATGAAGTACCCGGCGCCGAGCTTGGTGGTCTTGCGCGGCGAGACCGCCTCGATGACGGCGTCGAAGGTGATCAGGTCACCGGGTCGCAGCGGTCGCAGGTACTCCTGCTCGCAGTCGGTGGCGACGATCGAGGTGAACCCGGCGTCGTCGAGGAGGGCGGACAGCTCCTCGTAGGCCCCGGAGCGGTCGGGATGCCCGGAGAGGCCGCCCATGGTCCACGCCTGGAGCATGGTGGGCGGCGCGACGGCATCGGGCCCTCGGTACGCGGGGTCGGTGTCGCCCATGGCCTCGCACCAGTGGCGGATCATGGGCAGGTTGACGGGGTCCTTGCCGACGGAGGCGTTGGACGTCGGCCGCCCTTCGTACGCCCTGATCCGCTCGAACAGCGCGTCGTCGACGGCCTCTTGGCTTGCCCTGGTGCCGTCCGCGCCGCTCATCGGCGCCCCCTTCCCTTCATGCCGAGCCGCATCGTCGCGACGATCTCGCGCTGCACCTCGCTCACGCCGCCGCCGAAGGTGTTGATCTGGGCGGCCCGGTTCATGCGTTCGAGTTCGCCGCCGTCGAAGGCGCCCGGCGAACCCGCTCGGACCAGTGCGGCCGGGCCCGCGATCTCCTGGCACATGCGGTACACCTCGACCGCGGATTCCGTGCCCGCGAACTTCACGCCGCTCGCGTCGCCCGGCCCCAGCCGACCGGCGCCCACGTCCCCGACCAGACGCCAGTTGAGCAGGCGGGTCGCCGCGAGCCGGGCGTGGGCCTCGGCGGCGCGGATCCGTATCCAGGGCTCGTCGATCCGGCGTGCGCCGGTCACGGGATCGGGGTTACGGGCGGAGCGCAGGGCGGCCGCGTAGAAGTCCTCGGCCTGCATGCCGATCGCGGCGAGGGCGACCCGTTCGTGGTTGAGCTGGTTGGTGATGAGTCCCCAGCCGCCGTGCTCGGGGCCGACGAGGTTGCCGAGCGGCACGCGGACGGAGTCGTAGGAGGTGGCCGTGGTGGTCAGACCGCCGACGGTCTCGATGGGCGTCCACGAGAAGCCCGGGGCGTCGGTGGGGACCAGGACGATGGAGATGCCGCGGTGGCGCGGGGTGCCGGGGTCGCTGTCGGTGCGGCAGGCCAGCCAGATCCAGTCGGCGTTCTGGGCGTTGGAGGTGAAGACCTTCTGCCCGTCGACCAGCCAGGAGTCCCCGTCGCGTACGGCGCGGGTGCGGAGGGAGGCGAGGTCGGTGCCGGCCTCGGGCTCGCTGTAGCCGATGGCGAAGACGGTCTCGCCGCGGAGGATGCCGGGCAGGAAGGCCGCCTTCTGCTCGTCGGTCCCGTACTTCATCAGGGTGGGGCCGACGGTGTTGAGGGTGACCATGGAGACGGGGGCGCCGGCCCGGTAGGCCTCGTCGAAGAAGACGAACTGCTCGTCGGGCCCGCGGCCCTGCCCGCCGTACTCCTCGGGCCAGCCGAGCCCCAGCAGCCCGTCGGCACCGATGCGGCGCAGCAGGGCGCGCTGGGCGGCGGAGTCGGCGGGCGGGGGCGGGCCGTCGGGCATCAGATCGCGGAAGTACGCGCGGAGCTCGGCGCGCAGCCGCAGCTGCCGTTCGGTCGGGGCGAGGTGCACGGCGACGGCCTCTCGTGAGGAGGACGGACGGGCTTCGGTCGTGGGCTCCCACATTTTCTGACTGTCCGTCAGATTCATTCAGACCGAGGACCTCTGTCAAGAACGGCGACGGGCCCGGTGGCCGCGCGCGGGGACCGTGACCGCGTACGGGGGTCGCCACCGCGCGCGGGAACAGCCACCGCACACGGAACCGTCACCGCGCACGGGAACCGCCACGGCATACGGGAACCGTCACCGCACACGCCACCCCCACCACGCGCGCGAACCGCGGACAGCACGAGCCCGAAGCCACCCACGACGACCGTCGCGAACACACCACAACCATCGCAGGCACGCGAGGGCCGTCGCGGACACGCAAGGGCGGCCCGGACGTCGATACCGAAGTACCGCCGCCCGGGCCGCCGTTCGCCTCACGACCACGATTCCCGTGACCTCACGACCGCACTCCCCGCGACCGCCCCCTCACTGCCGCTCCCCCACGATCGCTCCCCGCGATCAGTCCCCCCGTCGGGCCGGCTACCACCATGGAAAGAAGTTGACCACCGCGTTGGACTGGTCGATGTGGGTGAGCGCGGAGCCGTTCACGCTCGCGGTGTTGTTCTGGTTGGAGGCGCCGGAACCGGTCGCCACCTGCTGGGTGGTGGTGGAGTTGCCGTTGTTGTTGCCGCCGACACCGCTGCCGATGATCGTGGCGACGCTCGCATTCGATCCGTCGTTCGCGAATCCACCGTTGTCGGCCTGAGCCACTCCCGCGAAGAGCGCGGCGGTGAGGGGCAGGGCGGCGGCAGCGGCGAGAACGCGGGCGGTACGGATGCTTGCCATGTGTGTTCCTCCAGGAACTGGAACTCTGAAATTCCGAAGCACTGAGCAACGGCTCTGAATGCGTGAACTACTCCCGAGACCAGGGCAGTTGGCCGACCGCTCCGGTCGATGTGCTCGACGTCGCAAGATCAGAGTTGCCCACCGAATCCCCGGCGAACCACCCAGGTGTGCCGCTTTCCCCCTCAAGTGTGAGGACAAGTAGATAAACCCCCTTTCTCCCAACAAACGCACAGCTCACACGCCCCACAGCGGGCCGGATCCGGAAAGACCGGGCGACACAAGAGGAGAACCGTTTCGGCGACTCTCCACCCACCCCGCACCCCCACCACCGACGTCCGCCCCCGTCCCCGCCCCCGTCCCGAGCAACGGCTCAGAAGGCGCCGTGCCCCTCCCGTGCCCGATCGTGCGGGAAGCACCGGGGAACGACGGCCAGCCAAGGAGGGCGAAACACCAAGGCCCCCGACCGATTTACCTGGTCAGGGGCCTTCGACATGTGCGGTGGGTGTGGGATTTGAACCCACGGTGACTCTCGCCACGACGGTTTTCAAGACCGTTCCCTTAGGCCGCTCGGGCAACCCACCCTCGCCCCGCGCCACCTGGCGCGGAGCGGCTACAGCCTACCGGCTCCCGGAGGCCGGGTGGCGGGTGGCGGGTGGCGGGGAAGGCTCGGGTGAGTCGGGTGGGGTCAGTTGTCGCCGGTGCGTTCGCCGAGGGTGACCGTGGTGGTGGCGGGCTTGCCGGCCCGTTCGTAGGTGATCTTGACGGAGTCGCCGGGCTGGTGGGTCCAGATCTCGCTGATCAGGGTGGGGCCGCTGTCGATCTGGTGGTCGCCGAAGCCGGTGATCACGTCGCCCGGCTTCAGGCCCGCCTTCGCCGCGGGGCCGTTCGGCGTGATGGACGGGGTGCCGCCGGTGCCCTGCTCCGCGATCGTCGCGCCCTCGCCCCGGTCCTGCATGTTCACCACCGCGCCGATGACCGGGTAGACCGGCTTGCCCGTCTTGATCAGCTGCTCGGCGACGTTCTTGGCCTGGTTCACCGGGATGGCGAAGCCCAGGCCGATCGAGCCCGCCTGGGACTGGCCGAAGCCGCTGCCCGTCGACTGGATCGCCGAGTTGATGCCGATCACCGCGCCGCTCGCGTCGAGCAGCGGGCCGCCGGAGTTGCCCGGGTTGATCGAGGCGTCCGTCTGCAGCGCGCTCATGTACGAGTTCTTGCCGCCGGCCCCGTCGCCCGAGGCGACCGGGCGGTTCTTGGCGCTGATGATGCCCGTGGTGACCGTGTTCGACAGGCCGAACGGCGCGCCGATCGCGATCGTCGAATCGCCGACCGCGACCTTGTCCGAGTCGCCCAGCGGCAGCGGCGTCAGGTTCCCGGGCGCGTTCTTCAGCTTCAGCACCGCCACGTCGTAGCCCTCGGCCCGGCCCACGACCTCCGCGTCGTACGTCTTGCCGTTCGAGAACGTCGCGGAGAGCGTGCCGCCCTCCGCCGCCGACGCCACCACGTGGTTGTTGGTGACGATGTGGCCTTCCTTGTCGTAGACGAAGCCCGTGCCCGTGCCGCCCTCGCCTTCCACACCGCCCGACTTCGCCTGGATGGTCACCACGCTCGGCAGCGCCTTCGCGGCGATCGCCGCCACCGTGCCCGGGTCCCGCTTGAAGGAGGAGGGCGCGTCGCCCGACGAGACCGTGGTCGAGGCGGCGGAGTCGTCGCGCTGCGACGCCGCCCAGTAACCGATGCCCCCGCCGACACCGCCGGCCACCAGGGCCGCCACGAGGACGGCCGCCACCAGACCGCCGCCGCGCTTGCGCGGCGCCTCCGGGACGGGCGCCGCCGGCGCGCCCCAGGCCGGGGTCGCGGGCGGGGCCGGGGGCCATCCGCCCGCCGCCGGGGCCGGGGCGTGGGCGTGGGCATGGTCGTGTGCGGGGGCGGGGGCCTGGGCGGCGGTCTGAGCCTGGGCGGGGGTGGGCTGGGAGGTCGGGGGCAGGGGGGCCGTCGTCTCCGTCAGCGGAGCCTGGATCGCCGTCGGCTGCTCGGAGGCGGGGGGCGGGGCCGGGGCCGAGGTCGGGGCCGGGGTGGGAGCCGGGGTCGGCTGCTGGGTCGCTGCCGCAGGTTCCGCCGGGATCGGCTCCTGGGTGGTGGCGGGCGGCTGCGCCGGCGGCGCGGACGGCGGGGCGGCAGGGGCGGGCGGGGTGGCAGGCGTGGCCGGAGGCGTGGGAGGCGTGGACGGGGCACCCTGGTCCGCCGGAACCGCCGCGCCCTCGTTCTCGGTGCTCACAGCTCTCTCCTCGCTCACTCTCCGACCGTCGCACGGATTGCACGGTCGCTGTGGTCAGCTTTTCCCACAGCACGTCAGGCCACTGTAAGCCGGACCTGTGTGCGGCACCCACTATCTTTATATGGGGCGATAACAGACACCCGTACCATGACGCGGTGACCCACGTACCGCTGCAGCCGAACCGCCGCGCCGCCGTCCAGGTGGTCGCCCACCGCGGCGCCTCCGAGGACGCCCCCGAGCACACCCTGGCCGCCTACGTGAAGGCCATCGAGGACGGCGCCGACGCCCTGGAGTGCGACGTCCGGCTCACCGCCGACGGCCACCTGGTCTGTGTCCACGACCGCCGCGTCAACCGCACCTCCAACGGCAAGGGCGCCGTCTCCGCCCTGGAGCTCGCCGACCTCGCCGCGCTCGACTTCGGCACCTGGAAGGGCCGCGACGAAGCCGTCGAGAGCCCCGACCGAACCGGCGACCGGACCGGCGACCGAAGCGGCGACCGGACCGCCGGCCGGACCGACCCCGAGGCCACCTCCGTCCTCACCCTCGAACGCCTCCTGGAGCTGGTCTCCGACACCGGCCGGCACATAGAACTGGCCATCGAGACCAAGCACCCCACCCGCTGGGCCGGGCAGGTGGAGGAGAAGCTGCTGCAGCTCCTCGACCGCTTCGGTCTCGCCGCGCCCGCCGCCCCCGAGGAGTCGCCGGTCCGCGTCATGAGCTTCTCGGCCCGTTCGCTGCACCGCATCGCGAAGGCCGCGCCGACGCTGCCCACGGTCTCGCTCTCCCAGTTCGTGTCCCCGCGGCTGCGCGACGGACGGCTTCCGGCCGGCGCGCGGATCGCCGGCCCCTCGATCCGGATCGTGCGCCACCACCCCGCCGTGATCCTGCGGCTCCAGAAGGCCGGCCACCAGGTCCACGTCTGGACCGTGGACGAGCCGGAGGACGTCGAACTGTGCGAGCGGCTCGGCGTGGACGCGATCATCACGAACCGTCCGAAGCAGGTCCTGTCCCAATTGGGGCGCCTCTAGAGACCCGTCGCCTTCGCCCGTCGAGCTCTGCCGAGCCCGTCACGGTCGCCCATTGAGGCCCGCTCGCCCCATTTGCACCGCTCGTCACGGGCGTGCGGGGTGTGCACCGGCGCGTTCGGGACGTACGCGATCGTCACGAGTGCGTCACCGGAGTCCTACTGGCCGGTTTCCGGTGCAGGCCATCGGGGCATTCACCTCGTGGCGTGGGGCAAAGGAGGTCTCGGGGGTGGCGTTGGTGGTGGCACAGGAGGTGCCCACGTCGTCGAGCATGGCCGTTCCCCATGGCCCTGCGGGCGTGGGGCAGGCGCGGCACCGGATGCGGGAGCAGTTGAGCCGCAGCGGCATGGCCGATTCGGTCGTCGACGACGCGGTACTGATCCTTTCCGAATTGCTGAGCAATGCCTGCCGGCACGGCAGACCGCTGGGCTGCGCGGACATGGGCGACGGTGACGTACGGGCGGCCTGGAGCGTCGACCGGGCGGGCGGACTCGTGGTGGAGGTGACGGACGGCGGCGGTCCCACCCGCCCTGTTCCGGCCACGCCGTCGGTCACCGCGCGCGGCGGCCGGGGGCTGAACATCATCAGCGCGCTCGCCCAGGACTGGGGCGTACGGGACAGCGCGACCGGCGAGGTCACCGTCTGGGTGCAGGTCACCGGCGGCCATCGCCGCGAGGACTTCGCGACCCGCGTCGGCAGCGGCTCCGGACTCGGCTTCCTGGACGCGTACGACGAGTTGGAGTGAGGCCGGCGAGGAGCGCGGCAGCCCGCGCTCCCGAAGCCCGGGTCGCCTCCCGCACCCCGCGCTCCCGGCGCCTCCCGTGCCCCCGCACACCCCCAGGAAGTGGTACCGGCATACCCGCGTGCGGGACCGCGTGCGGCTAGGCTCGCGCCCGAGACAGCACCGCCGCGATCGGGAGAAAGCCACACCATGGCCAAGAAGCGCCCCCAGACGAAGCCCGCCAAGGCCGGCAACACCGGCCAGGCACAGGTCACGAACGGGGAGATCCCGGTCGTCGGCGCCCGCGAGCCCTGCCCGTGCGGTTCGGGACGCCGCTACAAGGCGTGTCACGGCCGCGCCGCCTCGCACGCGGTGACCGAGCTCGTGCAGCGCCCCTTCGAGGGCCTGCCGGGCGAGTGCGACTGGGTCGCGCTGCGCGAGCTGGTGCCCGCCGCGACCGTGCCGCTCACCCTGAAGGGCGGGCTGCCCGACGGCGTGCCGTCCGTGACGCTCGCGACCGTGCTGCCGATGGCCTGGCCGGCGCTGCGCCGCGACGACGGCTCCGTGCTGGTCGCCCTGCAGAACGACTCCTCGTCCGGTGACCTGGCCCGCGACCTGGCCGACACCCTCGAGCGCGCCCTGGTCGCCGAACCCGGCACTCCGGTCGCCCCTCGCCGCGTACCGGCGGAAGGTCCGCGACTTCAGGATCTGCTCGACGCCGACAGCGATTTTTCGCCGGTCGTGCACTCGGGATTCGAATTCTGGATTCCGGAGTCCGCGGACAATTCCAACCCGGAGGTCACCGCCTCCCTGGAGCGTGCGAACGCCGCCGCGATCCCGACCGTGAAGCTCACCGGTGTGGACTCCGCGTACTGGTGCGAGACGCCGGACAAGAACCACCTGCGCTGGGTCATGCCGCACCCCGAGGAGAAGCTGCTCGACGCGCTCGCCCGGCTGCAGGCCGCGGGCACCTCCTCGCTCGGCCCCGACACCCGTCTCGTCGGCTCCTTCCGGGCCCACGGGCTCATGGTCCCGGTGTGGGACCTGCCGACCTCGATGACCGCCGAGGACTGCGAGAAGCCGGCCGCCGCGTTCGCCGAGCGGCTCGCCGCGGCGCTCGCGTCGGACGCCCCGCTCACCCTCGACGAGCGTCGCGCCCGCGGCGGCCTCACCAACCGTCAGGTGACGCTCAGCTGATACCCGGGGTGGTATCCGTGACTGACAGACCGACCAGTCGGTGACGTCCGCCACAAGACCCCCCTCGGAAGGGCTAAATCCCTGTCCGAATAACCGAGATCGAATTTGCGAACGGCAGATCTCTTGTTACGGTTCTGGAAGCCCGGTCGCTGGTGCATCCCCCGTCGCCAGCGATCGGGCGTTCTCATGTCCGGGGTCCTGCCCGGCGGACCGGCGCGCGCTCGCCACGGAATCTCGGATTCCGCGTTCTCGGCTCAACTGCCCTCCGGATCCCGCCCGTTGCTCCCCGCCCGCAGCAGCAGCGGCGTGTTGCCGCCCTCTCCCGCTCCGGCGAATTCCGCGACCGCCGAAAATGCGCCGGATCCGCCGGCGCCGGATCCACCCCCACCGACTCCCCCGCCGTCGACTCCCCCGCCGTCGGCTCCCTCGCCGCCGGAAGCGGCTCCGCCCCGCACCGGCTCCTTCGGCGTCTCGCACGTCCCCGGTTCGTCCCGTGCCTCCACCGCGCACCGCACCTGTACGGTCCGCCCGGCGGGCGCCATCAGGGTGAGGACGGCGTCGAGCTCCTGGCCGGTCGTGTTCCGGTAGTACGTGCGGCCCCAGGCCTCGGCACCCTCCGTCACCACACACGTCTGCGCCTCGACCCCGTCAGGGGAGGCGAGTTCGGGTCCGCAGCGCGTGACGGCGCGCGGCTCCCCGGTGTCGGCGTCGGGTGGAGTCCCGGCTTCGGTGGTCCTACGGGCGGTCCCGAGGCCCAGGTCCGGGAGCAGCCCCTTGCCCTTCGCGTCCCCGGAACCCGCGGCCGCGGCCGCCCCGGCGGCGGCCTCCCCGTCGCCGCCCGCCGCGGCCGAGTCGCGTCCCGGGTCTCCCGCCGGACCGGCCGACGCGGCGACCGGCACCAGGACGGCGACCAGTACGGCGGCACCGAGCCCCAGTCCTCGAAGCCGTGCCGGACTCATGCGCCCCATACGTCGGCCCACCTGCTTCTCGGGAACGGATCTTCCCGCGAAGATAGCCGCGGCCGGTGGGCTCCCGGCCGGCCGCGCGCCCCTTTCGCCTGGATGCCGAGGCGTTCCACACCCGTTCGGGTGAAGCCGGGCGGCGCCGGGACCGCCGTCAGTACGCGAGCCTGCTGCCGCCGCCCGGCATGCTCGTGCTCGCCTCGACCAGCGCGTCCACGACCGCCTCCACGTCCGGCAGCCACGGTCGCGCCGAGCCCGCCAGCGGCGCCCGCTCCCAGCGGACCTGTCCGGCGCCGGTGAGGGAGGGCGGCAGCGGCAGATAGCCGCCGTCGCCGTGGAAGCGCAGGGAACTGGGCACGCAGTCCTTCGCGTACAGCAGCTCGCCGAGCCGTTCGAGGCCGTACGGGGCGACGAGGATCGCCCAGCGGGTGGGCGTGGCCACGACCGGGCCGAGCCGCATGCCCAGCGCGTCGAGCGCGGCCAGGGCGTGGGCGCCGGCAACGGCGGGCAGGCTGACCGCGCACGGGGCGCGGCCGCCGGTGGCGAGGAGGACCGGGGCCTCGGGGCGGCGGCTCCACCACCACCGGATCATGCGGGCGTCGGTGGTGGCGGCGAGCAGGCCGGGGTCGAAGGGATGCGCGCCGGGGACGACGCATTGCGGATCGGGACAGGCGCAGCCCACGACGGCGGGCAGTGCCTCCGCCCCGGTCCCGGCTCCCGTCCGGACGCCGGACGCCAGGGCCCCCAGCCGGCTCAAGGCACCCAGCCGACCCGCAGCCCCCAGCCGGCTCAAGGCACCTAGCCGTCTCATCACGCCCGCACCAGCACGCGCCTCCGCCCCGGGACCCGAGCCCGGCGCAGCACCTGGGCCCGCGCCGAGAGCCGACCCCGACGCGGCCCCGGAAGCCGCCCCGGCACCCGCGCCCGCCTGGGTGCCCGCTTCCGGCCCCCCGCCCACCGAGCCCGCGACGGGCGTCCCGCCCGCGACCGCCGACGGTGCCGCGCTCACGCGCAGGCCCACGCCGGGCAGGACCGGCCAGCTCCACTCCGTGGCGTAGAGGAGCGCCGCTCCGAGCCGGTCTTCCGTCGTGGGCGCCGTGCCCATCAGGTCCGACACGCCCGCCGGGCCCCCGCGCCTGCCGCGCCCGAACCGGAGCCTGCGTCGCCTTCCGAGGATCTCGCGCATGAGCGCTCGTTCCTTTCCGTTGAACGCCGAATCCACATCACACCACGTGAACGTCACCGTACGTACACATGTCTTCACCGTGCGTATCACTCGCGCCTCAGCGCATACGAGCCGCGCCCGGACTCGGCGGGCGCTCTCGGCGGGCGTTCCAGGCGGCGATCCTGCCGGAACACGTTCCCCGCCACTCGGGGTAGGGGTGCGGCCTGCGGTGATGAGGACGCTCGGGTTCCGCGTCCGTATTCAGGGGCGCGTCTCCAACTGCCCCTGCCCGTCACCGATTACGTACCCGTCACGCTCAAAATGACGCGCTTTCAAACGACGCCAGTCGACCCCAAATGGTGCACACCGGGGGTAATTTTCGGCCAACTTCCCCTAGTCTTCAACCCTCTCGCCCACATCCCACGGACACCAGAAGTCCCATGGTGACAATGCTGGACATCGATCCTCATGTGCGTGTAGATGTGGATCGATGGGTAGCGGCGCAGAATGACTTGGGGGTTTGCGATGCTATGGCATGAAACGCGCAGGTCGGAAAGCCGAGTGCGATGAGTACTCCCCGCGCGCCGAAAGTGGCCGGAATCGATTCCACTGTTCCTTCTCCCCCGCACACTGCGGCCGCGATCGGCGCGCCGCTCTCCGCGATGTCCTCCGCGGTGTCCGCGACCCCCGGAGCCTCCGGAGTCACCGGCCCCTCCGCCGGTCCGCTCCAGCCCCTCCAGGACCGCCTCGCCGGCTGGGTCTCCGACCTCACCCTGCTCCACGAGATGACGGAATCCCTGATCAGGGCCGCCTCGCTCGACGACGCGCTGCGCGAGGTGCTGCGCGCCGGCGCCGCCCTCGTCGGCGCCCGCCGCGGCATGGCCGTCCTCGAACCCGCCGACGGCCTCGGCCCTGCGCTCACCGTCGGCCTCGGCCTCGCCCACGCCGAGCTCGGCACCATCGAGACCGTGCCCCGCAGCGTCACCTCGTACGGCCGCATCCTCGACGGACTCGACCCGCTCCCCGAAGGCGCCCTGCCCCGCCCCGTCGCCATCCCCGACCTGCGCGGCGAGGAGGACCTGGACCCGCGCCACCGCGAGGTCGCCGCCCGCCTCGGCTACGCCGCCAGCTACGCCCTCCCGCTCGCCACCGAGGAGGCCGGCAAGCTCGGCGCCCTCGTCTGGCTGTACGACGAACCGGCCGAGCCCGCCGAGCGCCAGCGCCACCTCGTCGGCCTCTACGCCCGCTTCGCCACCGAGCACATCGCCCGCCTCCTGGAGGTCGAGCGCGCCCGGACCCGCGTCGCCACCGTCGCCGAGGAACTGCTGCCCAGCCGGCTGCCCCGGGTCCCCGGCGTCCAGCTCGCCGCCCGCCACCGCACCGGCCCCCACGGCGGCGGCGACTGGTACGACGCGCTGCCGCTCCCCGACGGCGCCCTCGGCCTCGCCGTCGGCTCCGTCACCGGCAGCGGGCCCAGCGCCCTCGCCGCCATGGGACGGCTGCGGGCCTCGCTCCGCGCGTACGCCGTCATGGAGGGCGAGGACCCGGTCGCCGTCCTCTCCGACCTGGAACTGCTGCTCCGCCTCACCGAGCCCGCCCGCTCGGCGACCGCGCTCTTCGCCTACTGCGAGCCGGCCGCGCGCCGGATCGTGCTGGCCGGCGCCGGTCACGCGCCGCCGCTGATCGTCGGCGAGCACCGCACCGAGTACGTGGAGACCTCGCTGTCGGCCCCGCTGGGCATGCTGTCCTGCTGGGAGGCGCCCAGCGTCGAACTGTCGCCCGCCCCCGGAGAAACGGTGCTGCTCTACACCGACGGGCTGCTCCGGCGCACCGGCGACGCCATGGACCGGGCCTTCGCCCGGCTGCACGCCGCCGCGGCGAGCGTGCCGAGGGCCGACCGGGCCGATCCGGGCGCCGTCGCCGACCACGTCCTGCGGACCGTGCTCCCCGAGGGCCTCGACACCCCCGCCGCCGACGGCGAGGACGTGGTCCTGCTGGCCGCGCGCTTCGAGTGAGTCCGCCGTACGTGAGGCTGCTCACCGCGGGCGACGGCTGACCTGCCGGTAATGGGTCTTCCGCCGCTGGGCCCCTTCCGCACGACCGTACGATGGTGATGGTTCAGAGTCGTACCACTGTCGTACCCACAAGGAGGCAGACCCGTGGCCGAGGAGCTCACGCCGGAGAACCCGGAGACCCCGGAGGATTCCGAAGAGCAGCCGATCAAGCAGCGCAAGAACGGCCTTTACCAGGGCGTCTCCGACGAGCTCGCCGAGAACATGAAGTCCGGCTGGGCCGACACCGAGCTGCACGGGCTCGAGCCGATCGCGCAGGCCTCGCGGACCGCCGCCCGGCGCGCCGCGCTCTCCGCCCGCTTCCCGGGCGAGCGCCTGGTGATCCCGGCCGGCAACCTGAAGACCCGGTCGAACGACACCGAGTACGCCTTCCGCGCCTCCACCGAGTACGCGTACCTCACCGGCGACCAGACGCAGGACGGCGTCCTCGTCCTCGAGCCGGTCAAGGACGGCCACCGGGCCACGATCTACCTGCTGCCGCGCTCGAACCGCGAGAACGGCGAGTTCTGGCTCGACGGCCAGGGCGAGCTGTGGGTCGGCCGCCGCCACTCCCTCGCCGAGGCGGAGCAGCTGCTCGGCATCCCGGCGAAGGACGTCCGCGAGCTGCCCGAGTGGCTCAAGGAGGCCACCGGCCCGGTCCGCAACGTCCGCGGCCACGACGCCGGCATCGAGTCCGCGCTCGTCGACAAGGTCACCGCCGAGCGCGACGAGGAGCTGCGGGTCTTCCTCTCCGAGGCCCGCGTCGTGAAGGACGACTTCGAGATCGCCGAGCTCCAGAAGGCCTGCGACGCGACCGCCCGCGGCTTCGAGGACGTCGTCAAGGTCCTCGACAAGGCCGAGGCGACCAGCGAGCGCTACATCGAAGGCACCTTCTTCCTGCGCGCCCGCGTGGAGGGCAACGACGTCGGCTACGGCACCATCGCCGCCGCCGGCCCGCACGCCTGCACCCTGCACTGGGTCCGCAACGACGGCCCGGTCCGCTCCGGGGACCTGCTGCTGCTCGACGCCGGTGTGGAGACCACCGAGCTCTACACCGCCGACGTCACCCGGACCCTGCCGGTCAACGGCCGGTTCACGGAGATCCAGCGCAAGATCTACGACGCCGTGTACGAGGCGCAGGAGGCCGGCATCGCCGCGGTGAAGCCGGGCGCCGCCTACCGCGACTTCCACGACGCCGCCCAGCGCGTGCTCGCCGAGAAGCTCGTCGAGTGGGGCCTCGTCGAGGGCCCGGTCGACCGTGTCCTGGAGCTCGGCCTGCAGCGCCGCTGGACCCTGCACGGCACCGGTCACATGCTCGGCATGGACGTCCACGACTGCGCCGCCGCGCGCACCGAGGCGTACGTCGACACGACCCTGGCGCCGGGCATGTGCCTGACCGTGGAGCCGGGTCTCTACTTCCAGGCCGACGACCTGACCGTGCCCGAGGAGTACCGGGGCATCGGTGTCCGGATCGAGGACGACATCCTCGTCACGGAGGACGGCAACCGGAACCTCTCGGCCGCGCTGCCGCGCCGCTCCGACGAGGTCGAGACGTGGATGGCCGGCCTGAAGGGCTGACCCCGCGCGGTCCGAAGGCCGACACCGCGCGGTCCGAAGGGCCGACCCCGCGCCGGTCCCGCCCGTGCGCGGACGTCCGCGCACCGTGCGTGCCGCGAGGCCCCCGCCGACTCCGGTCGGCGGGGGCCTTCGTCCTGCCGGTGCCGGGCTGCGTGAGGGCCTTCGTCCTGCCGGTGCCGGGCTACGTGAGGGCCAGGGGCGCGTCCGGGCGCCACTTGATGATCTTGTCGAAGCTGACCAGCGCGCCGCCGCGGCCCGTACGGCCGAAGTGGACGTGGTCGGCCAGCTCCTCGATCAGCCGGAGCCCGCGGCCGTTCTCGGCCTCGTCGGGCACCGCGGCCCAACGCCCCGCCGCGGCTCCGGCGAATCCGGGGCCCGAGTCGGCCACCTCGATGCGACAGGTCTCGCCGTCGAGATACGCGGTCACGCGGTACGCCTCCGAGACCGGACCGCCCGGCCCCGCGGCGGCACCGCCGTGTTCGACCGCGTTGGCGCAGGCCTCCGTGAGGGCCACCGACAGCTCGTAGGAGACGTCCGGATCGACCCCCGCCGTCTCCATCGTGCCGAGGAGCAGTCGCCGGGCGAGCGGGACGCTCGCGGCCTCGCGCCGCAGATGCAGGGACCACCAGATGCTCATGCTCCAGCCTCCTGGCTGCGGCTCGACATGCTGCGGCACGACATACCGATACGTATTGCCGTGCCGCGTGGTCCATAAGCCCCCACCGCCCGCAACAGCCCCCGTTCGGCGGATGCGCGATCCCCGACGCCGGTGTATGTCGGAGGGTGACATCCCCCTGACGGTTCGGGGCATGTCGGCCGGAAGGAGGCCAAGGGCGACCTTCCGGACCTGCCGTATGGGAGGTGCGCGGCTGGTGCGATGATGGGCCCGCCATGTCTGCCCCGCTCGCGCCACGCCTGCTGAGGGCCGCGGTGTTCACCGCGGTCTGCGTCGTGCTGTCCGCCCTCGGCCACGCGCTGGCCGCCTGCGCGGGGATCGCGGCGTGGTCGGTGGTCGCCGGCTTCCTCGGCGTCTTCGGCGTCACGGTGCTGTTCGCCGGGCGCGAGCGCTCGCTGCCCGCGATCGTCGCCGCGCTGACGGTCGGACAGGTCGGCCTGCACACCCTGTTCGGGCTCGGGCGGCGCCCGGCCGCCGGGCCGCCGCAGGGCGACGACACCCTGATCCGGCTCGCCGCCAAACTGGTCTGCGGCGGAACCGCCGCGCTGAACCCGGCCGACGCGGCCCGGATCGTCCGCGAGGCCGGGCTGGCGCCGGCGGCCGCGGGCGCGGCCGGCACCACCGCGGGATCCGGCGTGCACGACCACCTCGCCGCCGGCACCGCCGGTCCGGCGGGTGCGACGGACGCGGTGACCGCGACCGCCCGCGCCGCCGAACTGGTGCCGAGCCTGCCGATGCTGCTCGGCCACCTGCTGGCCGCGCTCGCGACCGGCTGGCTGCTGCGCCGGGGCGACCTCGCCCTCGGCCGGCTCGTGACGCTGTCCGCGCAGGGTGCCGTCGAGCTCGCCGAGTGCGCGCTCGTCCGCTCGCTGCGCGCCGCGCTCTCGCTCGTACGGAACCTGCTCGCCGGCCTGCCGGGCGCTCCGGCCACCGGGCCGCACGGGCCCGCCCGTACCGCTTCCGACTCCTCGCCACCGCCGGTGGCCGAGGCACTTCAGCACACGGTGATCAGGCGCGGCCCTCCGGCCGCCTCCCGCTGCGTCCTCGCAGCCTGACGCGGAGCGCTCTCCCGGGGCGGCTCCGCGCCGTCCACGCCTGCCCGCCCCCCGCCGACCCCGTCGTCCGGCCGTCTTCCGACGCCCGGTCGCCGACGTCCGGCGTCCGTCGCCCGAAAGGCCGGCGCCCGTCGGCGTCGCGCGCGGCGCATGCGCGTGGACCGCTCGTACCTGTCTCGCGGATGTCTTCCGCATCGCCTCTCCGAGCTGGAGTGTCTTCTGTCATGAGCGTTTCCCGTACGCACCTGCCCCGTACGCACCTGTCGCGTGCCGCCCTCGCCGGTGGCGTCGCCGTCTCCTCCGTGCTGCTGCTCTCCGGCACCGCCTTCGCGCACGTGGGCGTGCAGCCGCAGGGCGAGGCCGCGAAGGGCGGCTACGCCACCGTCAACGTGAAGGTGCCCAACGAGCGCGACAACGCCTCCACCGTCAAGGTCGAGGTGAACTTCCCGACCGACCACCCGCTGGCCTCCGTCATGCCGCAGCCCGTGCCCGGCTGGAAGGTCGAGGTGACCAGGGCGAAGCTCGCCAAGCCGCTGGAGCTGCACGGCAAGAAGATCAACGAGGCCGTCGCCAAGGTCACCTGGACCGCCGACGGCGCGAAGATCGGCCCCGGCCAGTTCCAGCAGTTCCCGCTCTCCCTCGGCCGGCTGCCCGAGGACACCGACCGGCTCGTGCTCAAGGCGATCCAGACCTACGACAACAACGAGGTCGTGCGCTGGATCGAGGAGCCCAAGGACGGCGCGGCCGACCCCGAGAACCCGGCGCCCGTCCTGAAGCTGTCCGCCCCGTCCGCCGACCACCACGGCGGCGGCGCCGCGCCCGCCGACGGCAAGACCACGGACCAGGCCGCCGGCGACAAGGCCGACCACGACGACAAGGGCGACGCGCACGAGGAGGCCGCGAGCGCGACCGACACGGCGGCCCGGGTGCTGGGAGTGATCGGCATCCTCGTGGGTGCCGCCGGAGTCGCCTTCGGCGTCCTGGCAGGACGCCGCCGCTCGGCCTGACCGCCGTCCCCCTCACCGAAAGACACACCATGTCCGACGACAAGACAGTTGTTCAGAGCTCCGTCGCCGAGGGCGGGAAGGACGGCGGCCGCCCCGGCCGCCGGGCCCCGCTGATCATCGCGACGGCGGCGATCGTCGCCGCGATCGGAGTCACGGCCGCGGTCGGCCTCGGCAGCCCGGCCGGCGACACGCCCGGCGCGGCGAGCCCCGCCGTCGCCGAGGTCTCCGGCGGCAGCGACAACACCAAGGCCGCCACCGTCCTCGACCGGCCCTTCGCCAAGCCCGACCTGGTCCTCACCGACACCAAGGGCCGGACGTTCGACCTGCGCGAGCAGACCAAGGGCAAGCCGACCCTCCTCTACTTCGGCTACACGCACTGCCCGGACGTCTGCCCGCTGACGATGAGCAACATCGCCATCGCCCGCAAGCAGCTCCCCCAGGCCGACCAGGACAAGCTCCAGGTCGTCTTCGTCACCACCGACCCGGAGCGGGACACCGCCGCCGAGCTCGGCAAGTGGCTGCCGGCGGCCGGTGATCCCAGCTTCACCGGCCTCACCGGCGACTTCTCGGTCATCCAGGCCGGTGCCCGTTCCATCGGCATCGGCATCGACCCGCCGAAGAAGGAGAAGGACGGCTCGGTCGTCTCCATGCACGGCGCCCAGGTGATCGCGTTCTCGCCGACCACCGACCAGGGCTACGTGCTGTACGGCGAGGACACCACCGCCGACCAGTACGCCGCCGACCTGCCGAAGCTCATCAAGGGGGAGAACCCGTGAACCGCCGCACCACCGTCCTGTCCGCCGCCGTCGCCCTCGCCGCCGCGCTCGCCCTGACCGGCTGTGGGTCCGGCTCGGACGAGCCCCGGCTCACGGTGAACGGCGCCTTCATGCCGCAGCCCGTGAACGACATGGCGGGCGGCTTCCTCACCATCAGCAACAGCGGTGCGGAAGCCGACAAGCTCACCTCCGTCACCAGCGGCATCTCGGACGACGTCCAGATCCACGAGGTGAAGGACCAGAAGATGCAGAAGGTGGCGTCCTTCGACGTCCCGGCCAACGGCGAGCTGAAGCTCGAACGCGGCGGCAACCACCTCATGTTCATGAACCTGAAGAAGCAGCCCAAGCAGGGCGAGAAGGTCACCGTCGAGCTGCACTTCGAGAAGGCCGGCGTGCTGAAGGTCGACCTTCCCGTCGAGGCGCCCAACCACAACCCGAAGCAGCACTGAGCTCGCCCGAGGGAGTGACAGGAACCGTGACAACCACCGCCCCGCGCCTCGGGCCCGCCCTCACCAGGCTGCTGCTCGTCGCCGCCGCGCTGCTGGGCGCCCTGCTCGCCACCGCGGGCCCCGCGTCCGCGCACGCGGCGCTGACCGGCAGCGACCCGCAGGACGGGGCGGTGGTCGCCACCGCCCCCAAGGAGGTCAACCTGACCTTCTCGGAACAGGTCGCCATGAGCGACGACTCCATCCGGGTCCTCGACCCCGCGGGCAAACGGGTCGACACCGGAGAGATCCGCGACCTGTGCAGCGGCTCCGTCATCCGCTACGGAGTCGCGCTGCTGCCCGGACTGCCCGACGGCACCTACACCGTCGCCTGGCAGACCGTCTCCGCCGACAGCCACCCCGTCGCCGGCGCCTTCACCTTCTCCGTCGGCGCCCCGTCCACCACCTCCGTCGCCCTGCCCGACACCGCCGTCGGCGGCGGACTCGTCGGCACGCTGTACGGCATCGCGCGCTACCTCGCGTACGCCGGCTTCGTCGTCCTCATCGGCGGCGGCGTCTTCGTGCTGGCCTGCTGGCCGCGCGGCGCCTCGGTGCGGTCGGTGCAGCGGCTCGTCGTCCGCGGCTGGCTCACGCTGACCGCGGCCACCCTGGCGCTGCTGCTGCTCCGTCACCCGTACACCAGGACCGGAAACCTGGGCGACGTCTTCGACCTCGGCGGGCTGCGGGCCGTCCTGGAGACCAAGACCGGCGCCGCGCTCTCCTCGCGGCTGCTGCTGCTCGGCGCGGCGGCGCTCTTCGTCGCCGTCCTCTTCGGCGCGTACGCCCGGCGGACCGACGAGAAGGAGCACAAGGACCTCACCTTCGGCCTCGCCATCGGCGGCGGTGTCGTCGCGGCCGGGATCGCCGGCACCTGGGCGTTCGCCGAGCACGCCTCGACCGGCATCCAGCCGGGCATCGCCATGCCGGTCGACATCCTGCACCTGCTGGCCGTGGCCGCCTGGCTCGGCGGGCTCACCGCGCTGCTCGTCGCACTCCACCGCGACCCGTCGGTCGAACGCCGGGCCGTGGAGCGCTACTCGAACCTCGCCTTCGGCTCGGTCGTCGTCCTCGCGGCCACCGGCGTCTACCAGTCCTGGCGGCAGGTCGGCACCTGGTCCGCGCTGACGGACACCCGCTACGGACAGCTGCTCCTGGTCAAGGTCTGCCTCGTCGCCGTCCTCGTGGGCATCGGCTGGGTCTCGCGGCGGTGGGTGCGCCGGCTCGCGGAGCGGCCGGCGAAGGACGGGACCGGCGACGCCGAGGCGGAGGCCGAGGCCAAGGCGGAGACCGAGGCCGAGATGAAGGCGGAGGTGGAAACCGGCACGGGCGATGTTCCGGAAGATGCCGCGGACGAGCCGTCCGAGGCCGGGGCCGCCGGCACCGAGCGGGCCGCGCAGCTCGCGCGGCAGCGGGCCGCCGTCGCCACCGCCGCCCGGAAGAAGGCACGGGACGCCGATCCCGAACGGGCCGGGCTGCGCCGTTCGGTACTCACCGAGGCCGCCGTCGCCGTCGTCCTGCTCGCCGTGACGACCGTGCTGACCTCGACCGAGCCCGCCCGTACCGAGGAGGAGGCCGGCCAGGGCGGGAGCACCGCCGGCGCGACCGCCGTGCCGAACCGGCCCATCGACGTACGACTGCCCTTCGACACGGGCGGTGTCGACGGCAAGGGCACCGTGCAGCTCACCCTCGACCCCGGCCGCACCGGAGCCAACGCCCTGCACATCTACGTGCTGCGCCCCAACGGGCGCGGGCTCGACGTCCCCGAGGTGAAGGTCGCCTTCACCCTCAAGGAGAAGGACATCGGCCCGCTGCCGGTGCTGCCCGACCGCATCCAGACCGGACACTGGACGGCGACCGGCGTCCAGCTGCCGATGCCGGGCGAATGGCTCCTGCAGGTGACCGTCCGCACCTCCGAGATCGACCAGACCACCATCGAGAAGAACGTGAAGATCGGCTGACCGTGAGCAAGCCCGTGAACGCATCAGTACGCACGTCGGGAGACGAGTCCGAAGGCACGCCCGCGGGCCCCGCGGGCGGCGACGGCATCGACATCTCCCGGCGCCGGCTCCTCGGCACCGTCGGGGCGGCGGGCGCGACCGGTCTGGTGATCGGCGCGGCCGGTGGCATCGGGATCGCCGCCGTCGGGGAGGACCCGGACCCGGCCGGCTCGCCCGCCCTCACGACGGTCGGTTCGACCGAGGTGATGTTTCACGGGAAACATCAAGCGGGGATCACCACTCCGCTTCAGTCCCGGGGCCACCTCGTCGCCTTCGACCTCGCCCCCGGCGCGGGCCGCAAGGAGGCCGCCGCTCTGCTGCGCCGCTGGTCGGCCACGGCGAAGGCCCTGATGGCGGGCAGGCCGGCGACCACCGGCACGGACACCGGCATCGCGCTCGACGCCGGTCCCTCGTCCCTGACGGTGACCTTCGGCTTCGGCCGCACCTTCTTCGACCGGACCGGCCTCACCGCCCGCCGCCCGGCGCAGCTCGACCCGCTGCCGGCCTTCTCCTCCGACGTCCTCGACCCCAAGCGCTCGGAGGGCGATCTGTGGGTGCAGATCGGCGCGGACGACGCGCTCGTCGCCTTCCACGCGCTGCGCACGCTCCAGAAGGACGCGGGCGACGCGGCCCGGGTGCGCTGGCAGATGAACGGCTTCAACCGCTCGGCCGGTGCCACCGCCCGTCCGATGACGGCCCGGAACCTCATGGGCCAGATCGACGGCACGGGCAATCCCAGGCCCACTGACCCCGACTTCGACCGCCGGATCTTCGTCCCGCAGGGCGCGTCCGGCGCCCAGGAATGGATGGCGGGCGGCTCGTACGCGGTCTTCCGGCGGATCCGGATGCTGCTCGACGACTGGGAGAAGCTGCCGCTGGACAAGCAGGAGAAGGTGATCGGGCGGCGCAAGTCGGACGGCGCGCCGCTGACCGGCGGGACGGAGACGACCGAGCCCGACCTCCACAAGATCGGGCCGGACGGCAGGGTCGTCATCCCCGACAACGCCCATGCGCGGATCTCCGCCCCCGAACAGAACGGCGGGGCGGCGATGCTGCGGCGGCCGTTCTCCTTCCACGACGGGATCGCCGCGGACGGGACCCCGGACGCCGGACTCCTCTTCATCTGCTGGCAGGCGGATCCGCTGCGCGGCTTCGTGCCGGTGCAGCGGAAGCTCGACCGGGGTGACGCGCTGTCCCCGTTCCTGCGGCACGAGGCGAGCGGCCTGTTCGCGGTGCCGGGCGGCCCGGCGGAGGGCGAGTACGTGGGACAGCGGCTGCTGGAGGGCTGAGCCCCGGGGGCCCGGGTCCGCGGCGCGGGCGGGGGGCGGCGCGGGCCGGGGGGCGGCGCGGGCCGGGGCCGGGCCCCTTGGGCCGTACGCCGGGACGGGGGCCCTTCCGGGGCGCGGGGCCGTTAGGGTGACCGTATGTCCGCCACCCGGTATACGTATCTCGGTCCCGAAGGCACGTTCACGGAGGCCGCGCTGCGTACGCTGCCCGAGGCCGCGACCCGCGAGCTCGTCCCGATGGTCTCGGTCCCGGCCGCGCTGGACGCCGTGCGCAACGGCGAGGCGGCGGCGGCGCTGGTGCCGATCGAGAACTCGGTCGAGGGCGGGGTGACCGCGACCCTCGACGAGCTGGCCTCCGGCGAGCCGCTGATGATCTACCGCGAGGTGCTGCTGCCGATCACCTTCGCCCTGCTCGTACGGCCCGGGACGAAGCTGTCGGAGATCAAGACGGTCACGGGGCACCCGGTGGCCCAGCCGCAGGTGCGCAACTGGCTGCGGGACAACCTGCCCGACGCGCTGTGGGAGTCGGCCGCGTCCAACGCGGACGGGGCCCGGCTGGTCCAGGAGGGCCGGTTCGACGCGGCCTTCGCGGGCGAGTTCGCGGCGGCGACGTACGGCCTGGAGGCCCTGGTCACCGAGATCCACGACGCGGCGAACGCGGAGACGCGCTTCGTGCTCGTGGGCCGGCCGGCCCGGCCGGCGGCGCCGACGGGCGCGGACAAGACCTCGGTCGTGCTGTGGCTGGGCGAGGACCACCCGGGCGCCCTGCTGGAACTCCTCCAGGAATTCGCGGTGCGCGGCGTGAACCTGATGCTGATCCAGTCGCGCCCCACCGGTGCGGGAATCGGCAACTACTGCTTCGCCGTCGACGCGGAGGGCCACATCTCCGACCGGCGGGTCGGCGAGGCCCTGATGGGGCTGAAGCGCATCTGCCCGAACGTGCGCTTCCTCGGTTCGTATCCGCGGGCGGGCGTCTCCCGGGAGGACGTACGGCCGCTGCGGCGCGGGACCTCGGACGTGGAGTTCATGGACGCCTCGGACTGGCTGGCGCGCGTCCAGGACGGCCGGGCCTGATTCCGTCCGAGCGCGGGATTCCGAACCGGGCCTGATTCCGGCCGAGCGCCGGATTCCCGCCGAGCGCCTGATTCCGAGCCGGGCCTGACCCTCACCGGTCGTCCGGGGACTTACCCACAGAGTTATCCACAGGTGCGGGCCTTGACCTGGGGACAAGTCGACAAGGCGGGTCGCCGCGGTCGACAAATCCGCTCCGGCCGTGCGTCACCCCAGCTCCGGGACCCCACTCTTCAGGGTGGGCAATTCCCACTCGAAGGAGTGGGAAAAGGGGAGCGCTCTCCATGGTCCACAGATCTTTCGCACAGCCTGTGGATAACTCACCCTCGCGGTGCATTGCTGTGGAGAACTTCTCCGGAAGCCTCTCAGGGAAATTCGGGAATACAAAGCAATTCGGGCAAAGCTAGACGCATTGCCCTATCGGGTGGGGGCGCCCGGGGCGGCACCGGTAGCCTGGGGGGGTGATTGACCTTCGCCTGCTCCGTGAGGACCCCGACCGTGTTCGCGCCTCCCAGCGCGCCCGTGGAGAGGACGTCGGCCTCGTCGACGCCCTGCTCTCCGCCGATGAGCGGCGCAGGTCGTCCGGCGTCCGCTTCGACGAACTCCGCTCCGAGCAGAAGGCGCTCGGCAAGCTGATCCCCAAGGCCACCCCCGAGGAGCGCGCCGCGCTCCTGCAGAAGGCCGAGCAGCTCAAGACCGACGTCAAGGCCGCCGAGGCCGAGCAGAACGAGGCCGACGAGACGGCCCGCGCACTGCTGCTCCAGCTGGGCAACATCGTCCACCCGGACGTTCCGGTCGGCGGCGAGGAGGACTTCGTCGTCCTCGAGACGCACGGCACCATCCGCGACTTCGCCGCCGAGGGCTTCGAGCCCAAGGACCACCTGGAGCTCGGCGAGGCGCTCGGCGCCATCGACGTCGAACGCGGCGCCAAGGTCTCCGGATCGCGCTTCTACTACCTGACCGGCGTCGGCGCGCTCCTCGAGCTCGCCCTCGTCAACGCGGCGATCGCCCAGGCCACCGAGGCCGGCTTCATCCCCATGCTCACGCCCGCGCTGGTCCGCCCGCGCGCCATGGAGGGCACCGGCTTCCTCGGCCAGGCCGCCGAGAACGTCTACCACCTGGAGAAGGACGACTTCTACCTGGTCGGCACCTCCGAGGTCCCGCTCGCCGCGTACCACATGGACGAGATCATCGAGGCCGACAAGCTGCCGCTGCGGTACGCCGGCTTCTCGCCGTGCTTCCGCCGCGAGGCCGGCACGTACGGCAAGGACACCCGCGGCATCTTCCGCGTCCACCAGTTCGACAAGGTCGAGATGTTCTCGTACGTCGCCCCGGAGGACGCCGAGGCCGAGCACAAGCGGCTCCTCGACTGGGAGAAGCAGTGGCTGAACTCCCTGGAGCTGCCGTTCCAGGTGATCGACGTCGCCACCGGCGACCTGGGCGCCTCCGCCTCCCGCAAGTTCGACTGCGAGGCCTGGATCCCGACCCAGGGCAAGTACCGCGAGCTGACCTCCGCCTCCAACTGCGACGGCTTCCAGGCCCGCCGCCTCTCCGTCCGCATGCGCGACGACAAGGAGGGCCGGAAGACCGTGCAGCCGCTGGCCACCCTGAACGGCACGCTGTGCGCCGTACCGCGCACCATCGTGGCGATCCTGGAGAACCACCAGCTGGCCGACGGTTCGGTCCGCGTCCCCGAGGTGCTGCGCCCCTACCTCGGCGGCCGTGAGGTCCTGGAGCCGATCTCCAAGTGAGCGCCTTCCCCTACCGCCTGGTGGCGACCGACCTCGACGGCACCCTGCTCAGGGCCGACGAGTCCGTCTCGGCCCGGACCCGCGCCGCGCTCGCCGCGGCCACCGAGGCCGGGGCGGCGCACATCGTCGTGACCGGGCGGGCCGTGCCCTGGACCCGTCACATCCTCGACGACCTCGGCTACGAGGGGATTGCGGTGTGCGGGCAGGGCGCGCAGGTCTACCACGCCGGTGAGCACCGGCTGCTGACCTCGCTGACCCTCGACCGGCAGCTGGCCGGCCTGGCGCTCTCCAAGATCGAGGCGGAGGTCGGGCCGCTGGCGCTGGCCGCCAGCCGCGACGGCCTGGAGGGCGAGGTCCTCATCGGACCCGGCTACCGGGTCCAGGAGGGCCCGCTGCCGTACGTGCCGTACGAGGACCCGGCCGAGCTGTGGTCGGCGCCGCTCACCAAGCTCTACGTGCAGCACCCGACGCTGGGCGACGACGAGCTGACCCGGATCGCCAAGGAGACCATCGGCGGGCTCGTCGACGTCGTCATGGCCGGTCCGGGCATCGTGGAGATCGTGCCGCTCGGCCTCAGCAAGGCGACCGGTCTGTCGCTGGCCGCGCGGCGGCTCGGCGTGAAGGCGAAGGAGACGATCGCCTTCGGCGACATGCCCAACGACATCCCGATGTTCGGCTGGGCGGCCCGGGGCGTGGCCATGGCCAACGCCCACGGGGAGCTGAAGGCGGTGGCGGACGAGGTGACCGCCTCGAACGAGGAGGACGGCATCGCCGTCGTCCTGGAGCGCCTGCTGGACGCGTAGCGGTTCCGGTACGGAAAGCGGGGCGGCCCGCGCGGTTCGCCTCCGCGCGCTCGAAGCGGCCGCCCCGTTCCGTACCGTCAGTGTGCGCTCGGCCGCGGTCTGCCGACCACCGGTTTATCGCGCGTGAGCGGCCAGAACGCCAGCCCGATCGCGAGCGAGATCGCGTGTCCGAGGTCCGTGTACGTGCGGTCGGTGACCAGCGGCACGGCGAAGAAGGCGACCGCGCCGGCGAGGTAGAACCAGCGCCACGGGCGCGGCAGCCGGTAGGTGAGGATGCCGACCGAGGCGGCGAGGCCGTAGCTCACCCCGATGTCCACGACGTGCGCCATGCTGCGCGGCACGTCGTGGTCCCGGATCGCCTCGAGGACCGCCTTCTGACTGATGAGCGTGGCCGCGACATGCGCCGTGGCGACGACGACCAGCCATTTCACGGTGCCGAGCCGGCGTTCGACCGGCGCGTGGAAGACCTCGAAGAGAACCGCGTAGAAAGGCAGGCTCGCCGGATTCCGGATCCAGAATCCGCTGCCGATCAGGGCGCGCATCGGGTGCCGGGAGAGCTCGTACAGATTGCTGCTGTTGCGGTGCAGCAGATAGTGCTCGACGCCTTCCGGGGAAAGCGCGATGACCAGACTGGTGATCGCGATGACGAGCAGCCAGAGATGCGTGCCGGGTGACGAACACACCCACGACCTGATCGGCCGGGACGGTTCGCCACCCGGAACACCCTGCGCGTACGAGGAGGTTTTGCTCGGCACATATCCGTGCCTATCACCCAGGACCGGGTGATATCAGGGAAAACCTCAGAAATTGATCATGTGGCCGGCGATGCCGTGGATTGCTTCCTTCACGGCCTCGCCCAGGGTCGGGTGGGCGTGGACGTTGCGGGCGACCTCGTGGACCGTGAGGTCCCACTGCTGGGCCAGGGTCAGCTCGGGCAGCAGCTCGGTGACGTCGGGGCCGATCAGGTGGGCGCCGACGATCTCGCCGTACTTGGCGTCGGCGACGATCTTCACGAAGCCGGTCGAGTCGCCGAGGCCGTGCGCCTTGCCGTTCGCCATGAACGGGAACTTGGCGACCTTGACGTCGTAGCCCTTCTCGCGGGCCTGCGCCTCGGTGTAGCCGAAGCTGGCGATCTGCGGCTGGCAGTAGGTCGCGCGCGGGATCATCGCGTAGTCGAGCTCCATCGTCTCGGCGTCGGCGATGGTCTCGGCGGCGATGACGCCCATGGCCTCGGCGGTGTGCGCGAGCATCAGCTTCGCGGTGACGTCGCCGATGGCGTAGATGTGCGGCACGGAGGTGCGGGCGCGGCCGTCGACCTCGATCGCGCCGCGCTCGGTGAGGGCGACGCCGGTGTTCTCCAGGCCGTAGCCGGAGACGTTCGGCGCGAAGCCGATGGCCTGCAGGACCTTGTCGGCCTCCAGGACCTTCTGCGAGCCGTCCTTGGCGGTGACGGTGACGCGGACCTGCGGGCCGGACTCGTCGATCGCGTCGACGCGGGTGGAGGTAAGGACGTCGATGCCGAGCTTGCGGTACTGCTTCGCGAGCTCCTTGGACACCTCCTCGTCCTCCAGCGGGGCCATCCGGTCGAGGAACTCGACGATGGTGACCTTGGTGCCGTAGCTGTTCAGGACGTACGCGAACTCGATGCCGATCGCGCCGGCGCCCGCGATGACGATGGACTGCGGGGCGTCCTCGGCGAGGATCTGCTGCTCGTAGGAGACGACGCGGTCGCTGAGGGCGGTGCCGGGCAGCAGACGCGGGGTGGCGCCCGTGGCGATGATGCAGTTGTCGAAGGTGATCGTCTGCGTCGTGCCGTCCGACTTCGCCACCTGGAGGGTGTGCGCGTCGAGGAAGGTGCCGCGGCCGTCGAACTCGGTGATGCCGTTCTTCTTCATCAGGAAGTGGACGCCCTTGACGCGGCCGTCCGCGACCGTGCGGCTGCGGCGGAACGCCTCGCCGTAGTCGAAGGAGACCGTGCCGTCGACCTTGATGCCGAAGGTCTTCGCCTCGTGGGTGAAGATGTGGGCGAGCTCGGCGTTGCGCAGCAGCGCCTTGGTGGGGATGCAGCCGACGTTCAGGCAGACACCGCCCCAGTACTTCTCCTCGACGACCGCGACCCGCTTGCCCAGCTGGGCGGCGCGGATGGCGGCGACGTAGCCGCCGGGGCCAGCTCCGAGTACGACGACGTCGAAGCGGTCTGACATGACTGACTCCCGAGGTGGTGAGGGTGTTCGGTCCGCGTACGAGTCCAGGTGCCCCCGTACGAGGCAACAGTAGTCCGGCCCTCCTGCCCGGGCCGGGCGGGCCGGGGCAGGAGGGCCGGGGCGGGAGAGCCTGGGCAGGAGGGCCTGGGCAGGAGGGCCTGGTGACGGGCGCCGGGTGGCGGGCCGGGGCCAGGACGGCGGGCCGGGTGCCGGGAGTCGGTGCCGGCGGTCCCGGGTGCCCGCTACTCCTCGCCCGCCAGGGTCAGCGTGCGCAGCTTGCGGCCGGCGAACCAGGTCGCGCCGACCGTGACGGCGGCCAGCAGTGTGACCGCCGTCGGCAGGGACACGTCGGAGCTGATCAGGCTGTCGCCGGTGACCTTCTCGGCCAGCGCCAGCGCCCACTGCTGGACGCTGAGGGTGCGGGCGCCCTCGATGAGGGAGCCGAACAGGGTCTCCCACACCAGGGCGTAGACCAGGCCGATCACCACGGCGTGCCGGCTGACCGTGCCGAGCAGCAGGAACAGCGCGCTGTACGCGATGGAGGCCACCAGGGCCGCCACCGTGTACGCCACGGCGACCTGCTGCCCGTTGCCGTTGAGGACGAAGCCGGCGATCAGCGTGGGCACGGCCGAGAAGACCATCGTCACGGCGATGGCGACGATCAGCTTGGTGAAGATGATCTCGGGCCGCTTCACGGGCTTGGAGAGGAGGTAGACGATCGATCCGTCGTCGATCTCCGGTCCGATCGCGCCGGTGCCGGCGATCACGCCGATCAGCGGCACCATGGTGGCGAGCGCGAAGCCGCCGAGGACGTCGGCCGCGACCTGGTCGTCGGCTCCGTTGAAGGCGCGGACGGCGGCGGCGATCAGGATGAGCAGCGCGGGCAGCGCGAAGAGGATCAGCGCCCGCCGGCGGCCGAGGAGGGCCCGGTAGGTGAGCCGGGCGACGGTGGGGTTGTACATCGGTCAGGCTCCTTTCAGGCCGCTACGAGATACGAGAAGACGGATTCGAGGGACTCGTCCGAGGGCGAGACCGTGAGCAGCCGGATGCCGCGCTCCTTGGCGACCTTCGGCAGCAGTTCGGTGAACCGGCCGAAGTCCACGGCCTGGATGCGCAGTCCGCCCTCGGCGCCGTGCTCGACCTCGATGCCGGCCGTGGACGGGTCGGCGATCAGCGCGGCGGCCAGTGCCCGGTCGTCGCTGGAGCGGACGAGATAGCGGTGCGGGCGGTCGGTCATCAGCCGGCGGATGCGGCGGAAGTCGCCGGAGGCCGCGTGCCGTCCGGCGACGATCACCTCGATGTGGGAGGCGAGTTGCTCGACCTCCTCCAGGATGTGCGAGGAGAACAGCACGGTGCGTCCGTCGGCGCCCATGCGGCGCAGCAGGTCCATCAACTGCATGCGCTGGCGCGGGTCCATGCCGTTGAAGGGCTCGTCGAGCAGCAGCACCGACGGCTCGTGGACGAGGGCCGAGGCCATCTTCACGCGCTGCCGCATGCCCTTGCTGTACGTGGAGATCTTGCGGTCCTGCGCGTACTCCATCTCCACCGTGGCGAGGGCCCGTTGGGCCTCCGCGTCGCCGAGGCCCTGCAACTCGGCGTTGGCGACGACGAATTCGCGTCCGGTGAGGAAGTCGTACATCGCCTCGCGCTCGGGGACGACACCGATCTGCCGGTAGACCGACTCGTTGCGCCAGATCGCCGCGCCGTCGAGGGTGACGGTGCCGGTCGAGGGCGAGAGGAAGCCGCCCATCATGTTGATCAGGGTCGACTTCCCGGCGCCGTTGGGGCCCAGGAGGCCGGTGACGCCCGGGCCGACGGTCATGGTGACGTCGTTGACGGCCACGACGTTGCCGAACCAGCGCGAGGCGTGGTCGACGGTAAGAGTGCTCATCGGCGCGGCCCGTTCTGTGGAGAGGTGGTGGTGGGCGACGGGAGGGCGGCCATCACAGCCCGACCTTTCGGTAGCGGCGCATCAGCACGGCGTACGAGCCGGCGATGAGCGCGAGGACGACCAGCAGATGGACCACGCCGGCCGCGGTGCCGGTCGCCGCGGCCTCCCCGCCCGGCGCCTGGGTGGGCGCGCCGAGGAAGGCGTCCTGCACGCCGCCGATGAGGGTGATCGGCGAGAACAGGCCGATCCACTTGACGGCGCCGACGTTCTCCGTGCCGTACGCGATGCCCTGGAGGGTGGTGACCGCACCGTAGGAGATCACCAGGACGGCGATGACGGCGGCGACGCCGAAGCCGCGGCGCGGCGTGAGGGCCGCCATGACGAGGCCGATGCCGCCGAACAGCAGCGACAGCAGCGCCACCGAGACGAGTCCCTGACCGAACATCTGCGTCTGCTCCCAGAAGTCCATCTTGGCGAGCAGCGAGCCGATCCAGAGGATCAGCAGCGGGGAGGCCGTGAGCAGGAACAGCGCCGAGGCCATCGCCCCGTACTTCGCGAGGACGTAGTCCGCGCGCTCGATCGGGCGGGCGAAGTACAGCGGCACGGTCCGGAAGCGCAGGTCGCGCGAGACGGACTGCGGGGCCTGGGACGCCACGTAGATGGCGATGACCATCTGGAGGAAGACCGCGTACTGCGTGTACTCGATCGACAGCTTCGAGGCCTTGGTGACCACGGCGACCGCGACGATGATCAGCGCGGGCACGCACATCACCGCGAACAGCAGCATCGGCAGCACCTTGGACTTGGCGCTGCGGCCGAGACCGTACGCGCCGCGCAGCGACTGCGAGAACAGCGCCTGGCGGGCGGCGGCGCGGCCGAGCCGCGGTCCGTCGTAGCTGCGGTAGCCGATGTTGTGGATCCGGCTGTCCTCGGGGGCCTGGACGGGCCCGGGGGCCTGGGTGCTCATCGCGCCGGCACCTCCTCCTGCTGCTGCGTCGTGAAGACCTCGGCGATGTGGTGGCGGCGCTGCTCCATGCGCACCAGGCCGAGGCCGAGGCCGGCGACGGTGTCGCGGACGAGGTCGTAGGTCTCCTCGCCGGAGGCCTCCAGGAGCAGGATGTGCCCGGCGCCCGGCAGGCCGTCCTCCACGCCCGGGTGCAGGGCGACGCCGGCGGCGGTGAGGGCCGCGCGCAGCGCCTCCGTGCCGTCGGGGTGGGCGTCGGAGTCGGTGACCTCGACCGCGAGGGTCGTGGTGGAGCGGGTGAAGTCGCTGGTGGAGCTGGAGCGGAGCAGCCGGCCGCCGTCGATGACGACGACGTGGTCGCAGGTGCGCTCCAGCTCGCCGAGCAGGTGCGAGGTGACCAGGACCGAGATGCCGAAGTCCGTCCAGACCCGGCGGATGAGGCCGAGCATGTCGTCGCGGCCGACCGGGTCGAGTCCGTTGGTCGGCTCGTCGAGCAGGACCAGCTGCGGGTCGTGCACCAGCGCCTGCGCGAGCTTCACGCGCTGCTTCATGCCGGTCGAGTAGCCGCCCATCGGGCGGTAGCGCTCCTCGTACAGGCCGACGTGGCGCAGGGTGTCCGCGGTCCGCTCGCGGGCGGCGGTGGCGGGCAGGCCGGACATGCGTGCCATGTGGACGACGAACTCGGTGGCCGAGACGTCGGGCGGCAGGCAGTCGTGCTCCGGCATGTAGCCGACGCGCTCACGGATCTGCGGGCCGGAGGTCGCGACGTCGAGTCCGAGGACTTCGGCGCGGCCCTCCGTGGCCGGGGACAGACCCAGGAGGATCTTGATCATGGTGGACTTGCCGGCTCCGTTGGCACCCACCAGTCCGGTCACACCGGGCCCGATGTCCAGGGAGAGCCGGTCGAGAGCGGTCACCCGGGGGAACCGCTTGCTGAGGCTTTCGGTCGCGATCACAGTCACGCCTACGACGGTAGTGGCGTGGGCCACAGCAGTCGTCAGCCCAACGGCTCGGTCCGTGTCCGACTCCAGATGTACGAACCCGTAAGGGAGCCGCGACCAAGGTCTCGTTTTCCCCAGGCCCGTGCACACCTCTTGACGCAGCCGCCGCGCATTGTCACATTCATCGATGGCAAGTTACGGACGCGTAGCGCAGTCGGGCGCTCACACGGGACGGGCGGGTGGCCATGACATCGGCAGGTACGGCAGTGACGCGCGAACTCACCGCGGAGCTGCGCGGGTTCAGAGACGTCCAGCGGCTCGCGTACGCGTGCGCAGAGGCCGTCGCGGCGCAGCTCAGGCCGGGTGTGACCGAGCGCGAGGCGGCGCGGATGCAGCGCGAGTGGCTGTACGCGCGGGGGGTGCGGGACTGGTTCCACCGGCCCTTCGCCTGGTTCGGGGACCGCACGGCCTTCGTCGGCTTCAAGGTCCCGCTCCAGTTCTTCCCGACGAACCGGCGGCTCGAGCCCGGCATGCCGTTCATCCTCGACATGGCCCCGGTCCACCGCGGCCACACGGCGGACGTCGGCTACTCGGGCTGCCTGGGCCTCAACCCGGTCCACGACAAGCTGCTCGCCGACCTGAGGGAGCACCGCGAGCTGATCCTGCGCGAGGTGCGCGAGCGCCGCCCGCTGCGCGAGATCTACCAGGACGTGGACCGGCTCATGGTCCGCCAGGGATACGCGAACCGGCACCGGGCCTATCCGTTCGGCGTGATCGCCCACAAGATCGACCGGGTGAAGGAGCGCCGCTGGTCGCCGACGCTGTTCGGCTTCGGCACCCAGGCGCTCAAGGGCCTGGCGAGCGACGCCCTGCACGGCCACCGCGAGGGCTGGTCGCCGCTGTGGTCCCCGTACACGTTCTCCGACCACCCGCCCCGGCCGGGCCTGTGGGCGGTCGAACCGCACCTCGGTTTCCGGGGGACGGGCGCGAAGTTCGAGGAGATCCTGGTCGTCACCGACTCCCGGGACCCCGAGCAGAGCGCGTTCTGGCTGGACGACGACCTGCCGCACGTGCGGCGCTGGAACGAGGAAGGGACGGCGGCCTGATGGCGGGCAAGACCGGGGAGACGGTGACGGGGACGAAGAGGGGCCCGGCGACGGCTGCGGGCCTCGACGGGGCCCGGGAGCGCCGGGTCCGCACGGGCGGGATCGAGCTGTGCGTGGCCGAGCTGGGCGACCCGAGCCGCCCGACGGTGCTGCTCGTGCACGGCTACCCGGACTCCAAGGAGGTCTGGTCGGAGGTCGCCCGACGGCTCGCCGACCGCTTCCACGTGGTGCTGTACGACGTCCGGGGCCACGGCCGGTCGACCGCGCCGGTCCCGCTCCGGGGCGGCTTCACCCTGGAGAAGCTGACCGACGACTTCCTGGCCGTCGCGGACGCGGTCAGCCCGGACCGGCCGGTCCACCTCGTCGGGCACGACTGGGGCTCGGTGCAGTCCTGGGAGTTCGTGACGGTGCCGCGCGCCGAGGGCCGGATCGCGTCCTTCACCTCGATGTCCGGACCGTCGCTCGACCACTTCGGGCACTGGATCAAGAGCCGGATGACCCGGCCCACCCCGCGCCGCGTCGGCCAGCTCCTCGGCCAGGGCGCCAAGTCCTGGTACGTGTACCTGCTGCACACACCCGTGCTGCCCGAGCTCGCCTGGCGCGGGCCGCTCGGAAAGCGCTGGCCGCGGCTCCTGGAGCGGCTGGAGCGCGTTCCCGCCGGCGACTACCCGACGTCCTCCCTGCCGAGCGACGCGGCGCACGGCGCCTGGCTCTACCGGGACAACGTCCGCTCCCGGCTGGCCCGGCCGCGGGCCGACGCCTTCGCGCACGCGCCCGTGCAGCTGATCACGCCCACGGGCGACGCCTTCCTGTCAGAGCGGCTCTACGACGACCTGGCCCACTGGGTGCCGGACCTGACCCGGCGCACCCTGCCCGCCAAGCACTGGGTGCCGCGCACGCGTCCCGATCAACTGGCGGCCTGGATAGCCGAGTTCGTCGAGGCGAACGAGGACCCGGCGGCCCGGGCGGCGAAGCCGGCCGCCGCGGGCACGGTCCGTCCCGCGTACGCGGAGCGGTTCGGCGGCCGGCTGGTCCTGGTGACCGGCGCGGCCAGCGGCATCGGCCGCGCCACCACGTTCGCCTTCGCGGAGGCCGGCGCCCGGGTCGTGGCGGTGGACCGGGACGCCGAGGGCGCGGCCCGTACGGCGGAGATGTCCCGGCTCATCGGCGCGCCCGAGGCGTGGGCGGAGACCGTCGACGTCGCGGACGAGCAGGCGATGGAGAAGCTCGCCGCGAGGGTCGCGAGCGAGTACGGCGTGGTGGACGTGCTGGTCAACAACGCCGGCATCGGGCTGACCGGTGCGTTCCTGGACACCACGAGCGAGGAGTGGAAGCGGGTCCTCGACGTCAACCTGTGGGGCGTGATCCACGGCTGCCGCGTCTTCGGGGCGCAGATGGCCGAGCGCGGCCAGGGCGGCCACATCGTCAACACGGCCTCGGCGGCGGCCTTCCAGCCGTCCCGCGCGCTGCCCGCGTACAGCACCTCGAAGGCGGCGGTGCTGATGCTGAGCGAGTGCCTGCGGGCCGAGCTGGCGGAACAGGGGATCGGCGTCTCGGCGATCTGCCCGGGCATCGTGAACACCGGCATCACGTCGACCGCGCGGTTCGCCGGGGTGACGGACCCCGCCGAGGAGAAGCGGCGGCAGCAGAAGGTCTCGCGGCTCTACGGACTGCGCAACTACCCGCCGGAGAAGGTCGCGGACGCGATCCTGCGCGCGGTGCTCCGCGACGAGGCGGTCGTCCCGGTCACGCCGGAGGCCCGCGGCGCCCACCTGCTGTCCCGGCTCTCCCCGCGCATGCTGCGTGCCCTGGCCCGGGTGAAGCCCCCGGCGTAGGGGGCGGGATCGGCCCGGTCCGGGCGGGACCGCCGCGACGGGCCCGGGCCGGACCGCCGCGACGGGCGCGGGCGGGGCCGGCGGGGCCCGGGCGGGGCGGGCGGGGGGCGGGTCGTACGATCCCTCGACGGCGAGAGGAGCGAGTGGTGGGAGCGGGATTGTCCGAGCAGTCGGCGTCGGCACAGCCGGAGTACCGGATCGAGGACCTGGCCCATCACAGCGGGGCCACCGTCCGGACCATCCGCGCCTACCAGGACCGCGGTCTGTTGCCCCGCCCGGAGCGCCGCGGCCGGTCGAACGTGTACGGGGACACCCATCTGGCCCGGCTGCGGCAGATCGCGGACCTGCTCGACCGCGGCTACACCCTGGCCTCCATCAAGGAGCTCCTGGAGGCCTGGGACGCCGGGCGCGGGCTCGGCGGCGTACTCGGTCTGGTCGCCGAGGTCGACGGCCCGTGGACGGACGAGGAGGCCGACCGGATCTCCCGCGCCGAGCTGGACGCCCGCTTCGGCGGCACTCCCGACGAGGACGCCGTCCGCGAGGCGATCGAGCTCGGCGTGCTGGAGCGCATCCCGGACCGGGACACCGAGGAGTACCTCGTCCCCAGCCCCCAAGAGCTCGCCGTGGCCGCCGAGTTGTACGCGGCCGGCGTCCCGCTCTCCGCGATCACCGGTCATCTGAGGGAACTTCGGGGCCAGGTCGAGCACATCGCCGCCCGTTTCCTGGAGTTCACCGCCGAGCACGTCTTCGCCCGCTATCTGGAGCACCGGCCTCCGACGGAGGCCGAAGCGGCCGAGGCGACGACCCTGGTGCGCCGGCTCCGGCCGCTCGCGCAGCAGACGGTCGACGCCGAACTGGCCCGCGCCATGCGGATCTTCGCGAACCGGCACCTCCAGTACCACCTGTCGCCCGACGCGGCCGTCCTCGGCGAACGCGAGCCGCGCTCGGTGCCCCTGCCTCCCGAGACGATTCGCGCCGTGGAGCGGCTCGTTGGCCAAGAAAACGTGGCGGCTTTCGTCACGGCGGCGGCGGAACGAGAGGTACAGACAAGGACATTGGATACACTTGCCTCAAATACCGCTCATGATGACCAAGTCGGCCAATAGCCGCGACATCTCTGCCCAGTTGTCCACAAGATCGCCAACTAGCCTGTGGATAAACCCACTTGGCTGTGGACCAAACCCACGGCTTCAATGGATCCATGAATGACGAGAAACGCACGCCGGACGAGAGACGCACCGTGCGCGTGTCGAAATACCTCTCGAAGCATCTCCGGCACCAGCCCGAACGCATCGGCCTCGTCCTCGACCCGCACGGCTGGACCGAGATCGACGCGCTCCTCGAGGCCGCCGCCGGCCACGGCTTCCCGATCACCCGCGCCGAGCTCGACCACGTGGTCGCGTCCAACGACAAGAAGCGCTTCGCGGTCGACGGCACCCGGATCCGCGCCAGCCAGGGCCACACCGTCCCGGTCGACCTCGACCTGCCGCCCGCCGAACCGCCCGCGTACCTCTACCACGGTACGGTCGCCGCCCGGCTCCCCGCCATCCGGACCGAGGGCCTGCGCCCCATGGCCCGCCACCACGTGCACCTCTCCCCCGACCGGGAGACCGCCACCCGGGTCGGCGCCCGCCGCGGCCGTCCCGTGGTGCTGAGCGTCGACGCCGGCGCCATGCACCGGGCCGGCCACGTCTTCCACGTCAGCGCCAACGGCGTCTGGCTCACCGCCGCGGTGCCCCCGCGGTACATCCGCTTCCCCGTCTGACCCCGGCCACGCCCCCTCACCCCATGACCCGCCCACCGCGCCGACCGCGGCGGCCGGCCCATGTGCCGAACCCGGCATCGGCGGCGAGGAGGAGCCGCGCTGGTTGATCATCCACAGGGGGCACGTAACGCAGCCGGAGCAGAGAGCCTTTCGCCCGCACCCGGCAAGACGTCAGCGCTGCTTCCCCCGCTCGTGGGACGAACCGGTGGTGTCCGCGGGGCGCACGGCGGCATGGAGCTGCGCAAGCAGGTGCGCCGCCCGTGCGGTGAGGACCTGGGCGCGCTCGGCGTCCGGGGTCACGCTGTGGAAGACCAGCGCGAGCATGATCGAGGTGTCCAGCCGGTACAGCAGGACCGCCGGAGTGTCCAGGCTCGGGGGCGGGCCCCATGGAGTGTCAGCCCGTGCTCGGTGGCGACGGAGCGGGCCACGGCCTCCGTGTCCACAGCCGTCTCGAGAGGCGTTCCCCTGGTCATCGGGCGCCCTCCGTGTGCTCACTGGACAGCCGGGCCGGCCCCTTCACTCCATCGGTGCTGCCCTCCCGGTCCCGGGCGATTTCCCCAAGTCATGCATACAGAGCGCGACTTGGGATGCTCCGATTGCTCCGATTGCTCCGATGTCAGCTCAGCCGAGTTCGGCGACGGCCTCGGTGGCGATCCGTTCGAAGACAGCCTGGTCGGCGGCGAAGTCCGAGTCCGGGATCGGCCAGTGGATCACGATCTCGGTGAAGCCGAGCTCCTGGTGGCGGCCGGCGAAGTCGACGAAGGCGTCCAGGGACTCCAGCGGCCGTCCCCGGTCCGGCGTGAAGCCGGTCAGCAGGATCTTGTCCAGCTCGGCCACGTCCCGGCCGATGTCCGCGCATGCCTTGCCGAGCTTCTCGACCTGGCCGCGCAGGGCCGACACCGACTGCTCCGGGGTCCCCTCCTCGTACAGCTTCGGGTCGCCGGTCGTCACCCAGGCCTGCCCGTGGCGGGCCGCGAGCTTCAGCCCGCGCGGCCCCGTCGCCGCGACCGCGAACGGCAGCCGGGGCCGCTGGACGCAGCCGGGGATGTTCCGGGCCTCGTCCGCCGAGTAGAAGGTCCCGCGGTGGGTGACGGACTCCTCGGTGAGGAGCCGGTCGAGCAGCGGCACGAACTCGCCGAACCGGTCGGCCCGTTCCCTGGGAGTCCAGGCCTCCTGGCCCAGCACGGTGGCGTCGAAGCCGTTGCCGCCGGCCCCGATGCCGAGAGTGATCCGCCCTCCGGAGACGTCGTCGAGCGAGATGAGTTCCTTGGCCAGCGTCACGGGGTGCCTGAAGTTGGGCGACGTGACGAGAGTACCCAGACGCATACTCTGCGTTGCTGTCGCCGCCGCCGTCAGCGTGGGGATCGCACCGAACCACGGCCCGTCCCGGAAGCTCCGCCAGGAGAGATGGTCGTACGTGTACGCGGCGTGGAAGCCGAGTTCCTCGGCCCGCCGCCAGATCTTCTGTCCCTCGCTCCACCGGTGGGTGGGGAGGATCACCGTGCCCAGACGCATGACCTCGACGATACGCGGACCTCCGCTGTCACGGATATGCCGAGTCGAGAAGCTCGGCAAGGCGTGCGCGGACATCGGCCGGGACGCGACGGAATCGGACAAGATCCTTCCGACCGGGCTCCACGACGGAGAACAACACCGTCCCGCGCTCGCTCGACGCCTCCGTCGACCTCGCCGGCCGGCACCAGGAGCTCGGCTTCACCGAGATCGTCGTCCACTGGCCCATCCCCGACTCCGAGTTCGCCGCCGACCAGGGCGTCTTCGGGGAGATCGCCACGGAGGCGCTCTCCCAGCCCGGCGGACGCCCTCCGGCGGGCCCCCGCCCCCCACCGGTCCGCCCCACCGGCCACACTGGTCCTCACCGGCGCACCCGTCACACCGAGACGCTGACGCGGGGCGCACATCCGGTCACTCAGATGTGCGCCCCCTCGCACGCCCGTGCACGAAGTGCGGAAGAATGGTGCGGTGACCTCTCCTCGCTCCGAGCTCTCCGAAGCCCCGGCCATCCGGCTGATCGCCACCGATCTCGACGGCACCCTGCTGCGGGACGACAAGTCCGTGTCGGAGCGCACCGTCGCCGCGCTCGCCGCCGCCGAGCGGGCCGGCATCGAGGTCTTCTTCGTCACCGGCCGTCCGGCCCGCTGGATGGACGTCGTCAGCGCCCACGTCCACGGCCACGGGCTCGCCATCTGCGCCAACGGCGCCGCGGTCGTCGACCTGCACTCCGGCGGAACCTTCCTGGAGGTACGGCCCCTGGAGCGCCCGGTCGCCCTCGACGTCGTCCAGGCCCTGCGCGCCGCCGCCCCCGGCACCAGCTTCGCCGTCGAACTCACCACCGGCATCCACTACGAGCCGGAGTACCCGCCCTTCTTCCTCGACCCCGGCGCCACCGTCGCCACCGCCGAGAAGCTGCTCTTCGAGGAGACGCCGGGCGCCGCGGCGCCCGTCCTGAAGCTGCTCGCCCAGCACCCGGAGCTCGACCCGGACGCCTTCCTCGCCACCGCCCGCGAGGCCGCCGGCCACCTGGCGTCCTTCACCCGCTCCAGCCCGACCGCGCTCATCGAGATCAGCGGCCTCGGTGTCTCCAAGGCCTCCACCCTGGCGCACTGCTGCGCCGAGCGCGGCATCACGCCCGCCGAGGTCGCGGCCTTCGGCGACATGCCGAACGACATCGAGATGCTGAGCTGGGCGGGCCGCTCCTTCGCCATGGGCAACGCCCACCCGGACGTGATCGCCGCCGCCTCCGGCCGTACCACCGGGAACAACGAGGACGGGGTGGCCGTCGTCATCGAGCGCCTGGTCGCCGAGACCGAGGCCGAGGCCGGGTCCGCACGCCCCCGCTGACACCGGCCCGGCCCCGGACGAGGCTGCACGTCCCCGCTGGCACCGGCCCCGCCCCGGACGAGGCCGGACGCCCCCGCTGGCACCGGCCCCGCCCCGGACGAGGCCCAGCGCACCCCTGACACCGGCCCGTCGGCCCCCTACAGCGGGGCCTCCCACATCACCGTCGTGCCGCCGCCGGCCTCGCCGATGCCCGGGGCGCACCAGCTCGCGCCGCCGAGCGACTCGGCGCGGCGGGCCAGGTTGCGCAGTCCGCTGCGGCGGCCGCCCTCGGGAATGCCGACGCCGTCGTCCGCGACGGAGAGCCGCACGCCCCGGGTGCCGTCCGGGAGGGTCACGGTGGCGTCCACGACCACCTCGATCCGGGTGGCCCCGGCGTGCCGGAAGGCGTTCGACAGCGCCTCGCGCAGCGCGGCGATCAGGTTCTTGCCCGTGAGCTCGCCGACCGTCGCGTCGATCGCCCCGACGAAGCGGTGGGACGGTGCGAAACCGAGCGGCACGGCCGCCATGTTGATCTCCCGCAGCACCCGGGTGCGCAGTCCCGAGGGCGCCTCCGCGGGCCCCTGCTGGAGCGCGAAGATCGCGGTGCGGATCTCCTGGATGGTGACGTCCAGCTCGTCCACCGCCTTGCCGACGCCCTCCTGCACGGCCGGGACGACCGACCTGCGCTGGGCGCTCTCCAGCATCATCCCGGTGGCGAAGAGCCGCTGGATGACCAGGTCGTGCAGGTCACGGGCGATCCGGTCGCGGTCCTCGTAGACCGCGAGCCGCTCCCGGTCGCGCTGCGCCTCGGCCATCATCAGGGCCAGCGCCGCCTGCGAGGCGAACTGCGTGGCCAGCGTCCGCTCGGCCTCCGTGAACTGCCGCTCGCCACGGGCCCGCGGGGTCGCCAGGGCGCCCAGCACCCGTCCGCCGCTCTGCAGCGGCAGCAGCATCGACGGCCCGTACTCGGCGGCCTGCTTGTGCACCATGCGCGGGTCGGTCGAGGCGTCCGTGATGAACACCGCCTCGCCCTCCATCAGCTGCTCCACCACCGCGCTCTCGGGCGGGATCACCAGGCCGAGCGACCGGTCCGCGCGGGGTGCGGAGACCGCGACGACCTCCAGGCCGCCCTCCTCGGCCGGCAGCAGCACGATGCCGGCGGCCGCGTCGGCGAGCCGGCGGGCCTGCTCGGCGACCACCGAGAGCGCGTCGTCGGCGTCGCCGCCGGACAGCAGGGCGGTGGTCACGGCGACCGAGCCGTCGATCCACCGTTCGCGCTGCCGTGCGGCCTCGTAGAGCCGGGCGTTGCCGATGGCGATGCCGGCCTCCGTGGCGAGCACCCGGACCATGTGGACGTCGTACTCGGTGAACTCGCCGCCGCCGTTCTTCTCGGCGAGGTAGAGGTTGCCGAAGATCTCGCCCTGGACCCGGATGGGGACGCCGAGGAACGTCTTCATCGGCGGATGGCCGGGCGGGAAGCCGGCCGCGCGCGGATCCGCCGACAGGTCGGCGAGCCGGATCGTCTGCGGCTCGCGGATGAGCGCCCCGAGCAGCCCCGCGTGCCCGTCCGGCCGACGCCCGATCCGGCGGGCGGTCTCCTCCCCGACGCCGTGGGTGACGAAGTCGGAAAGCCCGTCGCCCTCCTCGTCCACGACGCCGATGGCGGCGTAGCGGGCGTCGGCGAGCTCCGCCGCGGTCTCGCAGATCCGGTCGAGCGTGGAGTGCAGTTCGAGGCCGGTGCCGACCGAACGCATCGCTTCCAGGAGCTGCGGCACCCGTGCGGTGAGCTCGGTGGACAGTCCGTGCAGGCTGCGCGTGGCCTGGGTCGCGGCTTCGAGCGGGTCCACGGAGGCGGGCGGTTCCGGGGCGTCGGGCACGGCGGCGGTCATGGGCTGAGCCTAGTTAGTCCTTTTTGGAGAGAAAAGTCGGGTGCTGTGGGGGCGGTCCGCCACGGGGGCGCCGGTGTGGACCGGTCAGCCGGCGCCCCCAGGGGATCCGGTGTGGCCCGGTCAGCCGGCGCCCCCAGGGGTTCCGGTGCCGACCCGTCCGCCGGCGCCCGCGGGAGCGAGCAGCAGATCGGACGCCCGCTCCTGCTCCAGCATCCGCCGGAGCGGCCCCTCGGCCGCCGCGAGTTCGGCGTACGGCCCGCGCTGCACGGTGCGGCCGCGGTCCAGGACCACCACCTCGTCGACGGCGTCGAGCCCGCGCAGCCGGTGGGTGATCAGGACGGTGGTGCGGCCCTCCGTGACCCGCAGCAGGTCGTCGGTGAGCGCGTCGGCCGTCGCCAGGTCCAGGTGCTCGGCCGGCTCGTCGAGGACCAGCACCGGGAAGTCCGCGAGCAGCGCGCGGGCCAGCGCGAGCCGCTGCCGCTGGCCGCCGGAGAGCCGCGAGCCGTGCTCGCCGACGAGCGTGTCGAGTCCCTCGGGCAGCGCGGCCACCCAGTCGAGGAGCCGGGCCCGGCGCAGCGCCTCGCGCAGCTCCTCGTCGCTCGCGCCGGTCCTGGCGAGCCGCAGGTTCTCGCGGAGCGTGCTGTCGAAGAGGTGGGCGTCCTGCGCGCACAGCCCGACGAGCCGGCGGACGTCGTCGCCGTCGAGGTCCGCCGCGGGCGTCCCGCCGATCCGGTACGTGCCGGACTCGGCGTCCAGGAACCGCAGCAGCACCTGCGCCAGCGTCGTCTTGCCGGACCCGGAGGCGCCGACCACGGCGACCCGGCGGCCGGCCTCCAGGGTGAGCCCGAAGTCCACGAGCGCGGGCCGGTCCTGCCCGGCGTGCCGCGCCGACAGCCCGGCCACCTCCAGCGGGAACGGCTCGGCCGGGGGAGCGGCGGGCACCTCCGGCTCGTGTACGGGGACGGGCGCGTCGAGCACGTCGAAGACCCGCTCGGCGCTGCGCCGCACCCGCTGCCGGTACTGGACGGCGAGCGGCAGTCCGGTGACCGCCTCGAAGGCCGCGAGCGGCGTGAGCACGACGACCGCGAGCGCGACCCCGTCCAGGCGCCCGTCCCGGACGCCCTGCACCCCGACGAGCGCGGCAGCGACGACGGTCAGGCCGCATACCAGGGCGGAGAGACCGGCCCCGAACGCCGCAGCGGCGGATTGCCGGGACGCGATGCCGGTGAGGGTGCGGTCGGCCGCCCCGGCGCGCTCGACCCGGCCCTTCAGGGCCCCGGCCACGGTGAGTTCGGCGCAGCCGCGCAGCAGGTCGACGACGGCGGTGGTCAGCGCGCCGCGCGCGGGCGCCAGCTGCCGCTCGGCCCGCCGGGCGAGCGCGCCCCCGGCCACCGGCACGACGACCCCGGCGACCAGCAGGCCCACGGCGAGCACGGCACCGGCCTCGGGCAGCAGCCAGGTGAGGAACCCGGCGGATCCGGCGCCCACCACGAGCGCGGCACCCGCGGGCAGCAGCCAGCGCAGCCAGTAGTCCTGGAGGGCGTCGACGTCCTGCACGAGCCGGGCCAGCAGATCGCCCTGCCGGGTGCGGCGCAGCCCCGCCGGCGCGATCCGCTCCAGACGTCGGTAGACGGCGACCCGCAGGTCGGCAAGCATCCGCAGCACGGCGTCGTGCGAGACCAGCCGCTCCGCGTAGCGGAACACGGCCCGGCCGATGCCGAAGGCGCGGGTCGCGGTGACGGCGACCATCAGGTAGAGCACGGGCGGCTGTTCGGACGCCCGCGAGATGAGCCATCCGGACACGGCCATGAGCCCGACGGCCGACCCGAGCGCCAGGCTTCCGAGCAGCAGGGCCAGCCCCATCCGCCCTCGCAGCCGCCCGGCCATGGCCCGCACGCGGGCGAAGTCGTCCCCGGCGGCGGGGTCGCGGTCCGCGCCGTTCTCCCGTACGGTCCCGCGCCCGGGCGCCTGGTCCCGTACGTCCGGAACGTCGTCGGTCCCGGGCCGTGCGCCCCGCGCCCCGGCGGCCCCGTCCCCGGCCGGAGCCGTACCGACGGTCCCTGCCCCGTCCCCGGCCGGAGCCGTACCGACGGTCCCAGCCCCGTCCCCGGCGGGAAGGGGCGAGCCGTCCGGCAGCAGACCGGCCACGTGGGGGCCGGCCACGTGGGGGCCCGCCGCGGTGAGGGCGGGCGCGGCCGCGGCGACCGAGGCGGCGGCAGCGGTCCCGGCGGCGCCGGTGAGCTCGGGGTGGCCGTCCGCCGGAGCGAGGCGGACCACCCGGTCCGCGACGGCGAGCAGCGCCGGACGGTGGACGACCAGGAGGACGGTCCGGCCGGCGGAGAGGCGCCGGACGGCGTCGACGACGGCGGCCTCGGTCTCGCCGTCGAGCGCGGCGGTCGGCTCGTCGAGCAGCAGCAGCGGCCGGTCGGCCAGGAACGCCCGCGCCAGTGCGAGCCGCTGCCGCTGGCCCGCCGAGAGCCCGGCACCGTCCTCGCCCAGCAGGGTGTCGGCGCCGTCCGGCAGTTCGGCGACGAAGCCGTCGGCGCCCGCGTCCCGCAGGGCCTGCAGCACGTCCGCGTCGGAGGCGTCCGGGCGGGCCAGACGCACGTTCTCGGCGATCGTCCCGGCGAAGAGGTACGGCCGCTGCGGCACCCAGGCGATCCGGGAGCGCCATTCCTCCAGGTCGAGCGAGGCGAGATCCACCCCTCCGACCCGCACCCCGCCGACCCGCACCCCGCCGGCCGCGGCGCCCGCGGCTCCGCCCGCCGTTCCGGCTTCCGCGCCGCCGGCCGCGCCGCCGTCGGCACCGCGATCCACCCGGCCCTCCGCGTCACCTTCCGGGGTCGCGAAGCCCAGCACCACGTCGAGCAGCGTGGACTTGCCGACGCCACTCGGACCGACCAGGGCCACGGTCTCGCCCGGCTCGACGGTGAGCGAGGCGGCGTCCAGGGACGGTGCGGCCCGGCCCGGGTGACGCACCGTCACCCGGTCGAGCTCGAGCCGTACGGACGCGGGCACCGGCCCCGTACCGCCGGCCGGCAGCGGGCTCTCCAGGACCTCGAAGATCTCCTCGGCGGCGGCGAGCCCCTCGGCCGCCGCGTGGTACTGCGTGCCCACCTGCCGCAGCGGAAGGTACGCCTCGGGCGCCAGGATCAGAATGACGAGACCGGTGTACAGGTCGAGGCCGCCGTGCACGAGCCGCATGCCGATGCCGACCGCGACCAGCGCGACCGACAGCGTCGAGAGCAGCTCCAGGGCGAAGGAGGAGAGGAACGCGATCCGCAGCGTCCGCATGGTCGCCCGCCGGTAGTCGGCGGTGATCGCCCGGATGTTCTCGGCCTGGGCCTTCGCCCGGCCGAAGACCTTGAGGGTGGGAAGCCCGGCGACCACGTCGAGGAAGTGCCCCGAGAGCCGGGACAGCAGCTTCCACTGGCGGTCCATCCGGGCCTGGGTGTACCAGCCGATGAGGATCATGAAGACCGGGATGAGCGGCAGCGTCACCACGATGACCGCCGCCGAGATCCAGTCCTCGGTGACGATCCGGGCGAGCACCGCCACCGGCACCACGACCGCGAGCCCCAGCTGGGGCAGATAGCGGGCGAAGTAGTCGTCCAGGGCGTCCACGCCCCGGGTCGCGAGCGCCGCCAGCGAACCGGCCCGCTGCCCGCCGAGCCATCCCGGACCGAGCAGCGCCGCCCGCTGGAGCAGCCGGCCGCGCAGCTCGGACTTGACCGCCGCGCTCGCGCGGTGGGCGGCGAGCTCGGTGAGCCAGGAGACCAGTCCCCGGCCCACCGCCACCGCGGCGAGCAGCAGCAGGGGCGTGGTGAGCCCGGAAACCGACAGATCCTTCTGGAAGGCCCCGACCACCACCTCGGCGATGAGCATCGCCTGGGCGACGATCAGCCCCGCCCCGACGAGGCCGAGTCCGACCACCGCCAGGAGGAAGAAGCGGGTGGCCCGGGCGTAACGCAGCAGTCGTGGATCGATCGGTTTCACGTGAAACATGCTCCCCTGCTGAGCGACGGCTAGTGTGCCGCTTCCGCGATGTGCTGCGTGCCGATCCGCTTACGGAACACCCAGTAGGTCCAGCTCTGGTAGAGCAGCACCAGCGGAGTGGCGATGGCCGCGCACCACGTCATGATCTTGAGCGTGTACGGGCTCGACGAGGCGTTGGTCACCGTCAGGTTCCACGCCGGGTCGAGCGACGACGGCATGACGTTCGGGAAGAGCGCCAGGAACAGCATGGCCACCGCGGCCGCGATCGTCACGCCCGAGAGCGCGAACGACCAGCCTTCGCGCCCGGCCCGGATCGCGCCGATCGCACCGACCAGGCACACCACCGCGACCAGCATCGCGGCCAGGCTCCAGCCGTCGCCCTTGTCCAGCTGGGTCCGGAGGAGGAAGCCGAGCGCGAGCACCGCCGTGAGCAGACCCAGCTTCAGCGCGAGCGCGCGCGCCCGGCCCCGGATGTCCCCGACCGTCTTGAGCGCCGTGAACACCGCGCCGTGGAAGGTGAACAGGGTCAGCGTGACCAGCCCGCCGAGGAGGGCGTACGGGTTGAGCAGGTCCCCGAAGCCACCCACGTACTCGAGGTTCCCGCCGACCTCCTGGATCTTCACCCCGTGCACGATGTTGCCGAAGGCCACGCCCCAGAGGAACGCGGGGACGAGGGAGGTCCAGAAGATGGCGTGCTCCCAGTTGCGCTGCCAGTTCTCCTCGGGCCGCTTCACCCGGTACTCGAAGGCGACACCGCGGACGATCAGGCAGACCAGGATGATCAGCAGCGGCAGGTAGAAGCCCGAGAAGAGGGTCGCGTACCACTCGGGGAAAGCGGCGAAGGTCGCCCCGCCCGCCGTGAGCAGCCACACCTCGTTGCCGTCCCAGACCGGGCCGATGGTGTTGATGAGCACCCGCTTCTCGGCCCGGTCGCGGGCGAGCAGCTTGGTGAGGACGCCGACCCCGAAGTCGAAGCCCTCGAGGAAGAAGTAGCCGATCCAGAGGACGGCGATGAGTACGAACCAGACGTCGTGGAGTTCCATGCCTCGATCTCCTGAGCCTCAGTACGAGAAGGCCATGGGCCGGTCGGGGTCACGGGTGTCCCCGCCGATCCTGGTGGGCGGATGGAGGTCGTCCTCGGTGAGTTCCGGCGGGCCGGCCTTCACGTACTTCACGAGCAGCCTGACCTCGATCACGGCGAGGACGGCGTAGAGCAGCGTGAAGACGGTCATCGAGGTCAGCACCTCGGCCTGGGAGACACCGGGGGAGACGGCGTCACGGGTGCGCAGCACCCCGTAGACGACCCAGGGCTGCCGGCCCATTTCGGTGAAGATCCAGCCCCAGGAGTTGGCGATCAGGGGGAAGGCCATGGTCCAGAGGGCGACGATCCAGTACCACCTGCCCAGACGGGGGCTGAGCGCCTTCCGCTTGAACAGGACCAGATGCGGCACCTCGTCCTCACCGGTCCGCAGCCCCGGCGCCAGCATGAACTTCTTGCGGGTCAGCCAGAGCCCGGCGACGCCGAGGGCGAGCGAGGCCATGCCGAAGCCGATCATCCAGCGGAAGCCCCAGTAGGCGACCGGGATGTTGGGCCGGTAGTCGCCGGGACCGAACCTCTCCTGCTCGGCCTTGTTGATGTCGTTGATGCCGGGCACGTGCGAGCTGAAGTCGTCGTTGGCGAGGAAGGACAGCAGGCCCGGGATCTCGATGGCGACCTTGTTGTGGCCCTTGTCGACGTCGCCGTAGGCGAAGACGGAGAACGGGGCCGGCGCCTCGCCGTCCCACAGGGCCTCGGCCGCGGCCATCTTCATGGGCTGCTGCTTGAACATGACCTTGCCGAGCAGGTCACCGCTGACGGCGGTGCCGAGACCGGCGATGATCAGGGTGATCAGGCCGAGCCGCAGCGAGGTGCGCATCACCGGAACGTGCTTCTTGCGCGCCAGGTGGAAGGCCGAGATGCCGACCATGAAGGCGCCGCCGACCAGGAAGGCCGCCGTCATGGTGTGGAAGAACTGGGTGAGGGCGGTGTTCTGGGTGAGCACCTGCCAGAAGTCGGTGAGCTCGGCCCGCCCCCGCTCGGCGTTGATCCGGTAGCCGACCGGGTGCTGCATCCAGGAGTTGGCCGCGAGGATGAAGTACGCGGACAGGACGGTGCCGATCGACACCATCCAGATGCAGGCGAGGTGGATCCTCTTCGGCAGCTTGTCCCAGCCGAAGATCCACAGTCCGATGAAGGTCGACTCGAAGAAGAACGCGATCAGCGCCTCGAAGGCCAGGGGCGCACCGAAGATGTCACCGACGAACCGCGAGTAGTCGGACCAGTTCATGCCGAACTGGAACTCCTGCACGATGCCGGTGACGACGCCCATCGCGATGTTGATCAGGAAGAGCTTGCCCCAGAACTTCGTGGCCCTGAGGTACTTCTCCTTCTCCGTGCGCACCCAGGCCGTCTGAAGGCCGGCGGTGAGCGCGGCGAGGGAGATCGTCAGCGGAACGAACAGGAAGTGGTAGACGGTCGTGATACCGAACTGCCAGCGCGCCAGAGTCTCCGGCGCCAACGCTAGATCCACGTCGTCTCTCCTTACATCGCCGTGGCACATCGGCAGTTTGCCCCGCTGTTCCCACCCATTACGGGAGGAACGGGACGCGCTTGTGAACGCGTTCACATTCACAAGCATTATTGCTCATACGAAATCCGTATCTAAAGGGGGGGTGCCTGTACCGAAGGTCACACCTTCCCAAGGCCTTCAACATATTGTTGAATCCCGGGCATGACCCTTCGGATACGCGTCTCCTGGCCCGCCGGCCACACCACCGCCACCATCGACGAAACCCCCACGAGCACGGCGCTCGTGGGGGCTCTCCCGATCGCCTCCACCGCCCGGACGTGGGGCGAGGAGGTCTACTTCGACACTCCGGTCTCCGTCGCCGTCGAGTCCGGCGCCCGGCAGGTCGTCGCACCGGGCACGGTCGCCTTCTGGACGGAGGGCGACGCGCTCGCCCTCCCCTACGGCCCCACACCCATCTCGCGCGGCGGCGAGCCGCGGCTCGCGAGCCCGTGCAACATCCTGGGCGTGCTGGACGGCGACCCGCGGATCCTGGCCACCGTCAGGGACGGCGACCCGATCCGCGTGGAACTCGTCGACGAACCGTCTTCCTGACGGACTACGCCTCCTTGCGGAAGCCCTCCGCCGCCTTCAGGAACAGGTCGTTCGCCTCGCACTCACCGATCGTGACGCGGACGCCCTCCCCCGCGAACGGCCGCACCACCACGCCGTGCCGCTCGCACTCCGCCGCGAAGTCCATGGTCCGCTCGCCGAGCCGCAGCCAGACGAAGTTCGCCTGGGTGTCCGGCACGGTCCAGCCCTGGGCCACGAGCCCCGCATGGACCCGCTCGCGCTCGGTCACCAGCGAGCCGACCCGCCCGAGCAGCTCGTCCTCCGCCCGCAGCGAGGCCACCGCCGCGTCCTGCGCGAGCTGGCTCACGCCGAACGGCACCGCCGTCTTGCGCAGCGCCGCGGCCACCGGCTCGTGGGCGACCGCGAAGCCCACCCGCAGGCCGGCCAGGCCGTACGCCTTGGAGAAGGTGCGCAGCACCGCCACGTTCGGCCGGTCGCGGTAGAGCTCGATGCCGTCCGGGATGTCCGTGTCGCGGACGAACTCCCGGTACGCCTCGTCGATCACCACGAGGACGTCGGAGGGCACCCGGTCCAGGAAGCGCTCCAGCTCCGCGCGGCGCACCGCCGTGCCCGTGGGGTTGTTCGGGTTGCAGACGAAGATCAGCCGGGTCCGGTCGGTGATCGCCGCCGCCATCGCGTCGAGGTCGTGCACCTCGCCGTCGGTCAGCGGCACCTGCACCGAGGTGGCCCCGCTGATCTGCGTGATGATCGGGTACGCCTCGAAGGAGCGCCAGGCGTAGATCACCTCGTCGCCCGGGCCGGAGGTGGCCTGGAGCAGGGACTGCGCCACGCCGACCGAGCCGGTGCCGGTGGCCAGGTGGGAGACGGGCACGCCGAAGCGGGCGGCGAGCTCCTCCATCAGTCCGGTGCAGGCCATGTCCGGGTAGCGGTTGAAGTTCGCGCCGGCGGCCAGCACGCGCTCCATCACGCCGGGCAGCGGCGGGTAGGGGTTCTCGTTGGAGGACAGCTTGAAGGCGACCGGGCCGCCCGCCGCGGCCGGCTTGCCCGGCTTGTAGGTGGGGACGCCGTCCAGCACGGCGCGCAGCCTGGGGCCCGTGCTCGTCCCGCTGGTCCCGCTGGTCTCGCTCACTCTGGTCCTCCTCGACCTTCCGTACCGCCAATACTCCTCACCTTATGAGGATTCGGCTCGTCTGCGAATGGGCTGTGGACAACTGTGCCGCGATCGGTATCCGACACAGGGGGAGCGCGCCCAGGGGTGGCGCGCGCCGGTGGCGAGCGCCGTGGCGCGCATCCCCCGTAGAGGTGAGTTGAGACCTCTTCGAGACCTCGCACCCTCACCAGGCGCATGGGCACGGAGGACCGCAGCTCTTATGGCCCTGACCTGAACTTCCTTTACTTCCAAGGCATTTCCCTGTTGTCGATCATGCAGAAACGTGCCTGTCAACGCGTGCATATGCGACCGGCCCAACCCACCCCCATCGCCCTACTATCGGCTCGCCATGACAGCAGCAGGGAAGCACCAGGTGAGCCGGGCACAGACCCGGGGAAGCCGGCAGGGCCGGGCGGGCATCCGGGACGTGGCCGCCGCCGCCGGGGTCTCCATCACGACTGTCTCCGACGCGCTCAACGGCAAGGGCCGGCTCCCGGACGCCACCCGCCGTCACGTCCGCGAGGTCGCCGACAGACTGGGCTACCGCCCGTCCGCGGCGGCCCGAACCCTCCGTACCGGCAAGTCGGGACTCATCGGCCTGACCGTGACCACGTACGGGGATGAACCTTTCACCTTCACCGAATTCGCGTACTTCGCGGAGATGGCGAGGGCCGCGACCTCCGCAGCGCTCGCCCGCGGCTACGCCCTCGTCATCCTGCCCGCCACATCCCGCCATGACGTCTGGTCCAACGTCGCCCTCGACGGAACCGTCGTCATCGACCCCTCCGACCACGACCCGGTCGTCACCGAGCTGGTCCGGCAGGGGCTGCCCGTCGTCTCCGACGGCCGCCCCGCCGGCACCCTCCCGGTCACCGCCTGGGTCGACAACGACCACGAGGCGGCCGTCCTCGACCTGCTCGACCACCTCGCCGCCGCCGGCGCCCGCCGGATCGGTCTGCTCACCGGAACCACCACCGACACCTACACCCGGCTCTCCACCACCGCGTACCTCAACTGGTGCGAGCGGGTCGGCCAGGACCCCGTCTACGAGGCCTACCCCGCGCACGACCCCTGTGCGGGCGCCGTCGCAGCCGACCGGCTGCTCGCCCGACCCGACCGGCCCGACGCCGTGTACGGGCTCTTCGACCCCAACGGCACCGACCTGCTCGCGGCGGCGCGCCGCTACGGGCTGCGGGTGCCGGACGACCTGCTGCTCGTCTGCTGCAGCGAGTCGACCGTCTACGCCAACACCGAACCGCCGATCACGACCCTCTCGCTCAAACCGCGCCGGATCGGCACCGCCGTCGTCCAGCTCCTCATCGACGCGATCGAGGGGATCGAGACGGACGGACCCGTCGAGCGGGTGATACCGACGGAACTCATCGTCCGCACCTCCTCACAGCGACGCTCGCCCCGGACGACGGTGAGCCCGCCGCGCTCTCCCTCGAAGGACTGAACCTGGAGAGCGTGCCCGGGGCACGCGGGTCCGGACGCAGGTCCGGACCCGCGCGTCCGGGCCGGGGGACCCGAGGGGTGGACCAGGGGGCGAGAGGTGCGGGGCGGGGGCCGCATCTCTGAGGACGGGCAGGGCCAAACCTCCGGGCGGCCCTGCCCGTTCCCTGGCCTGGACCTTCCCAATTCGGGCGAATCAACCGGAGAACCCGGAGTGGACCCGGATTCACCACCCCTGGTGCGTCACACAGGAGGAACCTCATTCCTATGATGGGCGGACGACACCGCGGACCACCACGACCAGGCCGGTCCGCGATGTGCAGGGCATCGCGACGGTGGTGGAGGGGTCGATGACACAGGGGGCCGGACAGGAACCCGTGGTGCGCACGGCGACGTTGCGTGACTTCCGCGTACCTCCGTACGCGCGGGTGCCCGTCCAGGGGCAGGCGCCCGAGCCGTTCCCGACCGAGGTGCCCGACGCCCCGGCGCCTCCCACCGCCCCGGCACCGCACGCCGCA
>NZ_SDOY01000006.1 GCF_004117935.1 Streptomyces roseicoloratus | reverse complement strand
TCGACCACCCGGATCACCGGCCTCGTCCAAGCCGTGCTCACACTGCATTTGGCCAGCTCAGACCGATGATGGAAAAGCCTCACTCGCCACGGACAGAACCGTGATTCGCGCCAGCCGCAGCAGCAATGATTCGACTGGTCTGGGAGAGACGGTAGTTGTTATAGGTCTCGACCAATCGCCCCGGAACGGCTGGAAACATCCGCGTGCCGGGTTCAGGTCCTGCTGCGAAGTCGCGAAAGCGATGAACGGGCGTGCACTGAGATGGCCGATCTTCATGGGGTCAGGAAACGGCCGGCCCTGGCCGGGGTGTGTACTGAGTCGTAGGCGAGCTGATCTCGTTGAGGTAGGCGCCGACGGAGAGCTCGATCGCGCGATGTGCGTAGCTGTGCGGAGGAAGACGGCGTTCCATTGGAGCGGTGTCGTCCTCGCTGCGGCAGGCGGTGACCGGAAAGAACAGTGGGTACAAGATTTCACTCCGTTCTACGCGCCGGTCGACATCGACCAGACCCAGATCCGTCGCCACCCCCGGCTTCGCGTACCTGCCGAAAACGACCGTGACAGATACTGCGAGAACCGGACCAGGAATGTGGGATCAAGCCCCACGAACGGGGCAAACGCCGTCGCTCGGCGCGCGACGCAATGAGAATCCGACAGCGTGAATGAGAACGAGTGAGAGTTCGACAGCTTCAATGCGACGGGACAGGAGCGCGCCCGGAGGGGTGTCGCCGATGTGAGCCCCGGTGACAGTTGTCCTGCTGTTCCGTCTCTCTAGAAGTGGGCCATCCCGGTGCGCTGACCTGGGGTGGTTCAGATTGACTGAGACGGGATAGGCAGACTTTTCTCGCTCAACCGGAGCATATGTGCCGTCCGGGCTTATGTGTTCTGGGGATGCTTGTGGGTGCGCCAGAGGCGTCTGAGTGCTTCGAGTTCGGTTCGGGGGAAGTGCTCACCCCACTTGCCTCGGTAGCTGCTCTCGCCGTAGGTCTGTGCGACTTCGTTGAAGCAGCGGATCACGGCGCGGGCGAGCTGGTCGATACCGAGCTGACTCGACCAGATCTCGGTTCCCTTGTTGTCGTGGTCGCTGCCGTCGCGCAGTTCGAGCAGACGGAGCCAGGTGTCCTCGCCTTCGCGGTGGAAGATCCACCGGTAGGCGGTCGGCTCGGCCTCGAACTGGGCGCGGGTCTCTGCCTCACCACCGACGAGCCGGGCCACCGCGGCCAGGAAACCCTCGGGCGCATTGCCGATGTAGGAGGCGGTGAGCTCGACTCTCGCCTGGTGATCTTCAAGGGTGCAGTCGACCCAACCGGATCCTGCCAGAGTCCAGGTGATGCGGATGCCGGATGTCACGGCTGCTGCCCGGTGAGGAAGCTCCGGACGTCGGCCGCCAGGGATGTCATCTGTTCGCCGGCCTCCAGCCAGGTGGTCACCGAGGCGCTCCAGCCGCCGGCGGTCTGTGGCCACGGTCGCACGGCCCAGGTCAGCCCGATGTAGCCGCCGGACCGGAAGACGGCCGACACCGTCAGGTCTCGGTCGTTGGTCTGCCAGCTCCGTTCGCCGTCCCATCCCCGGTAGTCGGCAGCGAGCTCTTCCAGGAACGTGGTGAGATCGCTGTCCCAGATCCAGGCGACGACCTCGTCGACACGAGCGGTCAGGCCCGGGGCCCGTAGCTCGACGGCATAGTGCACGGAGTCCTGGTCGAAGCTGAACCGGCCGCAGAACGACACGCCCACGGACCAGTTGTCCTGGCAGCGGATGGTCACGCTGGGCTTGTCGTCGTAGTAGCCGGCCGGGGATGTCATGCGCGGAACGCTAGGTCAGCGCTGCCTTGATCGTCATCCGGATTCGGCGCTGACCAGGTTGAGCGACCGTTGGTAGCCGGAGGCAGGGGTGGTTCGGGTGGACCGAGACCAGGGCACCTTCAGCGAGACGCATCAGTGTGTGGGGCTGGGGACGGTTGCCGCGACAACGCGTCAGTGGGCGTGACGAGTCACAGGTGTACGGGTTCGTGTGACAGAACTATTGCAAGCGGCTGCTTGCAATAGTTAGCGGTGGCTGGCATGGTCGGAGCATGGCTTCACTCAACGTCGGCAATCTCGGCGAGTACCTCCGCGAGCAGCGGCGCACCGCGCAGTTGTCCCTGCGGCAGCTCGCCGAGGCCGCGGGGGTGTCGAATCCGTATCTGAGTCAGATCGAGCGGGGGCTGCGCAAGCCCAGCGCCGAGGTGCTGCAGCAGGTCGCGAAGGCGCTGCGGATCTCCGCCGAGACGCTGTACGTGCGCGCCGGAATCCTCGACGAGAAGGAGCGGGAGGAGCTGGAGACGCGCGCCGTCATCCTGGCCGATCCCTCGATCAACGAGCGGCAGAAGCAGGTGCTGCTGCAGATCTACGACTCCTTCCGCAAGGAGAACGCCGCCGAGCAGGCGCAGTCCACCGACGCGTAGAACCTCTGGGAGGACCACGACCATGGCCATCATCGACGAGCTCCGCACCCCCCTCTACTTCGCCGCCGGCACCGCCGACCTCGCCGTCCGGCAGGCCAAGAAGGTGCCCGGTCTGATCGAGCACCTCGCGGCCGAGGCGCCGGGCCGCATCGAGGCCGTGAAGAACACGGACCCCAAGGCGGTGCAGGAGAAGGCGCAGGCGAAGCTCGCCGAGTTCGTCGGCAGCCTGGACACCGACCTGAAGAAGCTGGGCGAGCAGGCCCAGGACCTCGCGCTGCGCGGCGTGGGCGTCGCCGCCGAGTACGCGGTGAAGGCGCGCGAGAAGTACGAGGAGCTCGCCGCGCAGGGCGAGGAGGCCGTGAAGGCCTGGCGGGGCGAGGTCGCCGAGGAGATCACCGAGATCGCCGTCGTCGTCGAGCCCGACCCGGAGACCGGGCGGCAGCCGGAGGCCAAGGACGCCAAGGGCGCCAAGGAGGAAGAGGGAACGGAGAAGGCCGGGGGCGCTACCGCCGAGGCCTCCGCCCCTGAGACCTCCGAGACCTCCAAGCCCGCCGCCCGCAAGCCCGCCGCCCGTAAGCCGGCGGCCGCCAAGAAGGCCGCGGCCACCGAAGGCGCCGACAAGTAGGGCGGTCGTCGGCTCGAAAGGCGGCGAGGGCGGCGAAGGCGCAGAGGGCGCCGAGGACGGCGAACCGTGGTTCGGGAGCCGCAGCCTCGAAATGACCGCAGCCTCGAAATGACCGCAGCCTCGGGATGGGCCGCAGCCTCGATCGGGGTCGTAGCCCCGACAGGGGCCGCTGCTTCGAAATGGGCCGTACGGCGGTCCGGGCACCAAACCCGGTGTCCCGGGCGTTGTAACGGGTACCTTGGCGGCGAGGCGCTCCACCCACACACCTAGGCGGTGCTCAGCATGTTGGCGAACGGCTTCGATTCGATCCTGTCCCTGGTGATCTTCCTGGTCTTCACCGGCTTCGCCGTCGCCGCGTTCGTCTTCGCCGCCACGGCGCGCGAGGACGCGTACCGAGCGGCCGAGAAGCAGACCAAGAAGTTCTGGCTGATCCTGCTCGGCATCAACCTCGTCCTCAACCTGCTGCTGCCGATGCTGTTCCTCCAGATCGCCGGGCTCATCGCCGCCATCGTCTTCATGGTCGACGTCCGCCCCGCGCTCCGGCAGGTGTCCGGCGGCGGCCGGCGCGGCGGCTCCAGCAGCGACGGTCCGTACGGCCCGTACAACGGCGGCCGCTGAGGCGTACGCCGGTGGGTCGGCCGTAGGACGTTGATCCGGCAGGCCGTACGCCGGTGATCCGGCAAGCCGTACGCCGGTGAGGCGGTCGGACGTGGTTCCTCGTGCGAGGCCCGGGTTTATGCCCGGGCCTTGTCCCGTTCCAGGGCCAGGACCGCCACGTCGTCCGTCAGCTCCCCGCCGTTCAGCGACCGCACCTCCGTCACCGCCGCGTCGAGCAGTTCCTCGCCGCGCAGTCCGGACGCCAGCTGCCGGTTGATCATCTCGACCATCCCGTCCTGGCCGAGCCGCGGCGAACCCGGGCCCGCCGAGCGGCCCTCGATGAGGCCGTCCGTGTACATCAGCAGGCTCCACGAGCCGCCCAGCTCCACCTGCCGGCGCGGCCAGCGGGCGCGCGGCAGCAGACCGAGGGCCGGGCCGCCGTCCTCGTACGGCAGCAGCTCCGCCGCCCGCCCGTGCCGCGCGATCAGCGGCGACGGGTGCCCGGCCAGACACAGGCCCGCCCGGCGGCCGTCGGCGGAGATGTCGACCGTGCACAGGGTCGCGAAGATCTCGTCGTTCTCGCGCTCGTGCTCCAGCACCTGCTGCAACGTCGAGAGCAGCTCGTCCCCGCACAGGCCCGCGAAGGTCAGCGCCCGCCAGGCGATCCGCAGCTCCACGCCCAGCGCGGCCTCGTCGGGGCCGTGTCCGCAGACGTCGCCGATCATCGCGTGGACCGTGCCGTCGGGCGTGCGCACCGTGTCGTAGAAGTCGCCGCCGAGCAGCGCACGGGACCGGCCTGGCCGGTAGCGGGCGGCGAAGCGCAGGTCGGAGCCCTCCAGGAGCGGCGTGGGCAGCAGTCCGCGCTCCAGGCGGGCGTTCTCCTGGGCGCGCAGCCGCGACTCGGCCAGCTTGATCTTCACGACGTCGTTGCGCTTGCGCTCGACCGCGTAACGGATGGCGCGGCTGAGCAGCCGTCCGTCGAGCTCCTCCCGGAAGAGGTGGTCCTGTGCCCCGACGCGTACCGCCTCGGCGGCGAGCTCCGCGTCCGCGGACGCGGCGAGCGCGAGCACGGCGTGGCGCGGCGCGAGGCGCAGGATGTGCTGGAGCGGTGCGAGCGGCTCGTCCTCGGCCCCGCGGGGGGCGGGCAGGGCGAGGTCGACGAGGACGCAGTGGACGTCGTCGGTGAGCAGCCGCTCGGCCTCGGTGAGGTTGCGGGCGGTACGGATGCGGACCCGGGTCCCGGCGGCGTCGAGCAGCTCGGGTACGGCGAGGGCGCCGGCCGGGTCGTCCTCGACGACCAGGAGCGTGAGGTCGTGGGCGTGGGCGGTGCCGGGCGTTCCGGGTGCCGCGGGAGAATCGATTCTCTGACGCGGTACGGGTACGGGCATCGGTATGGGTTTCCTTCCCTCCCCCCGAGGGCCGGGGACCGACCATAGCGGTACCGCACGGCGCAGCGGAATGGCGATCACGCGGTGAACCGGCACGGCGGTATGGCATATGCCACGGATGGGGAGGTAGTTGGCGCCGGGAGGTGGTCGTGAGGCCGTCGCCAGGCCCCGGCGAGGCCGTCGGGAGGCTGCTCCGAGGGCGCGCACAGCCCTCGCGACGATGAGAAACGTCACTTGTGACGTGTCACTTCGGGGCGCGGAGGCACGGCGCGGAGGCGCGTGCCGCGTGTCACTTACCCCGCGCGCTGTGCTGCGGGTCACCCGGGCCGTGACGTGTTGTCTGTCCAGGCGTGCTCGCCCCGGACCGGGCCGCTCCGGGCGGCGGCCGGAGTCCGCGCCGTCCGTGTGGCGGACGGAGCACGCGACGCCGGGCGGTGGACGGAGCCCGCTGCGTTCGGGCGGTGGACCGAGTCCGCGTGTTCCGGCGGTCGACGGAGCCCGTGTCGTCCGCCCCAAACGTACGACGCGTCACTCCGGGCGGACGACTCCCAGGATCTCCATCGAGCCCGCGCCCGCGATCGTCACGTTCCGGCCGGGCCGCGGCGCGTGCACCATCGCCCCGTTGCCCACGTACATGCCGATGTGGCTCGCGTCCTTGTAGTAGACGATCAGGTCGCCGGGCCGCATGTCCTTGATGTCCACGTGCGGGAGGAGCCGCCACTGCTCCTGCGAGGTGCGCGGGATCGGGCGGCCGGCCGCGCCCCAGGCCGACTGGGTGAGGCCGGAGCAGTCGTACGAGCTCGGACCCTCGGCGCCCCACACGTACGGCTTGCCGATCTGCGCCGTCGCGAACTCCACCGCCCGCTTGCCCGCCGGCGTCGCCTTCTCGCTCAGGCCCTTGAGGACCCCGGAGTTGACCCAGGCGGTCTGCGCCTGGTTCTGCGCCTGCTCCTCGAGGCGCCGCAGCCGCTCCCGCTCCTCGGCGGCGAGCTGCGACTCCAGCTTCTTGGCGGCCTCGATCTTGTCGTTGATCTCCTGCTTCGCCTTGGCCTGCTTGAGCCGGTTGTCCTCGAGCTTCTTCCAGTTGAGGCTGGCGTCCTTGGCGTACGCGGTCAACTGGGCCTGCGTGGTGTTCATTTCGGCGAGCAGGTCCTTGGTGGCCTTGTGGCCCTCCTTGAGGCGGCCCGCGTTGTCGAGGAACAGCTGCGGGTCGTTCGTGAGGACCAGCTGGGCGCCGTCGGGCAGTCCGCCGTTGCGGTACTGCGCGCGCGCCGCCGCGCCCGCCCGCGCCTTGAGGTCGTCGATCTTCTCCTGGCCGGCCACGATCATCCGGGCCAGCTTCACGATCTCGTCGGACTGCTCCTTGGCCTTCTCCTCGGCCAGGTTGTACGCGTCGGTGGCCCGGGCGGCCTGGCGGTAGAGGGCGTCGATCTCCGAGCGGACCTCTTCGAGGGTCTTCTTGGGCTGCGCCGGCGGCCCCGGCGGAAGCGGGGCGGCCGCGGCCTGGAGCGTGAGTGCGGGTGAGGCAAGCACCGTCAGGGCGCAGACCACGGTGAGCGTGGCGATGGCGTGGCGGCGTCGATTCACAGGCTCCCCCTCAAGACACCCGGTCATGCGTATGCGTATGCGTATGTCTATGTGTACGTGTATGCGGATTCGGCCCGGTCTGGCCGGGTCTGGCCCGGTCAGGTTGGGTCAGGTCAGGTCAGGTCCGGCCCGGTCGGAGCTGGTCCGGCTCGATCTGATTTACCGTCAGTAACTTGTTCGTGACCTTGGCGATAGTGCCATGCGAAACACGAAAGCAACAGGGGAAAGCGGGCCCTGTCGGGTCACTTCCCCTCACGGGGGACGAGCGTTCGGCCGGTCGCGTTCCCTGAGCGGCGGGAAATCAGGGGGAGTTCGGGGACGGATCCGGAAATGTCCGGGTGGCCCGACGCTTCGGCCCTCCGGCGGCGCTCCTCCGGGTCGCCCAACGCCCGGGCCCTCCGGCGGCGCCCCTCCGAGTCACCCAACGCCCAGGCCCTCCGGCGGTGCCCCCAGGCCCTCCGGCGGCTCCGGCGGCGACCGCCCCCGGCCCTCAGCTCGGGCGCGGGGCCAGGGCCTCCCAGCGGACCGTCACCTCACCCTGGCGCCAGCGCCGGGGGCCGTCCGTCACCGGCCAGTCCGCCGCCAGGTCCCGTACGGTACGGATCCAGCGCTGCCGGGCGCCCAGCGAGGCGAACGGTGCGGCCGCCGCCCACGCCCGGTCGAAGTCCCGCAGGAACGCGTGCACCGGCTCGCCCGGCACGTTCCGGTGGATCAGTGCCTTGGGCAGCCGCTCCGCCAGGTCGGACGGCCGGTCCAGCGAGCCCAGCCGGGTCGCGAAGGTCACCGTCCGGGGCCCCGAAGGGCCCAGCGCGACCCACACGTGCCGCCGCCCGATCTCGTCGCAGGTTCCCTCCACGAGCAGCCCGCCCGGGGCGAGCCGCCGGCACAGCCGCTCCCAGACGGCCGCGACCTGCTCCTCGTCGTACTGGCGGAGCACGTTCGCGGCCCGGATCAGCGCGACCTCGCCGGGCACCGGCACCTCGAAGCCGCCGTGCCGGAACTCCAGGCCCTCGCGCTCGTACGGCCGCGCCGCGGCGACCCGGGCCGGCTCGATCTCGATGCCGTACAGGAGGGTCCTGGGGTCCTCGGTGCGCAGCCGGGCGAGCAGCTCGACCGCGGTCCAGGGTGCGGCGCCGTAGCCGAGGTCGACGGCGACGGGCGGGGCGTCGGAGCGGCGCAGGGCCGGGCCGTGGACGGCGGCGATCCAGCGGTCCTGGCGGCGCAGCCGGTTGGGGTTGGTGGTCCCGCGGGTGACCGTGCCGACGGGTCGGGCGACGGTGCGGAGCGTGGTGCGCGGGGCCATGGAACGAGCGTAAGGGGTCGGGGAGGGCCGCTCCGGCGGTAATGACTTGGCAAAGCGCGGGCCGCCGAGGAAATGAAAGGAGGGATTCCGGTGTTGTGCGGGGTCGGAAAGGTGCGACCCGCCTTTCTCCGCCATGCCCGCAGTACCCGCCCGACCCGCCCGACCCGCCCTGTCCGACAGCGGAAGGACCGCCGACGTGAGCCAGTACGTGTCCCGGTTCGCCGGCACCCTGGCGGCGCCGCCCCGGCTCCGGCTTCCCGGCCGGCACCGCGGCCCGCGCCGTGTGGCCATGCTCAGTGTCCACACCTCCCCCCTCCACCAGCCGGGCACCGGCGACGCGGGCGGGATGAACGTCTACATCGTGGAGCTCGCCAAGCGGCTCGCCGCGATCAACGTCGAGGTGGAGATCTTCACCCGGGCCACCACCGGCGGCCTCGCGCCCGTCGTCGAGCTCGCGCCCGGCGTGCTCGTACGGCACGTCGACGCCGGTCCGTACGAGGGCCTGGCCAAGGAGGAGCTGCCGGCCCAGCTCTGCGCCTTCACGCACGGGGTGATGCAGGCCTGGGCGGGGCACCGCTCCGGCCACTACGACCTGGTGCACTCCCACTACTGGCTGTCCGGCCACGTCGGCTGGCTCGCCGCCGAGCGCTGGGGCGTCCCGCTCGTCCACACCATGCACACCATGGCCAAGGTCAAGAACGCGGCGCTCGCCGAGGGCGACACGCCCGAGCCCCCGGCCCGGGTGATCGGCGAGACGCAGATCGTCGAGGCGGCCGACCGGCTGATCGCCAACACGGCCGAGGAGGCCGACGAGCTCTCCCGCTTCTACGACGCCGATCCGGCCAAGATCGCCGTCGTGCACCCGGGCGTCAACCTGGACCACTTCCGCCCCGCCGACGGCCGGGCCGCCGCCCGCGCCCGCCTCGGCCTCCCGCAGGACGCGTTCATCCCCGCCTTCGCCGGCCGCATACAGCCGCTGAAGGCCCCGGACATCCTGCTGCGCGCGGCCGCCCTGCTCGTGGACCGCGACCCCTCGCTGCGCTCCCGCATGGTCGTGCCGGTGGTCGGCGGGCCGAGCGGCAGCGGCCTCGCCAAGCCGGAGGGCCTGCAGAAGCTCGCCGCGAAGCTGGGCATCTCCGACGTCGTGCGCTTCCACCCGCCGGTCGGGCAGGACCGGCTCGCGGACTGGTTCCGGGCCGCCAGCGTCCTGGTCGTGCCCTCGTACAGCGAGTCCTTCGGCCTGGTCGCCATCGAGGCGCAGGCGGCCGGCACCCCGGTCGTCGCGGCGGCGGTGGGCGGTCTGCCCGTGGCCGTACGGGACGACGTCACCGGCTTCCTCGTGCACGGCCACGACCCGGCCGACTACGCCCGCGCGCTCGAGCGCTTCGTCGCCGATCCGCGGCTGTCCGACCGGATGGGCGCGGCGGCGGCGCGGCACGCCGGGTCGTTCGGCTGGGACACGGCGGCGTCGGGGACGGCGGACGTGTACACGGCCGCGATGCACGACCACCGGCACCGCGCCACCCACGACCTCCGGGCGCGTGATCACCGCCGTCGCGTACGCTCCCACCATGGCTGAGGTCGAGGCAGAGAGCGTCCGGCGGATCGTCGAGGACACCTTCAAGGACGCGGAACTGGAGTGGGAGTCCACCGAACCGGGCTCCTACGTGGTCAAGCTGCCGGGCACGCGCAAGCTCTTCACCACGCTGTCGCTGCGCGTGGGCCGCCACTCGCTGTCCCTGAACGCCTTCGTCATCCGCCACCCCGACGAGAACGAGGCCGGAGTCCACCGCTGGCTCCTGGAGCGCAACCTCCGGCTGTACGGGGTGGGTTACGCGATCGACCGGCTCGGCGACGTCTACCTGGCCGGCAAGCTGCCGCTGGCGGCGGTCACGCCGGAGGAGCTGGACCGCCTCCTCGGCTCCGTACTGGAGGCGGCGGACGGCGACTTCAACACCCTGCTGGAACTGGGCTTCGCGTCGGCGATCCGCCGGGAGTACGAGTGGCGGGTGTCGCGCGGCGAGTCGACGCGCAACCTCGACGCGTTCAGGAACCTCACGCAGAGGCCTTCGCAGTGACGCTTCCGGCGTCAACTGCGGCCTGCCCCGCGGCCTCGGCGCCACTGCCGACGTCCTGACCCGCGGCCTCGGCGTCACCTGTGGCCTGACCCACGCCCTTGGCGCCGGTCACGGACTCGACCCCGCCGTCACCCTTCCTCTGCTCCTGCCTCTTGCTCTCACCCTCGCTCTCACCCTCGCCCTCGGCCTCGCTCAGGGCGGACCGCAGTCGGGTCTGGTAGCCGAGGGCGGCGACGGCGCCGATCACGGCGCAGGCGATCCACAGGACGTCCGGACCGGGCCCGTCGACGATTCCGCCGGCCAGGATCGGCGCGACGAAACCGGCCACCGCCCACGACATGCCCATCACGCCCTGGTAGCGGCCGCGGGCGTGCTCCGGCGCGAGTCGGGCGGTGGCGGCGGCGTTGGTGGGCACGTGGACCATCTCGCCGATCGTCCAGATCACGACGGTCGCGCCGAAGGCGACGGAGCTGCCGGCGAGCGCGGTGGCGCCGGTGCCGAGGGCGAAGAGGAGGGAGGAGACGGTCAGCAGCATCACCGGGGAGCGCTTGTCGGTGACCTTGTTGACGAGCAGCTGGAAGCCGACGATGACGATGCCGTTGACGGCGATGACGGCACCGTACGCGGAGGGTGCGAGGCCCTCGCCGGCCATGGTGAGCGGCAGGCCGATCCAGGGAGCGGTGAAGACCAGGCAGACGAGCAGGTTGAGCAGCACCAGGGTGCGGAAGGGCGCGTCGCGCAGCACGGTGAGGACGCTGACCTTCTCCTCCTCGAGGGTCTCGCCGGTGGCCTGGTCGATCCGGGCCTCGGGCCGTGTCTCGGGCAGGCGGAGGAAGACGATCAGGGCGCACAGGGCGGTGGCGGCGGCGTCGACGAGGAAGAGGGTGCGGTAGCCGAGGACGATCGCGACGCCGCCGCCGATGGCGGCGACGGCGAAGCCGAGGTTGAGGGCCCAGTAGTTGAGGGCGTAGGCGCGGCGGACGTCGTGGGCGGGCACCATGTCGGCGATGGAGGCGTTGATGGAGGGGCGGACGGCCTGCATGGCGACGCCCATGAGGAGGACGACGAGGGCGACGCCCCAGGCGCTGGTGACGACCGAGAGGAGGGCAGCGCAGGCGGCGGCCGCCAGGTGCATGCTGACCATGGTGGGGCGGCGGCCCCAGCGGTCGGTGAGCGTGCCGCCGAGCGGTGAGCCGGCGACGCCGCCGAGGCCGTGGAGGGCGACGACGAGTCCGGCGAACCAGGCGGAGTACCCGAGCTCCTGGGTGAGGTAGAGGGAGAGGAAGGTCAGGACGAAGGCGCCGGTCCGGTTGACGAGGGTGGACAGCCAGAGCCACCAGAAGCCGCCGGGGAAGCCGGAGACGGTCGCACGGACCGATCGTCCGAGTGACTCGATGGACATGAGTGGCCGCCCCCTGGTGACTGTCGATGCGCCGTGATGCGCGGTGATGCGCCGTGAAGCGCGGTGATGCGCGTGGTGTAAGTGCCGCTTTCCGCTCCCGTAACTTACGGATCTCACACCCCGGACGCCAGCGAATTGACGGTGCACGTCAATCGTCGACCGTCGTCTAGTCTCGGAGGCATGGCCGACGCACCGTACAAGCTGATCCTCCTCCGCCACGGCGAGAGCGAATGGAACGAGAAGAACCTGTTCACCGGCTGGGTGGACGTCAACCTCACCGCGAAGGGCGAGAAGGAGGCGGCGCGCGGCGGTGAGCTGCTCGAGGCCGCCGGTCTGCTCCCGGACGTGGTGCACACCTCGCTGCAGAAGCGCGCCATCCGCACCGCGCAGCTGGCCCTCGAGGCCGCCGACCGCCACTGGATCCCGGTCCACCGCTCCTGGCGTCTGAACGAGCGCCACTACGGTGCGCTGCAGGGCAAGGACAAGGCGCAGACCCTGGCCGAGTTCGGCGAGGAGCAGTTCATGCTGTGGCGCCGTTCGTACGACACCCCGCCGCCGGCGCTCGCCGAGGACAGCGAGTTCTCGCAGGCGCACGACGCCCGCTACGCGTCGATCCCGCCGGAGCTGCGCCCGGACACCGAGTGCCTGAAGGACGTCGTCCAGCGGATGCTGCCGTACTGGTACGACGGCATCGTCCCGGACCTCCTGGCCGGCCGCACGGTCCTCGTCGCCGCCCACGGCAACAGCCTCCGCGCCCTGGTCAAGCACCTCGACGGCATCTCGGACGCCGACATCGCGGGCCTCAACATCCCGACCGGCATCCCGCTGGCCTACGAGCTCGACGAGAACTTCAAGCCGCTCAAGCCCGGCGGCACGTACCTCGACCCGGAGGCCGCGGCGGCCGCCATCGAGGCCGTGAAGAACCAGGGCAAGAAGTAACACGTACCGCGATCATGCCCCTGACCCGCGCACACGGCGCAGGTCGGGGGCATCGTCTTTCCCGTTCGGGTCGACCGAGTCTGGTCAGCCCAGGAGGCGGCGCTTCTGTTCGGCGAACTCCTCGTCCGTCAGGACGCCCTGCGCCTTCAGGTCGCCCAGTTGCTTGAGCTGGTCGATCTTGCGGCTCATGTCGTCGTCCGTCGTGGCGGGCGGCGGGGCGGCGGGCGGGGGTGCCTGCTGGGCGTACTGCTCCTGGCGGGCGTACTGCTCCTGCTGGGCGTAGTCCTGCTGTGCCCACCGGCCGGCCTGGCGTCGTGAGACGCGGTTGGACACGGCGGTGGCGGTTCCGGCGACGACGGCCGTACGTGCGACGCCCCTCAGCAGTCCGGGCATGGTCGGGTCATCTCCCCTGGGTCGGGTGCCTGCGGGTGCCGGGTCAGGCGGCCACGGAGCCGCCGGACGGTGCCGTCTCCTCCGTGGCGTCCAGGGCCGCGAGCAGCGCCTGTACGGGGATCCGGCCGCTGGCCACGAGCTGGGCGCCGCTGCGGCGGAGGGCGCGGGCCATGGGCGCGGCCCACAGGTTCTCGTAGACCAGCACGGCGGCCGAGTTGCCGGGCTCCAGGGCGTTGGCCGCCTCCGCCAGGTCGCTCTCGTCGAGCACCCCGGACGACACTCCGTCGAAGACCGACATGTCGGTCTCGCCGTCGCCCACGTCCCGCAGCTCGAGCCCGGCGACCGAGCCGTCGGCGTCCTTGCCGACGAAGGCGAGGTCGATGATCCGGATGATGCCGCGGTCGACGAGGTCGACGAGCAGCGGGAACGCCTCGCCCGTCATGCGGTTGCCGGGGAACTCGATGACCAGGTAGTCGACGGGCCCCATCTCTTCGAGGTTCTCCATGGGCCTTCTCCTCAACGTGCGGGACAGCTCCTCCAGTCCAGCACGCGAGCTGATGCCCCGCACCTCCGCACCGCAGGCCCGGCCCGCGCGGATACCGCCGGGGCGTCGGCGGCCGTCGCCCCGTCGATCACGCCGATCGCGTCACCGCTTCCGGGCCCCGGCACAGGTCTTCGGCCGCCCGCCTCGGCCAGGTCCTTCGGTCGCGGGCCGAGGATCGTGACCGGGCCCGGTTGACCAGCGTCCGGCTCTCCCGGAGGCTCAGGCCGGTGAGCCGTCGCACCACCCGCACGCCGTCGGACTCGCGCGCACAGGGCGGGACGAGCACGGCCCCGGACCTGGGGCGTCCACCATGAAGCTCCCGGCCTCCGGCCGTAGTTCCAGGCCCATCAGCACCTCGTCCCGGGTGTCCTCCGGCGCCGGTCCCAGGCGGAGGGCGTTGGGCCAGCGGCCGGTCTCCGTCCAGCCGAGGGACCCGTAGAAGGACTCCAGACCTTCGCCCCCTCGGACGGCGAGGCGGAGGCGGGTGAGGGAGAGTTCGTCCCGGGCGAGGCGGTGGAGTTCGCGCATGAGCGCCGCGCCCAGGCCGAGCCCCCGGGAGTCGGGGTGGGTCTGGAGGTGGTGGACCGTGCCCCAGTGGGCGACCAACGGGTTCGGATCGTGGCCGAGCACCACCCAGCCGGCCAGCCGCCGGCCGACCGTCGCCGTGATCAGCCGGTGGCCGTCCGGCGCGAGGCGCCCGAGAAGCGTGTCGGTCACCGGCGCGACATCCGCCTCCGTGACCGGCGGGAACGGGAATCCGGCGGCCCCGCCGGCGTTCGTCACCGCGATCCAGCAGTCGATCAGCCGTCGCCGCAGCTCCGGGCCGACATTCTCGGGAGCGGACGCGTGGGCGAGGACGGTACGGCGCAGCAGCGCGGGCGTGGTCGGCATGCCGGTCATCCTGGCTGAGCGGGTCGTGTCCGCGCCTACGGTATGCGCGCTTCCACGGACTCCTTCCCGCACCATCCCTTCCACGGACTCCTTCCCGCACCATCCCACGGGGCGCGCGCCATCACGCGCGAGCGATATCCGCGGGCATCGACCACCCGCCCTCGCCTACCGTCCCAGGCATGAACACGTCACCGCGTCTGGAAGCCGTCACCCCCGCCACCATCGACGCCGCCCTCGAGCTGAGCGTCCATCCCCACCAGCGGGACAACGTCGCACCCGTCGCTCATTCGCTCGCCGAGGCCTACGCGTACGGCGAGACCGCCTGGCCGCGGCTGATCTTCGACGGTGACGAGCTGGTCGGCTTCCTCATGGCGTTCGTCGACATCCAGTGGAACGCGGAGAAGGACCCGGACGACCGGCGCAGCGGGCTGTGGCGGCTGAACATCAGCGGGGCCCGGCAGGGCAAGGGATACGGGCGCTTCGCCGTCGATGCCGTACGCGAGGAGCTTCGGCGGCGCGGGGCGACGGAGATGTACGTGACCTGGCACCGGGGTGAGCACGGCCCCGGCGACTTCTACCGCCGGCTCGGCTTCCGCGAGACCGGCGAACTGGCCGGCGACCAGGCCGTCGGCGTCCTGGACATCGGCTAGTACGGGCCCGCACGGGCCCCGCCCGGCTCGCGGGCGGAGCCCGTACACAGGTGTCGGGCCGGTCAGCCCGAGCAGCCTCCGCACTGGCACGGCCCGCCGGACTGGCAGCCGCAGCCGCAGCCCGAGCCGCACCCGCAGGCGCCGAGAACGGGCAGGAACGTCGCGTCGCGCGGGAGCGCGACCTCCTGCTGGGGGTCGGTGATCGGAGCGGATTCGGCCATGGGTCCCTCCCTGAGAGGCGTACCTCGCCTCCCTCCATTGCATGCCCACGTACCGAGGCGCATCAACGGCGCACAGGTGTGCGACCTCCGTGCGCCCGCCCCCCGCTCACTCCGCCGCCCGCCCCCGAGCGCCTACGCGCCCTCCACCGGCGCCTCCGCCGGCTGGAGCTCGTCCGCGTGCTCGCCCGTCACCAGATAGACGACGCGCTTCGCGACCGACACCGCGTGGTCCGCGAACCGCTCGTAGTAGCGGCCGAGGAGCGTCACGTCCACGGCCGTCTCGATGCCGTGCTTCCAGCGGTCGTCCATCAGGTGCTGGAAGAGCGCGCGGTGCAGCAGGTCCATCTCGTCGTCGTCCTGCTCCAACTGCAGCGCCAGGTCGACGTCCTTGGTGATGATCACCTCCGCCGCCTTCGCCATCAGGCGCTGCGCCAGCTGCCCCATCTGGAGGATCGTCGCGTGCAGGTCGTCCGGCACCGCCCGGTCCGGGAAGCGCAGCCGGGCCAGCTTGGCGACGTGCTGGGCGAGGTCGCCCGAGCGCTCCAGGTCGGCGCTCATGCGCAGCGAGGTGACCACGATCCGCAGGTCCGTCGCCACCGGCTGCTGCCGGGCGAGCAGGGCTATCGCCCGTGCCTCCAGATCGTGCTGCAGGTCGTCGACCTTCCGGTCCGCGGCGATGACGCTCTCCGCGAGCTTCAGGTCGGCGTCCAGCATCGCCGTCGTGGCGCGCCCGATCGCCGACCCCACCAGACGGGCCATCTCGACCAGGCCCTCGCCGATCGAGTCGAGTTCCTCGTGGTACGCGTCCCGCATCGATGTCGTCCCTCTCTACCCGCTCCGAGTGCTCCGCGCGCCGTGCAGCTCCGTGCGCGTCGCGCGCATGTCCCGGGGCCCGGACCCGTCCGGCTCCGTCCGGCTCCATCCGGCTCCGTTCCTCGCCGCCCGGCCCGTTCGTCGCCGCCCGGCCCGGTCGGTCCGGTCGGTCCGTGCCCCACGCTCCCACGTTCGGCCCCGTACGCGTCGGGTTCCACCCCCTCACGTGAACCACCCCTGTCGCCCAGGTGAACTCCCGGCGACGCACGCCGCAGCGCCCACCAGGGCAAATGAACCGGCGCCGTCTCCTCGGTGAACTCTGGGCGACGACTGTTCGAGCCGCCCCCCGGACGGCTGGGAGACTGTCATTCGGCCCGCATAACCTGGATGGCATGGACGTGAACGCGGCGGTCGCCGCATTGGCAGCGATCGCCGGCGTGTGCACCGGCGTGATCGCCATGCTGGCGTTCCGCTGGAGCGAGCGCGACCAGGCCAGGCCCACCCGTACCTCCCTGCACACCGACGCCGTGCTCCCGCCCGGCGTCGACACCGTACTGTCCGTGCTGCGCTCCTCCGCGGTCGTCCTCGACGAGAGCGACTCGGTGGTCAAGGCCAGCTCGGCCGCGTACGCGCTCGGTCTGGTGCGAGGCGGGAAACTGGCCGTCGAGCCCATGCTCAACATGGCCCGCGACACCCGCCGCGACGGAGAGATACGCCAGGTCGAGCTCGACCTGCCACGGCGCGGCAGCGGCCGCGGCGAGGCCCTGGCCGTCTCCGCCCGGGTCGCCCCGCTGGGCTCGCGGCTCGTGCTGCTGCTCGTCGAGGACCTGACGGAAGCCCGCCGCATCGAAGCGGTACGGCGCGACTTCGTCGCCAACGTGAGCCACGAGCTGAAGACGCCCACGGGTGCGCTCTCGCTGCTCTCCGAGGCCGTCATGGACGCCTCGGACGACCCCGAGGCGGTCACCCGCTTCGCCGGCCGCATGCAGATCGAGGCGACCCGCCTCACCAATCTGGTGCAGGAGCTCATCGACCTCTCACGGGTGCAGAACGACGACCCGCTGGAGGACTCCGAGCCGGTGTCCGTGGACGAGCTGGTCGCCGAGGCGATCGACCGGTCGCGGCACGCCGCCTCCACCAAGCAGATCACCATGGCCTCCGGAGGCACCGCTGACCTGTACGTCTGGGGCAGCCGCGGCCAGCTCGCCGCCGCCCTCGGCAACCTCGTCGAGAACGCCGTCAACTACTCCCCGGCCCGCACGCGGGTCGGCATCGCCGCCCGCCGCGTCGCGGCACCCGGCGGCGACCTGATCGAGATAGCCGTGACCGACCAGGGCATCGGCATCTCGGAGAAGGACCGCGAGCGGATCTTCGAACGCTTCTACCGGGTCGACCCGGCCCGCTCCCGCGCCACCGGCGGTACGGGCCTCGGCCTGGCCATCGTCAAGCACGTGGCCGCCTCGCACGGCGGGGAGGTCACGGTGTGGAGCACCGAGGGCCAGGGCTCGACCTTCACCCTGCGGCTCCCCGAGGCGGCCGCGGGCCGCAAACGCCGCGCCGAGCAGCGGGACGGCGCGGTCGGCACCTTCGGCACCTTCGGCGGTGCCGACGATGCCGACGATGTCGACGGGGCCCACGGGGCCGACAATGTCGGCGCAGTCGGCGGGGAGGGCCGGGACGAGGGGCGGGGCCACGACCTGAGCCTGGGCCATGACCTGGGCCTGGGCCGCGACCTCGGCTCGGGGTACGAGCTCGGTCCGGGGTACGAGCCCGGTCCGGGCCAGGACTTCGGTTCGGGGTACGAGCCGGGGTCCGGCCACGGCCACGGCCTGGGGTACGAGTCGGGGTCCGGCCACGGCCACGGCCTGGGGTACGAGTCGGGGTCCGGCCGCGACGCCGGGCCCGGTCATGAGGCCCCGCCCGGCCGCGACGTCGGGCCCGAAACCCACCATGACCCCGCGCCCGCGCCCGCGCCCGCGCCCGCGCCCGCGCCCGGGCCCGGGCCCGGGCATGACGCCCCGTCCTCTGCCTCCGGCTCCGTACCCACCTCCGCCGCCTCGTCCACGCCCTCCTCCGCCTTCCCCATCACCTCCACCATCTCCACCACCTCCACCACCCCGATCTCATGACCGAACCACTCCCTGCCCCGGAGGTCCTTCCGTGACCCGAGTGCTTGTCGTCGAGGATGAGGAATCCTTCAGCGACGCCCTGTCGTACATGCTCCGCAAGGAGGGCTTCGAGGTCGCCGTCGCGGCGACCGGGCCCGACGGCCTCGACGAGTTCGAGCGCAACGGAGCGGACCTCGTCCTCCTCGACCTGATGCTGCCGGGCCTGCCCGGCACGGAGGTGTGCCGGCAGCTGCGCGGTCGCTCCAACGTCCCGGTGATCATGGTGACCGCCAAGGACAGCGAGATCGACAAGGTCGTCGGGCTGGAGATAGGGGCCGACGACTACGTGACGAAGCCGTTCTCCTCGCGGGAGCTGGTCGCCCGCATCCGCGCGGTGCTGCGCCGCCGCGGCGAGCCCGAGGAGGCCGCGCCCGCCGCCCTGGAGGCCGGTCCGGTCCGCATGGACGTCGACCGACACGTGGTCACCGTCGCGGGTGGCAAGGTCGACCTGCCGCTGAAGGAGTTCGACCTCCTGGAGATGCTGCTCCGCAACGCGGGCCGCGTCCTCACCCGTATGCAGCTCATCGACCGCGTCTGGGGCGCGGACTACGTCGGCGACACCAAGACGCTCGACGTCCACGTGAAGCGCCTCCGCGCCAAGATCGAGCCCGATCCCGGCGCGCCGCGCTACCTCGTGACGGTGCGCGGCCTCGGGTACAAGTTCGAGCCGTAGGCCGTGCCGCCGCCGGCCACCTCGTGTCCGCAGCCACAGCCGTAGTTCGGCGCGCCGTTGTCATCACCCGTGGCCGTGGCCTGGGCGCGACGACGTCACCCGTAGCCGTCGTCTCGGCGCGCGTCCGTCACCCGCCCACAGCCGTCGCCTCGGCGCGTAGACGAAAGGGCGCCCCCTCGGAGGAGGGGGCGCCCTTCGTGTGCGTGCGGTGTGGGCTCAGTGGCCGGCGGAGTGGCTCGCCTCGCCGGTCGCCGTGGCCGTGCCGGACGGGGTCGCCGTGCCCGATGGGGTGGAGCCGTGGCCGGCCTCGCCGCTCGGGGTGGCGGTCGCGGTGGCGCCGGTGGTCGGGGTGGCGGCCGGCGGCTTCGGGATCTCGGTCGGGCCGAAGTCCTTGAAGTAGCTCTTCGCCGGGACGACGAACGCGTCGAGCGACACGTCGCCGGTCTTGCTCAGCTTGAAGACGACCTTCTGAGCGTCGCCGTTCTTGGCCTCGCGCATGCCGCCCTCGATCGTGGCGGACGCGTTGCCGGCGCCACCGAGGACGACGGAGCCGCCGGCGGGGACGACGACCGGGCCGTTGCCCTCGGCCGCCTTGAGCTTCACGGTGCCGGCGGCGCCGGGCAGCGTGATGGACTCGAGGGTCTGCTGCGCGTCACCGTTGTTGAAGACGGTGGCGGACACGACGGCCGGGCCGACCACGCCCGGGTCGGGCTGGGTGATCACGAGCGCGTTCTGGATCTTGACGTCGTCCACCGTGACGGCGGCGTTGTCCGGCCGGACGCCGAGCGTCTGTGCGTCGTTGCCCGCACCACAGGCGGACAGCGAGGCGATCGAGATCACGATGGCGGTGGCGGCGAGGGCGCCGCGTCGAAGGCTGCGGCTCACGGCGGCGGCAACTCCTAGGACGTACGGACGGACGATTGACGGCTAAAGGTGTGTCAGCGCGCTTAGGTTACCGAGCCGCAGTCCCCGTCCCGCACCCGACCCGCCCCCAACGCGTAACCGGGCGAGTACCGGGCGAGTACCGGACCGACCACCGGGCGAGTACCGGACGTGCCCCGGACCAGGCGCCGCGCGCGTGCGACACGTACCCGCCACCTGGCCCCGCCACCTGACCCGCCACCCGGCCCCGCCTCCGCTCCGGCGGCCCTGGCGCTCCTCCGTACGGGTCACGGCGCCGCCCCGCTCCCGTCGCGCGCGCCGTGGCCCCGCCCGTTCCGTCGAGAACTCGCCGTTCTGGCCGGATCACATCGCCTGACACCCCGATCGCGCCCCGATCGCGCCCCGATCGCGTCGGATCGCGTCGGATCACTCCCGATCACGGCCCATTGACGCGCCGTTCACATAAGCGCCGTGATCAATTCGGCCGCCCGGGCGCGCATTACCCGCGCACCGGCCCTCCGCGCCATTCGGGATTCCTGTCGTGATCAATTCGAGAATCCGCCCGTACGGGTGGTCGATCCTCGAACGGACTACGTGAAGAGGGCCACACTGAACCCGGCAAACCGGGACATCGACCCCCTCTCGTGCCACCCTCGGGGTCTGTAACGTGGGTGTTTCCCTGCGTCCGCGCAGCCGCTCCGACCTGCGAATACCGCCTTCCGGAAGGGCTCCGCAGCACGTCCCCGGCGCTGTTGTCAAGCCCCGAGATATGCCCTGACCTGCGAAAACGCCATTCAGAAGAAGCCGTATCCGTGTTACTCTGGATAGCCACGGAAGGGGTACCTGTCACATGACGTTCAAGGTTGGCGACACCGTGGTCTATCCCCATCACGGGGCCGCGCTGATCGAGGCCATCGAAACTCGCCAGATCAAAGGCGTGGACAAGACCTACTTGGTGCTCAAGGTCGCGCAGGGCGACCTGACGGTTCGTGTGCCGGCGGACAATGCGGAGTTCGTCGGTGTTCGCGACGTGGTCGGTCAGGACGGGCTGGACCGGGTCTTCGAGGTGCTGCGTGCGCCGTACGCCGAGGAGCCGACCAACTGGTCCCGTCGCTACAAGGCGAACCTGGAGAAGCTCGCTTCGGGCGATGTCATCAAGGTCGCCGAAGTGGTGCGCGACCTGTGGCGTCGCGAGCGCGAGCGCGGTCTCTCCGCCGGTGAGAAGCGCATGCTGGCCAAGGCGCGTCAGATCCTGGTGAGCGAGCTGGCCCTCGCGGAGAACACCAACGAGGACAAGGCCGAGGCACTTCTCGACGAGGTGCTCGCGTCCTGACGCCTGCCGTCTGATGCCATCCGACGCCTGGCGTACGACCATGTCTGCCATGACGTGTCTGCCATGACTGTCATGTCTGTCATGACTGCCATGTCAGGGACTTCGGACCACGGACAGGCATGCCACGCACAATGCCGCGGTGCCCGCTGACGCGCTGTGAATCGCTCTGATTCCACAGTGCCGTCGCCGGGCACTGCGGCATGTTCGTCTCTCTTCTTTCCCGTCCCCCCGTCGATCTTCCGAGTCGATCTCCCGACCCGCCCCTGTCGACCTCGGCAGCCCTCGCGAAGCGCCGACCGGCCACCTCGCGAAGCGCCGACCCGGCACCCTCGCGAAGCCGGACCTCGACATCCCTCACGAACGCGACAATCATCGCGATGGCCACAACCGTGGCGATCGCGCGGCTCGCACGGCGACGCCTCGACCGTCGTCACGGAAAGGGCCCGGTCGAGGCGTCGCAGGCAAGCCTGCTGACGCCATACCCACGTCGCCCGCGGAAACAAACCTGCCGGAGTGCAACCGATGACAGACGAAGCGCGTCCTCCTCGTACCGCCGTGGTGATCCCCGCGGCCGGCCGGGGCGTGCGCCTCGGCCCGGGCGCCCCCAAGGCGCTGCGCGCGCTGAACGGCACCCCCATGCTCATCCACGCCGTCCGGGCGATGGCCGCCTCCCGCGCCGTCTCCCTCGTCGTCGTGGTCGCGCCGTCCGACGGCGCAGCCGAGGTGAAGAACCTCCTCGACGCCCACGCGCTGCCCGAGCGCACCGACTACGTGGTCGTGCCCGGCGGCGACACCCGCCAGGAGTCCGTCCACCTGGGCCTCAAGGCGATCCCCGACGACGTCACCACCGTCCTCGTCCACGACGCCGCCCGCCCGCTCGTGCCCGTCGACACCGTCGACGCCGTCATCGAGGCGGTACGGGACGGGGCCGTCGCCGTCGTTCCCGCGATGCCCGTCGCCGACACCGTCAAGGAGGTCGAGCCGGCCGAGCGGCCCGGCGACCCCGAGCAGGTCGTCGCCACCCCGATCCGCGCCCGCCTCCGCGCCGTGCAGACCCCGCAGGGCTTCGACCGCGAGACCCTCGTCAACGCCCACGCCACCGTCGCCCTCACCGGGGAGGGCGCCACCGACGACGCCGGCATGGTCGAGAAGCTCGGCGCGCCCGTCGTCGTCGTGCCCGGCCACGAAGAGGCCTTCAAGGTGACCCGTCCGCTCGACCTCGTCCTCGCCGAGGCCGTACTCGCCCGCAGGAGGGCCAACGATGGCTTCTGACAGCCGCCCCCAGCTCCCCGTGCTGCCCCGCACCGGCATCGGCACCGACGTCCACGCCTTCGAGGAGGGGCGCGAGCTGTGGTGCGCCGGTCTCCTGTGGGAGGGCGAGGAGTACGGGCTCGCCGGACACTCGGACGGTGACGTGGCCGCCCACGCCGCCTGCGACGCGCTGTTCTCCGCCGCCGGCATCGGCGACCTCGGCGCCCACTTCGGGACCTCGCGCCCCGAGTGGTCCGGTGCCTCCGGCGTCACCCTGCTCGCCGAGGCCGCCCGCATCGTCCGGGCCGAGGGGTACGAGATCGGCAACATCGCCGTCCAGGTCGTCGGTGTCCGCCCCAAGATCGGCAAGCGTCGCGACGAGGCCCAGAAGGCGCTGAGCGAGGCGGCCGGCGCCCCCGTGTCGGTCTCCGGCACCACCACCGACGGCCTCGGCCTCACCGGCCGCGCCGAAGGCCTGGCCGCCCTCGCGACCGCCCTCGTCTACCCGGTGGGCCGCGCCTGACGAGGGCCGGGGGAGGAGGGGCCCGGCCCCGAAGGCGGGACAACTCGTGAAAAGTGTCATCCGCGACCCGCAAGGGGTCGCGGGGCACTGCCCCCCGCCCACTACCCTGGTGGGGTGACTATTCGCCTGTACGACACCAGCGCCCGGCAGATCCGTGACTTCACCCCGATCAAGCCGGGCTGTGTCTCGATCTACCTGTGTGGCGCGACCGTGCAGGCCGCCCCGCACATCGGGCACATCCGCTCGGGCCTGAACTTCGACATCATGCGCCGCTGGTTCGCGTACCGCGGCTACGACGTCACGTTCGTCCGCAACGTCACCGACATCGACGACAAGATCATCAGGAAGGGCGCCGAGCAGGGCCGCCCCTGGTGGTCCATCGGCTACGAGAACGAGCGCGCCTTCAACGACGGCTACCACGCCCTCGGTTGCCTGCCGCCCACCTACGAGCCGCGCGCCACCGGCCACGTCACCGAGATGGTCGAGATGATGCGCGGCCTCATCGAGCGCGGCCACGCCTATGTCGCCGACGGCAGCGTCTACTTCGACGTGCGCTCCTTCCCGGACTACCTGGCGCTGTCCAACCAGGACATCGACGACCTGCGCCAGCCCGCCGAGGAGGGCATCACCGGCAAGCGCGACCCGCGCGACTTCGCCATGTGGAAGGCGACCAAGCCGGGCGAGCCCGACTGGGAGACGCCGTGGGGCCGCGGCCGTCCCGGCTGGCACCTGGAGTGCTCGGCGATGGCGCACAAGTACCTGGGCTCCGCCTTCGACATCCACGGCGGCGGCCTCGACCTGGTCTTCCCCCACCACGAGAACGAGATCGCCCAGGCCAAGGCCTTCGGCGACGACTTCGCCTCGTACTGGGTGCACAACGCCTGGGTCACCATGAGCGGCGAGAAGATGTCGAAGTCGCTGGGCAACAGCGTCCTCGTCTCCGAGATGGTGAAGAACTGGCGCCCGATCGTCCTCCGTTACTACCTGGGCACCCCGCACTACCGCTCGATGATCGAGTACAGCGAGGAGTCCCTGCGCGAGGCCGAGGCCGCCTTCGGCCGCATCGAGGGCTTCGTGCAGCGCGCCACCGAGAAGGCCGGTTCGCCCGTCGCGCCCGCCGCCGAGGTGCCGCCGGCCTTCGCCGAGGCCATGGACGACGACCTGGGCGTGCCGCACGCGCTGGCGATCATCCACACCACCGTCCGTCAGGGCAACAGCGCACTGGCCGCCGACGACAAGGACGAGGCCATCGCGCGCCTCGCCGAGGTGCGCGCCATGCTCGGCGTCCTCGGTCTCGACCCGCTCGACCCGCACTGGGCCGAGGAGACCGGTGGCGGCGAGGAACTGCACGACGTGGTCGACACCCTCGTACGGCTGGTGCTCCAGCAGCGCGAGTCCGCCCGCGAACGGAAGGACTGGGCGACCGCGGACGCCATCCGGGACCAGCTCACGCGCTCCGGCCTCGCCATCGAGGACAGCCCGGACGGACCGCGCTGGACCCTCGCCAACCGCTAGCAAGACGACGAGTGTGCCGTCCGGGCCTCCGGGCGGCACACTTCACTTACAGGCTTCATACGCACGCAGGTAGAGGAAACAGGTAGCAGTCATGGCCGGGAACAGCCAGCGCAGGGGACGTCGCACGTCCAACAAGAAGGGCGCGACGGTCGGCAGCGGTGGCCAGCGACGCAAGGGCCTCGAAGGCAAGGGCCCCACGCCCAAGGCCGAGAACCGCAAGGGCCACAAGGCCTACCGCGTCTCCAACGCCATGGCCCGGAACGCGGCCAAGCGCAAGCCCGTCGCCCGCCGCGGCGGCAAGGGCCAGTCGGAGATGGTCGTCGGCCGCAACCCGGTCTTCGAGGCACTGCGCGACGGCGTGCCCGCCACCACGCTCTACGTCCAGCAGTTCATCGACAACGACGAGCGGGTGCGCGAGGCCCTGAACCTCGCCACCGGCCGCGGCACCATCAACATCATGGAGGCGCCGCGCCCCGAGCTGGACCGGATGACCAACGGGCTCAACCACCAGGGTCTCGTCCTCCAGGTCCCGCCGTACGAGTACGCGCACCCCGAGGACCTGGCCGAGGCGGCCTACGACGACCACGAGGACCCGCTGATCGTGGCCCTCGACGGCGTCACCGACCCGCGCAACCTGGGCGCCGTCGTCCGCTCCGTCTCCGCCTTCGGCGGCCACGGCGTGGTCGTGCCCGAGCGGCGCGCGGCCGGCATGACCGCCGGCGCGTGGAAGACCTCGGCCGGCACCGCCGCCCGTACGCCGGTGGCCCGCGCCACCAACCTGACCCGCTGCCTGGAGCAGTACCAGAAGGCGGGCCTGACGGTCGTCGGCCTGTCCGCGGACGGCGACACCGAGGTGCACGAGCTGGAGGCGCTCTCCGGCCCGGTCGTCATCGTGGTCGGCTCCGAGGGCAAGGGCCTGTCCCGCCTGGTCGGCGAGACCTGCGACTTCCTCGTCCGCATCCCGATGCCGGGCGGCGCCGAGTCCCTGAACGCCGGTGTGGCGGCCGGCGTGGTGCTGTACGAAGCGGCGCGCCGCCGCATGCGCTGACCCGTACGGGGGACGGACCCCGGCCATGATCTTGACGGGCCCCCGACATTTCGGGGCCGTCAAGGCAGTGTCCTAACCGCGCGTCACTCGGTTAGATGAGTGTGGACACCAGAACGCCCCGGCCGGGGTTCGACGATCAGCCCGCGCTGAGCATGGTCAAGGTGGATTCCGATCCCGCCCAGGTGATCGTGAACCACGCCAGCTTCCGTGTGCGGCTCGCGCCGGCCAAGGAGACGAAGGTCGCTCCCCGTATCGCCGCGCTCGCCGGAGCGGCCGGTATGGGCGCGGTTGCCGGCGCGGGGGCGGGCCAGGCCCGTCGCCGTCCCGTCGTGTGGAGCGGCAAGTCCGCGCCGGGCGCCACCGGGCTGCTCCAGGCGGTCCGCGACTCGTCCGCCGCCGGCGCCGTCTCCATCCTGGAGCCGACGACCCAGACCATCCCACGCATCGACGACACGATGCCCACCCCGGTGGTGCCCGCGGCCGGTTCGCCGGGCCCGCTGCTGCCGCCGATGCGGCGGGCCGAGGGCGCGTACGACGACGTGTACGAGATGGCGCCCGACGCGTACGACACGGGCGCCGAGCCGGACGCCCGCGGGGACCGGCGGGGCGCCGCGGGGATGCCGGCCGGCGCCGCTTCGGCGGCGGTCAGGCACGCCTACTACCCGGGCCGCCGGATGAACCTGGGCGTGGTGCTCCTGCCGCTGCGCGTCTTCCTCGGCTTCATCTCCATCTACGCGGGCATGGGCAAGCTCTGCGACCCCGTCTACTTCGACGGCGGCGAGCGCGGCTCCATGGTCAAGTGGCTGACCTCGCTGCACCCGTGGGCGCTCGCCGAGCCGCTGCGTGACTTCGCGCTGCAGCACCCGGTCGGCGCGGGCCTCACCGTCGCGTTCCTGCAGGTCGTCGTCGGCGTGCTGACCGTCCTCGGCCTGTGGCAGCGGGTCGCGGCGGTGATCGGCGCGCTGCTGTCCGCGGCACTGATCCTGACGGTCAGCTGGAAGACCGTCCCCGTCTACGACGCGCCGGACTTCATCTTCCTGGCCGCGTGGTCGCCGCTGATCATCGCGGGCGCCCCGGTGTACTCGGTCGACGGCCGGCTCGCCGGCGAGGCCTGGCGGACCCTCGGGCCGCGCTCGCAGCTGTGGGACCTGCGCCGCCGGGTGCTGCGGCGGGGCACGGTCGTGGCGGCGGTCGTCGTGGGCCTCACGCTGCTGGTGGGCTCGATGCTGGGCGGCGCGGTGCGCTCCTCGCAGATGGTCACGGTGCCGGGTCCGAACGACGACCCGATCAACCACCTGCCGGGTCAGCCGCTGCCGCCGGAGCCGGGCACGAGCAGCCCGTCCCGCGAGGCCACGAAGAGCCCGAAGCCGACGGCGACGACCGGGGCGAGCGGTAAGGACGAGGAGGACGAGGACGAGGCGAAGCCGACGGAGTCGGCGCGGGAGACCCAGCGGAGTCAGCGGACGAGCCCGCCGGCGACGACCACGCGGAGCCCGAGCCAGACCCGTACGACGGCGCCGTCCTCGTCGACGAGCGACTCCACGTCGGGCGGCACGAGCGGCACCCCGTCGAGCGGGAGCAGCACCGGCTCGTCGGACGGCGGCTCGACGTCGGGCGGCGGCGCCCGGAACCCGATCGGCGGCCTGCTGGGCTGAGGCCGGGCCGCAGCAGTCCCGGAAGGGGCCAGGAGTCGGAGCAGTCGCGGAAGGGGCTCCCGGTGTCCTCAGGACACCGGGAGCCCCTTTGCGCTGCGCTCACTTCGTGCGGGAGGGCGCGTGGGCCATGGGGGCCGCGTGGGCCAGGTGAGGGGCCGAGGTGTGGTGGGCCAGGTGGGCCAGGTGAGGGGCCGAGGTGTGGTGGGCCAGGTGGGCCAGGTGAGGGACCGGGGGCGTGGTGAGCCGCGTGGGCCAGGTGAGGGGCCGAGGTGTGGTGGGCCGCGTGAGGGGCCGTGCGAGGCGGTGGGGGTGTCGCCGCCCTGACGCGAGGGCGGCGACACGGTCCGTGGCGCCCCGCCTGGTCGCCGGTGTGCCGGTGGGCGCGGCTACGCCTGCGCCGCGAGTTCCTTCGCCGCCTCCGTCAGGTCCTTGGCGGTGTCGATGGCCCGCCAGTACGCGCCCTGGGGCAGCGGGAAGCCCGCCAGGCGCCGTTCTCGGGCGAGGCGCGGGAAGGTGGTGCGCTCGTGGTCGCCGCGCTCGGGCAGCAGGTCCGTGAAGGCCGGGGAGAAGACGTACACGCCGGCGTTGATGAGGTACGGCGACGGCGGCGCCTCGATGAAGTCGGTGATGTGTCCGAAGGCGTCGGTCTCGACGGCGCCCCACGGGATGCGCGGCCGGGCCAGCGCGAGGGTCGCGGTGGCGTCGCGTTCGGTGTGGAACTCGGCCATCTCGCGCAGCGAGAACCGGGTCCAGATGTCGCCGTTGGTGGCGTACCAGGGCCGGTCCGGGTCGGGCAGGTGCGCGGCGGCGTACTTGAGGCCGCCGCCGCGGCCCAGGGGTTCGGACTCGACGACCGTGGTGACCTTCAACGGCAGGTCCGCCGTCTCCAGCCACTCCTGGAGCACCTCGGCGAGGTGCCCGCAGGAGACGACGGCGTCCGTGACTCCCTCGGCGGCGAGCCAGGACAGCTGATGGCCGATGATCGGGGTCCCGGTGCCCGGGATCTCGACCATCGGCTTGGGGCGGTCGTCGGTGTACGGGCGCAGCCGCGAGCCCTGGCCGCCCGCCAGGACCACGGCCTGCGTCGGGGAAGTGTGCATACCGGGAACGATATGCGGTGAAGCGGTGAGCGACAGGCCTGCCGGGACCGGTCAGGCGGCGTTCATGACACCGGTCGCGAAGGAGGTGTCGCAGACGGGGCGGGAGTAGGACTGGGCGCGCGTCGGGCCGAAGCGCTCCACCGCGGCGGCGCCGAGGGCGCGGGCGATGGACATGCAGTGCCGGGCGAGCGAGGGCCGGTTCTCCACCTCGCGCTGGAGGTGGGTGAGGGCGACCCCGGGGTCCTTCTCCTGAAGCTCTGCGAGGAGCTGGTCGCGGAGAATATCCTGCGGGGCACGGGACTTGGCCCGGGTGGAGACGTCCGAGGAGGACGCGGTCAGCATCTGGGTCCCGTGGCTCTGACCGGCCCACGGTACGGCGGACACCGCGAGCGTTCCCGAGAGCACCAGGACGACGGGCAGGACGAGGGCGAGAGAGCGGCCGATTCGGCGGGCAGTATGCGTCACGCAGGCGAGCGTAGCGGCCGGTAGTGATATGGCGACATTTCGTCACTCTCGCGGGGGATGGTTCGAGGCGGTCTTTCGAATCCCGTGTTGACGCGGCGGGGCGGCGGACCAGCTGTTTGTCCAGGTCTGCCGGGGTTTTCGCCGAGTCGTGGATTCATGCCTCCAGTACGCGAACGGCCCCGCCCCCGCAAGCGGGACGGAGCCGTACGGCGTGCGGTGCGCGCATCGGCGCGTGGGCGGGCGCCGATGCGCGCGGGTGCACCCGGGTGCGCGGTGGGCGCCGCGCGCGGGACGCGGCGGCGCACCGGGGCGCACGCGGGTGGGTGGTGCGTCAGTCGGAGAGGCGCTCGCCCGTCGAGGTCGAGAAGACGTGCAGCTCGGCCGAGCGCGGCACGACGTGCAGCGTGGAGCCCTTGGCCGGGGCCTCGCGGCCGCCGACGCGGACCACGACGTCCTTGTCCTCGCCGCCGACGCGGGTCGTGCCGTACACGAAGCTGTCGGAGCCGAGCTCCTCGACCACGTTCACGGTCACGGCCAGGCCGTCCTTGCCGGTCGGGCCCGACACGTCGAAGTGCTCGGGGCGGACGCCGACGGTGACGGTGGTGTCGCCCTTGGCGGCCGCGGCGGCGATGGCCTCGCGGGAGACCGGGACGACGCTCGCGCCGAACTTCACGCCGCCGTCGGTGATCGGGACCTCGATCAGGTTCATGGCGGGGGAGCCGATGAAGCCGGCGACGAAGAGGTTGGCGGGCCTGTCGTACATGGTGCGCGGGGTGTCGACCTGCTGGAGCAGACCGTCCTTGAGCACGGCGACCCGGTCGCCCATGGTGAGGGCCTCGGTCTGGTCGTGCGTGACGTAGACCGTGGTGATGCCCAGGCGGCGCTGGAGGCTCGCGATCTGGGTGCGGGTCGAGACGCGGAGCTTGGCGTCGAGGTTCGACAGCGGCTCGTCCATGAGGAAGACCTGCGGCTCGCGGACGATGGCGCGGCCCATGGCGACGCGCTGGCGCTGACCGCCGGAGAGCGCCTTCGGCTTGCGGTCCAGGTACTCGGTGAGGTCGAGGATCTTCGCCGCTTCCTCGACCTTGGCGCGGATCTCGCTCTTGTTGACGCCGGCGATCTTGAGGGCGAAGCCCATGTTGTCGGCGACGGTCATGTGCGGGTAGAGCGCGTAGTTCTGGAACACCATGGCGATGTCCCGGTCCTTCGGCGGCAGGTGCGTGACGTCGCGGTCGCCGATGCGGATGGCGCCGGAGGTGACGTCCTCCAGGCCGGCGAGCATGCGCAGCGAGGTCGACTTGCCACAGCCGGAGGGGCCGACGAGGACGAGGAACTCGCCGTCGGCGATCTCGATCTCCAGCTCGTTGACGGAGGGCTTTTCGGCGCCGGGGTAGACCAGGGTCGCCTTGTCGTAGGTGACGGAAGCCATGGTGATGTGTCCCTTCACCGGCAGGAACGTGCCGGACGATCCGAGTAAAGGAAGGATTGAGGTCTAGTCCACCAGGGTGAACTCGAGGTGACGCTACCTGGCGATGCCGGATCTGTCAGCACTCCGGCTGCTACGGGATGCGTGAGATTTCCGACCGTGGGCGGGCGCACGTTCGTTACACTGCACTCGCTGCCTCCTTAGCTCAGCTGGCCAGAGCACCGCTCTTGTAAAGCGGGGGTCGTCGGTTCGAACCCGACAGGGGGCTCCAGGAAGGACACGCGAGGACCCCCAACCGATCATGGCTGGGGGTCTTTGACATCTACGGGTGACGTCGACGGGTGACGTCAACGGGGGCGGTCGGCCGGGGCAGGGCCGAGCAGACGGGGCGCCGGGCGTGGCTCGACGACTGGCAGCGTGTTCCTTCCGTGCCCGATCGAGGCTCGCGACCCCGCTGCCGCCCGCCTCAGCGGCCGCTCAGCCTGTTCGCCAGGATCGCGATGCGGTCCGTCTCCGCCGTGCGGGCCGTGGACTCGCGGCGGTCGGCGCCCCGGAAGGCGGCGTACATCGTCTGGACGCCGAGCCAGCGCAGCGGCTCCGGTTCCCACTTGCGGACGCGGTGGTCGACCCAGGGCAGGGTCGTCAGCTCCGTCGGGCCCGCCTGGCCGGAGTCCTGCTGGACGAGGTCGCGCAGGGTGCGGGCGGCCAGGTTGGCGGTGGCGACGCCGGAGCCGACGTAACCGCCCGCCCAGCCCAGTCCCGTCGAGCGGTCCAGCGTGACCGTCGCGCACCAGTCGCGGGGCACGCCGAGGACGCCGGACCAGGCGTGGGCGATGCCGACGCCCGCGAGCTGCGGGAAGAAGCGGATCAGGATCTCGCGCAGCGCCTCCACGGTCCGGGGCTGGGTGCGGCCGTCGTTGTCGGTCTTCGAGCCGTAGCGGTACGGGACGCCCCGGCCGCCGAGCGCGATGCGTCCGTCGGCGGTGCGCTGGGCGTACATGTAGGCGTGCGCCATGTCGCCGAGGGTCTCCAGGCCGTCCCAGCCGATCGACTCCCACTGGGCGTCGGTGAGCGGTTCGGTGGCGATCATGGAGGAGTTCATCGGGAGCCAGGTGCGGCGCTGGCCCGCGAGGGAGGCGGTGAAGCCCTCGGTGCAGCGCAGCACGTACGGCGCGCGGACGGTGCCGTACGGCGTGACCGCGTGCTTGGGGCGGATCTCCGTCACGGGGGTCGATTCGTGGATCGTGACGCCGAGCGCCTCGACGGCGGCGGCCAGGCCCTTGACCAGCTTGACCGGGTGGAGCCGGGCGCCGTGCGGCGTCCAGGAGGAGCCGACGGCGCCGGTGACGCGGATGCGCCGGGCGGTCTCGCGGGCGCCGTACAGCTCGCGGTCCTTCTCGCCGAAGGCGATTTCGACGGCGTGGAAGTCCTTGAGGCGGGCCAGCTGGGCGGGGGAGGTGGCGACCTCCAGGACGCCGCCGCGGTGGATGCCGGCGTCGATGCCCTCGGCGGCGCAGACGTCGACGACCTCGGTGACGGTGTCGTTCATGGCGTGCTGGAGGCGTACGGCGGCCTCGTGGCCGTGCTGCTTCGCGTAGCGGTCGCGGCCGGCGATGCCGTTGTAGAGCCAGCCGCCGTTGCGGCCGGAGGCGCCGTAGCCGCAGAACGCGGCCTCCAGGACGGTGATGTTGAGGAAGGGGACGGCCTTCTTGAGGTAGTAGGCGGTCCACAGGCCGGTGTAGCCGCCGCCGACGATGCAGACGTCGGCCGTGGCGTCGCCGGGCAGCGGCTCGCGCGGGGCGGGGGCTCCGTCCTGCGCGTACCAGAACGAGATGCCGCCGTTGACCGTGCCGATCGTGCTCATGTCCATCCTCTTCCGGGTCCGTGCGCGGGAGGTTACCGGGGCTCCGGTCCCGTGGACAGGCCTTCCGGCCTGGGCCGGTCGGTCGTGGCACGGACCCCGGACGGCGGGCGTTCTCTTCGGTGCGATGCCGGTGCGATGCCGGTGCGATGTCGGTGATGCCGGTGCGATGTCAGTGCGTTTCGGGGCCGGAGCAGGTGTCCATCGCTCGGACTCTGATGGCGCGGCGTCTCCGACCCGGGCACCCTGAAACCATGATCCGTACCGCCACGCCCGCCGACGTCCCCGTCATCCACCGGCTCGTCCGCGAACTCGCGGAGTACGAGAAGGCCCTCGACGAGGCCCGCGCCACCCCGGAACAGCTCCACGAGGCCCTCTTCGGCGAACACCCCGCCGCCTACGCCCACATCGCCGAGACGGACGACGGCGAGGTCGCCGGCTTCGCCCTCTGGTTCCTCAACTTCTCGACGTGGCGCGGCGTCCACGGCATCTACCTGGAGGACCTCTACGTCCGCCCGGAGAAGCGCGGCGGCGGCCACGGCAAGGCCCTCCTCACCGAACTCGCCCGCCTGTGCGTGGAGCGCGGCTACGAGCGCCTCGAGTGGTCCGTCCTCGACTGGAACAAGCCGTCCATCGACTTCTACGAGTCCCTCGGCGCCCGCCCGCAGGACGAGTGGACGGTGTACCGGCTGACGGACGGGGCCCTGAAGTCGCTGGGCGGGGGCGGGAGAAGGTAGGAAGGGGGCATGGACAAGGACATTCAGCAGCGGTTCGAGCGGATCACGGCCTTCGTCGAGGCGCGGCTCACGCCGCTCTTCGACCCGGAGAACGGCAGCGACCACGGCTTCGGGATGGACGACACCTCCCGTGCGCTGCGCGCGCTGCGTTACACCGTGCAGGCCGCCTCCGCGGTGAACGGGCTGCTGGAGAAGCGGGCCACGGCGCCGGAGCTGCGGCAGGTCGTGGACCAGGCGCTGGAGCACAACTGGGACGTGCTGCGCTCCGTGGCCCGGATGTGGGAGGACCACCCGGACTTCCGGAAGGAGTTCAAGGGGCACTCCTGGGACGTGCTGGGCATCTGAGCCGGCTCCCGCCCCGTACGGGCCCGACTCCCGCCCCGTGCGGGCCCGCGCTCCCGCCCCGTACAGGGCCCGGGTCCCGTCCCGTACGGGTCCGCGCTTCCGTCGTACGGCGGGCAGGGTCCCGCCCGTACGGGGCCGGGGTCGCGTTCTACGGGACCAGGACCACCTTTCCCGTCGTGCCCCGGGTCTCCAGGGCGCGGTGGGCCGCCGCCGCCTCCGCGAGGGGGAAGCGGTGGACCGCCGGGCGGAGGGTGCCGGAGGAGACGGCGGCCAGCGCGGCCAGTTCGAGGTTGCGGATGTCGCCGCCCGCCTTCTCGATCATCACCGGTCCCAGGACGGACCTCGACGTGATGCCGCGGGCCGTGACCTCCTCCTCCGTGAAGGCGAGTTCCTCGCCGCCCGACCAGCCGAAGACGAGGTGCTCCCCGCCCTCGCCGAGCAGGTCCACCGCGGCACGGGCGGTCGCCCCGCCCACCGAGTCGAAGACGACCGTCGCCCGCCTGCCGCGCCCGTCGAGGTACGCGGCGACCTGCTGGGCCCAGTCCGGCGCCGTGTAGTCGACCGCGAGGTCCGCGCCGTTCTCCTTCACCCGCGCCGTCTTCGCCTCGCCGCCCGCCAGGCCGATCACGGTCGCGCCGGCGTTCTTCGCGTACTGCACGAGGAGGGTGCCGATGCCGCCCGCCGCGGCCGGGACGATCGCGATCGAGTCCGGGCCGAGCTCGGTGAACTGCAGGATCCCGAGGGTCGTGCGGCCCGTGCCGATCATGGCGACCGCCTCCGCCTCGCCGACGTGGTCGGGGAGGGCGTGGAGGCGGCCGGCGTCGGTGACGGCGAGTTCGGCGTAGCCGCCCGGCACCATGCCCAGGTGGGCGACCACCCGCCTGCCGAGCCAGCCCGGGTCGGTGCCCTCGCCGAGCGCGTCCACCGTGCCGGCGACCTCGCGGCCGGGGACGGTCGGCAGCTCGGCGGGCTGGTGGACGGGCCCGGTCCGCTCGCCGCGTCGCAGCGCCGTGTCGAGGAGGTGGACGCCGGACGCCGTGACCCTGACGCGGACCTGGCCCGGGCCCGGCACCGGGTCGGCGACCTCCTCGTACGTCAGGTTCTCGGCGGGACCGAAGGCGTGGAGGCGGATGGCGTGCATGGCGGAACTCCCCTGGGCCGGCCGGCCCGTGGTCGGGCTCGGCGATCTCTTCCGGTGGGACCACCCTCCGACCTCAAGCGCGGTTGAGGTCAAGGGACTTCGGCGCCCGCGCGTCCGCCCGCACGTCCGCCCGCATCGCCAGCGACACCGCCTCGACCGCGCTCGTGAACGACACCTCCGAGAGCACGCCCGGCGCCGCGACCTGGTCACCCGCCAGGTACACGCCGTCGCCCTGGTCGATCGCCGGCCGGTCGCGCCAGGTGGTGCCGGGGAGGTCGACCGCGCCCGTACGGCCGTTGGAGACCGCCTCGCGGCGCCACACCGTGCGTTCGCGCCAGCCCGGGAAGCCCAGGTCGAGCAGCCGCTCCGCGTGCGCCACCCCGTCCGCCTTCGCCTCGCCGGGGCCGATCGGCAGCTGCGCCTGGATCAGCGACTCGCCCGCCGGTGCGAGGCCCGGGTCCTGCGCGGTGAAGCGCTCGACCCAGCCGGGCGCGTCCAGGTCCGAGATCACGAACGGGTCGCCCTTCCGGCTCCGCAGCGCCAGGTCGACCAGGACCGTACGGCCCGACTCCCAGGTCAGCGACGGGTCGCCGAGCAGCCGCGCGGCGGCCGGCAGCGAGGTCGCCACCACGACCGGGCCGGCGCCGCGCGGCAGGTCGTCGAGGGCGGCGACGCGCGCCGAGGTCTCGATCCGCACGCCCAGCTCCCGCGCACGCGCCGCCATCCGGCCGATCAGCCGGCCCCAGCCGCCCTTGATGTAGTGCGCCTCCGCCGGCACGCCCGCCGCCCGGTGCAGCCGCTCCTGCACGAAGCGGGCCGACAGCGAGCCCGGGTCGTGGTGGAACAGCGCGACGCCGCTGTACGCGGCGGCGGCGCGCGCCGCGTCCGGTCCGGCGAGCCGGGTCGCCCAGCCGCGGAAGTCCTCGTCCACCGGTGCCCGTCCGGCCGTACGGAGGGACTGCCGCAGGAAGCCGAGCGGCGGGACGCGGCGCAGCGCGCCCCGGTGGTGGAAGCGCAGCGTCGCCGCCTCCCGGAGCGGCAGCGGGGCGAGCTCGCCGAGCAGACCGCGCTGCTTCAGCCAGGTCCAGTGCGGGCCGCCGTTGTAGATCGCGTGCGGGCCCTCGTTGGTCCGGTACGGGGCCTCGGCGGTGCGGGCGCGCCCGCCGAGCGTGTGGTGCGCCTCGTACAGGGTCACCTCGGCGCCCGCCTCCGCGGCGGTGACGGCCGCGGTGAGTCCGGCGAAGCCGCCGCCGACGATCGTGATCTTCCGCATGTGTCCGGCTCCCTCGTGGTCGGTCTGGTGTCGTGTTGCACGGCTTTCACGGAGGGGACGAGGGACCAGGGCGCGTTCGTGACATCGACGGCGGGGGACTGTCAGTGGCGTGCGTCACCATGGCTGCCATGAGTGCGAGGACGCCATGAGTGCGGGGAAGAAGACGGTCGCGAAGGTGCGGCGGGCGGCGGTGCGGCTGCCTCCGCTGGAGGCGTACGCGGGGGAGGCGGAGCCCGACGGGGACTATGACGGCCTGGAGCTCCTCGGCCTCGACCTGGCCGGGCAGGACGGCTCGGGCGCGCGGTTCCTCGACTGCGCGGTGCGCGACTGCGGGCTCGACGGGACGCGGCTGACGGCCGCCCGCTTCCTCGACTCGGTGCTCGACGGCGTACGGGGCGTGGGCACCGATCTCGCGGGCGCGCAGCTGCGGGACGTGGAGCTGGTGGACGCGCGGCTGGGCGGGGCGCAGCTGCACGGGGCGGTGCTGGAGCGGGTGTGGGTGCGGGGCGGGAAGATCGACTACCTGAACCTGCGGGCGGCGAGGCTGAAGGACGTCCTGTTCGAGGGGTGCGTGCTGAGCGAGCCGGACTTCGGGGGCGCGACCCTGGAACGGGTGGAGTTCCGGGACTGTGTGGTGACGGGCGCCGACTTCGGCGGCGCGAGGCTGAAGGACGTCGACCTGCGCACCGTCCAGCGCATCGAGATCGCGCGCGGTGTGGACGCACTGGCCGGCGCGGTCATCTCCCCGGCACAGCTGCTCGACCTGGCGCCGGTGTTCGCGGCGCAGCTGGGGGTGCGGGTGGAGGATCCGTCCTGAGGGGCCGGGGACGCGCCGTCAGGACACGCGGGGGAAGCGGGCCTGGAGGTCCCAGACGGCCGGGTTGTCGGCCAGGCCCTCGTGCATGTCCGTGAGGTCGGCGATCAGGTCGTGGAGGAAGTCGCGGGCCTCGCGGCGCAGTTCGGTGTGGCTGAAGGTGAGCGGCGGCTGGTCGCCCGGCATCCAGTCGGCCTCGACGTCCACCCAGCCGAAGCGGCGCTCGAAGATCATGACGTCGGACGACTCGGTGAAGTCCAGCTCCGCGTACTGGGGCCGGGCGGCGCGGCTGCCGCGCGGATCGCGGTCGATCTGCTCGACGATGTCGCACAGCGCCCACGCGAAGTCGAGCACCGGCACCCATCCCCAGGCTGTGGACAGCTCCTCGTCCTTCTCCGTGTCCGCGAGGTACACGTCGCCGCAGAACAGGTCGTGCCGCAGCGTGTGGACGTCCACGGACCGGTAGTCGGTCTGCGGAGGGTCCGGGAAGCGGCGGGAGAGGGAGTAGCCGATGTCGAGCACGGGTCGATGGTCCCACGCCGTGGGGGCGGCCCGGGGCCGGGCCGGGATTTCGGCCGGGGGGCCGGTGGGGTGGCCGGTGGGGTGGCCGATGCCGACGGCCGGTGGTGGTGGCCGGTGGGGCGGCAAGCGTGGCGGCCGGTGGGGGGCGGCCAGCGGGGCGGCCCCGGCCGCCCGCCGCGGGCCGGGGCCTCA
>NZ_SDOY01000036.1 GCF_004117935.1 Streptomyces roseicoloratus | reverse complement strand
CCGAGTTCGCGGACCAGAACAGCGACCACGACCCGCAGGTGCTGCGCTTCCGCCCGTGACCGTCCCCGTGTGACCGTCCGTCCGTGACCACGGACGGCCCGCCGCCCCGGGAAGGGGCGGCGGGCCGTCCGGCGTGTGCGGTGGTACGGGCTCAGTTGTGGCTGTGCAGGATCTCGTTGAGGCCGCCCCAGACCGCGTTGTTCGGGCG
>NZ_SDOY01000035.1 GCF_004117935.1 Streptomyces roseicoloratus | reverse complement strand
GGCATCGGCGGTCGCCCCGGCGGCGCCTCACGCGGTGCCCGCTCCGCCGCGCGTCAGGCCGGCGGCGCCCACGGCGCCGGGTGCTACTCCTTCACCGTGACGGTCACCGAGTGCAGGCCCGTCGCGCCGTTCGGCATCGTGCCGGTGCGTCGTTCGGTCTGTACGGCTCCGGTGCCGTCGGTGGCGCGCACGGTGAGGGTGTGCCGGCCCGGGGCGGCCTGCCAGCGGTAGCGCCACTGGCGCCAGGTGTCGCGGCCGGCCTCGGTCCCGAGCTCGGCGTCCTGCCAGGGCCCTTCGTCGACGCGTACCTGGACGCGGGAGACGCCCCGGTGCTGGGCCCAGGCGACGCCGGCGACGGTGACCCGCCCGGCGGTCACGCCGCTCGCGGAGCGCGGGGTGTCGATCCGGGACTGGGTCTTGACCGGGGCCCGGGCGGCCCAGCCGCGCGGCACCCAGTAGGCGTCGTACGCGTCGAAGGTGGTGAGCTCAAGGGACGTGATCCACTTGCAGGCCGACACGTAGCCGTAGAGGCCGGGGACGACCATGCGCACGGGGAAGCCGTGGGTGAAGGGCAGCGGTTCGCCGTTCATGCCGAAGGCGAGGAGGGCGTCGCGGCCGTCCATGACGTCCTGCACCGGCGTGCCGATGGTCATGCCGTCGACGGAACGGGCGACGAGCTGGTCGGCGGGCCCGCCGGCCGAGGGCGGGCGCACCCCGCACTCGCGGAGCAGGTCGGCGAGGCGGACGCCGAGCCAGCGGGCGTTGCCGACGAGTGTGCCGCCGACCTCGTTGGAGACGCAGGCGAGGGTGATGTCGCGCTCGACCACCTCGCGGCGCAGCAGCTCGGGCAGGGTGAGGACGCGTTCGCGGGCCACTCCCCTGCCGTGGATGCGCAGCCGCCAGGTGTCGGCGTCGACGCGCGGGACGACGAGGGCGGTGTCGACGCGGTAGAAGTCGCGGTTCGGGGTGACGAAGGGGCTGATGCCCTCGACGGGCAGCTGGGCGCCGGGCGGCACGGCGGGCGCGGGCGAGACCGGCCGGGGCAGCCGCAGGGCGTTGCGGGAGGCCGTGGCGTGCCCGGAACGCGTCGAGCCCACCGTACGGCCGAGGAGCAGGGCGCCGGTGGCGCCCGCCGCCACGCCCGCCGCGGCGACGAGGACTCCGCGTCGGTCCGCGCCCGGTGCGGCGGCCGGCCGCGGGCGGGTGAGGCGCCGCACCAGGAGGTGCAGCAGGGCGGCGGCCGTGGCGGCGCCGACGAGCGAGGGCAGGGCGTCGGCGGGGGACGAGGAGTCGGGGCGGGTGACGGCGGCGAGCGCCCCGACGGCGCCGACCGCGGCGACGCCGGCGAGCGCGGCGGCCGTACGGCGCAGGGCGAGTCGGCCGAGGCCGGCCGCGAGGGCGGCCAGCAGCACCAGGACGCCGAACTCCAGGACGGCCTTGTCGCTCTCGCCGAACGTCCGGATCGCCCATTCCTTGACGCCGGTGGGCGTGAGGTCGACGACAGCGTCCCCGACGGCCGGCACCGGCCCGGCCTCGGGCCGCACGAGGACCGCGACGAGCCCGGCCGCCGCGAGCCCGCCGTAGCCGGCGAGGATCCCGGAGAGCGCGGCGAACAGCCGCTGGGTGCGGGTGGGCGGAGTGCGCGGAGTGCGGGGACCTGGCGGGCGCGGCGGGGACGGCGGACCGGCTGAGGCGGGCGGCGTGTCGGTCATGCCCGGGATTCCCGGCAGCGCGAGGGCTCGGGATGACGACGTGGGGCGGATCTCATGGCCGGTCGCCGGGTTCGGTGGGGTGTTCGCCCGGGCGGTTGAGTTCCTCGACGGCCTCGACGCCGACCACCGCGCCGGTGGTCCGCTTGCCGCGGCGCAGCCGGCCCTCCAGCCAGGAGGCGAAGGAGGTGAGGAGGAAGTTGAGGACGACGAAGACGACGGCCACGATGGTGAACGACGCGATGGTGTTCGCCCCGTAGTTGGCGCTCATCGGGCGGACGGAGGCGAGGAGCTCGGAGAAGCCGAGCATCGCGCCGCCGAGCGCGGTGTCCTTGACGATGACGACGAGCTGGCTGACGAGCGCCGGCAGCATGGCGGTGACGGACTGCGGCAGCAGCACGTTCGTCATGGTCTGGCCCTTGCGCATGCCGATCGCCTTGGCCGCGTCGGTCTGTCCGGACGGCAGGGCGAGGATGCCCGCGCGGACCACCTCGGCGAGGACGGACGCGTTGTACAGGACGAGGCCGGTGACGACCGCGTACAGGGGCCGGTTCTCGGGGCTGACGTCGGTGAACTCCGAGTAGGCGGCGTTGGCGAAGAGCATGAGGATCAGCACCGGGATGGCGCGGAAGAACTCCACGACCGTGCCGGCCGCGGCCCGGACCCACCGGTGGTCGGAGAGCCGGGCGATGCCGAACAGCGCGCCGAGCGGCAGGGCGATGACCATGGCGAGGGCGGCGGCGATCACGGTGTTCTTCAGGCCCGGCAGGATGTACGTGGTCCAGACGCGCGAGTCGGTGAAGAACGGGTCCCACTTCTCGCCCTCGAGCTGGTTCTTGGCGGCGAGGCTGTCCACCACCCACCAGATGATCGCGGCCACCGCGATGACGAACAGCACGGTGTAGAGCACGTTGCGGCGGCGGGCGCGCGGGCCGGGGACGTCGTAGAGGACGGTGGGCTTCTCCTTCATCGTTTCACCGCCACCTTCTTGGCGACCCAGTTGAGGAACAGGCCGGTGGGCAGGGTGAGGCAGATGAAGCCGAAGGCGAAGATCACGGAGATGAGGATCAGCTGGGCCTCGTTCTCGATCATCTCGCGCATCAGCAGGGCCGCCTCGGCGACGCCGATGGTCGCGGCGACGGTGGTGTTCTTCGTCAGGGCGATCAGGACGTTGGTGAGCGGGCCGACCACCGAGCGGAAGGCCTGGGGCAGCACGACCAGACGCAGCGTCTGGGTGAAGTTGAGGCCGATCGCGCGGGCCGCCTCGACCTGGCCGAGCGGCACGGTGTTGATCCCGGAGCGCAGCGCCTCGCACACGAACGCGGCGGTGTAGGCGATGAGGCCGAGGACGGCGAGCCGGAAGTTGATGCCGGTGAAGTCCTTGGCGCCGAGGCTGACGCCGAGGGTCTGGAAGAGACCGAGCGAGGTGAAGACGATGATGACGGTGAGCGGGATGTTGCGGACGATGTTGACGTAGACGGTGCCGAAGCCCCGCATGAGGGGGACGGGGCTGACCCGCATGGCGGCCAGCAGCGTCCCCCAGACGAGGGAGCCGATCGCGGACCAGAACGTCAGCTGGATCGTGGTCCAGAAGGCTCCCAGGATGTCGTAGTCCTGGAGGAAGTCGAACACGGCTGCCTGCTCAGGGGACCACGACGCCGATCTTCGGAGGCGGTTCGTTCTGGTATCCGGCAGGTCCGAGGTTCTTGTCGACGGCGGCCTGCCAGGAGCCGTCGGCGACCATCTTCTCCAGCGCCTCGTTGATCTGGGCCTTGAGTTCGCTGCCCTTCTGGACGCCGATGCCGTAGTTCTCGTTGCTCATCTTGAAGCCGCCGAGCTTGAACTTGCCCTGGAACTCGGGCTGCGCCGCGTACCCCGCGAGGATCGTGTCGTCGGTGGTCAGGGCGTCGATGACCTTGTTCTCCAGGCCGGTCAGGCACTCGGAGTAGCCGCCGTACTCCTGGAGCTGGGCCTGCGGAGCCAGCTTCGTCTTGACGTTCTGCGCGGAGGTGGAGCCGGTGACCGAGCAGAGCTTCTTGTTGTTGAGGTCGGCCGGCTTGGTGATCGAGTCGTCGTCGGAACGCATCAGCACGTCCTGGTGGGCGAGCAGATAGGGACCGGCGAAGTCGACCTTCTCGGACCGCTGGGGGGTGATCGAGTACGTGGCGGCGATGAAGTCGACGTCGCCGCGCTGCAGCAGCGTCTCGCGGTCGGCGCTCTTCGCCTCCTTCCAGTCGATGTCGCCCGGGTCGTAGCCCAGTTCCTTGGCGACGTACGTCGCCACGTCCACGTCGAGGCCGGTGTACTTGCCGTCCGGGGTCTTCAGCCCGAGTCCGGGCTGGTCGAACTTGATGCCGACGGTGATCTTCTCGTCGTCTCCGCCGCCCGATCCGCCACCACCGTCGTCGCTGCACGCGGCGGCGGTGAAGGAGAGGACGACCGCGGCGGCCGCGGCCACGGCGAGCCTGCGGTTCCTGAAGCGGTTCATGGTCATCACCCCACGCTGATTACGGTGGTACGGGTACGTACGGGTACGTACGGGTCGTTGGTGCGGGCGCCCCTTGCGGGGTCCGCGGTGCGGGTGTCCCTCGTGGGACGGGAGGTGCGGCCGTCCCTCGTCGGGCCGGCGGTCGGTCAGTGTTTGAGGATCTTGGACAGGAAGTCCTTGGCGCGTTCGCTGCGCGGGTTGCCGAAGAACTCGTCGGGGGTGGCCGACTCGACGATCCGCCCGTCGGCCATGAAGACCACGCGGTTGGCGGCCGAGCGGGCGAAGCCCATCTCGTGCGTGACCACCACCATCGTCATGCCGTCCCTGGCCAGCTGCTGCATGACCTCCAGGACCTCGTTGATCATCTCCGGGTCGAGGGCCGACGTCGGCTCGTCGAACAGCATCACCTTCGGTTCCATGGCGAGCGCGCGGGCGATCGCCACGCGCTGCTGCTGGCCGCCGGACAGCTGCGCCGGGTACTTGTCCGCCTGGTTGGCCACCCCGACCCGCTCCAGGAGGGACCGGGCACGCTCCTCGGCCTTCTTGCGGTCCGTCCTGCGGACCTTGACCTGGCCGAGGGTGACGTTGCCGAGCACCGTCTTGTGCGCGAAGAGGTTGAAGGACTGGAAGACCATGCCGACGTCGGCGCGGAGCGCGGCCAGTTCCTTGCCCTCCGCCGGCAGCGGCTTGCCGTCGATGGTGATCGTGCCGGAGTCGATGGTCTCCAGGCGGTTGATGGCGCGGCAGAGCGTGGACTTGCCGGACCCGGAGGGCCCGATGACGACCACGACCTCCCCGCGGTGGATGGTGAGGTCGATGGACTGGAGCACGTGGAGCGTGCCGAAGTGTTTGTCGACGTCTTCGAGGACGACGAGTGCGTCGCCCCCTTCCGGGACGGCCATGGCACCCTCCTGGGTCCGCGCCCGCATTGCCGCTTCTGCCCACGTTCATGCTCCGCCCTCCGTCGGACGGGCGCACGCCGGGACGCCTTCACCGTAAGCGCACGGTGAGACCCCCGCGACCGGTGGTGCGGGCGAGGCGTCAGGCGCGTACGGCGTCCGTGTGACGGGCCGGGTCGGTGTCGGCGTACGGCGCGTGTGCGGCGGACACTGGAGTCGGACGCACCGCCGGAGCGCCGAGGAGGCCGTCATGAGCACCGCCGCACCCAAGGTCAGCACGCTGCCGCCGGAGCACCGGGAGCGGCTCATGGCCTTCGCCGAGGACGTGTACTTCGAGTCCGGTCACCGGCTGTTCGAGGAACAGGACCGCGCGGACCGGTTCTGGATCGTGAAGACCGGCGCAGTCACCCTGGACGCGAAGGTGCCGGGACGCGGCTCGCCGGTCATCGAGACGCTGCGGCACGGCGAGCTGGTGGGCCTGTCGTGGATGTTCCCGCCGTATCTGTGCCAGTCCGGCGCCGAGGCGATGACGCCGGTCAGGGCGTACGAGTTCGACGGCACGGCGGTGCGCTCGATGTGCCGCACGGACGAGTCGTTCGGCTACTCGGTGACGTACTGGGTCGGCAGGATCCTCGCCCACCGCCTCCAGGTGACCCGGGTGCGCCTGCTCGACCTGTACGCGCCGCACGGCAGCGGCATCCTGGCCTGACGGCCCGCCCGGCCGGGGGCGCGGGCGCCCGACCGGCGGCGGTCAGGGCCGGTCGAACGGGCGGACGTGCCAGTCGAGGAGGGTGCCGTCCGCGTGGCTGATCTGGCCCCGGTGGGCGAAGCCCGCCCGCAGGGCGACGGCGGACGCGGTCGCGTCCCCGGCGGTCGTGACGATCACGGCGCGGCGGGCGCCGGCGGCGCGGGCGTGACCGCAGGCGAGCAGCACGGCGCGGGTGGCGAGGCCGCGGCCCCGGGCCTCCGGTTCGAGGACGAAGCTCAGGTCGGCGTCGTGGTCGGCGAGGGCGGAGGGCCCGGTC
>NZ_SDOY01000002.1 GCF_004117935.1 Streptomyces roseicoloratus | reverse complement strand
GCCCGTCGCCCCCCGCCGGTCGCCCTCCGCAGTGGCGTGTCGCGCCCGGCACCCCCCGCCCATCGCCGCCGGCCCGCCGGCTCTCCGCAGCGGCGCTTCGCGCCCGGCACCCCGCCCGTCACGCCGCGCGTCACGCCGCCCGCCCGCCTTCGCGTCCTGCGCGGCCCGTGCCACTCACGGTGACCGTGCGGGCACAACCGCCCGCCGAACAGTCGCAGGTCAGGCGGTCGGCGCGGTACTGGTTTCCGCCTTGGGGGGCCGGTCAGGCAAGATGGGGTCTATCTGCCCACTCACTCCTTGCCGGACGGTTTCTCTTGGCTGAGTACATCTACACCATGCGCAAGGCGCGCAAGGCGCACGGCGACAAGGTCATCCTCGATGACGTGACGCTGAGCTTCCTGCCCGGTGCGAAGATCGGTGTGGTCGGCCCGAACGGTGCCGGTAAGTCCACCGTGCTGAAGATCATGGCCGGTCTGGAGCAGCCCTCCAACGGTGACGCGTTCCTCACCCCCGGTTTCTCCGTCGGCATCCTCATGCAGGAGCCGAAGCTGGACGAGTCCAAGACCGTCCTGGAGAACGTCGAGGACGGCGTCGCCGAGATCAAGGGCAAGCTCGACCGGTTCAACGCCATCGCCGAGGAGATGGCGACGAACTACACCGACGCGCTCATGGAGGAGATGGGCAAGCTCCAGGACGACCTGGACCACGCCAACGCGTGGGACCTGGACGCCCAGCTGGAGCAGGCCATGGACGCCCTGGGCTGCCCGCCCGGCGACTGGCCGGTCAACAACCTCTCCGGTGGTGAGAAGCGCCGCGTCGCGCTCTGCAAGCTGCTGCTCGAGGCGCCCGACCTGCTGCTCCTCGACGAGCCCACCAACCACCTCGACGCCGAGTCGGTGAACTGGCTGGAGCAGCACCTCGCCCAGTACAAGGGCACCGTCGTCGCCATCACCCACGACCGGTACTTCCTCGACAACGTGGCCGAGTGGATCCTGGAGCTCGACCGCGGCCGCGCCCACCCGTACGAGGGCAACTACTCGACCTACCTCCAGAAGAAGGCCGAGCGCCTCAAGGTCGAGGGCAAGAAGGACGAGAAGCGGCAGAAGCGCCTGAAGGAAGAGCTCGAGTGGGTGCGGTCGAACGCCAAGGGGCGTCAGGCCAAGTCCAAGGCCCGCCTCGCCCGCTACGAGGAGATGGCCGCCGAAGCCGAGAAGATGCGGAAGCTGGACTTCGAGGAGATCCAGATCCCGCCGGGCCCGCGCCTGGGCTCCGTCGTCGTCGAGGTCAACAACCTCTCCAAGGCCTTCGGTGACAAGGTCCTCATCGACGACCTCTCCTTCACCCTGCCCCGCAACGGCATCGTCGGCGTGATCGGCCCCAACGGCGCCGGCAAGACCACGCTGTTCAAGATGATCCAGGGCTTCGAGACCCCGGACTCCGGCGACATCAAGATCGGCGACACCGTCAAGATCTCGTACGTCGACCAGGGCCGCGCCAACATCGACCCGAAGAAGTCCCTCTGGGCCGTCGTCTCGGACGAGCTGGACTACATCAACGTCGGCCAGGTCGAGATGCCGTCCCGCGCGTACGTCAGCGCGTTCGGCTTCAAGGGCCCGGACCAGCAGAAGCCGGCCGGCGTGCTCTCCGGCGGTGAGCGCAACCGTCTCAACCTGGCGCTCACCCTCAAGCAGGGCGGCAACCTGCTGCTCCTCGACGAGCCCACCAACGACCTCGACGTCGAGACCCTGTCCTCGCTCGAGAACGCGCTCCTCGACTTCCCCGGCTGCGCCGTGGTCGTCTCCCACGACCGCTGGTTCCTCGACCGGGTCGCCACGCACATCCTGGCGTACGAGGGCGACTCCAAGTGGTTCTGGTTCGAGGGCAACTTCGAGTCGTACGAGAAGAACAAGGTCGAGCGGCTCGGCCCGGACGCCACCCGTCCGCACCGCGCCACCTACAAGAAGCTGACCCGAGGCTGATCACCTGATGGCTCGGCACCTCTACTCCTGCCCCCTGCGCTGGTCGGACATGGACGCCTTCGGCCACGTCAACAACGTGGTCTTCCTCCGCTACCTGGAGGAGGCGCGGATCGACTTCATGTTCCGGCTGGCGCCGGGCGACGGGAGCCCGTCGTTCTCCGGCGGGTCCGTCGTGGCCCGTCACGAGATCGACTACCTGCGGCCGCTGGTCCACCGGCACGAGCCGGTGACCGTCGAGTCGTGGGTGACCAAGATGGGCGCGGCCTCGCTGACGATCGCGTACGAGATCAAGGACCCCGACGTCACGTACGTACGGGCGTCGACGGTCGTCGTCCCGTTCGACCTGAACGAGCAGCGTCCCCGGCGGATCTCCGACGAGGAGCGGTCGTTCCTCAAGGAGTACATGGACGACGGGATGACGTCCTCCGGATGACCGCCATCGCGCCGCTGCACTTCGACGACGCCCGGGAGGCGGCGGGACTCGCCGCCTTCCTGCGCCGTCTGCTGCACTACGACCGCGCCGCAGCCGTCCGTCTCCAGGCCGGCGGCGGCGCGGTCGCCGTGTTCGGACGGCCTCCGTCCTTCGAGGTGCTCGCCATCCGCACGGCGCGGCTGGTCGACGCGGTCGACCTCGACGTGACCGTCTCCGCCGGTGAACTCCTCGAGGGAATCGAGGAGTCGGCCGGCAAGGCGGTCGTCCCCGGCGCCGTCACCGGCCCGCCGTGGGCCGGGGTCCTGCCGCCCCGCGGCGGCTGGCAGCCGGTCGCCGGGCTGCCGCCCGTCGCCGCGATGCGGAGTGCGGTCACCGCCGCCGTGGCCGAGTTCCGCACCCGCGACGAGGCCCTGCCCGAGGAACGGCGCACCCGCGCCGAACGCGACCGCGTCGGCCGCGAGATCTGGTCCCGGACGCTGGCCGGCACCGGTCTGCCGCTGCGCGCCGTGCACGCGGCCCAGTCGCTGGGCTTCCTGCCTCCGCTGCCGGACGAGGATCTGCCGGTGGCGCTGTTCGCCTCCGGCCCCTGGCTCCGGCTCCGCACCCCGTACGGCTCGATCGCGCTGCGGACCGCCCCGATCTCCCTGAGCGTGTCACCGGGCACCACCCGATGACCTCGGCGCCCCAGCGGCCTCGACAGCCCCAGCAGCCTCGGCCGTCCCGGACGCCCAGGCGCCGCTGGCGCCCGTGAGCCCGGCATCCGCCGTGCTCACGGCGCCGGCGGCTCTCGCACCCGGACCCGTGACCCCCGCTTCCGCGGGCCTCCGTCTCCTCGTCGACGACGAGCTCACCGGCCCCGAGCTCACCGGCCCCGAGCTGAACGGGCTCTTCCGCGCCTCCTGGCCCGGGCACCGGGACACCGACTTCGCTCCGGTCCTCGCCCGTCGGCTGCTGCACGTCACCGCCCGCCGGGACGGGCGGCTCGTCGGTTACGTGAACGTGGTCGGCGACGGCGGCGCGCACGCCTTCCTGCTGGACACCACCGTCCACCCGGACGAGCGCCGTCAGGGACTCGGCGCCGCCCTCGTACGGGCCGCCGCCGGGGCCGCGCGTAAGCGCGGGGCGCACTGGCTGCACGTCGACTTCGAACCGCACCTCGCGGAGTTCCACGAGCGGTGCGGCGTCCGCCCCACGGCCGCCGGCCTCATGCTCCTCGACGCCTGACCCGCTGCCCGACCCACTGCCGGCCCCGCCGACCGAAGCGCAGGCGCAGGTGCTGCGCTGGACCGCGCAGACCCCGCTGGAGCTGGGTCCGACCGAGGAGCCTCAGCCCTCCTTGTCGTCCGGCCACACCCCGATGTGGTCCTGTTCCAGTTCCAGGGCCACCCGGTGGCGCATGTCCAGGGCCTCGGTGTAGTCGGCGGGGAGCTGGAGGCGGCCGGCCCGGTCGAGCATGGCGTACTCGCGGGCGACCAGGGACTCGCGGCCCGTCTCGTCGACCTCCGTGCGCCGCAGGACCTCCGAGGAGGTGCGGCCGTCGCGGATGGCGACCGTGCGGCGGACCTCGGAGGCGACCGCCTGGTCGTGGGTGACGATCACGATCGTCGTGCCCAGCTCCTCGTTGGCCCGGCGGAACGCCGCGAAGACCTGCTCGCCGGTGGCCGAGTCCAGCTCGCCGGTCGGTTCGTCCGCGAGCAGCACCGACGGGTTGTTGGCGAGCGCGACGGCGATGGCCACCCGCTGCTGCTGGCCGCCGGACAGCTGGTGCGGGCGCCGGTCGGCGTGGTCGGCCATGTCGAGCATCGCGAGCAGTTCCTCGGCGCGCCGCGCCTTCTGCCGGGTGCCGCCCTTGCGGCCGTCCTTCAACTGCATGGGCAGCGCGACGTTCTGGGCCGCCGTCAGGTAGGGCAGGAGGTTGCGCGCGGTCTGCTGCCACACGAAGCCGACGACCTCGCGGCGGTAACGCAGCCGCGCCTTGCCGTCCATGGCGAGCAGGTCGCAGCCCGCGACCTTGGCCGCGCCGGCCGTCGGCACGTCCAGCCCGGCCAGGATGTTCATCAGGGTCGACTTGCCCGAGCCGGACGCCCCGACCAGGGCCATCAGCTCGCCCTCGGTGACGAGGAGGTCGAGGCCCTGCAGGGCCTGCACCTCCACCCCGTCCGTGGTGAAGATCCGCACCAGCCGGTCGCAGGCGATCAGCGCGTCATGGCCGTACGAGGGCCGGTCCCGGCGCTCCGTCGCGCGCCGCTCCAACTCCTCCAGCGTCGTCGTCCCGGCGGTCTGCGAGGTCGTCGTCATCGTGCGTCTCCTGCCCTGAGTTCCTTGACCGAGCCCCTGCGGGCCACCCACCAGGCCTGCACACCGGCCACCGCGCCGGTGAGGACCACCACGCCGGCCGCCGGCACGCCCAGCGACCAGACGTCCGCGCACAGCGAGCTGCCGAGCGCCGAGAGTTCGTCCGGGGCGATGCCCAGCGCCAGCCGGAGCAGGTCGACGCCGGGCGCGAGCAGGGCGATCGTCGCCCAGCCGACCAGCGCGCCGCCGCCCGCCGCGAGCAGCGCCTGCGGCAGGGCCTCCAGGGCGAGCAGCCGCCGGCCCTGCCGTCGCGTGACGCCCATGGTGCGCAGCCGGGAGAGCAGCGCGGTGCGCTCGGGCGCGCTCTGCAGCAGGCTGAGCAGCACGGCGAGGACGGCGAAACCCGCTCCGGCGCCGATGGCGGCCTGGTAGATGCCCTCGGCTCCGGTCTGCATCGGCGAGTCGGCGTAGCCGGCGCGGGCCTCCTCGCGCAGGGCGACCCGTATCTTCGCGGCCCCGGTCTTCGCGGCCCCGGCCTTCCCGGCGCCCTCGGACTTCCCGCCCGCCGCGGTCCCCTTCGCCGCGCTCCCCGCTCCCGCGCCGTCGGTCCGCCCGGCGACGGCCGCCCGCAGCCCGCGGCCGTCCAGCGATCCGTCCGGCCCGCCCGTGACGAACAGCGCCGTGGCGGCCCGGTTGGTGAGGTCGTCGCCGTTGACGATCAGGAAGTCCGCGTCGGGCAGGGCCGGGGTGGTGGCGCGGACGGCGACCACCTTCACATGGAAGCGCCCGGCGGCCGCGGTGATCTCCCCGGGCTTGTCGCCGATGCGTTCGGCGACCCGCGGCGAGGCGATCACGGGAAGCACCCGGGAGGTGTTCCCGACGTGCTCGGGCCCGCCCGTGCCGGTCGACTTCAGCAGCTCGGCCGGGAAGGCGCCGAAGCCGGTCCTGGCGGCCAGTCGCGCGTACGAGGCGGGCTCGACGCCGAGCAGCGGGACGGTCATGCCGCGGTCGGCGGTGCCCTGGCCGGAGGGCACCCCGACCCCGAACTCGACCTGGACGGGCGACACCTCGCCGACCCCGGCGACGCCGCGTACCTTCTCGGCGACCCCGGGCGGCAGAGGGGTCGGGGCCGGGTCGCCGGCCACCTGGGCGTCCGCGCCGGTCTGCCGGTAGGCCGCCCGGTCGCGGGCGTCGGAGACCCCGCTGAGCACCGCCCCGCCGAACGCGGCCGTGGTGAGCGCCACCAGCAGGGCCAGCAGCGGCAGGGCACCGGAGGCCGCGGAGCGCCCGGCCCGGGCCAGCGCCAGGAAGCCGACGGCGCCGCGCAGCCGGCGGGCGGGGCGGGCCGCCCAGCGCAGTGGCAGCGGGTACAGCCGGACGAGCACGAACGCGGCGATCAGCCCGACGAGCACCGGCGCGGCGCTGACCAGGTAGTCACCGGAGTCGTCGGTGCCGCGGCGGCGCAGGGCGACGACCGCGGCGGCCGCGAGGGCGAGGAAGGTGAGTTCGACGATGGTGCGGCGCGCGGACGGCTTGGCGGTGACCAGGTCGTCGCGCGCGCCGTGCAGCTGGGGCCGCCGGTGCAGGAACACCGCGCGCAGCGGCGGCATCAGGGCCGCGACGGCGGCGACCGTCGCCGCGCCGAGGCAGGCGGGCAGCGGCCGGGACCCGGCGCCGCCGGTGAGGGGCAGGGCGAGCAGCAGACCGAGGGCGGCGGCGGGGACGGCGACCGTGGCGGTCTCGCCGAGCACCCGTACGCCGATGCCGGGCAGGGAGGCGCCTCGGGAACGCATCAGGGCGAGTTCGTGGTGCCGCCGGGCGACGAGGAGGCCGCCGGTCATGGCGAGCACGACGACCGCGACCGCGCCGATGCCGAAGACGGCGACGGCGACGACGGCGGCGATGGCGCTCCGGGTGCCCGCGTATCCGGCGAGGATCCTGTCGAGGTCGGTCGCGAACGTCCCGCCGGGACCGAGGACCTCGCGTATCGCCACCGCGCCCGGACCGTCGGAGGCCGAGGTGACGGCCGCGGAGAGCCGGTCGGTGTCCTCGGCGGTGAGGTGGCGGACGTCGGGGGCGTAACGCCAGTACAACTCGGGTTCGGTGAGGGCGTCGAGCATGCCGGGCGCGCTCTCGGGCGCCAGCAGCAGGGTGCCCACCCAGAACGTGCGCGGCTCGGTTCCCTTGGTGACCTCGGTGGTCGGGGTGTGCAGGCCGGGGTCGGTCGCCCAGTAGGGGGCGGTGGCGTCGCGCGGTTCGACGACGCCGGTGACGGTGATCGGTTCGGGCGTGCCGTCCGTGCCGGGAAGGTGGAGGACGGCGCCGGGCTTCAGCCGGAGCGTCGCGGCGGTCGTGGTGGTGACGGCCGCCTCCATGCCGCCGTCGGCGGTGGTCCTGGGCATGCGGCCGGCCGTGAGCCGGGAGTGCTCGGCCAGGCCGGACGGGGCGTCGAGGAAGAACTCGGGGTCCACGCCGTCGGGCCGGGGCAGCCATTCCTCCGGGGCGGCCAGCCGCTTGGTGGCGCGTGCCCCGTACACCGACTGTCCGGGGTCGGCGCGCAGCGGCGCGGGCAGCAGGGGCAGCAGCCGCTCGTGGAGGGCCCGGAGCCGCACCGGCTCGAACGCGAGCCGCTGCTGCTCCGGCTTGAGGCTGGCCGGCACGGTCGTGCTCAGCGTCAGCGCGCTGTCCCGGGGCTCGGCCGCGGCGACGGCGTGCCACAGGCCCTCGGTCTCGTACGCGTCGACGGCACGGGGCACGGCAGCGGTGAGGAAGGCGGTCACCAGGACGAGGAGACCGTAGGCGAGGGCCGCGCCCGGGGCGGTCCGCAGCCGGGTGCGGACCCAGGGGGCCACGGTGCGGGCGGGCTTGCGGGGCATGGCGTTCGCCTTTCCGCGAGCGGGGGTGGACGACGGCTTCGGGGCGGCTGGGGCGGGCGGGGTCACTGCTCCCCCTGGGTGCGCAGGGTGGCGGCGGGATCGGTGCGGCGCAGCGCGATGACCGCGACGATCACCAGCGGCAGCGCGGCGACCGCGGCGAGCAGCGCGGACACATGGGCGAGCGGCAGCTCGACCAGGACGGCGGGCACGGGCCGTTCGGCCTGGCCGGTGAGCACGATCAGCGGGACGACCGCCCGGGTGAGCACGGTGCCGAGCGCCACGCCGACGAGCAGGCCGATGCCGACGAGCAGGCCCTGTTCGGCGGCGAGCAGCTGGGCGAGCCGGCGGCGTGGCGCGCCCAGCGCCCGCAGCACGCCGAACTCCCGGGACCGTTCCCGCAGGGAGCCGGCGGAGGAGACGGCGAAGCCGACCGCGGCGAGCGCCGCCGCTGCCGCCGCGACGGCCATCAGTGCGGCGTTCGGGCCCGCACCGAGCGGGTCGCCGAGCAGCTCGGCCGCGGCCTCGTCCCGTACGAGGACCAGTGCCGGGTCGGCGTCGGGGCGGGCCCGCAGCGTCCTGGCGACCTCGGCGGTCCTGCCCGGTTCGGGGGTGAGCCACCACTCGGTGGGGGTGAGGACCGTTCCCTCGGGGCCTCCCAGGGCGAGGTTGGCGGCGTGCAGGTCGACCAGGACCGCGCCGCCCTCCTTGGGCGCGGCCTCGGCCGGGCCGGTGCTGACGGCGCGGGCGCCGGGACCGGTGGTGGGCAGCTCGCGCAGGACGTCGGCGATCGTCACCGTCAGCGGGTGGCTGCCGACGGTGACGTCGACGGTGTCGCCCTTCTTCGCCTGGGTGGCGGCGAGGAAGGCGTCCGTGACGATCGCCGGGATCGTCCGCGGCCGGGTGCCGCCCGGTGCGGAGAGCGCCAGGGTGTAGGCCGCGTAGCCCGGGCCCTCGCCCGGGGCGGCGATGGCGAAGGGCACGGTGTGGAGGACGCCGGCGGCCGGCGGGCCGGCGGGCACGGCGGCCGTGGACTCGCCGTCGGAGGACCGCAGGGTGAGTTCGCCGGCCCAGGCGGCCAGCGTCCCGCGGGTGTCGATCGCCTTCCAGGAGCCGTCGGCACCGGTCGCGCCGATGGCCGCGACGGCGAGCTCGTGGGAGCCGGCCGTTCCCGCGTCGCTGACGGCCTCGATGCCGGTCAGGGTGACGCCGGTGCCGGACCGGTCGGGCAGGGTGACCGTGATCCGGTGGGTGCGCCCGTCGGGTGGGACGCTGTCGAGCGCCTTGCGGTACGGGACGCCGTACGCGTCCGTGAGGACGACGGTGACCTTGGCGGGCAGGGTCTCCGGCGGAGCCGTGGAGCGCAGGTCGAGGGTCAGACTCCTGGCGCCTTCGGGCAGTGCGACGCCCGGGCGCGAGCCGGTGCTCTTCGGCTGGATGGCGGTGAGCCGCTCGGCGACCGGGCCGTCGGCGAGGTCGGCGCGCAGCAGCATGCCGTCGCCCACCCGCCGGGTGTCCATGGCGAGCACGGTGGCGTCGAGATCGCCGAGATCGGCCTCGGCACGGTGCACGGGCGCGGCGTCGCGGACGCCGGGTACGGCGGCGAGGTGCTCGGTGGCGCCGAGGTCGCTGGTGCCGGTGCTCAGCACCCGGACGGCCGCACCGGCACGGAAGTCGGCCTGGTCGCGCTGCGAGCGTTCCCAGGTGTCGCGCTGGCCGATGGCCAGCATGCCCATGGCGACGGCGAGCACGAGCAGCAGCACCGGGCCCGCGCCGCGCAGCGGCCTGCGGCTGAACTGCCAGCCGGCGAGGGCCGTCGCGAGGCCCCGCCCGCCGGCCGCGCGCCGCTCGGCGAGCCGGGCCGCGGGCGGCAGCAGACGCAGCGTCAGGACGGTGCCGGCGAGCAGGGCGAGCGCCGGGGCGGCCACGAGCAGCGGGTCGACGCCGAGTCCGCCGGAGCGGTCCCCGGCGACCGCGCCGCCGCCGTCGCCGGTCTGCCGGTCGAGCTGCCAGTAGGCGACGCCGGCGAGGACCAGCAGGCCGACGTCGGCGCCGGCCCGGACGGGGGCGGGCAGGGTGCCGCCGCGCCCCTTGCGCAGCGACACGGCGGAGCCGTCCCCGGTGGCCAGCGCCGGGGCGACCACCGCGGCGGCGCAGCACAGCGCGACGGCGGCGGCCACCAGCCAGACCGTCGGCGGCGGGCTGACGCCGAGTCCGGTGCCGAGGGAGTCGAGCGAGGTGCCGGAGACGATGAGCCGGGTCAGCGGGCCCGCGAGCAGCGGCGCGGCGACGGCGGCGGGCAGCGCGAGCAGCAGCGCCTCGGCGGTGGCGAGTCCGGCGATCCGTCGCCGCGAGGCGCCGCGGGCGCGCAACAGGTCGGTCTCGCCGGAGCGTTCGGTGCTCAGCAGCCGGGCGACGAGCAGCAGCGCGTACGCGGCGAGCAGCACGAGCTGCACGGCGACGATCGACAGCGTGGAACGGGACACCAGCAGGGCCCGGTCGGTGCGGTCCAGGACGGTCGGCAGCGAGGTGGCGGCGTGGACGGTGGTGCCGAAGCTCGCGGTGTCCTCCACGAGCGCCTTCGGGACCTCGGTCGAGGCGGTGCGCAGATCCGCCATCCGGTCGGTGGTGAGGCCGGTGTAGTCGGCGACGCCGAGCCAGGAGGTGTCACCGAGGGAGAGCCGGCCGGAGCCGAGGACGGCGGGGTCGGCCAGCAGCGGACCGTACGTGGTGAAGACGAGGGTCTGCACGCCGCGGCCGCGCGCCTGGTCGAGCTCCCAGTACAGGTCGGCGAGGTCGAGGGGCCGGTACACGCCGGTGATGCGCGTGGTCACGACCGTGCCGGTGAGCCGGTCGGTGAGCTGGAGGACGGTGCCGGGCGTCACCTTCAGCAGACGGGCGGCCTCCTCGGGCACGGCGCTCTCGACGGCGTCGCGCGCGCCGCCGGCCTTCGGCCAGGCACCGCTGACCAGTTCGATCCGCGAGCGGTCGAGCGCGGCGAACTTGGTGAGGTCGGGCTCGCCCTTCCGGGCCGAGGCCGACTGGAGCGAGCGGGGCAGCGCGTACGGCCCGGAGGTCTCCAGCTTCCGTACGGTGGCGGGCAGTCCGTCGAAGGCCCCGGCGGTGCCCGCGCGGGCGGCGGCGTCGGCGCTCGCCCGCCGGTCGAGGGGTATCCGGCCGGTGACGTGGAACGCGGCGGCGGGCGCGGACCGGCCCTGGAGGGTGCTCCGGAGCGCGGCGTCGCCGATGGAGCCGGAGAAGGCGGCCAGGGTGGCGAGGACGCAGGTGGTCAGGAGGACGGCGAGGAGGGCCGCGGAGAGGAGGAGACGGTGGGCCCTGACCCGAAGGAGTACGAAACCCGTCACCCGATTCCCCCTGAGAACATCCCGATGAACGGCGTGCGTTCACGCCCGAACGGTCATCGGATGCTTTCAGAGGCAATCGGGACAGGTAACCGCTTTCGTCGCCACCTTGATGCGATCGTGACCGTTATTCGGTGCCTTGTCACCGGAATGTGTTCATCCGCGAGCGGGGGGTCACGCGGTGCGGGGTCGCTCCGGGGGCGGGCGGGCCGGGGCCGCTCAGTCCGCGGTGTTGACCATGGAGGCGGCGGCGTACGTCAGGTAGTGCCACAGCTGGTGCTCCAGCTCCGGCGCGAGCTCCAGCTCGTCCACCGCGTCCCGCATGTGCCGCAGCCACGCGTCGTGCGCCGCCCGGTCCACCCGGAACGGGGCGTGCCGCATCCGCAGCCGGGGATGACCGCGGTGGTCGCTGTAGGTCCGCGGGCCGCCCCAGTACTGCATCAGGAACAGCGCGAGCCGCTCCTCGGCCGGACCCAGGTCCTCCTCCGGGTACATCGGCCGCAGCAGCGGGTCCTCGGCGACGCCCTCGTAGAAGCGCCGGACCAGGCGGCGGAAGGTCTCCTCGCCACCCACCTGCTCGTAGAAGGTCTGCTCCTGAAGCGTGCCGCGCGGAATATCGTTCACCGTTCCATCGTCTCAGATGCCCCGGCGGAGGACCGGAGGTCTAGGACCCCTGTCCGGATGCCACCGGCCACCGGCCACCGGACCCGGCCGCCGGCCACCGGACCCGGCGACCGGAACGTGGCGGCGACCGGCCACCGGACCCGGCCACCGGACCCGGCGACCGGAACGTGGCGGCGACCGGAACGTGGCGGTGACCGGATCCCGCTGACCGGACGCGAGCGGTGGCCGGAACCGCGCGGTGCGCAGGACAGTGGAGCCATGCGCGACGTGTTCGCCGAGGAGGGCGCGCGGGCCCGCCGGGCGATGGTGCGCGAGATCGAGGCCTACGGCGCCCTGCGCGACCCCGCCTGGCGGGAGGCCTTCGCCCGGGTCCCGCGCCACCTCTTCGTGCCCTCCTACTACGTCCCCGGGCCCGGCGGCTACGAACGCCTCTGGTCCGGCGACCCCGACCCCGCCCGCCGCACCCGCTGGCTGCGCGGGGCCTACCGGGACGGCACCCTCGCCACCCGGGTCAGGGACGGCGAGCTGCTCTCCTCCGCGAGCCAGCCCTCCCTCATGGCGCGGATGCTGGAGGACCTCGACGTCCGCGAGGGCCACGACGTCCTCGAGATCGGCGCGGGCACCGGCTACCACGCGGCCCTGCTCTGCCACCGCCTCGGCGACACCCACGTCACCACCGTCGACCTGGACGAGGAGATCACCGAGTCCGCCCGGACCCACCTCGCCGCCGCCGGGTACCGGCCCGCCGTGATCACCCGCGACGGCGCCCGCGGCTGCCCCGAGCACGCCCCGTACGACCGGATCGTGGCGACCTGCGCGATGCCCTCCGTGCCGTCCGCCTGGCTCGCGCAGTGCCGGGCCGGCGCCCGGATCCTCACCCCGCTCTCGACAGGTCTCCTCCTGCTGACCGTGCAGGGCCCGGACCGCGCCGAGGGGCGGTTCCTCGCCACCTCCGCGTACTTCCTCGCCGTGCGGGGCGGCTCCGCCCGGTCCGTTCCGCGGCGCACCGGCGGCCTGCCCCGGCGGATGTACGACGACGAGCGCTTCGCGTTCCTGACCGGTCTCGCCGGGGAGTCCCTGGGAACGCGCGAAGCGCTCTCGCTCTGGCAGCGCGAACGGCGGCCGGAGCGGGAGCGCTTCGGGGTGACGGTGAGCGGCGGACGGCAGTGGGCCTGGCTGGACGACCCGGAGGGGCCGTACGCCTGGCCCCTGCCGGACGCCTAGGGACGGTGGACGGTCGGATACCCTCCGGCGCACTCCCCGAAGGGACGCCCTAGCCGCGGCGGACGGTGATCGTCGTCCAGGCGCCGACGTGCACCCGGTCGCCGTCCTGGAGCTGCACCGGCACGTACGGCTGGATCGGGTCGGGCGAGCCGTTGATCGTGGTGCCGTTGGTGGAGTTCTGGTCCACCACCGCCCACGAGCCGTCCGGCTGCGCCACGAGCACCGCGTGCTGGTGCGACACGCCCGGGTCCTCCGGCGGCACCGACAGGTCGATGTCGGGCGACTCGCCGGTGGAGTGCCGGCGGCGGCCGATGCTGACCTGGTTGCCCTGGAGCGGGACGTGCTGCTCGGGGGAGTACGCGGGCAGGTTGAGCCCCGAGGCCTCCGGGCCGCTGCGGTGCATCATCGCCATGAAGTACTCGCGGTCGGGACCGATCACCGCGGTCCAGCCGGCCTGCGGGTGCTGCGGCTGCTGCGGCTGCTGCGTGAACTGCGGCGGCGGACCCTGGGGCGCGGGAGCCGGCGCGGGGGCCTGGCCCGGGCCCGGGTACGGGCCGGCG
>NZ_SDOY01000034.1 GCF_004117935.1 Streptomyces roseicoloratus | reverse complement strand
CGTGCACCGCCGTGCCTACGCCGCCCGGCGTTCGCCCGGGGCCGCGGGCCGGGCGGGCGGACGGACGCCCAGGTCCGTGAGGAGGGCCGTGGCGGTGCGGTGGGCCGAGGACAGGGCGCCGACGGGCGTGCCGGTGGCGCGGTGGTCGCCGCACACGTAGAGGCCGGACAGCACCCGGACCGGCCGCTCCGGGTCGAACGGCGGCCGCATCACCGGGAAGGCGCACGGGGTGTGGCTCAGCCCGAGCAGTTCCCAGTCGTCCGTGGACGCGCCGTACAGCGTCGCGAGGTGCTTGCGGACGCGCCGCTCGGTGTCGTCCGGCGGCGGACCGAGCACCGTCGAGGTGATCAGGACCCGCCCGTCCGGCGCCCGCGTCGGGTCGACCGCGCTCATCACCGCCGTGTGGGCGACCGGACCGCCCTGGTCCGACTCCAGGTACAGCACCGGGTCGGCGGCCGGCGCGGCCGGTGCCGTGTGGTGCAGCACCGTCGCCCCGACGTACTCCGGCACGCGCAGACCCGGCAGCAGTTCCGCGGCCGTCCGGCCGCCCGTCGCCACGACCACCGCGCGACAGCCGAACACCCCGTGCTCCGCCGTCGTCACCCGTGAGATCGACGCCTCCGTGACCCGCACGCCGGTACGGACCGAACCCGGCGGCAGAGCCGCCGCGAGCCGCTGCACCAGCGTGCCCGAACCGCCCTCCGGCACACCGAGCCGGCCCCGCGCGAAGGATCGCAGCGCGAGGTCGGCGCGGCGGCTCGACGTCGTCAGGCCGGGGTCGCCGAGCAGCGCGGCGAGCAGCGGACGCAGCACGCCCTGCACCGTACGGGCGGGCAGCCGGGCCAGCAGGGCCTCGCGCGCGGTCCGCTCGGTCCGGGTCAGCAGGCGGGACGTGGGCGTCGTCGCCAGCCGCACCAGCGAGGCCCCGAGCCGCGCCTGGTCGAGCGAGACGGCCGGGTTCCGCTGGGCCCCGGCGAGGGCCCGCGCCATCCCGCGCGCCGCCTCCACGCTCCGGGCGGCCGGGACCGCGCCCCAGGCACCTCCCGCACCCCGTACGCCCCCTGCGCCCCCCACGCCCCCGACACCCGCCGTGCCCCAGGAGGCGTGCGGCGACGGCCGGCGTGTGGGGCTCCACGGCGTGTGCGGCGCGCCCCACCGCGCGTACCGCCCGTCGCTGTGCACCAGGACACCGGGCGCGAGCGGCCGCAGCCGGACGCCCGCGACCTCCGGCACCGTGAACAGCGGCCCGACGCGGTCGAGCCGGAAGCCGTCGACGGAGTCCGTCGCCATCCGGCCGCCGACCTGCTGCTCGGCCTCCAGGACCGTGACCGAGAGACCCGCCTCGGTCAGCTGATGAGCCGTCGTGAGACCCGCGATCCCGGCCCCTACGACGACGACGTCCGCGTTGTTGAGCACGTGCCCCTCCCCAGGTCGGCCCGGCTTGTGGGAGGCCTATGCCCCCAACCGGCCTCCGGAATGCCCTAGTTCGCAACGAGAGTAGGCAGCGCTCCCACGGGAGGGAGCAGCGCGCGACGGGGAGCGCGGAGCACGGGGGAGCACGTGCCGGGGAACGGACGGCGCCTCCCGGACGAACCGGGGGCGTACGGGCGGTGGCGGCGGGTCAGCGCGCGGCGGCCCGCACCGCGTCGTCGATGGTCGGGAAGGCGAAGTCGAAACCGGTCTCCAACAGCCGCCCCGGCAGCACCCGCTGACTGCCCAGCACGTCCCGCGCGAACTCGCCGAGCGCCACCCGCAGCGCCGGCGCGGGCACGTGGAGGAAGGCCGGCCGACGCAGCACCCGCCCCATCGAGGCCGTCACCTCGCGGTTGGTGACGGGCTCGGGCGCGGTCAGGTTCACCGGACCCGACAGGGACGGCGTGTCCATCATGTGGCGCAGCGCGGCGACCTCGTCGTGCAGCGAGATGAAGCTCCAGTACTGGCGGCCGTCGCCCATCCGCCCGCCGAGGCCGGCCCGGAACAACGGGAAGAGCCGCCCCCAGGCCCCGCCCTCGCGGGCCACCACCAGTCCGGTACGGGCGTACGTCACCCGGATGCCGGCGGCCTCGGCGGGCGCCGCGGCGGCCTCCCAGTCGACGCACACGGACGGCAGGAAGCCCTCGCCCGCCGGCGCGCTCTCGTCCACCGCGCGGCTGCCGGTGTCGCCGTAGTAGCCGAGCGCCGTGCCGCACACCAGCGCCTCGGGCGGGTCGGCGAGCGAGGCGAGTGCCTCGGCGATCGCCCGGGTGCCGAGGACCCGGCTGTCGCGGATCTCCTTCTTGTACGCCTCGTTCCAGCGCCGCTCGCCGACGCCCGCGCCCGCCAGGTGGACGACGGCGTCGACCCCGACGAGGCCCGCGGCGTCCACGTACAGCCGCGCCGGGTCCCACTCGACCTCGTCGGCCGCGGCGGCCGGCCGCCGGACGAGCCGGAGGACCTCGTGGCCGTCGGCGCGCAGGGAGCGCACGAGGGCGGAGCCGATGAGGCCGTTCGCGCCGGTGACGGCCACGCGCTTGCGGGACGGATGCTGCGAGGAGGGCTGCATGCCGCCATCCTGCCCTCCCCGGCAGCGCTGTGACACAGTGGCCCGCATGATCGTGCCCGAGATACGGATACGCGAGGCCGTCGCCGCCGACGAGTCCGCCCTCGCCGAGCTTGACCTCGCCACCTGGTCGCCCCTCCACGCGGTGCAGCCCCGCCCCGAGCCGGGGCAGGAATTCTTCGACGAACGCCACCTGCCGGAGCACTACCTGGTGGCCGAGTTCGCGGAGGCGGGCGAGCGGGCCGCGGAGGCGGCGGCGCCGTCCGTCGTCGGCTACCTCCGGCTCGTCCCGCCGACCCCGCTCGCCGCCAACGCCCACGTCCGCCAGATCCAGGGCCTCGCCGTCGCCGACTCCGCCCGGGGCCGGGGCGTGGCGCGCGCCCTGCTGCGCGCCGCGATGGACCGGGCCCGCGCGCAGGGCGCCGGCCGCATCACGCTGCGGGTCCTCGGCCACAACAAGCCGGCCCGCGCCCTCTACGAGGCCGAGGGATTCCGGGTCGAGGGCGTCCTGCCCGGCGAGTTCCTGCTGGAGGGCGCGTACGTGGACGACGTCTTCATGGGCCGCTCACTGGCCTGAGCGCCCGGGCCTGAGCGCCCGGGCGTGAGTGCCCGGGGCGTGAGTGCCCGGGGCGAGCCCTCCGCAGGAGCGCAGCCCGCGTGCCGCAGAGCCCGCGCGCACGCGAAAGCCCTCCGCCCCGGGGCGGGCCTCGCGCCTGCCGCGTCCCTCAGTCCTCCCCGTCCCGCTGCCGCATCCCGACCGTCAGTTCGCGCAGGCACCGCACCGCGAGTTCCGCCGGCGCGCCCTCGCCGCGGGCCGGCGCGTCCGTCTCCGCCCACGTCTCCAGGGCGATCCGGATCGCGGCGGTGGCCGCGCCCGCCGTGAGGCGGAGTTCCAGCGGGTCGGTACCGGGCGGAGCGAGCGCGGTGAGGACGCCGCGCAGCCGCTCCTCGGACTCGTGGTTGACGCGGTACCAGACGGCCCGCAGCGCGGGATCGTGTCCGGCGGCGCGCAGCAGGCCCCGGGTCCAGCGCAGGCCCTCCTCGGTCTCCGGGTCCTCGGCCGCGAGGGAACCGGAGATCGAGCGCTCCAGGGCCTCGTGCAGCGCCGTACCCGGCTCGGTCGCGGCCAGCTCGGCGCGCCAGCGGTCGGCCCCGCCCGCGAGCAGCGGCGCGACCGCGTCCTGCTTGGAACGGAAGTACCGGTAGAAGGTGCGCAGCGCGACCCCGGCCCGCTGGGCGATGTCCTCGGCCGTGGTGCCGTCGGGCCCGCGCTCGGTGAACAGCCCGGCCGCCGCGCGGGCGATGTCGAGCTGGGTGGCCGCCTTGCGGCGCTCCGTCAGCGAGGGGGGCGGGGAGGCGGACGGGGAGGGTGAGGGGGACGAGGGAGGCTTGGTGCTCACCCGACCCAGCGTACGCCCGCGATGCCAGGTAGGCACTTCGTGCAGCTATGGCAAAACGTGCCACTTCGACGTACGGTGTCGGCATTCCCCGGAACGTGTCCCCAGGACGCCCAGGACGCCCAGGACGCTCCGGACGCCCGAGATCGAGAGGTTGTCGTCATGAACCAGCTGACCCGTTACGAGGGGCGCCGCGCGCTCGTCACCGGCGGCGGCTCCGGCATCGGCCAGGCCACCGTGCTGCGCATGCTGGCCGAGGGCGGCAGCGTCGTCGCCGCCGACATCAGCGAGGACGGCCTCAAGGACACCGTCGCCAAGGCCGGCGACGCCGCCGACCGCCTCACCACGGTCGTCGTGAACGTCGCGGACGAGGGCTCCGTGCGCGCGGGCGTCGCCGCCGCCGTCACGGCCCTCGGCGGCCTGGACGTCCTGGTCAACGCGGCCGGCATCCTCCGCTCCTCGCACACCCACGAGACCTCGCTCGACACCTTCGAGCAGGTGATCCGGATCAACCTCACCGGCACCTTCCTGGTGATCCGCGAGGCCATACCGGCGCTCCTGGAGGGCGACGGACCCGCCGTCGTCAACTTCTCCTCGACCTCGGCGATGTTCGCCCACCCGTACATGGCGGCCTACGCGGCCAGCAAGGGCGGCATCCAGTCGATGACCCACGCGCTCGCCGCCGAGTACGCCAAGCAGGGCATCCGCTTCACCGCCGTCCAGCCCGGCTCCATCTCCTCCGGCATGACCGACGGTTCCGGCGCCAGCAAGCAGTCCCAGGGCCCCGGCCTGCCCGAGGACACCGACTGGTCGCTCTTCGCCAAGCTCGCCCCGGCCCTCGGCCAGGGCTTCGCCGGCCCCGAGACCGTCGCCGGCGTCGTCGCGATGCTCGCCTCCGAGGACGGGAAGTTCATCACCGGCACCGAGGTCCGCATCGACGGCGGCACCCACTTCTGACCCGCGGGAGACGGACCACCGGTCCCTCGCGACCGCCCGGCCCGCCAGGACCCCGGCCCGCCGTGACCGCCCGGTCCGCCGGGACCCCGGTCCGCCGAAGCCCCCGGTTCGGTCCTCGTCACCCCTACCCGGGACCGAACCGGGCCCACAGCCGCGGGAAGCGGGCCGCGAGCGCGTCGTCGTCGTCCAGGTCGAACGGCGTGCCCAGCGGCTCCGCGCCCGGCGGCGGGATCCCCAGGTCCGGCGTCTCCGCGCCGGTCAGCTGCTCGTACGCCTCGTCCGCGGCGAAGCCCAGCTCCTCGCCGTCCCCGTCGATCTCCTCGTCGAAGTCCTCCAGCAGCTCCGCCAGCGCGTCCGGCTCGTGCACCGCGCCCTCGAAGACCTCCCGGCCCTGCCCGATCAGCCAGCAGCGGAACCAGTCGAAGGCGTCGTCCGCGGCCCCGTCGAGCAGCAGCGCGGCCGCGCCCCACAGCTCCCAGGTGTACGCGCGGTTGTAGCGGGCCTCGAAATGGCGGGCGAAGTCGACCACGGAGTCCGGATCGAGCCGGGTGAGGCGCTCCACGAGCAGGTCGGCGTGCTCCTCCGGGTCGCCCTCGGCGCGCTCCCGGGTGGAGTCGATGATCTCCCAGAACTCCGTCTCGTCCATCACGGGACCAGCATCGTGGGTGGCGCCGGGCGACGCACCCGGAACCGGCCGAAAGCAAGCCGAAAACAATCCGGACAGAAGGTGTCGTACTTTCCTGTCACCGTGAAGCCATGACCACCGAAACGAAGCCGCTCGCCGGCCGTGTCGTCCTCGTCGCCGGTGCCACCCGCGGCGCCGGACGCGCCATCGCCGTCCGGCTCGGCGCCGCCGGAGCCACCGTCTACGTCACCGGGCGCACCACCCGCGACCGGATCAGCGAGGTCGGCCGGGCAACCGAGACCATCGAGGAGACCGCCGAACTGGTGACGGCCGCGGGCGGCGAGGGCGTCGCCGTCCCCACCGACCACCTGGAGCCCGACCAGGTCCGCGCCCTGGTCGAGCGGATCGACCGCGAGCGCGGCCGGCTCGACGTCCTCGTCAACGACGTCTGGGGCGGCGAGCACCTCATCGGCTCCTCCTTCGGGAAGAAGACGTGGGAGATCGCCCTCGCCGACGGCCTGCGGATGCTCGAACTCGGCGTGAAGACGCACCTCGTCACCTCCCACGCCGCCCTGCCGCTGCTGACCCGCCACCCCGGCGGCCTGGTCGTCGAGGTCACCGACGGCACCACCGCGTACAACGGCGGCCGCTACCGCGAGAACCTCTTCTACGACCTCGCCAAGAACGCCCCCATCCGGATGGCGTTCGGCCTCGCCGAAGAACTGGCCGACTCCGGCGGCACGGCCGTCTCCGTCAGCCCCGGCTGGCTCCGTTCCGAGCAGATGCTCGCCGCCTTCGGCGTCACCGAGGAGAACTGGCGCGACGCGACGAAGCAGCTGCCCGATTTCGCGGTCTCCGAGTCCCCGGTGTACGTCGGCCGGGCCGTCGCCGCCCTCGCCGCCGACCCCGACCGGGCCCGCTGGAACGGACGGTCGCTCGACAGCGGGCAGCTCGCCCGGGAGTACGGCTTCACCGACGCCGACGGGTCACGGCCCGACGCGTGGGGCTTCATGCTGGCCAAGGAGACGGACCCGGACACGCGCGTGGAGGACTACCGGTAGGGCATGTCCGGTAGGGGATGCCCGACAGAGGGCGTCCGCAGGAGGGCGTCCAGTAGGAGGGCGTCCAGTAGGAGGGGTCCGGCACTTCCCCGTGGAGGAAGGAGCGGCGTCCCGCCCTGCGCCCCCCGCCCGGCGCCCCCCGCCCGGTCACGTCCCGTAGACCCCGGCCATGGCGCGGGCCGCCGCCGCGAACCGTTCGCGGAGGGAGGCGGGGGACACCACCTCCGCCTCCGGGCCGAGCCCGAGCAGCTGGCCGAAGGCGACGTCCTCGCTCTCCACCGGCAGCACCACCCGCACCCGCCCGTCGCCCGCCGGCACGCCGGCCGCCAGCGCCTCCTCGGCCGCCGCCCGGTCCGTCACGTACGGCAGCCGGCGCGCGCCCGCCGGTGTCAGCAGCAGCTCGGCCTCGGCCCGCAGCAGCGAGCGCGCGAACCCGGCCGACCGCTCCGCCCAGAAGGCGTCCAGCGCGAATCCGGGATCGCGCTCGAAGCGTTCCCCGCCGACCGCCACCGCCGTGAACCGGTCCACCCGGTAGGTGCGGTACGAGTCGTCCGCGACGCGGGCGCACAGGTACCAGACGCCCGCCTTCAGGACGAGCCCGTACGGGTCGAGCTCCCGCTCGACCTCCTCGCCGTCCCCGCGGCGGTAGCGCGCGGAGAGCCGGCGGTCGTCCCAGACCGCCTCCGCCACGGCCGGCAGCAGCGCGGGCGTCTCCGGCTCCTGGTACCAGCCGGGCGCGTCCAGGTGGAACCGGCGGGCCGCCGAGACCGGCGCGTCCGCCAGCGAGGGCAGCAGCGCCGCCGTCACCTTCAGGCGGGCCGCCGAAGCCGCGTCCTGGAGCCCCATGTCCCGCAGCGCGCCCGGCAGCCCGGAGAGGAAGAGCGCCTCCGCCTCGTTCCGGGCGAGTCCGGTCAGCCGCGTACGGTACCCGCCGACCAGCCGGTACCCGCCGGCGCGGCCCCGGTCCGCGTACACGGGAACCCCCGCCTCCGAGAGGGCGAGGGCATCACGGGTGACGGTCCGCTCCGACACCTCCAGCGCGGCGGCCAGTTCGGCCGCCGTCATGGAGGCGCGGTTCTGGAGCAGCAGGACCATCTTGATGAGTCGGGCGGCGCGCATGAGGCCATCATGCGCGCCGCCACCGACATCGGGCCGTGCCGGTCACGACAGGCCATGACCGGCCGTGGCAGGCCTTACAGGCCGTAGCGCTCGCGCGCCTCCTTCACGGCCGTCGCCTGGACCTCGCCGCGGCGGGCGAGCTGGGCGAGGGACGCGACGACGATCGACTGGGCGTCGACGCCGAAGTGGCGGCGGGCGGCGTCGCGGGTGTCCGACAGGCCGAAGCCGTCGGCGCCCAGCGAGGTCCAGTCCTGCTCGACCCACTGCGCGATCTGGTCCGGGACCTGGCGCATGTAGTCGGAGACCGCGAGGACCGGGGAGTCCACGCCCTCCAGGGCCCGGCGGACGTACGGCACCCGCTCCTCGCCGCGCAGCAGGGCCGCGTCGGCCTCCAGCGCGTCACGGCGCAGCTCGGTCCAGGAGGTCGCGGACCACACGTCGGCGGCCACGCCCCACTCGGCGGCGAGCAGCTTCTGCGCCTCCAGGGCCCAGTGGATGGCCGTGCCGGAGGCGAGCAGCTGGATGCGCGAGGCGTTCGCCGGGAGCTCCAGGCCGGCCGACTCGGCCGTGTTGAAGCGGTAGAGGCCCTTGACGATGCCCTCGTCGACACCGGCGTGGCCCGGCTTGGCCGGCTGCGGCATGGGCTCGTTGTAGACGGTGAGGTAGTAGAAGACGTCCTGGTCCTCGCCCTCGGCCGGCTCGCCGTACATGCGGCGCAGGCCTTCCTTGACGATGGCCGCGACCTCGTAGGCGAACGCCGGGTCGTAGGTCAGCGCCGCCGGGTTGGTGGCCGCGATCACCGGGGAGTGGCCGTCCGCGTGCTGGAGGCCCTCACCGGTGAGGGTGGTGCGGCCGGCGGTGGCGCCGACCAGGAAGCCGCGGCCGAGCTGGTCGCCCAGCTGCCACATCTGGTCGGCGGTCCGCTGCCAGCCGAACATCGAGTAGAAGATGTAGAACGGGATCATCGTCTCGCCGTGCGTGGAGTACGCGGTCGACGCGGCGATGAAGTCGGCCATCGAACCGGCCTCGGTGATGCCCTCGTTCAGGATCTGGCCGTTGACGGCCTCCTTGTAGTACATCAGCTGGTCGCGGTCGACCGGCTCGTACGTCTGGCCCTTCGGCGAGTAGATGCCGAGCGAGGGGAAGAGGGACTCCATGCCGAAGGTGCGGGCCTCGTCCGGGACGATCGGGACCCAGCGCTTGCCGGTCTCCTTGTCGCGGACCAGGTCCTTGACCAGGCGCACGAAGGCCATCGTGGTGGCGACGGACTGCGCGCCGGAGCCCTTGTCGAAGGCGGTGAAGGCCTTCTCGGCCGGGGCCGGCAGCGGGGCGACCGGGTGGACGCGGCGGGCCGGGGCGGGGCCGCCGAGGGCGGCGCGGCGCTCCTGGAGGTAGCGGACCTCGGGGGAGTCGGCGCCCGGGTGGCCGTACGGCACCACGCCGTCGACGAACTGCGCGTCCGAGATCGGCAGCTCCAGCAGGTCGCGCATCTGCTTGAACTCGTCCGTGCTCAGCTTCTTCATCTGGTGGTTCGCGTTCTTCGACGCGAAGCCCTCACCGAGGGTGAAGCCCTTGACGGTCTGCGCCAGGATCACGGTCGGCGCGCCCTTGAACTCCAGGGCGGCCTTGTACGCGGCGTACACCTTGCGCGGCTCGTGGCCACCGCGCGAGAGGTGGAAGCACTCGAGGATCTTGTCGTCGGACAGCAGCTTCGCCATCTCGACGAGCGCCGGCTCCTTGCCGAAGAAGTCCTCGCGGATGTAGGCGGCGTCGCGGGTCTGGTACGTCTGGACCTGCGCGTCCGGCACCTCGCGGAGGCGGCGGACCAGGGCGCCGGTGGTGTCGAGCGCGAACAGCTCGTCCCAGGCGTTGCCCCACAGGGTCTTCACGACGTTCCAGCCGGCGCCGCGGAACTGGGCCTCCAGCTCCTGCACGATCTTGAAGTTGGCGCGGACCGGGCCGTCGAGGCGCTGCAGGTTGCAGTTGATGACGAAGGTCAGGTTGTCCAGGCCCTCGCGGGAGGCCAGCGCCAGGGCCGCGGTCGACTCGGGCTCGTCCATCTCGCCGTCGCCCAGGAAGGCCCAGACGTGGGAGGCGGAGACGTCCTTGATGCCGCGGTTGGTCAGGTAGCGGTTGAAGCGCGCCTGGTAGATCGCGGAGAGCGGGCCGAGGCCCATGGAGACGGTGGGGAACTCCCACAGCCAGGGCAGCCGGCGCGGGTGCGGGTAGGAGGGCAGGCCGTTGCCGCCGGACTCCTGCCGGAAGTTGTCGAGGTGCGACTCGTCCAGGCGGCCGTCGAGGAAGGCGCGGGCGTAGATGCCGGGGGAGGCGTGACCCTGGATGTAGAGCTGGTCGCCGGAGCCGGGAGCGTCCTCGGCGTCCTTGCCCTTGAAGAAGTGGTTGAAGCCGGTCTCGTAGAGCCAGGCCGCGGAGGCGAAGGTGGCGATGTGGCCGCCGACGCCGTGCTTGGCGCCGCGGGTGACCATCGCGGCGGCGTTCCAGCGGTTCCAGGCGGTGATCTTCCGCTCCATCTCCTCGTCGCCGTCGATGACGGGCTCGGCGGAGGTGGGGATGGTGTTGACGTAGTCCGTCTCCAGGAGCTTGGGCAGGGCGAGGCCCGCGCCCTCGGCGTGCTGGAGCGTGCGGCGCATCAGGTAGGCGGCCCGGTGGGGGCCGGCGGCCTTGGTGACGGCGTCGAGGGAGGCCGCCCACTCGGCGGTCTCCTCGGTGTCACGGTCCGGGAGCTGGTCGAGCTCGCTCGGAATCTTGCCTACGGGATCGGTCATGATCGCCGCCTTCCGGACAGATGGGGGTGGAGATAAAGGGGCCTTGTCTGGCAGGACAGGGCGAAGGACCGGGGTACGGCCCGCCGAAGACTCTAAGCCGCCGATCGATGATCGATCAAAGCTTCACCGAGAAAAAGATGCCCGGAGCACCAAAGTCGGCACAGGGTGCCGCAGAAAAGGGCACCCGGTGCCTTGTTTTCGCAGGAGAGAGCGACAGCCTGAGAGGGGAGTCGCACAAACGAGCGGGCTTGGGCGGAAGGAACGGACGTCCCCGGAGACGCCGAAACGGGCCCGTCCTGGAGAGGGACCCGCTCTCTGCCCGTGGGGCCCGTGGGGGCTCGGGTGGCCGGATCACGTCCCCGGCGTGCGCGCACCGGCAGGCCGGATCACGCCCTCGGCGCCCACCGGCCGTCGGACCTCACGCCCTCGGCGCGCAGCCCAGCACGTGCGCCTTCACCAGGGCCCCGATGTTCGGGTCGCGGCGGCGGAAGGCCTCCACCAGCTCCTGGTGCTCCTCCGCGTACGACTTCTGCACCGTGCCCAGCCAGCGGATCGACAGGGCCGTGAACACCTCGATGCCCAGGCCCTCCCAGGTGTGCAGCAGCACGCCGTTGCCGGCCGCCTTCACCAGCTCCCGGTGGAACGCCACCGTGTGCCGCACCTGCGCCGTGCCGTCCGCGGCCGCGTCCGCCTCGTACAGCGCCGCGACATGGGGCTCCAGGGCCGAGCAGTCCGTCGCGAGCCGGCCCGCCGCCAGCTCGGCCGCGATCTGCTCCAGGCCGGCCCGCACGGGGTAGCTCTCCTCCAGGTCGGCGGCCGTCAGGTTGCGCACCCGGACGCCCTTGTTGGGCGCCGACTCGATCAGCCGCAGCGACTCCAGCTCGCGCAGCGCCTCCCGGACCGGGGTCTGCGAGACCTCCAGCTCGGTCGCGATCCGCCGCTCCACGATGCGCTCGCCCGGCTTCCAGCGGCCGCTGACGATGCCCTCCACGATGTGCTCGCGGATCTGCTCGCGCAGCGAATGGACGACGGGCATGGTCATGGGGGCCGCTCCTTAGGAGTCACTGGACACTTAGACAATACGGCGGCGCCCCCGCCCGGAAACACATCCGGACGGGGGCGCCGCAGGTGAGGCTTGTTACGTTGCCTTCCGGCCGCGTACGGCCTCCCGGCCTCAGAGACCGAGGTCGACCTCGAACTCGCCGGCCTCCAGGATCGCCTTGACGGCCGTCAGGTAGCGGGCCGCGTCGGCGCCGTCCACCAGACGGTGGTCGTACGACAGCGTCAGGTAGGTCATGTCGCGGACGCCGATGACGGTGCCCTCGGCGGTCTCGATGACGGCCGGACGCTTGACCGTGGCGCCGATGCCCAGGATGGCGACCTGGTTCGGCGGGACGATGATCGTGTCGAACAGCGCACCGCGCGAACCGGTGTTGCTGATGGTGAAGGTCGCACCGGCCAGCTCGTCCGGCGTGATCTTGTTGCCGCGGACCTTGGCGGCCAGCTCGGCGGTCGCCTTGGAGATGCCGGCGATGTTCAGGTCGCCCGCACCCTTGATGACCGGCGTCATCAGACCCTTCTCGGAGTCCACGGCGATGCCGATGTTCTCCGAGTCGAAGTACGTGATGGTGCCCTCGTCCTCGTTGATCCGGGCGTTGATGACCGGGTGGGCCTTCAGCGCCTGGGCCGCCGCCTTCACGAAGAACGGCATCGGGGACAGCTTGACGCCCTCGCGGGCCGCGAACGCGTCCTTGGCGCGGGCGCGCAGCTTCATCAGCTTGGTGATGTCGACCTCGACGACCGAGGACAGCTGGGCCTGGCCGTGCAGCGCCTTCATCATGTTGTCGCCGATGACCTTGCGCATGCGGGTCATCTTGACGGTCTGACCGCGCAGCGGGGACACCTCGAGGGCCGGGGCCTTCGACGCGGCGGCCGGAGCGGCAGCGGCGGCGGGGGCCGGGGCGGCCTTCTTGGCCTCGGCGGCGGCGAGGACGTCCTGCTTGCGGATGCGGCCGCCGACGCCCGTGCCCTTGACCGACGCCAGATCGACACCGTTCTCGGTGGCGAGCTTGCGGACCAGCGGGGTCACGTACGCGCCGTCCTCCGCCGGCTGTGCGGCGGCGGGGGCGGCCGGAGCGGCAGCCGGGGCCGGGGTGACCGGAGCCGGAGCGGCCACGGGAGCCGCCGGGG
>NZ_SDOY01000033.1 GCF_004117935.1 Streptomyces roseicoloratus | reverse complement strand
TGACGGCCGGATCGACTACCTGGGCCGCACCGACCACCAGGTCAAGATCCGCGGCTTCCGCATCGAACCCGGCGAGATCGAGCAGGCACTGACCGGCCACCCCGCCGTTCGGCAGGCCGTCGTCACCCCGCACGAGACCGCGGACGGCGACCGCCGCCTCGTCGCCCACTGCGCGGTCGCCGCCCCGAGCCCCGAACTGGCCCTCGAACTCCGCAGGTTCGCCGCCGACACCCTGCCCGCCCACATGGTCCCCTCGGCCGTCGTCACCCTCGACGCGCTGCCGCTCACCGGCAGCGGCAAGGTCGACCGGCGCGCCCTGCCGGCCCCCGACTTCCGGCTCTTCGCCGGCGGCCGGGCCGCACGTACCGCACGCGAGGAACTGCTCTGCGGCCTGTTCGCCGAGGTGCTGGGCGTGACCGGCCGGGTTTCGGCCGACGACGACTTCTTCGCCCTCGGCGGGCACTCGCTGCTCGCCATGAAGCTCGTCAGTCGCGTCCGTACCGCCCTCGCCGCGGAGATCGACGTCCGCGACGTGTTCGAGGCGCCGACGGTGGCCGGTCTCGCCCAGCGCCTGGACGGCGGCGGCACCCGGCTCGCGCTCACCGCCG
>NZ_SDOY01000032.1 GCF_004117935.1 Streptomyces roseicoloratus | reverse complement strand
GGGTGATGGGTGGCTGGTCGTTGCTTGAGAACTACACAGTGGACGCGAGCATCTGTGGCCAAGTTTTTAAGGGCGCACGGTGGATGCCTTGGCACCAGGAACCGATGAAGGACGTGGGAGGCCACGATAGTCCCCGGGGAGCCGTCAACCAGGCTTTGATCCGGGGGTTTCCGAATGGGGAAACCCGGCAGTCGTCATGGGCTGTCACCCATGCCTGAACACATAGGGCATGTGGAGGGAACGAGGGGAAGTGAAACATCTCAGTACCCTCAGGAAGAGAAAACAACCGTGATTCCGGGAGTAGTGGCGAGCGAAACCGGATGAGGCCAAACCGTATGCGTGTGAGACCCGGCAGGGGTTGCGCATGTGGGGTTGTGGGATCTCTCTTTCACAGTCTGCCGGCTGTGAGGCGAGTCAGAAACCGTTGGTGTAGTCGAAGGACATGCGAAAGGTCCGGCGTAGAGGGTAAGACCCCCGTAGACGAAACATCAGCGGCTTGCTTGAGAGACACCCAAGTAGCACGGGGCCCGAGAAATCCCGTGTGAATCTGGCGGGACCACCCGCTAAGCCTAAATATTCCCTGGTGACCGATAGCGGATAGTACCGTGAGGGAATGGTGAAAAGTACCGCGGGAGCGGAGTGAAATAGTACCTGAAACCGTGTGCCTACAAGCCGTGGGAGCGTCGG
>NZ_SDOY01000031.1 GCF_004117935.1 Streptomyces roseicoloratus | reverse complement strand
TTCCTCCGGGCTTCCTTCGTTCTTGCGTTTCCGACTCTATCAGATCTTTCCGATCCGATTTCCTCGGTGCTTTCCGGTCCCTTTTCCAGGCATTCACCCGGGGGCCCTTCGGCGGGGTCAAACACTACCAGGCTTTTTCCGTCCCCCTGACCACTCCCCCTGCGTGGACGCAGAGGTGTAGACCACTGGGGTTAGGATCTGGCTTGATAGGTGCTGCCGACCCGCGACTCAATGCCGCGTTGGGGTCAGGCAGGAGTACGACAGTACATCCCTACGTCAGCTGAGGCAAATCGCTTGCGGTAGTCCCTAGGTCCGCCAACTGGTACATCTCGTGCGGAACCGGAACTACCCATGACATAGGCTTCGGAACAGTACGCCGTCCCTAGGACAGGTAGTGACGGCGCCACACAATCTCCGCCCCTGGGAGGCTTCCCATGACAACCGTGACGTCGCCACTCGCTGGACGCGCCATCGGTCTCGCCGCAGTACCCGACCCCGTCTTCTCCGGTGCGATGGTCGGTCCCGGCACCGCCATCGACCCCGTGCGTGAGCCCTCCGAGGCCGTCTCGCCCGTCGACGGTGTCGTCGTCTCTCTTCACCCGCACGCCTTCGTCGTCGTGGACAGCGAGGGCCACGGCGTGCTGACCCACCTCGGCATCGACACCGTGCAGCTCAACGGACAGGGTTTCGAGCTGCTGGTGAACAAGGGGGACACCGTGACGCGCGGACAGGCCGTCGTGCGCTGGAACCCGGCCGACGTCGAGGCCGCCGGCAAGTCCGCCATCTGCCCGATCGTGGCTCTGGAGGCCACGGCCGACTCCCTCTCCGATCTCCGCGAGGACGGGGACGTGAAGGCCGGCGACGCGCTCTTCTCCTGGAGCTGACCGCCGGCTCGTCCTTCTGACGAGCGCGCAGACGACATTCGACGCGGCGGCCCGGCCGCCGCACTACCGGAGACGGGTGAGATGGAGACAACGCTGCGAGGCGTCGGCGTCAGCCACGGGGTGGCGATCGGCGAGGTCCGGCACATGGGCACGGCGGTCCTGGAGCCGCCGGCCAAGCAGATCGGCCCCGACGACGCGGAGCGCGAACAGGGGCGCGCCCGTCAGGCCGTCGAGGCCGTGGCCGCGGACCTGAATGCGCGCGGCAATCTGGCCGGCGGCGAGGCCCAGGCGGTGCTCGAGGCGCAGGCGATGATCGCGCAGGACCCGGAGCTGATGGCCGACGTGGACCGTCGGGTCGCGGTCGGCAGCACGGCCGAGCGGGCCGTTTTCGACGCGTTCTCGCACTATCGGGAGCTGCTAGCGGGTGCCGGTGAGTACATGGCCGGCCGGGTGGCCGACCTGGACGACGTGCGGAACCGGATCGTGGCGCGCCTGCTCGGCGTGCCGATGCCGGGTGTGCCGGACAGTGACGAGCCGTACGTGCTGATCGCGCGGGACCTGGCGCCTGCCGACACGGCGCTGCTCGATCCGGCGCTGGTGCTCGGTTTCGTGACCGAGGAGGGCGGGCCGACCAGCCACAGCGCGATCCTCGCGCGTGCGCTGGGCGTGCCGGCCGTGGTCGCGCTGCCGGGTGCGGGTGAGCTGGCCGAGGGCACGGTCATCGCGGTGGACGGTTCCACGGGCGAGATCTTCGTGGATCCGAGCGAGGAGAAGAAGGCGGAGCTGACCCGGGCCGCAGAACAGCGGAAGGCCGCTCTCGCCGCTTCCAGCGGTCCCGGTGCGACGTCGGACGGGCACAAGGTGCCGTTGCTGGCGAACGTGGGCGGGCCCGCGGACGTTCCGGCGGCGGTCGAGGCCGGTGCCGAGGGCGTGGGTCTGTTCCGTACGGAGTTCCTGTTCCTGGACGACAGCAAGCAGGCGCCGTCCGAGGCGAAGCAGTACGAGGCCTACCGTGCGGTGCTCGAGGCGTTTCCCGAGGGCCGGGTGGTCGTGCGGGTGCTCGACGCGGGTGCGGACAAGCCGCTGGACTTCCTGACGCCGGCGGACGAGCCGAACCCGGCGCTGGGCGTGCGGGGTCTGCGAACCCTGCTCGACCACCCGGAGGTGCTGCGGACGCAGCTGACCGCGCTGGCGAAGGCCGCCGAGGGGCTTCCGGTGCATCTGGAGGTCATGGCGCCGATGGTGGCCGACCGTACGGATGCGAAGGCCTTCGCCGACGCGTGCCGTGAGGCGGGGTTGCGGGCGAAGTTCGGTGCGATGGTGGAGATTCCGTCCGCCGCGCTCCGGGCGCGTTCGATCCTGCAGGAGGTCGAGTTCCTGTCGCTGGGTACGAACGACCTGGCGCAGTACACGTTCGCGGCCGACCGTCAGGTGGGTGCGGTGTCGCGGCTGCAGGATCCGTGGCAGCCGGCGCTGCTCGACCTGGTGGCGCTGTCCGCGGAGGCGGCGAAGGCCGAGGGCAAGAGCTGTGGTGTCTGTGGTGAGGCGGCGTCGGATCCGCTGCTGGCGTGTGTGCTGACGGGTCTGGGTGTGACCTCCCTGTCGATGGGTGCGGCGTCGATTCCGTATGTGCGGGCGACGCTGGCCAAGTACACGCTGGCGCAGTGCGAGCGTGCGGCGGCCGCGGCGCGTGCGGCGGATACGGCGCATGACGCGCGGATGGCCGCGCAGGCGGTGCTGTCCGGGGAGTGATCCCGGGCCGCCGGCCGTAGAACGGTTCGAAGGGGCTTCCCGCCAGGTCGGCGGGGAGCCCCTTCGGCGTCAGTGGGGGTGGGTGTCGTCGTGGGGTGGGGTGAGGAGGAAGCCGGGGCGGTAGTCGACGCGGGGCTCGGGGGCGATGGGTTCGCCGGTGCGGGCGTCGGTGCAGTACGCGTCGAAGACCTGGGCCTCGGTGAGGGGTCGGAGCTGTCCGGCGTGGAGGCGCCAGCCGTGGAGGCGGTCCCGGTCGCCGGGTGTGGTGGTGCGCAGGACGAGGCCGCCGGGGCTGTTCAGGGCGAGGCCGGCGGCGAGGACGGTGACGAATTCGGCGCCTTCGGAACTGTCCATGCGGGCGGGTCCGGTGGATTCGCGGGTGACGTGAAGGGTGGCGATGAGCTGATCTCCTTCGGCGGGGACGCTGCAGACGAGGCGGTGGGTGCCGGGTCCGGCGGCGTCGAGGAGCAGGAGGAGGAGTTGGGAGGCGCGGTCGAAGGAGGCGCGGCCGATGTCCTGGCCGCAGTCGGCGCAGGGGCCGGTCTCGGCGAGGAGTGTGGTGGCGTACTCCCAGGTGGCGCGGCGGACGGCGGTGTCGATGAGGGTGGGGACGAGCGTGGTGAGGGGTTGTCCGGTGTAGGTGACGCGGGGGCCGGTGGCGGCGCGTTCGGCGGTGTAGCGGGCGCGGCTGGCGGGGTGGTCGGGGTCGAGGGCGGTGTCGGCGCAGTAGTCGGCGTAGTCCTCGGGGTCGAAGAGGGCGACGGTGGTGTGGCCGCCGTGGGTGGTGAGGGTGTGGAGGAGGTCTTCGGCGTGGTCCAGGTATCGGGCGTGGTCGTCGAAGGCGAAGGTCTCGTACTGCCGCATGGTGGTGAAGTCGTCCTCGTCGGCGAGGAGGGCGAGGGTGCCGGCGGTCTCGCGGCGCAGGGCGCGGCGCAGGTTCGTGTCGGTGGTGCGGCGGCGGGCGCGGTGGGCGGTGCGGTCGTCGGTGGCGTGGTGGTCGGTGTGGTTCTCGGTCATGTCTCCCCCTGGGTGCTGCCATGGGCGCTGGTGTCGCCATGGACTACTCACTCACCGTAGCCGTGGGCACTGACAGTGACGACGCTTCGGGTCCGGGTTCGGGCGCGGCGAGCCGGTCGCGGGTCACCCGGTGCTGTGCGGCGGCGGCGCCGACGAGGGCGAGGCCGAGGAGCGGCCAGGCGAGGGGCCCTGCGGCCATGACGCCGGTGACGAGGACGGGGCCGGCGAAGCGCTGGGAGGAGTGGGCGAGTCCGTGGACGCCGAGGTAGGCGCCCTGGGCCTCGGCGGGGGCGAGGGCGACGGAGAGTTCCCAGGAGGCGGTGGCGTGGAGGATCTCGGCGAAGGTGAGCGCGACGACGGCGGCGACGAGCGCGGTGATGGCGACGGCGGGTCCGCCGGTCGCGGACGCGGCGAGGGCGAGGGTGCCGAGGAGGAAGAGTACGGCGAGCGGGCCGAGGAGTCGGCGGGCGGCCTGGGTGGTGGCGGCGAAGCGGGCGAGGGGGACCTGGAAGAGGACGACGAGGACGGTGTTGAGCACCAGGAGCAGCGGGGCGAGGCCGACGGGGGCGGTGGTGGCGTGGACGATCCAGAGCGGGACGGCGACCTGGAGGATCGTGTCGTCGAGGAAGAGCGCGGCGTCGGTGGCGGTGTAGCCGAGGAAGGTGCGGTCGCGCCAGGGGCCGGCGGGCCGTGCCCTGGGGGCGTCGGCGGAGGTGGCGGCGATGCGGGAGGCCGGGGCGGGCGGCTCGGCGCAGCGCAGGGTGAGGGCGGCGATGACGGCGTAGCTGATGACGTTGCCGATGAGCAGCAGGCCGTAGGCGCGGGTGCTGCCGGTGGCGAGGGCCGCGGCGGCGCCGAGGCCTCCGATGGACCAGCCGATGTTGACGGTGGTGCGCTGGATGGCCTGGTAGCGGACGCGTTCGGTGCCGGCGAGGCGGGCCGCGTAGAGCTTGATGAGGACGCTGCCGGCGCGGTCGGGCAGGGCGCCGAGGGCGGAGAAGAGGGTGAGGAGGAGGAAGTCGTCGGTGGTGAGGAGGGCGAGGAGGGAGGCGCCGCGCATGAGTTGGGCGCCGGCGATGAGGCGGACGAGGGGGAGGCGGTCGGCGAGGCGGCCGGCGACGGGGGCGCCGGCGATGCCGACGCCGCCGGAGATGGTCATGAGGAGGCCGACCTGGGCGAGGCCGAGTCCGGAGACGTACGTGAAGTACAGGGCGGTGCAGGTGGCCCAGAGGCCGGTGCCGGTCTTGTCGATGATGCTGACGACGAGCATGCGGCGGCCGTCTCGTCCGCCGGGTACGCGGTCGAGCACGGTGCGGTGCCACGAGGTCGGGTGGCTCACTCGATTCCCCCTTGACGCGAGTTATGTATTGATACATAGTTCGGTACGTGGCAACACAATATTCGATCAGTGGGACGACGGCCAAGGGGATTGCCGCGTCCGTCGAACGCGGAATCTCCGAGGGCGAACTCGCGCCGGGTGACGCGCTGCCTCCGGTACGGCGGCTCGCCGACGACCTCGGCGTCAGCCCGGGCACCGTCGCGACCGCGTACAAGGAACTGCGGCGGCGCGGTCTGGTGGTCACGCGCGGCCGGGGCGGCACGGTGGTCGCGGAGGCTCCCTCTGTGGCCTCGCGGCGGCCGCCCCAGGTGCCACCGGGGCTGGTGGACCTGGCCGGCGGGCATCCCGACCCCGCGTTCCTGCCGGTGCTCAGGCCGCCGGCCGAGGTCCATCCGACGTTCGGCTCGCACCGCGCGTCGCCCCGGCTTCCCGCCCTCGAGGAACTGACCAGGGCCTGGTTCGCGCGGGACGGCGTGCCGGCGGAGCGGGTGACCTTCGCCCACGGCGCGCTCGACTGCATCGCGCGGCTGCTCTCCGTCGAACTGCGGCCGGGTGACGCGGTGGCGGTGGAGGACCCCGGCTTCCACCACCTCCTGGACCTCGTGCCGGCCCTGGGCCTGCGGATGGTGCCGGTCGCCGTGGACGAGGAGGGCATGACGCCCGACGCCCTGCGCGCGGCGCTGCGGTCCGGGGTGCGGGCGGTGGTGTGCACACCGCGCGCGCAGAACCCCACCGGAGCCTCCTTCACCCGCGCCCGGCGCGACGAACTCGTTTCTCTGCTGAGGGAGTTCCCCGAGGTGCTGGTCGTGGAGGACGACTACACGGTGGAGATCGAGGGCCCCGTCGCACCGACACTGGCGGCGGCGGGCCTGGGCCGGTGGGCGCAGGTGCGCACCGTCTCGAAGCGGCTGGGCATCAACCTGCGGTGGGCCGGCATGGCCGGTGATCCGGTGACGATCGCCCGGCACGACGGGCGGATGCTCATGACGTCCGGCTGGGTCAGCCACATCCTGCAGGAGACGCTGGTCGGGCTGATGTCGGACCCCGCGGTCGCGCGGCTCGTGGCGGCCGGCGAGGCCGCGTACACGAAGCGCCGCCTGGCGCTGATCGACGCCCTCGGCTCCTACGGCATCCGCGCGACGGGGGCGAGCGGCATCGGCGTGTGGGTGCCGGTGCGCGACGAGTCGGCGGTGGTGAACGGGCTGCGCACGCACGGCTGGTGGGTGGCGGCCGGGTCGCGGTTCCGGATCGTCACGCCCACGGCCGTACGGATCTCGACGGCACTGCTCCTGCCGGAGGACGCGGAACGGCTGGCACGGGACTTCGCGGACGTCCTGCGCGATCGGCAGGCCGTGTACGGCGGTTAGGGCGTGTGTCGAAAGGAGCGTCGTCTGCCCGAAGGTCAGGCGGGACTTTCGACACACGCCCCAGGCGTCGTCGGACGAGGCAGGCGAGGCGGGGCGGGCGCCCGGGGACGGGTCGGGGCGTGTCCGGCGGTGGAGGGCCGGACACGCCCCGGACGACCCGGGCGCGGTGGCTCAGGAGGCGCGGCGCGTCGCCGCCAGCTCCTCGTAGAAGCGCAGCAGGTCGAGGTTGTCGACCGAGCCCGGGTTGACGGCCTTCGCCATCGGCGTGCCCTGGAGGAGACGCTTGACCGGGACCTCGATGCGCTTGCCCGTCAGGGTGTGCGGGACGGCCGGGACCTCGATGATGTCGTCGGGGACGTGCCGCGGGGAGAGTTCGGCGCGGATCGTGCTCTTGATGCGGCCGATCAGCTCGTCGTCCAGGGTCGCGCCGTCGGCGAGGTGGACGAACAGCGGCATCCAGTAGCCGCCGTCCGGCTCCTCCAGGCCGATGACGAGCGACTCGCGGATCTCCGGCAGACGCTCGACGGCCTCATAGATATCGGCGCTTCCCATACGGACGCCCTGGCGGTTCAGGGTGGAGTCGGAGCGGCCGTGGATGACGACGGAGCCGTGGTCGGTGATCGTGATCCAGTCACCGTGCCGCCAGACGCCCGGGAACATCTCGAAGTAGCTGTCGCGATAGCGGCTGCCGTCCGGGTCGTTCCAGAAGCGGATCGGCATCGACGGCATCGGGTTGGTGACGACCAGCTCGCCGACCTCGCCGACGAGCGGCTTGCCCGACGGGTCCCAGGACTGCAGGTCGGTCCCGAGGCAGGCGGCCTGGAGCTCGCCGATGTGGACCGGGAGGGTCGGCACGGCGCCGGCGAAGCAGGAGCAGACGTCGGTGCCGCCGCTGACGGACGCGATCCACAGGTCCTCGCGGACCTCGTCGTGCAGCCAGCGGAAGCCGTCGGGCGGCAGCGGCGAGCCGGTGGTGGCCACGCACTTCACCCGCGAGAGGTCGAAGTCACGGGCGGGGTGCACGCCGGCCTTCGCGCAGGCCATCACGTACGCGGCGGAGGTGCCGTACAGGGTGGCGCCGGTGCGCTCGGCGACGCGCCACTGGGCGCCGGTGTCGGGGTAGCCCGGGCTGCCGTCGTACAGGACGACGGTGGTGCCGGTGAGCAGACCGGAGACGAGGAAGTTCCACATCATCCAGCCGGTGGAGGTGTACCAGAAGAACACGTCGTCCGGGCCGAGGTCGCAGTGCAGGCCCAGCTGCTTGACGTGCTCGATCAGGATGCCGCCCTGGGACTGCACGATCGCCTTGGGCAGACCGGTGGTGCCGGAGGAGTAGAGCACCCACAGCGGGTGGTCGAACGGCACGTGCTCGAAGACCGGCTGGGTGTCGGCGGAGGTCAGCTCCGGCCAGGCAAGCGCGCCTTCGGGGGCGGGAGTGCCGAGCAGCGGGATGTGCACGACGGCGCGCAGCGACGGCAGTTCGGCGCGCAGCTCGGCGACGGTGTCGCGGCGGTCGTGCTCCTTGCCGCCGTAGCGGTAGCCGTCGACGGTGAACAGGACGACGGGCTCGACCTGCTGGAAGCGGTCGAGGACGCTGCGGGCGCCGAAGTCCGGGGCGCAGGAGGTCCACACGCCGCCGACGGCGGCGGTCGCGAGGAGGGCGACGACGGCCTCGGGAATGTTCGGCAGGTAGCCGCTGACGCGGTCGCCGGGCCGTACGCCGAGTCGGCGGAGCTCGGCGGCGAGCGAGCCGACCTGACGGCGCAGCTCGGCCCACGTGATCGGACGCGGCTCGTGCGTCTCGTCGACGTGGAGCAGCGCGGTGGCGTCGGGCCGCTCCTCGGCGGCGCGCAGGGCGTGCTCGGCGTAGTTGAGGGTGGCGCCCGGGAACCACTCGGCGCCGGGCATGGAGCGGTCGCCCAGGACGCGCTCGTAGGGGGTGGCGAAGCGGAGGTCGAACCATTCGGCGACGGCCGCCCAGAAGCCCTCGAGGTCCTCGACGGACCAGCGGTGCAGGGCCTCGTAGCCGCCGTGGGCGGGAGCGCCGTGGCGCTCGGCCGCCCAGGCCTGGAAGCGGGTGACGGCGGCCGCGGAGACGCGGTCCTCGTCCGGCTGCCACAGCGGCTCGGTCTGCGATGTCATGTCGGGTCGGCTCCCTGGCTGTACGCGGGTCTGCGTGTGTCGCGCGCACGTGCGGGGGTGTGCGCGTGACGCGGCTGACAGGGACGATGCCATGTGATCCGTTTTCGCACCAGGGTTCCCCGCCCATGGTCCGGTGGCCGATTGTGTGCTCCCACCACGGGTGAACGCCAGTTGAACGCACCTCGCGCGGTCTGCCCCTGATGGCAGGGTGATCCACATGGACGGTCGTGGACTGGTGCGTTCGATGAAGGTGATCGGGTCGGTACAGGGGCTGCGGGCGGTCCGCTCGGCGTGGCGGCAGCGGCGCGCCGACGCGCGGGCGCTGCCGCCGAGAGGCGCGGAGCGGGCCCGGGTGCCGGGACCGGTGGGCGGGGCGGAACCGGCACCGGGCGGCGGGACCCTTCGGTTCGCACGCTCCGAGCTGCGGATCTCGGTGTCGGCCGGCGGCACCGTCTTCTGGGGCTGGGACGGGGCGGGACCGCTGCCCTCGTACGCGCTCGCCGGCGAGCCGCCCGAGCCCGACCCGCGTGCCGTCCTGGAACCGGACACGGACGGCGGCTGGCGGGTGGTGTCGGAGCGGGTCACGGTCACGGTCTCCCGGCACGGCGCGGTGGAGGTGCGCACCCCGGGTGGCGTGCTGCTCCGCCGCGACCTGCCGCCGCGCTGGTGGGAGCCGGTGCGGGACGGGGACGGCGGCGGTGCGCGGGACGAGGCAGGCGCTCGGGACGAGGTCGGTACGCGGGACGGGGCAGGCGCGCGGGACGAGGTCGGCGCGCGGGACGAGGCAGGCGCGCGAGAGGGGGTCGGTCCGCGCGAGGGGACCGGTCCGCGCGGCGGAGGGCGTGGCCGAGGCGTGGCCGCTCGGTGGGTGCAGCGCAGTGAGGTGGCGGCGGACGCGCGGTTCTTCGGGCTCGGCGGGCGGGCGTCCGGGCCGCGGCTGCGCGACGGCTCGTACCGGCTGTGGAACACCGACCCGTCGTCCCCCTTCTCCCCCGGCGACGACCCGCTGTACATCACCATGCCGGTCCAGCTGGTCGTCGCGGACGCCAGCACGCATCTGGCCTTCTACGACAACTCCTGGGACGGCCGGGTGGTCCTCGCCGAGGGCGAGGAGGGCGCGGGTTCCGGTCATGACCGGCCCGGCACCGGCGAGGTGCGGATGGACGGCGGCCCGCTGCGCTGCTGGGTGGTGGTCGGCACCCCCGCGCGCGTGCTGCACGGCTGGGCGGCGCTCACCGGCGCGCCGGCGCTACCGCCGTCGTGGGCGCTCGGGCCGCAGCACGCGCGCTGGGGCTTCGGCAGCGAGCGGGAGGTGCGGCGGGTGGTCGACGGTTACCGGGACCGGGGCCTTCCGCTGTCGGTGCTGCACCTGGACATCGACCACTACGACGGGCACCGGGTGTTCACCGTGGACCGGGAGCGGTTCCCGGACCTGCCGGGGCTCGCGGCGGAGTTGCGCGGACGCGGGGTGCGCCTGGTGTCGATCGTCGACCCGGCGGTGAAGGCGGCGCCGGGCGACCCGGTGTACGACGCGGGGCGGGCGGCCGGGGCGTTCGTGCGGGACGACCGGGGCGAGGAGGTCCACGGCGTGGTGTGGCCCGGCGACTGCGCCTACCCGGACTTCACCGACCCGGCGGCGCGGGAGTGGTGGGGCGGTCTGTACGAGGAGCGGCTGCGGCAGGGCTTCTCCGGGGTGTGGCACGACATGAACGAACCGGTGTCCTTCGCGCCGTTCGGCGACCCGACCCTGCCGCGCTCGGCCCGGCACGCGCTGGAGGGCCGGGGCGGCGACCACCGCGAGGCCCACAACGTGTACGGGGTCGCGATGGCGCGTGCCGGGTACGAGGGGCTGCGCCGGCTGCGTCCGGAGGAGCGGCCGTTCCTGTTCTCGCGTTCCGGGTGGGCGGGGATGCAGCGGTACGGCGGGACCTGGTCGGGCGATGTGGCGACGGGCTGGCCGGGGCTGCGGGCCTCGCTGGCCCTGGTCCTGGGGCTCGGGCTGTGCGGGGTGCCGTACTCGGGCCCCGACGTGGGCGGGTTCGACGGGAGTCCGTCGCCGGAGCTGTTCCTGCGCTGGTACCAGCTGGGCGCGTGGCTGCCGCTGTTCCGTACGCACGCGGCCTTCGACGCGGGGCGGCGCGAGCCGTGGGAGTTCGGTCCCGAGGTCCTGGAGCACGCGCGCGCGGCACTGGCCGAGCGGGAGCGGCTGCGGCCGTACTTCGTGACGCTGTCACGACTGGCCCGGCTGACGGGTGCGCCGTACGTGCGTCCGGTGTGGTGGGGCACGCCGGAGGACCGGGCGCTGCGGGACTGCGAGGACGCGTTCCTGCTCGGCGACTCGCTGCTCGTCGCTCCGGTGCTGTCGCGGGGCACGGACCGGCGCGCGGTGCGGCTGCCGCGCGGTCGCTGGTACGACACGGCGACCGGCGAGGCGTACGAGGGCCCGGGGCAGGTGCTGCTCGACGCGCCGCTCTCCCGGGTGCCGGTGCTGGCCCGCGCGGGCGCGGTGATCCCGGTCCGCGGCGACGGGGGCGGGGGTCAGGGCGGGAGTGACGAGCCGGCTCTGGAGGTGTGGGCGCCGGCCACGGGGCGCACAGGTGGCGGGCTGGTGGTGCGGGACGCCGGGGACGGTTGGGAGCCGGCCGATATCGAGCGCTACCAGTCGCGCGTGGTGGACGGCCGCGTCGTGGTGGAGCGGGTCACCGACGAGGGCGCGCGGGAGGCGGAACTGCCGGTGCGGGTGCGGGGCCGGGTGTAGCAGCGGCAGCCGGGGGCGCGCCCGTGCGGTCGGGCTCGGGCTCGGTCAGCCCGGGCGCGGCTCAGGCCCGGAAAGCCCCGGCTCGGGCGCGGGCGCGGGCAGCCC
>NZ_SDOY01000030.1 GCF_004117935.1 Streptomyces roseicoloratus | reverse complement strand
CGCGTCGCTTCGCGATTCCGCTTCGCTCCACCCTTGACCCGGTGGCTCCGGGAGCCCTTTCACACTCGGAGGGCGGCCGGGGGCCCGGCCACGCGGACAGGCCTGGTGGTAGGCGGGGCGCCGTGGGCGGCGCGCGGGCCGGTGGGTGGGAGTGGTCGGCCGGGCTGGGTGGGGCGGTGCCCGTCGGTTCGGGGTGCGCGGTAGTGGAGTGGGGTGCCCATTCCCGGCTCAGCGGCCTGCGGGCTGGTGTTTGGTCGGGGTGCATGCCCCGCTGGTCATTCCCGGTGGGTGGAGAAGGCGGGTGTGTGGCGGGAAAAGTGGCATGGCGCGGGCCGTCGTGTGGTGGGAGGGGTCTGGTGTGACGTGTGAGGCGGCCAGGTCTCTTCGCGATCGGACTTTGCTCGCTCGGGCAGGCTCGATCACCAATCTCGCCGTTCGGCATGGGTACCGCTGTGACGGCAAGGAACTCGTG
>NZ_SDOY01000005.1 GCF_004117935.1 Streptomyces roseicoloratus | reverse complement strand
CGACCACCCGGATCACCGGCCTCGTCCAAGCCGTGCTCACACTGCATTTGGCCAGCTCAGACCGATGATGGAAAAGCCTCACTGACGAGCGAGTCGTGGACATCTCGACTACCTCAACTCAGGTGAAGACCCAGTGAGCGAGGGGTCTGCACACCAGTGGAACCTGCGTGTGGGGACCATAACTTGACGACCTACCCCCTTCAACTCATGTCGCGAAACTGGCACGATCGTTGTCGACACAGGTGGAGACCGGTGAGGGCCGGAGGGGCCATGAGCGACAAGGCAGGGCAGAGCCTGGCCGACAGGTTGAACCAACTTTTCGCAACGGTCCGTCCCGATCCGCATCACGAGTACAGCAACGAGTACGTCGCCGCCGCGATCCGGCAGTCGACTGCCGATGTCTCCATCTCCCAGAGCTACATCTGGCAGCTCCGCAACGGGCGAAAGAACAACCCGACACTCAAGCACCTTCAGGCATTGGCTGGATTCTTCGGCGTGCCGACTTCCTACTTCGTCGAGGACGAAGCGGCAGACCGGATCACGGAACAGCTGGAAGCCCTCGCCTCCGAGCAAGCCCGCCTCCACTAGGCATCCAAGGGCAACGACGTGAAACTGATGGCCATGCGAGCCGGCCAGTTGTCACCCGAGCATCGGAAGCAGGTGATGGACTTGCTCGATGTCGTCTATCGCTTGGAGCAGGCGGAACGGGAAATCCTTCCCCGGGATTGACTGATTCTCTTCTGGCTGCCTGCAGAGCCTCGCTGTTAGATGGGGTAGCACCCTGGCAATGCGAGCGGAGAGACGCCTTGAAAGAGCGAGAGCTGAGACGCCGATGCAGGCACACTCTCCGTTCCCTTGGAATCCGGCCACCTCTTCGTGTACCAGCCTTCTGCCAGGCATTGGGAGAGCACAGGCGGCGCCCCATCCGACTGATCGACTACCCTCTGCCTGTTCCCGGACCCTACGGCGTGTGGATCGCGAGCAAATCGGCGGACTACATCTTCTACCAGAGGGAAACCAGTAGGGCCCATCAGGATCACATCATCCTGCACGAGGTCGGCCACATCCTGGCAGGCCACCAGAGTGACGAAATGGACGACGAATTCTGGCAGTCGATGGCCCCGGAGCTGTCCGTCGAGGTCATCAAGCGAGCGCTCCGACGAACCTCGTACGACGATGACCGGGAACGGGAAGCCGAGCTGGTCGCCACCATCATCCTGGAATGGGCCTCCGTACTGAACCGCGTGACCCCGAAGACGGGGGATGACCAATCGGCTCAACGCATCAATTCCGCACTGGGTGACAGACTCGGGTGGTTGTAGCCGTGGTGCTGTCCTCGCTGCTCGGAGGAATCCTCCTCGTTGCGATGTGCTGGAAGATCAGTCAGCTGGTCAAGGCACCGTCCGACAGGGTCCTCCGGTCAGTAACGCTATGCATCCTCTGCGCCGCACTGTCATTCCCTCTGGGATTCAAGTCAGTCGCACGGTACGTCGATTCTCTGACCAGTAACGGAATCGCGAAGCTGCTGCAGAACGCACTGAGGCTTTTCCATCATCGGTCTGAGCTGGCCAAATGCAGTGTGAGCACGGCTTGGACGAGGCCGGTGATCCGGGTGGTC
>NZ_SDOY01000029.1 GCF_004117935.1 Streptomyces roseicoloratus | reverse complement strand
CGGCTCGCGGAGGGTCGCGGGTGCGGGGCGCCCGCGCCGTGCCCGGAAGGCGCCGCCCGCCCGGGTACGGCGGACGCCCCGGGCGCCGAGGGCTGCACGTACTCGGCGGATGCCGAGGCGAGAGAGGCAGAAGAGGCGGGAGGGGTGGAGGAGGCAAACGGTGCGGAAGACGTGGAGGGGGCGGAGGCGCTGCGCGTGGCGACGGGCGGCGCCCCCGCCGCGAAGGCGACCGTTCCGGGGAGTGCCGCGGCCGTCATGGCGCAGGTCAGGCCCGTCGCCAGCCGGCAGGCGAGGCCGGGCGCGAGCGCCCGTGCCCGAGGACGTGGACGTGGTTCTGGAGTCACCGGGTGACCCCCTCCCGTACCGAGCCGCCGAGTCGTTCAACTCAGCGTCACATGACGGAAGGAAACCGGCATTCCGGACAGGTCCGCCCGTGACCACCCCGCCGGTGACCGCCCTGCCGGTGACCGCCCTGCCGGTGACCGCCCTGCCGGTGACCGCCCCGCCGGTGACCACCCTGCTCGTGGGCGCCCTGCGCGTGCGGCCCGCCCGTGACCGCCCCGCCCCCGGACGGCGAGCGCGGCACCGTGACCGCCCCGCCCCCGGAGGGCAAGCGCGCCAGGGCCCGCCCCGCCTGGCAGGGCCCGCGCCGTCCCCCTACTGCTGCGGCGGGTTGCCCGTCGACACCTGGAGGGTGAACTCGGCGTCCTCGTCGGTGATGTCCTGGCCCGCGGGCGGGTACTGGGTGATCACCGTGCCCTGGCCGTACGTCGCCTCGTCGATCGACGTCTCCGCCTTGAGCTTCCAGCCGGCGGCCTGGAGGCACGCCTTGACGGACTTGATGTTCTTGTAGGTGAGGTCCGGGACCTCGAACTTCTCCGGATCGCTGGAGGACTCGCGCGGCTCCGAGCACTTCTTCGGGTCGATGGTCTTCGTGAAGTCCGGGCCCTTGAAGCCGGGCGCGGTGCTCGCGCTCTGGCTCGGGTCGGCGCCCCCGCCGCCGGCGTTGTCGTCCGTCTTGCGGTTGAAGAGCGAGATGCCCGTGATCACACCGGCGACCACCACCAGGGCGATCGCGCCGAGGACGATCTTGTTCCGGCCGATGCCGCCGTTCCCACCGGCGGGGCCCACGTGCGACTGCACGGTGTACGGGCCGGGCGCCGGAGCCGGCGTCTGGTAGGCGGGCGCGGGCGCCGGGGTCGGGGCCTGCGGGTAGCCGTACGAGGGCGCGGGGGCCGGCGTCGGCGGCCCGTACGGACCGGGCTGCGGGGTGTGCGGCATCGACGGCGGGTACGGCGTCTGGATGCCGTGCGTGCTCGGCGGCGGGGTCTGGCCGACCGGCGGGAAGACCGCCGAGCCGACGCCCGAGCCGCTGTTGACCGGACCGCCCGCGACGATGGCCGGGGCGCCGGTCTGTCCGGCGGAGAGCACCCGCAGGCACTCGTCGCGCATCGCGGCGGCGCTCGGGAAACGCTCGTTCGGGTTCTTCTTCAGCGCGCGGGCGACGAGCGCGTCCATCGCCGGGGTCACCGAGCGGTTCACCGAGGAGGGCGCGGGCGGCTCCTCCTGGACGTGCGCGTAGGCGATGGCGAGCGGCGAGTCGGCGTCGAACGGCAGCCGGCCCGTGAGCAGCTGGAACAGCATGATGCCGACCGAGTACAGGTCGGAGCGGGCGTCGACGCCGCGGCCCAGGGCCTGCTCGGGGGAGAGGTACTGCGGGGTGCCGACGACCATGCCGGTCTGGGTCATCGAGGTGACGCCGGACTGCATGGCGCGGGCGATGCCGAAGTCCATCACCTTGACGACGCCGCGCTTGGTCATCATCACGTTGCCCGGCTTGATGTCCCGGTGGACCAGGCCCATCTCGTGGCTGGTGTCCAGGGCGGCGAGCACGTCGGCCGTGACCTGCAGCGCCTTGTCGGCCGGCATCGCGCCGTACTGCCGGACGTCCGCGGCGAGCACCGAGCCGAGCGGCTGGCCCTCCACGTACTCCATGACGATGTACGGCATGAGGGAACCGTCGAGGTTGTCCTCGCCGGTGTCGAAGACCGAGACGATGTTGGTGTGCGACAGCTTCGCGACGGCCTGCGCCTCGCGGCGGAACCGTTCGCGGAAGGACTGTTCGCGGCCGAGCTCGGTGTGCAGCGTCTTGATGGCGACCTGGCGGTCCAGCGCGCTGTCGTACGCAAGGTAGACGGACGCCATGCCGCCCTCGCCGAGCAGGTCGCGCAGCTGGTACCGGCCGCCCGCTACCGAACCGCCCGCATAGCGGCCCTGTGCGCCGTCCTGGCTCATCTCGTGCTTCCCCCATACGCGCGCGTGGCGTCGCTGATCCGGATTTTCTCGGCCAAGTCTGCCCGAGGGCAGTGACACGTCAAGCAGGGCCCCGGTTCGGTGCCCGATCCGTGACCCTCTGCAGAGCAGCTGTCCCGGAAGCGTGACAGGAACGCCATGGAATTTGCACAGGTGTACGTGTAGGCCGTCGCATGACCGATCCGTCGCGGACCGTGATGTCGTACGGAGCCTGTAGCGTGACGACCGGACACGGTACGAGAGACGACGGCGAGGACTGATGGCACCCGATTCCGAAGCTGGTGGCGGTGTGCCGGACGCGTCCGCCGAGTCCTGGGGCATCGGCGGCGTCGTCGGCGACGGACGCTACCGGCTGACGCACCGTCTGGGCCGCGGCGGCATGGCCGAGGTGTTCGCGGCCGAGGACGTGCGCCTGGGGCGCACGGTCGCCGTGAAGCTGCTCCGCCCCGACCTGGCGGAGGACCCGGTCTCCAAGGCGCGCTTCACCCGCGAGGCGCAGTCCGTCGCGGGTCTCAACCACCATGCGATCGTGGCCGTCTACGACTCGGGCGAGGACGTGGTCGGCGGCCGGTCCGTGCCGTACATCGTGATGGAGCTGGTCGAGGGCCGCACCATCCGCGACCTGCTGATCAGCGCCGAGGCGCCGGGGCCCGAGCAGGCCCTCATCATCGTGTCCGGCGTCCTGGAGGCGCTCGCCTACTCGCACCAGCACGGCATCGTGCACCGTGACATCAAGCCGGCGAACGTCATCATCACGCACACCGGCGCGGTCAAGGTCATGGACTTCGGCATCGCGCGCGCCCTGCACGGCGCGCAGTCGACCATGACGCAGACCGGCATGGTCATGGGCACGCCGCAGTACCTCTCCCCCGAACAGGCGCTCGGCAAGGCCGTCGACCACCGCTCGGACCTCTACGCGACCGGCTGCCTGCTCTACGAGCTCCTCGCGCTGCGCCCGCCCTTCACCGGCGAGACACCGTTGTCGGTGGTCTACCAGCACGTCCAGGACGCTCCCGTGCCGCCGTCCGAGGTCGCGCAGGCCGCGCCGCCGGAGCTGGACGGGCTGGTGATGCGCTCGCTCGCGAAGGACCCGGACGACCGGTTCCAGAGCGCCGAGGAGATGCGCGGGCTGGTGCAGTACGGGCTGCAGATGCTCCAGGAGCAGGGCGGCCACACCGGTGTGTGGAGCACCGGCCCGGTGGAGATGCACGAGAGCCCGCACACGCCGGTCGGCGGCGTCGCCGCGACGGCGGCCATGGGCCACCCGATGCACCACGACACCGCGCAGCGCCCGATCCTGCCGCCGATGAACCCGGACGACGGCGGATACGGCTACGACGGCGGCCACGGCGGCTACGTCCAGGACGGCTACGGCCCGCACGGCGGCAACGGCACGAGCCGCAGGGGCGGGCCCGGCAAGGCGCTGCTGTTCGTGGCGCTCGCGCTGATCGCGATCATCGCGGGCGTCGCGTACGCCCTCGACAAGGCCGGCGACAAGAGCGGCGGCGGCGACACGAAGCCGCCGGCGGTCACCGACACGCCGTCCAAGAAGAAGGAAGAGGAGCCGACCCCGTCCGACGAGCCGTCGGACACGAGCCAGTCGCCCGACTCGTCGAGCGGCGGCAGCGACGGCGGCTCGGGCACGTGGCCCACCTACCGGCCGACGTACCGGCCGACGACCCCGCCGCCGACCGACGAGCCGACGACGGGCCCGACGGACTCGACGGACGGCGGCACGGGCACGACCGAGGGGTCGACCGAGGGCGGCGGCACGGAGGGCTCCACGGAGGGCTCCACCGAGGGGTCGACCGAGGGCTCGTCGTCCACCGGCACCTCGACCGGCACCTCGTCGGGCTCGTCGGGCACCTCGTCGGGCACGTCGACGGGCACGTCCACCGGCACCTCGACGGGTACGTCGTCGGGCACGACGACCGGCACCTCCGCCGGCACCACCAACTGACATCCGGGCCCGCCGTCTCCCCTGTCCACGGGGGGCCGGCGGGCCCGTTCAGTCCGTGAACGCGTCGCGCACCGCCTCGTACTCACGGGTCCACCACACGGCCAGGGCCGACACCGCGGGGAACAGCGGGTCGGCCCTGTGGTCGTGCAGCTGGTAGCGCCAGCGCAGGGTCCAGAAGTCGTTCAGCCGCTCCCACCACACCCGGTCGACGGCCGTGGCCAGTTCGGCGCCGTCGGCGCCCGCCGCACGCCGGTACGCCCGCGCGTACGCCCGCACCTTGTCGAGGGCCAGTTCGCCGGCCGGCCGTACGAAGAAGATCGCGGCGGCCCGTACGGCCTCCTCGGCGCGCGGCCGGATCCCGAGCCGGTCCCAGTCGACGATCGCGGCCGGTTCGGCACCGCGGTAGAGCAGGTTGAAGGGGTGGAAGTCGCCGTGCACCCAGCCGGTCGCGGCGGCGGCCGGCGGGCGGCGGTGGGCGTGTGCGGCGAGCAGCACCCGGCGCTCCCGCAGCCGGTGTTCGGCGAGCTCGTCGAAGGCGTCGCGCGGGCGGCGGACGCGGACCAGCCGCAGCAGCTCGTCGATCAGCCGGACGGTGTCCTCGGGGCGGGCGCTCTCCTGGCCGCCGTCCGGGCCGCCGCCAGGCGGCGGCGACTCCATGACGCGGGCCAGGCAGGTGTGGACGTGTCCGAGGAGGGTGCCGAGCCGGCGGGAGCCGGCGGCGGTGAGCTGGGCGCCGTCGCGGTGCCGGCCGTCGACCCACGGGTGCAGGGCGTAGCAGCGGCCGCCGATGACGGCGACGGTGCGACCGGTGGCGTCGGGCAGCGGCGGGGCGACGGGCAGCCCGAGGGCGTGCAGCCGCTGGGTGGCGCGGTGCTGCCGGACGATGGTGTCCCGGTCGGCGGTGCGGGCGTCCAGGTGCTGTTTGAGGAAGTAGGAGCCGCGGGTGGTGGCGAGCCGGTAGCCGCGGTTGAGCAGGCCCTGGGCGACGGGCTGGCAGGAGAGCGGCTCGCCCGCGTCCGTGTAGCGGCGCAGCAGGGCGCCGACCGGTGGAAGCAGATGAGGTGCAGATGAGCGCGGCACTCCGCAGATGTTAGATCACGCTACGTGGTGCAGGTGTCGCTCCAGGGAACGGCCGTTCGGCACCCGTTCGGTCTGTTCGGCCCGTTCCGGCCGGTCGGACGGCTCCCCGCCGCGTTCCGGCTGTCCGGTTCCGTCGGGGGAGTAGTCGAGGAGGTGCACGGTGACGAACTGGGGTTCGATGCGGAGGTAGACCGGTTCGTAGGCCTCGCCGTCCACCGAGCGGGGTGCCCGGCCGAACGCGGCCAGCTGCTCCTCGGTCGGCTCGACGATCGCGGCGGTGCCGGTGAACTGCACGGACCACAGGTTCTCGGCGCCGGAGGTGAGGTTGTCCGCGCCGTACGCGACGACGCTGCCGTTGCAGGCCCGGTGGTAGCCGAGGCCGCGGTGCAGGCGCACCAGGACGGCGCCGTCGGCCACGATGTGGCGGGCCGGGGCCACGAACGGCATCGCCCGCATGCTCGTGGCCAGCCGCCCGTACGACACGCGGTTCAGCAGCTCGATGGCGTGCTTCTCCTCGGAGGACATGGCTTCCACTCTCCGTCACGGGCACCGTGCCGTGACAGGGGCCCCGGGCCCCCGTCCGGGGGGACCTAGGTCCCGAATGCGGGCCGATCGCCCCGGCGCGCGGGCCGGCCGTGGACCGCCCGGCGCCGTCAGCGGCGCTCGGCCTGCATCCTCGCCACGTACGCGGCGGCTTGGGAACGCCGCTCCATGCCCAGCTTCGACAGCAGGCTGGAGACGTAGTTCTTGATCGTTTTCTCCGCCAGGTGGAGCCGCTCGCCGATGGCCCGGTTGGTGAGGCCCTCGCCGATCAGATCCAGGATCCTGCGCTCCTGCTCGGTGAGGCCGGCGAGCCGGTCGTCCTTGGCGCCGTTCCCGTCCCGCAGCCGCTCGAGCACCCGGGCGGTGGCCACCGGGTCGAGCAGCGACCTGCCGGCCGCGACGTCCCGGACGGCGTTCAGGAGTTCGTTGCCGCGGATCGCCTTGAGGACGTAACCCGAGGCACCGGCCATGATCGCGTCGAAGAGGGCCTCGTCGTCCGCGTACGAGGTGAGCATCAGGCACTTGACGGAATCGTCCTGCGAGCGGACCTCGCGGCACACCTCGACGCCGCTGCCGTCGGGCAGCCGGACGTCGAGCACGGCCACGTCGGGACGCGTCGCGGGGATCCTGACCAGGGCGTCCGCGGCCGTACCGGCCTCGCCGACGACCTCGATGTCGGCCTCCACGGACAGCAACTCGTGGACGCCGCGCCGCACGACTTCATGGTCGTCCAGCAGAAATACCCGGATTTTTCCTTCTTCGCGCACGCCGTCAGTCTCACATATTGGCTCTTCCCGCGCCCGGGGTGGCCGGGATAACGTGCCGGGTGTTCCGACGACGGCGTCGGGCCGCTGTCCCATGCGCTGACCAGCGGCGAATACCCGTTTTCTCGATTTACTTGGAAATCCAAGCAAAATCGCAGGTCAAGTGGGGTTTCGCAGGAATGCCGCACTGTGGGTAACGTGCCTATGACGACGCTTGCCGGATCACCTGTCACGCCGACCCCGGCCGCGTCGCACCCACCCCGTGCGAAGGGTACGGAGAAGGCGGAGCCGCACTGGCCTCAGGCGAACCCGGAGGCTGGACCGACGGAGGAGCACGCACGTGACCGTGGAGAGCACTGCCGCGCGCAAGACGACGCGACGCAGCAGCGGCGCCAAGCGCACAACCAGCGCCGCGAGCGCGAAGAAGGCATCGGCCGCGAAGAGCGCCGAGCCCGAGCTCGTACAGCTGCTGACGCCCGAGGGTGAGCGCGTCCACCACCCCGAGTACGACATCGACCTGAGCGCCGAGGAACTGCGCGGTCTCTACCGCGACATGGTCCTCACCCGCCGGTTCGACTCCGAGGCCACCGCGCTGCAGCGGCAGGGCGAGCTGGGCCTGTGGGCCTCGCTGCTCGGCCAGGAGGCCGCCCAGATCGGCTCCGGCCGCGCCCTGCGGGACGACGACTACGTCTTCCCGACCTACCGCGAGCACGGCGTCGCCTGGTGCCGCGGCGTCGACCCCACCAACCTCCTCGGCATGTTCCGCGGGGTGAACAACGGCGGCTGGGACCCCAGCAGCAACAACTTCCACCTGTACACGATCGTCCTCGGCTCGCAGACCCTGCACGCCACCGGCTACGCCATGGGCATCGCCAAGGACGGCGCCGACTCGGCCGTGCTCGCGTACTTCGGCGACGGCGCCTCCAGCCAGGGCGACGTCAACGAGTCGTTCGTGTTCTCCGCGGTCTACAACGCCCCGGTCGTGTTCTTCTGCCAGAACAACCAGTGGGCCATCTCGGAGCCCATCGAGAAGCAGACCCGCGTCCCGCTCTACCAGCGTGCCGCCGGCTTCGGCTTCCCCGGCGTCCGTGTCGACGGCAACGACGTCCTCGCCTGCCTGGCCGTGACCCGGTCGGCGCTCGAGCGCGCCCGCCGCGGCGAGGGCCCCACGCTCATCGAGGCGTTCACCTACCGCATGGCCGCCCACACCACCTCCGACGACCCGACCCGCTACCGCCGCGACGCGGAGCGCGAGGCGTGGGAGGCCAAGGACCCGATCCTGCGCCTGAAGGCCTACCTGGAGAACGAGGGCCACGCCGACGCGGCCTTCTTCGAGGAGCTGGAGGCGGAGAGCGAGACGCTCGGCAAGCACGTCCGTGAGGTCGTCCGCGCCATGCCCGTCCCGGACCACATGGCGATGTTCGACCACACGTACGCGGACGGGCACGCGCTCGTCGACGAGGAGCGCGCGCAGTTCGCCGCGTACCAGGCGTCCTTCGAGGGCGGAGAGGGCGAGTAATCATGGCCGTTCAGAAGCTTCCCCTCGCGAAGGCGCTCAACGAGTCGCTGCGCAAGGCCCTGGAGACCGACCCCAAGGTCGTCGTCATGGGACTGGACGTCGGCAAGCTCGGCGGTGTCTTCCGCATCACCGACGGCCTGCAGAAGGACTTCGGCGAGGACCGGGTCGTCGACACCCCGCTCGCCGAGTCCGGCATCGTCGGCACCGCGATCGGCCTCGCGCTGCGCGGCTACCGTCCCGTCGTGGAGATCCAGTTCGACGGCTTCGTCTTCCCGGCGTACGACCAGATCGTCACCCAGCTGGCGAAGATGCGGGCCCGTTCGCTCGGCACGGTGAAGATGCCGGTCGTCATCCGCATCCCGTACGGCGGCGGCATCGGCGCGGTCGAGCACCACTCCGAGTCCCCCGAGTCGCTCTTCGCGCACGTGGCGGGCCTCAAGGTCGTCACCCCGGCGAACTCCTCCGACGCCTACTGGATGCTGCAGCAGGCCATCCAGAGCGACGACCCGGTCATCTTCTTCGAGCCCAAGCGCCGCTACTGGGACAAGGGCGAGGTCGACACCGAGGCCATCCCCGGCGAGCTGCACAAGGCCCGCGTCGCCCGCGAGGGCACGGACCTGACGCTCCTCGCGTACGGCCCGATGGTGAAGACCTGCCTGGAGGCCGCCGCGGCCGCCGCCGAGGAGGGCAAGTCGATCGAGGTCGTGGACCTGCGGTCGATCTCGCCGCTCGACTTCGACACCATTCAGGCCTCGGTGGAGAAGACCCGCCGCCTGGTCGTGGTGCACGAGGCGCCGGTGTTCTTCGGCTCCGGCGCGGAGATCGCCGCCCGGATCACCGAGCGCTGCTTCTACCACCTCGAAGCCCCCGTCCTGCGGGTCGGCGGCTACCACGCGCCGTACCCGCCGGCGCGCCTGGAGGAGGAGTACCTGCCGGGCCTGGACCGCGTGCTCGACGCCGTCGACCGCTCGCTGGCGTACTGAGGAGAGCACCACCATGACGATCCGCGAATTCAAGATGCCCGACGTGGGCGAGGGCCTCACCGAGGCCGAGATCCTCAAGTGGTACGTCCAGCCCGGTGACACGGTCGAGGACGGCCAGGTCGTGTGCGAGGTCGAGACGGCGAAGGCGGCCGTGGAGCTGCCGATCCCGTTCGACGGCACCGTCCACGAGCTGCTGTTCCCCGAGGGCACGACGGTCGACGTCGGCCAGGTCATCATCTCGGTGAACGTCGGCGGTGGCGGCGAGCCCGAGGCGCCCGCCGCCCCGGCCGTGGCCGCCGCGCCGGCGCAGGAGCCGGTGGCCGCGCCGGCCGCCGAGGCCGCGCCGGAGGGCCGCCAGCCGGTCCTCGTCGGCTACGGCGTGGCCGCGTCCTCCACGAAGCGACGGGCCCGCAAGGGCACGGCGGTGCCGGCCCAGGCCGCCACTCCGGCCCCGACGTCCGCCGCCGCCGCGATCCAGGGCGAGCTCAACGGCCACGGCTCCGGCAGCGGCTCCGCGACCGCCGAGCGGCCGCTGGCCAAGCCGCCGGTGCGCAAGCTCGCCAAGGACCTGGGCGTCGACCTGGCGACGGTCGTCCCGACCGGCCCGGACGGCATCATCACCCGCGAGGACGTGCACAAGGCCGCGGCCCCCGCACCCGCCGCCCCGGCGCCGGCCGTCGCCGCCCCGGTCCCCGCTCCGGCCGCCGCCCCCGCCGCCGCTCCGGCTCCCGTGGCCGCGGCCGCCGGCTCGTCGGACGCGCGGGAGACCCGCGTCCCGATCAAGGGCGTACGGAAGGCCACCGCCGCGGCGATGGTCGGCTCGGCCTTCACCGCGCCGCACGTCACCGAGTTCATCACCTTCGACATCACGCGCACGATGAAGCTGGTCGAGGAGCTCAAGTCCGACAAGGACATGGCGGGCCTGCGGGTCAACCCGCTCCTGCTGATCGCCAAGGCCGTCCTGGTCGCGATGAAGCGCAACCCGGGCGTCAACGCGGCCTGGGACGAGGCCGCCCAGGAGATCGTGCTCAAGCACTACGTGAACCTGGGCATCGCCGCGGCCACCCCGCGCGGTCTGATCGTGCCGAACATCAAGGACGCGCACGCCCAGACCCTGCCGGAACTGTCGACCTCGCTCAGCGAGCTGGTCGCCACCGCCCGCGAGGGCAAGACCACCCCGGCGGCCATGCAGGGCGGCACGTTCACCATCACCAACGTCGGCGTCTTCGGCGTCGACACCGGTACGCCGATCATCAACCCGGGCGAGTCCGCGATCCTCGCCGTCGGCGCGATCCGGCTCCAGCCCTGGGTCCACAAGGGCAAGGTGAAGCCGCGTCACGTCACCACCCTGGCGCTGTCCTTCGACCACCGCCTGATCGACGGCGAGCTCGGCTCCAAGTTCCTGGCCGACATCGCCGCGATCCTGGAGCAGCCGAAGCGGCTGATCACCTGGGCCTAGGTGTTCTGTCCCGGGAGGTTGTGGACGGGTGAGCCAGGTCTCGGCTGAGGGATCTTGAACGGGTGAGTGCCTTCCGGTTCGGTGT
>NZ_SDOY01000028.1 GCF_004117935.1 Streptomyces roseicoloratus | reverse complement strand
ACTCGGAACAAGGGCGGCCGCACCAGAAGCCCACCAGACACGGCCCGCCCCACCAACCCCAGAAGCCCCACCGCACCCCCGCCCCTACGAACCCCAGAAGCCCCGCCGCACCCCCCACCCCACCAACCCCAGAAGCCCCACCGCACCCCCGCCCCCACTCCCCCCCATTCCCCTCACTCCCCCCGCTCCCCCGCTCCCCACCCTCCTCGCCCCAAGCACCAGCCCCTGACGCAGAATCAGCCATGCTTCTGCACACCACGAAAGGGAGCTGTCATGCGAGTGGTCCTGTCGTCCTACGGGTCACGCGGGGACGTCGAGCCGATGGTCGCGCTGGCCGTCGCCCTGCGCGGGCTCGGAGTCGACGTGCGGGTCTGCGCCCCCGACGACGCGGAGTTCGCCGAGCGGCTGGCCGGCGTCGGCGTGGAGTTCGTGCCGGTGCGTTTCTCGATCCGCGCACTCGTGGCGCAGGCGCGTGGAGCCGGCGCCCCGCCGTCCATGACCGAGCGCGTGACTTCGGTCGCCGCCGCGCAGTACGAGGCGGTGACCGCCGCGGGCGAGGGCGCGGACACCGTGGTGGCCACCGGGCTGTTCCCCGCCGTCGCCGGCGCCCGCTCGGCGGCCGAGAAGCTGGGGCTGCGGTTCGCGTACGTCTCGTACTTCCCCGGCATGCTGCCGTCGCCGCACCACCCGCCGTACCCCCTGCCCGGCCGCCCCCTCCCCGAGGGAGTCACCGACAACCGGACACTGTGGGACCTGGACCTCGAGGGTCAGGACGCGGTCTACGGGCCCGGAATCACCGCCTTCCGGCAGACGGTCGGGCTGCCGCCCCTCGCAAGCGTCCGCCCGTACGCCGTCACCGGCCGGCCGCTGCTCGCCGCCGATCCGGTGCTCGGCCCCTGGCAGGAGCCCGCCGACCTTGACGTCGTACAGACCGGCGTCTGGACCCGGCCGGACGACCGCCCGCTCCCCTCCGACCTGGAGGACTTCCTACAGGCCGGGGAACCACCGGTCTACGTGGGATTCGGCAGCATGTCCATGCACGGCTCCTCCGACACGGCCCGGGTGGCCATCGAGTCGGTACGCGCCCAGGGCCACCGCGTGCTCGTGTCCCGGGGCTGGGCGGACCTGGACCTGATCGACGACCGGGACGACTGCATGACCGTGGGCGAGGCGAACCACCAGGCCCTCTTCCCGCGCGTCGCGGCCGTCGTCCACCACGGCGGGGCGGGGACGACCACGACGGCCGCACGGGCAGGCGTCCCCCAGGTCGTGATCCCCCAGCTCGTGGACCAGCCGTACTGGGCGAGCCGGGTCGCCGCCCTGGGCATCGGCGCCGCCCACGACGGCCCGGTCCCGACCGTCGAGTCCCTCTCGGCCGCCCTCACCACCGCCCTCGCACCGCACACCGTCGCGGCAGCCGCCGCGCTGGCGGCCGACATCCGGACCGACGGCGCGGAGAGGACCGCGAACCTGCTCCTCGACGGCTTCGGCGAACCGGCCCGGACGGACCGCTGAGCCCATGGGTCGACGGATCGATGCGGGGATGGATGCCCCGAGGGATCGATGAGCCGATGCAGCCGAGGGCCGCTGGACCGATGAGTTTCCCCCTGTCCCCGGGTCGGTACTCATGACCGCGCACGACCGCGACGGCCACGACACAGCCCCCGTCACCCGACACACCGAGGTTCCACGATGCGCACCCTGATCAGCACCGCCTTCATCTCGCTCGACGGCGTCGTCGAGGCCCCCGGCGGCGAGCCCGGCTACCGGAACTCGGGCTGGACCTTCAAGCACACCGAGTTCCTGCCCGAGTCCTTCGAGATCAAGGGGCGGGAGCAGAAGGAGGCCTCGGCGATGCTCCTCGGCCGGGTCAGCTACCAGGCCTTCAGCCCCGTCTGGCCGGACATGGAGGACTTCGCCGACTACAAGGTGATGCCGAAGTACGTCGTCTCCACCACCCTCACCGAGGACGACCTGGTGGCGAACTGGGGCGAGACCACGATCCTGCGCTCCCTCGACGACGTCGCCGCGCTGAAGGAGACCGACGGCGGCCCGATCATCGTCCACGGCAGCGCGTCCCTGAACCAGGCCCTCTCCGACGCCGGCCTGATCGACCGCTACCACCTGCTCGTCTTCCCGCTCCTGCTCGGCGCCGGCAAGCGGCTCTTCAGCAGCACGGACAAGGACGTCCAGAAGCTCCGGCTGGTCGAGCACGAGGTCTACCCGAACGGTCTCCAGAAGCAGGTCTTCGACGTCGTCCGCGACGTCGCCCGCTGAGCAGTCCCCCGTCACTCAGCAGCCCTCGGCCGAGACAGCGCGTCCACCGAGCCTCCGGGCCGCCCTCCGTCAGAGGGCGGCCTGCGGCCTACGCACGGCGTACCTGACGCACGGCGTACCCGACGCACGCCCGCGCCCGCAATCCGCCGCGCGCGCCGTACCCGCGTCGCTTACGCGCGTCCGTCCTCCGCGCGTACCCCCGTCAGCCCAGCGCCAGCCACGCCACGCCCGCCAGGACCGCGATCGCGACCACGATGCCGACGATCAGGCCGACGCGCGGGCCGGAGGACGTGGCGACGGCCTGTTGCGGCCGGCGCTGCGGGGTGCCCTCGTCGACGAAGGCGCGGAACATCTGGGTGCTGCCGGCGGGGTCGTAGGAGCCCTCGGGGCCCTGAGCGCCCTGGCCGTACGGTGCTTGGGGATTGTGTGCCATGGCCCGGACCCTAGCGAAGACGGGCCGACCGCCCCAAGCCCTGGTCGTCTCCGGTCATCTCCTCTGCCCGGGACCTGCACCAAGCCCCCATCCCGCCGGTCGTGGTGACCCGCGCGTCCGTCGCCTCCCCCGCCGGCCCTCCGCTCCCGCGCCTCCGCTCCCGCGCCTCCCCTCCCTCACCTCCCCTCCCGCTCCTTCCTTCCCTCTCCGCCCCTCGCCTTCCGCTCCACCGCCCCCCCCGAGCCGCTTTGCGGATTCTTTAGCGCGCTTTGACTGATTTAGTTTGCCTGAAGCAACCATCCATCTCTATGGTTGCCCTAAGCAACAAGATAGGGGAGAAGACGCGATGGAGACGCTGAGCCGGTACGAGGAGCTCGCCCGCGCGGTGAGCGCCATCGGCGCCGTGAAGCGCGGCCTCGCCCGCACCCTGCCCGCCCACTGCCAGGGCGGCGCGGCGGCGGTGCTCGCCCTCGTCAAGCACCACGGCGACATGCGGATGAGCCGGATGGCGGAGCTGATGGCCGTCGACATGTCCGTGTGCAGCCGCCATGTGGCGCACACCGTGGAGCACGGCTGGGTCGAGCGTCTGCCCGACCCCGACGACAAGCGGTCCCGCATCCTGCGCCTCACCGACGAAGGTCACGCGATGCTCGGCGAGCTCGACCGCCGGGTCACCGAGGCCTTCAGCCGCAACCTCGCGGAGTGGTCCGACGAAGACGTCGCCCTGCTCACCCGACTGCTCGCCCGCCTCCGCGACTCCTTCGGGGACTGCCGGGCCCACCACGCCTGAGCGACGCCGCCGTAAGACCGCCCCGACGCCCTCCGACACCCCACGTCCGACACCCCACGTCCGACGCCCCCGACGCCCCGACGCCACCCAAAGGAAACTCATGGCTACCACCGCACCTGCCACGGGTGCACGGGAAGCCCGGACCGACAACTCCGGCGCCGCCCCGATGACGCACCGTCAGATCATGGAGGCGCTGTCCGGGCTCCTGCTCGGCATGTTCGTCGCCATCCTGTCCTCGACGATCGTCTCCAACGCCCTCCCGCAGATCATCACCGACCTCGGCGGCGGCCAGTCCGCCTACACCTGGGTCGTCACCGCCGCCCTCCTGTCGATGACGGCGACCACCCCGCTCTGGGGCAAGCTGGCCGACCTCTTCTCCAAGAAGCTGCTCGTCCAGATAGCCCTGGTGATCTACGTCGCGGGCTCGATCGTCGCCGGTCTCGCCCAGAACCCCGGCATGCTCATCGCCTGCCGCGTCGTGCAGGGCATCGGCGTCGGCGGTCTGACCGCCCTCTCCCAGATCATCCTCGCCGCCATGATCGCCCCGCGTGAGCGCGGCCGGTACAGCGGCTACCTCGGCGCCGTCTTCGCCGTCGCCACCGTCGGCGGCCCGCTGCTCGGCGGCGTCATCACCGACACCGAGTGGCTCGGCTGGCGCTGGTGCTTCTACGTCGGCGTGCCGTTCGCGGTCATCGCGCTGCTCGTCCTGCAGAAGACGCTCAAGCTCCCGGTCGTGAAGCGCGAGGTCAAGGTCGACTGGGCCGGCGCCTTCTTCATCAGCGCCGCCGTCTCGCTGCTCCTCATCTGGGTCACCTTCGCCGGCGACAAGTACGACTGGATGTCCTGGCAGACCGGCGTCATGGTCGGCGGCTCGATCCTGCTCGGCGCGGTCTTCCTCCTCGTCGAGTCCAGGGCCGCCGAGCCGATCATCCCGCTGCGCCTGTTCCGGAACCGCACGATCACGCTCGCCTCGGCGGCCTCGCTCTTCGTCGGTGTCGCGATGTTCGCCGGCACCGTCTTCTTCAGCCAGTACTTCCAGCTGGCCCGCAACGAGTCGCCGACGATGTCCGGCGTGCTCACGATCCCGATGATCGGCGGCCTGTTCGTCTCGTCGACCGTCTCCGGCATGGTCATCACCAAGACCGGCCGCTGGAAGGCCTGGCTGATCAGCGGCGGCGCCCTCGCCACGGCCGGCCTCGGCCTGCTCGGCACCCTCCGCTACGACACCGCCTACTGGCACATCGCCGTCTTCATGGCGGTCCTCGGCCTCGGCCTCGGCATGATGATGCAGAACCTGGTCCTGTGCACCCAGAACCAGGTCGCGCCCTCCGACCTCGGCGCCGCCTCCTCCGTCGTCACCTTCTTCCGCTCCCTCGGCGGTGCGATCGGTGTCTCGGCGCTCGGCGCGGTCATGGCCCACCGGGTCACCGACTACGTCAAGGACGGCATGGCCGAGCTCGGCCCGAAGGCCGCGGCCGCCATGGGGCAGGCCGGCGGCGGTGGCGGCATCCCCGACATGGACAAGCTGCCCGCCCCGATCCGTACGGTCATGGAGAGTGCGTACGGCCACGGCGTCGGCGACGTGTTCCTCTACTCGGCGCCGTTCGCGCTGCTGGCCTTCCTGGTGACGCTGTTCATCAAGGAGGTCGCGCTGAAGAGCAACACCAGCAGTGCGGTGACCTCGGAGGACGCCACCGCCAAGTAGCGGGCGTCCACGGGTGACGAGCTCCCGGCCGCGCTTCGAGCGGAGGCGCGGCCGGGTCGGGTAGGAGCGGCGGGCAGGGGACGGCCCGCCGCTCCGTCACGTACGCGCACGGGGCACGCGGCCTCCTCGGCGGCAGCCCCGCCGCCCCGTCACGTACGCGCACGGGGCACACGGCCTCCCCGGCGGCAGCCCCGCCACGTACGCGCACGCGCTCCTCAGCGGCAGCCCCGCCGCCCCGTTACATCCGGCCGGGCCGGCGCTGCTCCCCGGCGCTACGGCTCCGCTCCACCATCACCTCGATGCCCGCGATCATGACCTCCAGCGCGTACCCGAAGTCGCGGTCCCAGATGGCGCTGACGCTGCCGTGCGAGGAGCGCTCCTCCATGAGCTCCGCCACCGGTTCGAGCGCCTCCATGAACTGCGGATCGTCGCGGAAGGCGCTGATCGACTCGCCGTAGAAGTCGTCCTGCGACATCCCGGCTTCCTTCGCGCGGCGCTGGAACTGGGACTCGATCGTCCCGTAGCCGTACACGAACTGGAAGACGGCCGACATCGCGCTCGGCTGACGGTCGATCGGGAGCCCGCTGTCGCGGACCGCCTCGTAGATCTTGCCGCCGACGGCGATCGCCTTCGGGCCGATGTTGAGGTACTGGCCGGCGCAGGGCGACATCCACGGGTGGCGCACCAGCATCAGGCGGTAGGCGACGGCGAGGAGCTTGATGCGGCCCTGCCAGTCCCCGGCCGAGTCGATCTCGGCCAGGTCGATCTCGCCGTAGCAGGTGTCCACGGCGTACTCGATGATGTCGTCCTTGGTGTCCACGTACCAGTACAGGGACATCGCGGTGACGTTCAGCTCGGCGGCGAGCCTGCGCATGGAGAACTTGGCCAGGCCCTCCTCGTCCAGCATCCGGATGGCCGCGGCGACGATCCGCTCCCGGTCGAGCCCGGCCGGGCCACCGCCGCTGCGGGCGGCCCGGTGTTCGAGCCAGACGCTGGAACCCGCCGGGTTCTTCGCCCGGTCGGCTGCCTTGACCATCGCGCGCTCCATCCTGGTCCCCGCCGTCAGTGATCCCTGCCCATGCTAGGCAGCCACCACCGGGTCGTCGGCAGCACCCGTGGCCTCGGACGCCGCCCGCTCGGCCCGCTCGGCGCTCTCGGCGCGCCTCAGCAGGGCCGCCGCGAGCAGACCGCCGGCGAAGACGGCGACCGCGCCGACCAGCTGGCTGGTCTGGAGGCCGGTGGCGAAGGCGTCGGAGATCTGCCCGCGTTCGGCGTCACCGCCCGCCGCGGCCAGGGCGGCCGGGAGCGAGGTGGCGGTGACGGTGACGAGGGCGGCGAACCGGGCGTTCAGGACCGCGCCGAGGACGGCGACACCGAGGCCGTTGCCGAACTCGGCGAGGGTGCCGTTGACACCGGCGCCGACACCGGCCTTCTCCGGCGGGATCGCGCTCATGATGGCGTTGGCCATGGCCGGGTTGGAGACGGCGAGGCCGACGCCCATGAGCACCAGGCCGAGGAGCATGCCCCAGTACGTGCCGTCCGTGCCGCCCCCGATCACGGCGATCGAGGTGAGACCGCCCGCGACCAGGGTCATGCCGACGGCCACGGTGAGCGGGGTGCCGAGCTTCATGACGATGCGCGGGCCCACGCCGGTGAGGTTGAGGGCGACGACGGTCAGGGCCAGCGGCGCCATCCGCAGTCCGGCCTCCAGCGGCTCGTAGCCGAGGACGAACTGCAGGTGCTGGGTGAGCAGGAAGAGCGAGCCGCCCATGCCGAACATCACCAGGATCGCGCCGGCGACGGCGCCGACGAACTTCTGGTTGCGGAAGAAGTGCATGTCGAGCATCGGGTACGGGACGCGCAGCTCCCACAGCGCGAACGCGGCCAGGACGGCCACGCCGATCGCCGCCGGGACGAGCACCTCGGCGGAGGTCCAGCCGTGCTCGGGACCGGTGATGATCGCGTACACGGCGGAGGTCATGCCGATGGTGGAGAGCAGCGCGCCGACCAGGTCGGGACGCTCGCCCTGCGGGTTCTTGGACTCGGGGACCAGCTTGAGGACGGCGGCCAGGCCGACGACGGCCACCGGGATGTTGATCAGGAAGATCATCCCCCACCAGAAGTGGTCGAGGATGGCGCCGCCGATCAGCGGTCCGGCCGCGAAGCCGAGCGAGCCGACGGTGGCCCACAGGGCGATGGCCTTGACCCGCTCCGAGTCGTCGAAGATCTGCATGACGACGGCCAGGGTCGTGGTCATCAGGAGCGCGCCGCCGATGCCCATGCCGGCCCGGGCGGCGATCAACTGGCCGGTGGAGTCGGCGAGTCCGGCGGTGAGCGAGCCGAGGCCGAACAGCGCGAGACCGATGGCCAGCATCTTCTTGCGGCCGTAGCGGTCGGCTGCGTTGCCCGCGGTGAGCAGCAGTCCGGACTGCACGAGGGAGTACGCGTTGATCATCCACTGGATGTCGCTGGTGGAGGCACGGAGCTCGGTGGTCAGCGAGGGGATGGCGACGCTGAGCACGGTGTTGTCGAGCAGCACGGTGAGCTGGGCGAGGCAGATGACGCCGAGGATCAGCCAGCGCTGCGGGTGGCCGCCGGTGGCGGCGGCCGGTTCGTTCGCGGCGGGTGACGCCGTCGCCGTCATGGAAACTCCTTATACGGTGTACGGGACTGTGACTCGTACACCGTATAAGACTCTCTCTTACGCTGTATAGCGATTATTTTCGGTCAGTCGGCGCGGGCTCGGCGGGCTTGATCAGGTAGCCGGCGCCGCGCCGCGTGTGGATCATGGGGCTGCGCCCGGCGTCGATCTTCCGGCGCAGGTAGGAGATGTACAACTCGACGACGTTGGCCTGGCCGCCGAAGTCGTACGACCACACCCGGTCGAGGATCTGCGCCTTGCTGAGCACCCGCCGCGGGTTGCGCATGAGGAAGCGCAGCAGCTCGAACTCGGTCGCGGTGAGGTGGATCGACTCGCCGCCCCGGGCCACCTCGTGGCTGTCCTCGTCCAGGGTGAGGTCCCCGACCGTGAGCAGCGACTCGGCGCGCGCCTGCGCGGCGCCGGAGCGACGGATCAGCCCGCGCAGCCGCGCCACCACCTCCTCCAGGCCGAACGGCTTGGTGACGTAGTCGTCGCCGCCCGCGGTGAGCCCGGCGATCCGGTCCTCGGCGGCGTCCTTGGCTGCGTCCTTGGCGGTCAGGAACAGCACCGGCACTCCGGGCAGCTCGCGCCGCAGCCGGCCGAGGACCGCGAGCCCGTCCATGTCGGGCAGCATCATGTCGAGCACGACGGCGTCGGGCCGGAACTCGCGCGCCTGCCTGAGCGCCCCGGCCCCGTCGCCCGCACTGTGCACCTGCCAGCCCTCGTAGCGCAGGGCCATCGACAGCAGTTCGGCGAGTGAGGCCTCGTCGTCGACGACGAGGACGCGGACGGCGCTGCCGTCGGGCCGGAGCAGATCGGTACGCGAACGGGGAGTGGTCGCAGTCATGGGGGACACGGTCGCGGGGCAGGGTGAGACGCGGCTTGGGCTTTCCTGTGAATTCGCTGAGAAACGACGCACGGAAGCGGGACGGACGGACCGGCGCCGCCCGCTCCACCAGTCCCTTACGCGCGGGGCGGGAGCCCGAAGAGCCCGGCGCCGTTACGCGCGGGGCGGGAGCCCGAAGAGCCTGGCGCCGTTGTCGTGGCAGACGGCCCGGAGCCAGTCGTCGCCGAGCCCGAGGCGTTCCAGGGCGAGCAGCTGGTGGGCGTACGGGTAGGGGATGTTGGGGAAGTCGGAGCCGAGCAGGATCCGTTCGCGGAGCACGTCGAGCCGCTTGAGCCCGGTGACGACAGGGAACGGCGCGAGCCGTTCGCTGAAGTCGGTGAAGGCCATGGTGGTGTCGAGGTGCACGCGCTCGTGGCGGTCCGCGAGGTCGAGGAAGTCGTCGTACTCCGGCATGCCCATGTGCGCGACGACCAGGGCGAGTCGCGGATGCCGGGCGAGCAGCCGCGCGATCGGCCCGGGCCCGGTATACGGCCCCGGGGCGGGTCCGGAGCCGCAGTGGATCACGACCGGGGTCCCGGCCTCGGCCAGGACGCCCCAGACGTCGTCGAGCAGCGGGTCGTTGGGGTCGAAGCCGCCGACCTGGACGTGGACCTTGAACACCCGGGCGCCGCGCTCCAGGGCGCGCCGGACGTAGGCCGGGGCTTCCGGCTCGGGGAAGAAGGTGGCGGTGTGCAGGCAGTCGGGGACGCGGGCGGCGAAGCCGGCGGCCCAGTCGTCGAGCCAGGCGGCCATGCCGGGCTTGTGGGGGTAGAGCATGGAGGTGAAGGCCAACACGCCGAACTCCCGCAGCAGTTCGACCCGCCGGTCCTCCTCCTCGCGGTAGGTGATGGGCCACTCGTGCCCGGTGAGGGGCCCTGCGGAGTCGAAGTAGGCCCACACCTTGTCGAGGACGCTGCGGGGCATGAAGTGGGTGTGGACGTCGACGAGCCCGGGAATCCCGAGGCGCCGGGCGAAGCCCCTGATATCCGCGGCCTCGTCGGCGGGCTCGTCGGCGGGCTCGTCCGCGGCCTCGTCTGCGGGCTGCCGGAGGTCATGCATGGTCGCGGCCGTCTCCGCCGTGTCCGTCTCCGTCACGGTCGACTCCGTCACGGTCGCCTCCGTCACGGTCGAAGCCGTAGGTCCGCTCGACCTTCCCGATGTGGACGCGGTAGCTGTCGTACCAGTGCTCGCGGCCGTACCGCTTGGCGGCCATGTGCTCGGGATGGTGCTGCCAGGCGGCGAGCCCGTCGAGGTCGCGGAAGTACGCGACGGTGATGCCGATGCCGCCGGGCGTGCGGGCGGACTCGTACCCGAGGAAGCCGGGGACGTCCTGGACGAGCTCCTCCATCCGGTCCGAGGTCTCGGCGTAGCCCTCAAGGGAGTCGGGGCGGAGGGCGGTGAAGACAGCGGTGTAGTAGGGCGGTTCGAAGCCGCCCACGAGGTTCTGGGTCATGTGATCACCCTGCGGTGGGGGCGGCGGTGGTGTCCATGGAGGCCGCCGGAAGGGATCCAAGACTTTACGGTTCGGCGCTTCGCGACCGGCGTCGCCCCCTGGCTGCGCACGGCCGTCAGAAGAGCTGGTCCTGCGGATCGGCGGGGGCGGGGAGGGCGGCGAGGGGCAGGCCGACACCGCCCGGGTCCTCCGGCGCCCCTGCCTCGGCCGCGACCAGCTGCCACCCGGACAGCAGCCGGGTGTCGAGGACGATCTGCCGGCCGTCGCGGTCGAGAAGATGCAGGTCGGGCCCGGCGGCGGCGACCAGCCGCCCGGCGAGGACGCCACGGTCGACGAGCTGGGTGACGACGAACGGCGCGGCGGCGGGCGGGGTGGGGGACGAGGCGGAGGGCGAGGCGTGAGCGACGTCCGGCGAGGCGGAGGACGAGGCTCCCGGGACGTCCGGCGGCGTGGCGAGCAGGTGGGGCGAACCGGCCGGGGCCTCCAGGTTGAAGGCCCGGACGTGGTCGCTCACGTGGCAGGGCAGCGGCGCCAGGGTCTCGGCCCAGTGGGGTACGGCGACGACGCGGCCGTACAACTCCGTGACCTCGGCGGCCCGTTCGGCGGCGGGCGGCAGGCCGAATCGTACGGCGCGCTTGCGGGCGTACGGGATGCGGTCGGGCACGGCGAGGGCGTGCCGCAGCACCTCCTCCGTCCGCCGCGCGGCCATGAGCGGCCCGCGGCCGAGCCAGGTGAAGGCGACGGCGCCCTGTTCGAGCAGTCGGGCGGAGCCGCGCGCCTCCGCCGTGATGCCGACCTTGATCATGCCGGGGCCGAACCAGGCGAGGTAGACGCGGTACGGCCTCGGGTCGTCGACGAGGGTGTCGGCGGCGACGGAGTGGGCCCGGTCGAGCCGTGCGCACTCGGCGCACCGCCCGCCGGTGCCGCGGGCGGGGACGGCGGCGGCGAGGGGGCAGGGGTGGCCGCGGGCCCCGGAGCAGCGCCGCTGACCGACGGCACGGAAGGCGAGGTCGCGCCCGTACGCGAGCGGGCTGACCCGTCTGCCGGCGCCCTCCCAGCGGAGGCTGGGGGCGCCGCCCCGCCAGGACATTCCGGCACTCCGCCACACCACCATGCCCCCAGTGTCGTCCCTGCCTCTGACAGCGAGGGCGCCCGTGGGCGGCACGGAGCGGCTCAGGGCAGCGCGTAGAGGAGTCCGCCGTCCGTACCGGTGCCGCCGGCGTGCCGCATGCAGCCGCGTTCGACGAGCGTGCGGACGCAGTCGCGGACGCGGTCGGCGGTGAGTCCGGTGCGGCGGGCGACCTCTTCGAGGCGGTAGCGGACCCCGCCGCGGACGAGGGCGGGGGCGAGGTAGGCGGCGACGGCGTGGACGTCGGCACCGACGACGGCGTTGCGAGCACGCCAGCGTTCGATCAGCTCCTGCGGACTGCGGGCGACGGGTCCGGCACCGGCGAGTCCGGCGCCGGCGGGACCGGCATCGGCGGGACCGGCATCGGCGGGTCCGGCGCCGGCGGTACATCCCGAGCCGGAGGAGTCCACCTGGCCCCCGCCCCCGCCGCCGGGCGACTGGGAACGCTGGGCGGGCAAGGCGATCCGTTCCACCGAGGCGGCGATCCGACGGAGATCGCAGACGGCCTCGCGCAACAGCTCGCCGTACTCGGAGCCGTCGTCGTCGAGCCGCAGGGCGCGCTCCTCCAGCCGGACGAGGACGTCCAGGAGCTGCGGAGGAAGCACGAAGCCGAGGTGGACGGAGGAGGGTTCGAGCCCGTAGGAGCCGTCGCGCTGGATACCGGTGACGACCTCGGCGACCCAGTCCTTGAACGGCGCGGTCTCGGCGCGCGGGGAGGCGTTGACGAGCTGGACGAGCCCTTCGAGGGACACCATCCGCGTGGACTTCCGCAGACGGCGGCGGCCGGTCGTGTCGAGGGGGAGCTCGGCGAGCGTGGCGTGGAGCCCGTCGCCGACGTGCGTACGGAGTGCCTGGGCCGCGCCGGCGAATCCGAGGGAGCGGGCGGCGTCCACGGCGGGGAACCAGTGCGTGCCGTCCGGCAGGGTGAGCCGGCGCAGGCGGACGCCGGTGGCGGCGTAGACGAAGTCGTCGATGTCGATGGCGTCGATGGGGTTCATCCGGGCGTCACCTCCACCTGCAACGCTAGGCCGAGGGCATATTCAACTGACATGGAAATCAGCACGGTTCACCCGAAGGAGTGGATCCGCGACCGACGAGCACGTGCAGCCGCTCGGGAGTCCAGCGCGGGGCGCCCCCGGGACAGCGGGCCAGATACCGGACGGTCTCCTCCGCCGGCCACCCACCCGATTCGCACAGCGCGGCGGCGAGTTGCCACAGGTACGGCTCCGAGGGCGGCCGCAGCTCCACCTCGTGCACGGCCCACGGGGAGGTGCAGGTGAGTAGCGGGCGCCGTCGATCCGACCGAGGCACCGGACGGTCTCGTACCGCCCGTCCCGAACTGCACCCGCCCACGGGCCACGGCGTCCGCGAGGTCGAGGTCCGCGCCGGGCTCCCCGTACGTCGCGGGGGGAGACACCCGCCCCGCCCCCGATCCGAGATACCTCGGCCGGTCCGGAAACAGCCCGGGTCAGGAGCCGACCCCGGTCCGGGCCAACGGCTCGAGAGGCCCGCCTACCCGAGTCCACCGAGACGGAGGGCATCCTCGATCTCGCCGAGCTTCGCGGAGGGCAGGACCCCCGCTCGCTCGATCAGGTCATCCCGGGACACCGTCGTCAGCCACGTGCAAGGAGTGAAGCCCGGACGCGGGAACGCGATCCGCAGCACGCCTTCGAAGGGCAGCCCTTCCACGGCGCCTACCGCCACTTCGACGCCCAGACCGCCGATGTCGACGCCCGCCGGAGCGACCACCTGCATCACCCGGATCCCGGACGCGTCGTCTCCCGACAGCAGCACGACCGGCCGCCGCTCGTCGAACGCGACCCACCAGACCTCACCCCGCTGCACCCTCCTGACACCGGCGGAAAACGGCTGACGCGACTGCCGGCAGTGACAGCGGTTGCCGTACTCCGCCGCTGCACACCCGGACAACGCAAGAGGCCCGGACTCTCGTCCGGGCCTCTCACCTGTGTGCACTCGGCAGGATTCGAACCTGCAACCTTCTGATCCGTAGTCAGATGCTCTATCCGTTAAGCTACGAGTGCTTGTTTTGTTGTTTCTCTCGCCTCCGCTCCCCGGCCTTTCGGCCCGCTCGCGGCGACAGGAAGAACATTACATGACTGCCGCCGTCATGTGAAATCCATTGGGTCCACCCCTTGTGACCTGCGAAAACGCCCGACGGTCGCCGCGTGCGGCGCGGGGCGGGAGTCCGGTCGGGGTGGAGTGGTGGGGGCGGAAAGGAGCCGAAAGAGACCGGGGTCACACGGAGGGGCTTCCGGGTGGCGCTTTCGGTGCCGGGCAGCACGCCGGACAGTCGGCCGACGGGGTGCGGCGGGGGCGGCAGGGAACTTCGGGGCGGCGGAGAACGACCCCGGTGAACGGCGAAGCCCCGGGAACGGCGAAACCCCGGTCCTGGGGACCGGGGCTTCGTGTGGCGGAGGCGGAGGGATTTGAACCCTCGATGGGCTTTAAGACCCAAACCGCATTAGCAGTGCGGCGCCATAGACCGGACTAGGCGACGCCTCCCTGCACCCCGCGCGTACGCGAGTGGTGCGTGCAGATGATGACACAGACAAGCGCGGTGTCACCAATCGCTTATCACCGTACTAGGACCCGGGGGGCCAGGGCAAAGGCCTCACCGCCCCTGCGCGCCCCGGCTCCTCCCTCCCCCTCGCCCCGCCGTCCGCCCCGCCGTCCTCCCTTCCGATCGCCCCGCCGTCCTCCCTTCCGATCGCCCCGCCGTTCTTCCCTCCGTTCCCGGCCTCCGGTGAGGTGCCGGTCGGCCCGGCCTCCGCGCGGCGCACCCCGGTTGCGCAACGGAGCGCGGCCCGGAGCGTTAGTGAGGGAAGAACGCCCGATCGACCGTCCCTCCGCTCCAGGCACGCACCCCACGGGAGTCCGTCATGCTGCGCCCGCTTCTCCTCGCCACCTTCGCCACCACCGCCGTCGGGCTCGGACCGCTGCCCCCGCTGCCGCTGCTCTCCGAGCCCGACTCGCTCACCGTGACCATCGAGAAGACCGGGCATCAGGACGCCGACGGCACGTACCGGCTCGAGTGCGGCGACACGCCCGGCGGGACCCATCCCGCCGCCGGCAACGCCTGCAAGCGGCTCGACCAGCTCGCCCAGGCCGGTGAAGACCCGTTCCGGCCGGTGCCCGCGGATCAGCTGTGCACCCAGCAGTACGGCGGGCCCGCCACCGCCCACGTCACCGGCCGCTGGCACGGCCGCTCCGTCGACGCCCGCTTCTCCCGCGCCAACGGCTGCGAGATCGACCGGTGGGAGAACCTCCGGCCCGTTCTCCCCCGCGTGACCGGGTGAGGCGCTCCCGACGCCCAGCCGCCGCCGAGTCCCGCCGACGTCCATGAGCCGGCACCCATGAACCGACACGCATGAACCGACACGCATGAACCGACACACATGGGCCGACACGCATGGGCCGAGCCGGCGTCCATGCGCGTGAGCGCCTTCTGCCCGCCCCGCCGCGGCGCCCCGCGGCCCGGCGGGCACCGAACCTCCACCCCGTCTCCAGAGGCGGAGGCCCGGCCTCCCTTAGACTCCCTCCAGTGACAGGCCGCGGCCCGAGGGGCAAGATGGGACCGCCGGACAGTCCCTAGGCACCAAGCACCAGGCAAGGGCTGCAGGCACGTGCAGTTGCAGTGGTTTCAGGGAGGAAGCGTCTCGTGAGCAGCAGGCCATCCCGAGGCGCTGCTCGCCTTGCAGCGATACTCGACGCGCTTCCCGACGGCCTCGTGCTCGTCAACTGCAACGGCACCGTCGTCAACGCCAACACCATCGCCCTCGGCATGTTCGAGACGCCCGGCACCGCGCTCGTCGGCCGCGGCCTCCTCGACCTGCTCCCCGACTTCGACTCGCGCCTGATCCCCGGCTCGATGCGCCGCCCCGAGGGCATCGACGACCGCGGCCGCACCCGGCCGACCCGGATGATGGCCCGCCGCACCGACGGCAGCGAGTTCCCCGTCGAGGTCACCAGCGCCAGCCTCGAGGACGGGCGCGAGGCCTACGACTCGTACAACGCCTACACCGGCGACGAGCTGCTCATGCTCGTCGTCCGCGACCTCACCGGCACCCTCGACACCGAGGCCGAACTCGCCCGCTCCCAGCGCCAGACCGAGATGATCCTGCGCGCCGCGTCCGAGGGCGTCGTCGGCACGGACACCGACGGCCGGGTCGTCCTCGTGAACCCCGCCTTCGCGCAGATCCTCGGCTACCGCGCCGGCGAGCTCGGCGGCGCCGAGCTGCACCCGCTCATCCTTCCCAAGCGCGCCGACGGCCAGCCCTTCCCGTACGAGGAGTCGCCGCTCGCCGACACCCTCAAGTCCGGCCGCAAGCACCGCGTCCGCGGCCAGGTGCTCTGGGCGAAGAACGGCGACCGGGTCCCGGTCGACCTGACCACCGCGCCGGTGCGCGACGGCGACCAGCTCGTCGGCGCCGTCATGACCTTCACCGACCGCAGGCCGTACGAGCAGCTGGTCGAGCGCCACGCCGCCGAGACCGCCTCCGCCGCCGAACGCCACACCGCCGAGCTGGCCGAGGCCGCCGAGCGGCACGCCGCCGAGCTGGAGCGGCAGAAGGAGCGGTACGAGACCGAGCTGGCCGAGGAGCGGCAGCGGGTCGCCGAGGAGCGGCAGCGGGTCACGGAGGAGCAGCGGCGGACCGCCGCCGTCGCCGCCCGGCAGGAACAGCTGACCGCCGTGCTCGGCGAGTCGCTGCGCGGTCCCCTGGAGGAGCTGCGCGCCGAGCTCGCCACGCTCGCCGCCGACGACGCCGGGCAGCTCTGGCCCGAGGCCAACCAGCTCCTCCACCACCTGGCCGCCGGCTACGCCCGGATGACCACCCTCGTCGACAACGTCCTCGGCTACCAGCGGCTCGACGCCGGCGCCGAGGAACTCGCCAAGGACGTCGTCCTGCTCGACGCCGTCGTCACCGGCGGCATCGACGGGGCGGTGGAGCTGATCGGCCCCGGCCGGGCGCAGTTCGCCGTCCACGCGCCGCCGATCGAGGCCGAGGTGGACGCCGTACGGCTGACCACCGCGCTCTCGCACCTCGTCGCGGACGTGGCCGGGGTCGACGCGACCGGCAAGAGCAAGGCCGCCGCCCAGGGCAGCGGGTACGCGGACTCGACGATCGTCGTGGCGGCCGCGCAGCGCGGCGACGTCGTACGGATCGAGGTCCGCGGCCCGTACGGCGGCGGCGACCCGGTCCACCAGCCGATCGTGCACGGGATCGTCGCCGCGCACGGCGGCGTGGTGCAGACCCACGAGGTGCCGGGCACGGTGGGCGGCGCGTACGTCGTCGAGCTGCCGCTCGGCGCCGGCCGCGGCACCGTGACCCTGCCCCCGGCCCTCTCGGAACAGCCCGCACTGCCTGCGGCGCCCACGGCCCCCGCACCTCCCACGGGCCCCACAGGCCCCACAGGCCCCACGACCACCACCACTGCGGCTCCGGCCGCGGCCGCGGACCCGGCCGTCGTCGAGCCCGAGCAGCCCGTCCAGCCCGTACGGCCCGAGCAGCCCGTACGGCCGGGGGCGTCCGGGGCGGGCGCGGTGCCGTCGGGTCCGGTGCCTTCCGAGCCCGTGCCGTCCGAGCCCGTGCCGTCCGGACCCGTGCCGTCCGGACCCGTGCCGTCCGGACCCGTGCCCTCCGGGCTGGTGCCGGCCGGAGCGGTGCCGGCCGGTCAGCGGCCGGAGGCCTCCGGTGCGTTCCCGCTGCCGTCCTCCGTACCGCCTTCCGCGTCGCCGTCCCTGCCCGCCCAGGCCCCGGCCCCGGGTCCGGCCCCGGCTCCTGCCGCGGACGTCACCCAGGGCGGTGGGCGACGGCGGGCCCGGCGGGCGTCCACGGACGCGTTCCTGCAGAGCCCGACGGCGCCGGAAGGCGGGCCCGTACCCGTACCCGAGCCCACGGGCCGCCGTCGTGGCCGCGCGGGCGACACTCCTGCCGCCGGCACTCCCGCGGAGCTGATCCCCGCCCAGAACGCGGGCATCGCGGCCGTCGCCGACGCCACCACCGGCGCCGGTGTCTCGACCGGCACCGGCCGGCGGCGCGGCCGGCCCGCCGAGGGCGCCGTCGTGACCGCCGCCGAGAGCGCGCAGGGCCGGCCGGCGCTGGGCGACACGGTTCCGCCGCAGGGCGTGCCCGTCGATGCCGCCTCCACTGCCCAGGCCGGTGC
>NZ_SDOY01000027.1 GCF_004117935.1 Streptomyces roseicoloratus | reverse complement strand
CTCCTTGGCGGTCTTGTCGATGAACGGCTTCGTCACCTCGGCGTTCACGCCCCGCCAGTCCTCGGCCCGGGCCTTCGCCGCCATCGTCCTGCGGGCGTCCTCGGCCAGGGCGTCCAGCTTGCCCTTCATCTCGGACCAGCGATCGGCCGCCGCTTTCATCTTGTCGAGCGGCGCCTGGTACACGTTCTCGAAGGTCAGCACGTTTCCTGCTCCCCCGCCTACGTGAAGTACTCGTTGATCTTGGACACGGCGAGTGCCGCCTTGATCTCCTCGTCGTCCCTCGCGTGCGCGG
>NZ_SDOY01000025.1 GCF_004117935.1 Streptomyces roseicoloratus | reverse complement strand
GGGGCGCCGGCTGGGCGGGGCGGCCGCCGCGGCGCCGCTCGATCATGGCGACGGCGCTCTGCGGCAGCCAGGCCGCGGCCGTGCCGCTGTCGTCCTCGCCGGAGCCGAAGAGGTGCGGCGCGAGCATGGCCTGCAGGTCGGCCGGGGTCGGCCGCTTGGCCACGTCCATCTGCATGCACGCGTCGATGAGCGGACGCAGTTCGTCCGGCAGCCCCTCCAGGTCCGGGCCCTCGCGCAGCAGCATGAAGACGGTCTCCACCGGGTTGGCGCCGTGGTACGGCGCGTGGCCGGTGGCGGCGAACACCAGCATCGAGCCGAGCGAGAAGACGTCGCTCGCGCCGGTGACGCTGCGGGAGTCGCGGGCCTGCTCGGGGGACATGTACGCGGGCGTGCCCACGGCGACGTTGGTCATCGTCAGCCGTGTGTTGGAGACGCCGGACGCGATGCCGAAGTCGATCACCCGGGGGCCGTCCTCGACGACGAGGACGTTGGACGGCTTGAGGTCACGGTGGACGAGCCCGGCGCCGTGGATGGACTGCAGGGCCTCGGCGACGCCGGCCGCGAGCCAGCGCACCGCCTGGGCCGGGAGCGGCCCGCACTCGTTCACTATCTCCTCGAGCGAGGGCGCCGGCACGTACGCCGTGGCCAGCCACGGCACGGCGGCGCGCGGATCGGCGTCGACGACGGCCGCCGTGTAGAAGCCGGAGACCGCGCGGGCGGCCTCGACCTCGCGGGTGAAGCGCACCCGGAACAGCTGGTCCTCGGCGAGCTCCGTCCGCACGGTCTTGATCGCCACTCGCCGCCCGGACGCCGAGCGCGCGAGGTACACGAGGCCCATTCCGCCCGCTCCGAGCCGGCCCAGCACCTCGAAGGGCCCGATCCTTCTCGGGTCGTGCTGCGTCAGCTGCTCCACTTGCCTGCCACCTCCCCGTAGGGCCATGAGATTACGGCCCCGTGCCCCCTGATTGTTCCTGTCCGGGGCGGTGGTTGCGAACCCGGGGGCGGATCGGGGTGTCCCGTCTCATTTCGGAGAGGCGCCGGAGGGCGGGGCGGCGGGCGTGTCGCCGGGCTACGCGCCCGATTCCTCCCGGTCCGACGCCGTTCCGTCCGACTCGGGAGCGGCTCCGGTGTCCGGCCCGGACCCGGAGGCCGACTGGGACCCGGAGGCCGGCCCGGACCCGGAGGCCGACTGCGACCCGGGGTCCGGTCCTGCGGCGGGCGCGGCGTCCGGCTCCGCGCCGGGCCCGGCGGCGGGTACGGCCCGGAGCTCGACGGTCTGCGCGGTCTCGGGCTCGGCGGCGGGCCCGGCCTCGGCCCCGGAGGGACGTTCGGCGGCGCGCTCCTCGGCGGACCCGGGTTCCGCCCCGGCGCCGGCGTCGGCTTCCGGCTCGGCGAGGACCGCGAAGCGGGCGCCCTGGTTGTCGTGGAGGACGGCGATCCGGCCGTACGGGGTGTCGACGGGGCCCTCGGCGACCCGGCCGCCCAGGCGTACGGCGGTGGCGCAGGCCTCGTCGCAGTCGTCGACGGCGAAGTAGACGAGCACGTGGCCCGGCATCTCGGCGGGGAACGCGTCGGTGATCACCGCCCGGCCGCCGAAGGCGGTGTCGTCCCCGGCCCGGGACCCCGGCGGCGACCACACCCGGTAGTCGAAGCCCTCGGTCTTTCCCGCCTCGCCCGGGAGGACCTGGCGGCCGAGCCAGCCGAAGACGCTCGCGTAGAAGGTGTCGACCGCCTCCGGGGCCCGGGTGTACACCTCCATCCAGCAGAAGGACCCGGGCTCGCCGGTCACCTCGAAGCCGTCGTCGTCACCCGCCTGCCGCAGCCCGAAGACCGCCCCGCCGGGATCGGCGGCGAGGGCGAGGACGCCGAAGGGGCCGACCGGATACGGCTCCATGACCATCTGCCCGCCGGCCGCCTTCACGCGGCCGGCCAGCGCCCCCGCGTCGTCGGCCGCCAGGTACACGGTCCACGTGGTCGGCATCCGCCCGTCCCGCTTCGGCACGAGCCCGGCCACCCGCCGCCCGCGCAGCAGCGCCTCGTCGCGCGCGGGGTCGAAGCGCCAGCCGAAGAGCTCACCGTAGAAGCGCTTCCCTCCTTCGAGGTCGGGAAGCTGCGCGTCCACCCAGCAAGGGGTGCCCTGTGCGAATACGGCCATGCCACCAGGATGGGTCGGCCCGGGCGGCCGCGCGCTCTCAGAGTGCGCTCGTACCGCCAAAGGAGCCGGAAAGCGGGACCGACCGGGAACGGAAACCGGGACCGGCCGGGAACGGAAACCCGGACCGGCCGGGAAACCGCCCCGGAACCCTCGCCTGCTCGATTTTGTCCACCGAAGTTGTCCACAGGCTGTTCATAACCGCCTCGCATCACTCCCTGATCAACTTCCGACCGACCTCTGATCGAATCAGGGCCGATCCCTGACCGATCCCTGACCGCTCCCTGGCCGGCCGACCTCTGGCCGATCCCTGGCCGGCCTCCGACCGGAGGCGCTCATTCCGCACCCGCGGGGGCCGGCCCCGAGGGCCCGTCCCGGGGGTCGCACCCATTTGCAGTCGGCCGAATCGCGCCTCGATCACCCGTCGGTAAGCTGACGGCATGACAGGACAAGTACGCACCGTCGACGGCCGCGTGGCCGGACGACGCGGCCAGGCGACGCGGCAGAAGCTGCTCGACTGCCTCGGCGAGATGCTCAGCTCCTCGCCCTACCGGGACGTCAAGGTCATCGACGTGGCCCGGAAGGCGGGTACTTCACCCGCGACGTTCTACCAGTACTTCCCTGACGTCGAGGGCGCCGTCCTCGAGATCGCGGAGGAAATGGCCAAGGAGGGTGCCGGGTTGACCGAACTGGTCAGCGGGCGCTCCTGGGTCGGCAAGGCCGGCTGGCAGACCTCCGAGGACCTGGTCGAGGGATTCCTGGACTTCTGGCGCAAGCACGACGCGATCCTGCGGGTGGTGGACCTCGGGGCCGCGGAAGGCGACAAGCGCTTCTACAAGATCCGCATGAAGATCCTGAACTCGGTCACCAACTCCCTGACGGACGCGGTGAAGGAACTCCAGTCGAAGGGCAAGGTCGACAAGGACATCAGCCCCGCGGCCATGGCGGGCTCGCTGGTGGCGATGCTGGCGTCCGTCGCCGGCCACCAGAAGGGCTTCCAGACCTGGGGCGTGAAGCAGGCCGAACTCAAGCCGAACCTCGCCCTGTTGGTGCATCTGGGGATCACCGGCAAGAAGCCGACGAAGTAGTCCCCACCCCCCTTCACCCGTCCTGTCGCGCGCCGGCGGCGGTCCCGTTTCCCCGCGTTCGCGCACGGGGTACGGGACCGCCGCCGGTCTGCTTTCACTCCTCGGGCGCGGCGCGCGTCAGACGGAACAGCCGGATCTCGCGCTCGATCCGCGCCTGGTACGCGGCGTACGGCGGCCAGAAGGCCAGCGCCGCCCGCCAGGCCTCGGCCCGTTCCTCGCCGGCCAGCAGCCTTGCCCGTACGGGGAGGCGCTCGCCGCGCCAGCTGATCTCCGCGTCCGGATGGGCGAGCAGGTTGCCGGTCCAGGCGGGGTGTCCGGGGCGGCCGAAGTTGGAGCCGACGAGCAGCCAGGTGCCGCCCGGCTCCGGCAGGCAGGCGAGCGGGGTCGCCCGCGGCCGCCCGGTCCTGGCGCCCTTGGCGGTGAGCACGACACCCGGCAGCATGCGGGCGCTGAGCAGCACCTTTCCGCCGGTGAGCCGGTGCACGGCGCGGTCCACGGCGGGGATGACGCGGGGCGCGACCCGGGCGAAGGCACGGGTGGCGGAGACCTTCTGGATCAGACGCAGGCCGACGGGCACCTAACCCACCTCCCTACCGGACGGCCGCGCCGCCGCGGGCCCGCCGGACGGCCGCTCCCCCGTCGCGGGGTCGTCGAACAGTCCGCCCCGTTCGGCGGCGCGGGCCCGGAGGCGTACGGCGGGACCGAAGAGGAGTTCGTCGGCGGCGGCGCGCTTGAAGTAGAGATGGGCGTCGTGCTCCCAGGTGATGCCGATGCCGCCGTGGAGCTGGACGGTCTCGGCCGCGGCGGCGCGCTGCGCGTCGAGGGCCTGGGCGAGGGCGAGCAGCGCGGCGACGCCGTCCGGGTCGGCCTCGTCGGCCGCGCGGACCGTGAGCGAGCGGGCCGACTCGATCCGGACGAGCAGGTCGGCGAGGCGGTGCTTGAGTGCCTGGAAGGAGCCGAGGGGGCGGCCGAACTGTTCGCGGGTGGTGACGTGCTCGACGGTCCGGTCGAGGGCTCCGCGGGCGGCGCCGACGGCCTCGGCGGCGAGCGCGAGGGCCGCGGCGCGGCCGGTCGCGGCGAGCGCGCCGAGGGTGTCGACCGGTTCCTCGCCGAGCAGTTCGGCCTCGACGTCGCGGAGCCGGACGCCGGCCTGGGAGCGGGTGAGGTCGAGGGTGGGTTCGCGGCGCCTGGTGAGCCCCTCGGCCCCGGCCCGTACGAGGAAGAGCAGGGTGCGGCTGCGCGGGAAGCCTCCGGTGTGCGCGGCGACGAGGAGGAGTCCGGCGCTGTGCCCGTCGAGGACGTGGCCGGCCTCGCCGTAGAGCGACCAGTGCTCGCCGTCGGGCCGGGTGGCCTGGATGCCGCCGGAGCGCCCGCCGCCGGACCAGGGCGCGGCGGTGTTGTCGCCGGTGATTCCGAGGGCGAGCGCGAGCGAGTCGCCGGGGAGGGCGAGGGCGCAGGTCAGGGTGGAGTCGGCGATCCGGGGCAGGAGCGCGGCGCGCTGCCGCTCGGTGCCGAGTGCGGCGATCAGCGGGGCGGCGAGGACGCCCGTGGCGAGCAGTGGGGAGGGGACGAGGGCGCGGCCGGTCTCCTCGCAGGCGACGGCGAGTTCGGCGGGTCCGCAGCCGGCGCCTCCGTAGGCCTCGGGCAGGGTGAGTCCGGGCAGGCCGAGGCGGCCGGCGAGGGTGGTCCAGAGCGCGGAGTCGTATCCCTCGGGCGTCTCGACGGCGGCGCGGACCTCGGCCGGTCCGGCGCGTTTGGCGAGGAGCTCGCGCAGGGTGCGGCGGATCTCCCGCCGGATCTGCTGCTGTTCTTCGGTGACGGCGGCGGTACGCATGGGACTCGGCATGGGCCTCGGGTCTCCCCTCCGTATCTGACGGTGCGTCATGCTAGGACCCGCCGGTGTGGATGCACAGCCCGGCGGGCGGGCCGGATCGAGGAAATCTGATGTACCGTCAGATTCATGCCCACCACCACAACGGACCGCCGCCGTCGCGTCGCCGTCGTCGGCATCTCCCTCTCCGACTGCGGCCGGGTCGACGAGGCCACGCCGTACGCCCTGCACGCCCAGGCCGCCCGCCGCGCGCTCGCGGACAGCGGCCTGGACCGTTCCGTGATCGACGGCCTCGCCTCGGCGGGGCTCGGCACCCTCGCACCGGTCGAGGTCGCCGAGTACCTGGGGCTCCGCCCGCGCTGGGTGGACTCGACCTCCGTCGGAGGCGCCACCTGGGAGGTCATGGCGGCGCACGCCGCCGACGCCATAGCCGCCGGGCACGCGAACGCGGTGCTGCTCGTCTACGGCTCCACCGCCCGCGCCGACATCCGGGCCCGCCGGCGCACCGGCAACCTGTCGTTCGGCTCCCGCGGGCCGCTGCAGTTCGAAGTGCCGTACGGGCACAGCCTGATCGCCAAGTACGCGATGGCGGCGCGCCGCCACATGCACGAGTACGGCACGACGCTGGAGCAGCTGGCCGAGGTGGCGGTGCGGGCGCGGGCGAACGCGGCGCTGAACCCGGAGGCGATGTTCCGCGAGCCGGTCACGGTCGACGAGGTGCTCGACGGCCCGATGATCGCGGACCCGTTCACCAAGCTGCACTGCTGCATCCGCAGCGACGGCGGCTGCGCCGTGCTGCTCGCGGCGGAGGAGTACGTGCCGGACACGGCGAAGGCGCCGGTGTGGGTGCTCGGCACCGGCACGCACGTCTCGCACACCACGATGTCGGAGTGGGAGGACTTCACGGTCTCGCCGGCGGCGGTGAGCGGCCGGCTCGCCTTCGAGCGGGCGGGGGTGCGGCCCGCCGACGTCGAACTGGCGGAGATCTACGACGCGTTCACGTACATGACCCTGGTGACGCTGGAGGACCTGGGCTTCTGCGCGAAGGGCGAGGGCGGGGCGTACGTCACGGAGAAGGACGGGCTGCCGGTGAACACGGACGGCGGCGGCCTGTCCGCCTGCCACCCGGGGATGCGGGGGCTGTTCCTGCTCGTGGAGGCCGTACGGCAGCTGCGCGGCGAGGCACCGGGACTCCAGGTGCGGCGCCCGGACGGCTCACTGCCGGAACTGGCGGTGGCGTCGGGGACGGGCGGCTGGTTCTGCTCGTCGGGGACGGTGGTGCTGGGCCGGGGCTGAGACCCTCCGGGGCGGCCCGGTTCCACGCCACGCGCCGCCGGACCTCCAGGACGGGCGACCAGATGCGCACACGGCGCTTCGGCAATCCCCCGACCAGGGCCGATCACGCTCGGCGCCGTCTTCTGAACCGGTTCGAAACCGCCTACCGGCGCGTAGGGGGCCGCTGTTACGATCACGGTCTCGGACGGGCGGTTCGAGACGGGAGGTGCCGAAGGGGGCCGCGCGAGCACGCGCGAACGACGGCCACCCGTCCCCCGCCTGATCAGGCTTCTCAGAGGGGGACTTCCTTGAACCTGCACGCCCGCAGAGCGTCGCTGGCCGCGGCCACCGCCCTCGGCATCACGGCCGGCCTGACCGCCGCGATCGCGGCACCCGCGAACGCCGCGACGGCCGCCACGGCCGCCACGGCCACCGCCGACGAGGTGGTCATCCCGAATCCCGGGCGCGAGCGGCCGCGCGTCGACTCCCTCGAGCACACAGGCTCGACCGGCTACGCGCACACCCAGGAAGGCACCGGAACGGTCTGGACGGACTACGCGACGGGCACCGACACCCCGATCAGCGACGCCCAGGCAGCCGGCCACTCCGGCCTCCACGCGACGATCAGCTCCGAGCCGTTCGACCAGCCGCGCACGGTCACCGTCGCGGCGGTCGGCTCGGACACCACGAAGAGCATCACGCTCCCCGGTGGCCAGGTGTGGTCCAAGACGTACAACGCGGACACGACCCTCGCCTACACCGGGGACGCGGCCGGCCTCACCTCGCTCACCCTGTACCGCGCGGCCGAGGACGGCACGACCACCGCCCGGTCGATCACCGACATCCCCCATGGCATCAGCCCGGTCATCGCCGTCCAGCAGGACCTGCGCGGCGCGATCCTCCGACTGCGCCCCACGGCCGACGGCACGGGCGGCGGCACCTACCTGCTCGACTACACGACCGCCACGGTGAAGCCGCTGCCGGCCGCCATGGCGACCACCGGCTCGTACGCCCTCGGTGACCGCCACGTCGTGTACTACCCCGGCTACGGCAAACCGCTGGTCTCCGTCCCCCGCGACAACCCGGCGGCCCAGCCGGTGCAGACCGTGCTCCCGACACCCGTCGGCAACGAGGGACCCGGCCTCGCCTTCGCGGTCAGCGGCGACAGTGTCGTCTACCAGCGGAACCTGCTCTACCCCGAGAACGGCTACCTCGCCGGCCACGCCCTGCGCTCCGTCCCCGTCGGCGGTGGCGCGGCCACCGAGCTCCTGAAGCACGCCCAGCAGGGCAGCTTCGCCACCGCGCCCGACGGCAGCGTCCTCGTACCCGGCGGCAGCAGTGCTCTCGACTGGGCCCTCCACCGGATCTCGGCGGGCGCCGACGGCACGCCGCGGGTGACCCGCGTACGCGACATTGCGCCGATGCCCCGGAAGATCACCCAGCTCGCCATGGGCGGCGACCGGCTTCACTACCTCAGCCCCACCGGTCGGGACGGCATGGTCGAGCTCGCCGAGGTCGACACCAACGTCGGCGGCACTCCCGCCTCGACGGCGCCGAAGACCCGTTTCCGCTTCCTCTCCGACGCCCCGTCCGGGCTCGCCTCGCTCGGCGACGGCGACCCGGTGGTCGCGTGGCGCCACAGCGTGGTCCTCCCCACCAGCACGTCCTCCTTCTGGCCGGTGGAAGGCATCCCCGAGGGCGCCACCGTGGTGGACGGCGCGGGACGGTTCTTCCTCGCGAAGGCCGGTGACGCGACCTACGTCGGCGACCTCGAGAGGCGCTACGCGGGCGAGTCGGGCGTCCTGTTCACCCTGCGGAACTCCCCCGCGGCCCTGTGGGACACCACGCTGTGGAAGCCCTCCGCCGCCACGGGCACCCTGGTCAACTCCTACGACCTGAAGACGAAGACCACGTCGGCGGCGATCGACCTCGGGTCCGGCTGCCGGCCCACCGAGCTCCAGGCCTCCTCGGGCCGCTGGCTGTACTGGGCCTGCGGAGCCGACAGGGCCGGCGTCTACGACCTCGGCCTGAAGAAGAGCGTCCCGGTCCCGGTCGGCGAGGCCCTGCTCGGCGACGGCTTCGTCGTCCGGCACGAGGGCGACAAGCTCAGGCTGACGGACGCGGTCACCGGACAGACCTCCGACGTCGCGGACCTGCCCGCATCGGCGGCCGGTTCCGGCCGCAGGACGACATGGACCGTGGACAAGTTCGGCGGCGGCGTGGCCTACGTCGACGCGGCACAGGACGTCCACGTCAAGCCGGCCGGGCTCGCCCGCCGGCCGCTGGCCACGCTCGACTCCTCCGTACCCGCCCTGTCCTACGCCGACCTGTCCGGCGTCGAACCGGAGAACACCTGGGAGCCGGTGTGGCGCTTCTCGCGGCCGGTCTCCTGGGAGCTCAAGGTCACGAAGGGCGACGGCCAGGTGATCCGTACCTTCACCGGGGCGCGCAGCGCCGGTGCCGCGGTCCGCGTGGCGTGGGACGGCAAGGACTCCAGGGGCCGCGGCATCGAGTCCGGCCAGTACCGCTGGGAGCTGATCGCCCGTCCGCTCGACGGCGCCGACGCCGCGCAGGCCGGACGGGGCGCCTTCGACGTCCACGGCAGCTCCCTGACAACCGTCCCCGGCACCTACACGCCGGTGACGCCCGCCCGTCTCCTGGACACCCGTTCCGGTCTCGGCGCGCCGAAGGCGAAGGTCGGGCCGAACGGCACGGTCCTGCTGAAGGTGGGCGGCCGGGGCGGGGTGCCCACCGAGGGGCTCACGTCCGTGGTCCTCAACGTGACCGCCACCAACGCGACGGCCGACAGCTTCGTCTCGGTCTACCCGTACGGGACCCTGCGGACGTCGGCCTCCAGCCTCAACTTCACGGCCGGTAAGACCACCGCCAACCTGGTGACCGTCCCCGTCACGGACGGCTACGTCCAGCTCTACAACAAGAACGGCTCCGTCGACCTGCTGGCCGACGTCGCCGGGTACTACCAGGAGGGCACGGCCGCTTCCTCGTACGAGGCCGTCACGCCGACCCGCCTCATGGACACCCGCACCGGCACCGGCGTGCCGAAGGCCAAGGTCGGCGCGGGCAGGACGGTGACGCTCGGCGTGACCGAGCCCGGCGTCACCGCCGTCGCCATGAACGTCACCGCGACGAACGCGACGGCGACGAGCTTCGTCGCGGCGTACCCGTACGGGACCACCCGCCCCGACGTGTCGAACCTCAACTTCACGGCCGGGCAGACCGTCCCCAACCTGGTGATCGTGCCCGTCAAGGACGGCAGGATCACCTTCTACAACCGGGCCGGCTCGGTCGACGTCATCGCCGACGTCGCCGGGTACTTCAAGCAGGGCACCGGCTCCGTCTTCACCGGCATGCAGCCCAAGCGCATGATGGACACCCGCGCCGGCCTCGGCGCGCCGAAGGGGAAGGTCGGCGCCGGGCAGTCGGTGAGCCTGACCGTCGGCACGAAGTACAAGGCCGTCGTCCTCAACGTGACCGCGACGAACCCGACCGAGGCGAGCTTCGTCTCCGTCCACCCGTACGGCACGACCCGCACCTCCGCGTCGAACCTCAACTTCGTCGCCGGGCAGACCGTCGCCAACGGCGTCGTCGTGCCGGTCGAGGACGGCAGGATCACCTTCTACAACAAGAACGGCTCGGTCGACCTGATCGCCGACGTCACCGGCTACTACACCGGCTGAGCGTCCCGCACCACCGCGCCGCGGGGCCTCATGATGGACGCCATGGACGACGAACGGCGTTTTCAGGAGGCCCTGCGGTCCGTGCGGGTCTGGGACACCGAGCTTCCCGGCTTCGACCCGGACGACGCGCCGGAGGAGCCCGTCGCGCTCTTCCACCGGTGGTTCGCGCAGGCCGTGGCCGCGGACGTGGTGGAGCCGAACACCATGCAGGTCGCGACCGCCGACGCGGACGGCCACCCGGACGTGCGGACCGTGATCCTGCACGAGGCGGACCGGCGCGGCTGGCACTTCGCCTCGCACTCCGGCAGTGCGAAGGGCCGTCAGCTCGCCGCCCGCCCCGAGGCCGCGCTGCACTTCTACTGGGCCGCGCAGGGCCGCCAGGTGCGGGTGCGGGGCCGGGTGGCCACCGGGACCCGCGAGGAGGCGTACGAGGACCTGCACGCCCGGACGACCGGCGCCCTGGCCTCCGCACTGGTCAGCCGGCAGAGCGAGGTGCTCGCCTCGCTCGACGAGCTGGAGCGGGCCAGCGCCGCCGCCTGGGAGCGGGCGCGGCGGGAGCCGGGCGCGCACGCGCCGAGCTGGACGCTGTACGTGGTGGAGCCGCGGGAGGTCGAGTTCTTCCAGGGCGACCAGGACCGGCGCCACATCCGGCTGCGCTACCGCCGCACACCGGGCGGCTGGACCCGCGAACTGCTCTGGCCGTAAGGGCCGCAGGAACGGCCGTACGGGCCGGCGGCCGTGATGCCTCCGGCCCGTACGCGCGGCCCCGTCGTACTCCCGCGCCTTGGCGCCTGTCGGGCGGATCAGGGCCGCGGCCCCGGCCACGACCCGCCGGAGGGGCCCTAACCGGCCGCCAGCGCCAGCGTCGGCGACAGCCTGGACGCGCGGACCGCCGGGTACAGGCCCGCCACCGTGCCGATCGCCAGGGTCGCGGCGAAGCCGCCCGCGGCCGACCAGGGCGGAACGACCCAGGGCAGGCCGCCGGTGGCGGCGTACGCGGCGACGGCCGCCGAGCCGAGGGCCACGCCCGCCAGGCCGCCGAGGCCGGACAGCATCAGGGACTCCGTGACGAACTGGATCCGGATCTGGCCCCGGGTGGCGCCGAGCGAGCGGCGCAGGCCGATCTCGTGACGGCGCTCCAGCACCGAGATGATCATGGTGTTGGCGACGCCGACCCCGCCGACCAGCAGCGCGATCCCGCCGAGGCCCAGGAGCAGCGTGGAGAACGCGCCCTCCGTCGCCGCCTTCGCCTTGAGCGCCGACGACGGGTCGCCGACGGCCACGTTCTGCGGGTTGCGCGGGTCGATCGTCGGGGCCAGGAGGTTCTGCACCTGCCGTACCGTCGCGTCCGTGGACCGCTCGTACACCGCCGTCGGATGTCCGTCGAAGCCGAGCAGCCGCTGGGCGGCGTCCCAGCCGACGAGGGCCGAGCGCTCGATCTCGGGAGCGAGGGGCAGCGGGTCGAGGATGCCGACGACGGTGAAGTAGCGGTCGTCGATCCAGACCTGGCGGCCGGGCCGGTCGATGCCCAGGCGCTCGGCCGCCACATGTCCGAGGACCACGGCCGGGTAGCGGCCGTTGGCGGCGTTCAGCCAGGTGCCTGCGGCCGGCCGGCCGCGCAGGACGTCGAGCAGGCGCTCCGTGGCCGCCTTCACCGCGATCCCGCCGGTCTCGCCCTCGGGGATCTTCTCGGAGCGGCGGACCGTGCGGTCGAGGTCGCCCGTACCGGCGGCCTCCTCGACGCCGTCGATCCGGCCGACCATGCCCACCGCGTCCTTGGGCAGCTTGACCTCCTGCCCGCTGAACATCCCCTCGCCCGCCTTCGCGACCAGCATGTTCGTGCCGAGCGCGTCCAGCTGTCGCAGCAACTGGGCCTGGCTGGACGCCGAGATGCCCACCACCGCGATCATCGTGGCGATGCCGATGGCGATCCCGAGGGCGGAGAGGACCACGCGGACCGGGCGGCTGCGCAGTCCGGCGGAGCCGACGTGGAGGACGTCACGCGGGCCGAGCCGGGCGGCCCGCAGCACGGGTGTACGGGACATCAGGCCGCCACCTTTCCGCGCGCCGTGTCCGCCACGACGCGGCCGTCGCGGATCCGTACCTGGCGCGGCAGCCGGCCCGCGATCTCGGTGTCATGGGTGATGACGGCGATCGTCGCGCCCTCCGCGTTCAAAGTGTGCAGCAGGTCCATGACGGCCTCGCCGGACGCCGAGTCCAGTGCGCCGGTCGGCTCGTCGGCGAGCAGCAGCGCGGGCTCGCCGACCACCGCGCGGGCGATGGCGACGCGCTGTCTCTGCCCGCCGGAGAGTTCGTGCGGGCGGTGCCGCAGCCGGTCGGCGAGCCCGACCCTGGCCAGGGCGTCGGCGGCCATCCCGCGCCGCCGGGCCCGGGGCAGGCCGGAGTAGAGGAGTCCTTCGGCGACGTTGTCCACGGCGGCGACGCCGGGGACCAGGTGGAAGGCCTGGAAGACGAAGCCGATGTGCCGGGCGCGCAGGGCGGAGAGCCGCCGGTCGGTGAGCGCGGCGACGTCGTGCCCGGCGATCCGCACGGAGCCGCCGGTCGGCCGGTCGAGCGTGCCGACGACGTGCAGCAGGGTCGACTTGCCGGAGCCGGAGGGGCCGACGATGCCGAGCAGTTCGCCCTCCCCGATGGTGAGGTCGACGCCGTCGAGGGCCCGGACCCCGCCCGGGTACTCCTTGACGACGCCCGTCAGTTCCACGACGGCGGTCATGCGGACGGCACCCCCACCTGCATGCCCTCGCGCAGTCCGCCGCCGCTGACCTCGACCCGGCCCTGGCCGAACATGCCGAGCTCGACCTTCACGTCCCTGGTCCGGCCCTGCTCGACGACCTGGACGCCGAAGCCGCCGCCGGGCAGGGCGAGCAGGGCGTTGACGGGGACGGACAGGACGTCGCGGCGGGTCTCGCCGGCGAGTTCGACGGTGACCGGCGACCGGTCGACGCCCTTGGCCCGGCCCGGTTCGTCGAAGGAGACCGTGATCTCGATCTTCGGGGTCGGGTCCTGCGGGTCGTCGCCCTCGGAGGCCGTCCGGCCGACGGCCGAGACCCGGCCGGGCAGTTCGGTCCCGTCGGGCAGCCGGACCTTCACCCGGGTGCCGGTCTTCGCCGTCGCCGCCTCGGCGACGGGCAGTTCGAAGCGGGCGACCCGCTCGGAGCCGGTCACGGTGAGGACCGGGGAGCCCGGCTGCACGCGGTCGCCGGGCGCGAGGGTGTTCTCGGCCGAGCCTCCGCCGGCCTCCTTCACCCGTACCGCGCTGCCCGCGAAGGCGATCAGGTCCGGGCCGATCGTGCCCGTCTGCTCCAGGCCGTGGGACTTCTGCCAGCGCTTGACGGCCGCCGCGGTCTTCGCGGTGTACTCCTCGTCGACGTCGAAGCCGGTGTGGCCGAGGGCGGCGAGGTTCTCCTCCAGCTGGCGCACGTCCCTGCCCTTGTCGCCGGTCTTCAGGGTCCGGTACATGGGCTCGGCCCCGTACATCAGGCGGACCGCCGCGCCGTCGACCTCGTAGAGCCGGCCGTCGCGCCGGACGACGGAGCCGTTCGGGGCGAGCCAGGTGAGGGTGCCGCCGGCGCCGCCGGCGTTGATCCTCCGCTCGCCGAGATGGCCGAGGGTGCCGTCCTGCTGCGAGCCGTCGGTGAGGTCGCCGCGGACGACGGGCGCGGTGGCGGGCGGCAGTCCCCGGGAGCCGCCGGGCCCGGCCTGTGCCTGCCCGGTGCCGGACCCGGTGCCGGTGGTCAGGGCGGTGACGGCGATCCCGGCACCCGCGACGGCGAGGACCGCCACGAGCGCGACCACGAGCCGGCGCCGCGTCAGGGGCCGCCGCTCCCGGTGGCTCGCGGGACGACCGTCCCGGGGCCCGCTCTCCTCCCGGTGGCCGCTCGCGAGGTGCCCCCGGTCGCCGGCCGCGCCGCGTTCCCGGTCGCCGGCCGCGCCGTGTTCCCGGTCGCTCATCGGGCCACGCCCTCGCACTTCTTCATGGCCTTCTCGAACGTCTGCTTCCCCGCGCCCTGCGGCATGGGCAGGGCCTTCTGCATGCCGCCGTCGAAGTTCGGGTCCGGCATGTCGTAGCCGTTCTCGCGCATGCAGCGCGCGTAGGCCAGCGCCTTGTCCTTGTCGGCCTGCGTGGGCTCCTTGCCCCAGCCGGCGCCGCCCGCCTTGTCCTGGCAGGCCTTGAACGCCGCCTCGATCTTCTCCTTGCCGACGCCGTCGCCGCCGACGGTGAGGCCGACGCCCTGCTCGCCCGGCTTGGGCTCGGGCACGTCGAGGCCGTGCTCGCGCAGGCACTTGCGGTGCTCGAAGGCCTGGTCGGCCTTCTTTCCCTCCTCGCCACCGCCCGCTCCGGGCGGCGCCTCGCCGCCTCCGCCGGAGCAGGCGGTGGCGGTGGCGGTGGCGAGGAGGGAGAGGAGCGTGAGGGCCGCGAAGGCGGCGGGCCGTGTGGTCTTCCGTGAGGTCGTCATGGCGGCGAGGGTGCCGCGAAGGGATGTTTCGCCTCTCTCAGCGGTTTCGCTTACGCCGGCGAAAGGTGCCCCTCGGGTACACAGGGGCCATGCGCGTACTGCTGGTGGAGGACGAGGCGTTCCTCGCCGAGATGATCGCCGAGGGGCTGCGCCGCGACGCGCTCGCCGTGGACGTCGCGGCCGACGGCCTCGAAGCGCTGCACAAGCTCCGGTTCGGGGAGTACGACGTCCTCGTCCTGGACCGTGACCTGCCCGGGACGCACGGCGACGAGGTGTGCCGCCACGTGGTCGGACAGCGGCTGCTGACCCGGATCCTGATGCTGACGGCGGCCGGAAGCGTACGGGACCGGGTCGAGGGCCTCGGCCTGGGCGCCGACGACTACCTGACCAAGCCCTTCGCGTACGACGAGCTGCTCGCCCGGGTGCTCGCCCTCGGCCGGCGCGCCAGGCCCGCGCTGCCGCCCGTCCTCGAACGGCGCGGGATCGTCCTGGACACCGCCCGCCGCCAGGCCAGCCGCGACGGACGGCACCTGCACCTGTCGCGCAAGGAGTTCGGGGTCCTGGAGGCGCTGCTGCGGGCGGAGGGCGCGGTGGTGAGCGGCGAGGACCTGATCGAGCAGGTCTGGGAGGAGCACACCAGCTACCGCACCAACGCGGTACGGGTCACCTTGAGCAAACTGCGGGCCAAGCTGGGCGAGCCGCCGGTGGTGGAGACGGTGCCGGGCGCGGGCTACCGGATCGGTGCCTCGTGAACCGCGTGGTGAGGAGCGAACGGGCCCGGCTGACCGCCCTGTACACGGGACTGCTGGTGCTCGCCGGCGCGGTGCTGACCGGCGTCGTGTACTGGCTGGTCCGGGAGGGCCTGTACGCGTCGATCAGCACGGCCGTCACCACCGCCGTACCGGCCCGGCGCCTGGAGGACCTGCCGGACGGCGCCTCCACCGCCCTGCCCACCGGTCTCCCCACGCCTCTTCCCAGCGCCTCGCTGGTGACCCCGGCGCCCAGCACCGGACCCGGCGTGGGCCGGCTCCCGGTCGCCATCGCGATCACCCGGACCGTCAGCGACGCCGCCGAGTCCGCCGCCCTCGACCGGCTGCTCACCGTCTCGGTGATCGTCCTCGCCTGCTACGCGGTCCTGTCGGTCGCGCTCGCCTGGTGGGCGGCCGGCCGGGTGCTCCGGCCGATCGCCGTCATCACCGACACCGCGCGCCGGCTGTCCGGCGAGGACCTGCTGAAGGCCCCGCCCGGCCAGGGCCCGTGGGGGCGGATCGCGCTGGACGCGCCGCCCGGCGAGCTCAAGCGGCTCGCCGACACCTTCGACGCCATGCTCGGGCGGATGGAGCAACTGGTCTCCGCCCAGCAGCGGTTCGCCGCCAACGCCGCGCACGAGCTGCGCACACCGGTGGCCGTGCAGCGCGCGGCGGCCGAGATCGGGCTGGCCGGTGACCCGTCGCCCGAGCGGGTGGCGCGGATCCGGTCGAAGCTGATCGAGGTCGCCGACGGCAGCGACCGGATCATCGAGGGCCTGCTGCTGCTCGCCGCCTCCGGCCAGGGCATCCGGGAGCGCCGCCGGGTGGCGGTCGACGAGCTCGCCCGCGCGGCGGCGGCCGCCCTCGCGGACGAGGCGGACGGACGCGGGGTGAGCCTCGCCGTCCGGGCCGGTCCGCTGGCCGTCGACGGGGACCCGGTGCTCCTGGAGCGGCTGCTGCACAACCTGGTCGCGAACGGCGTACGGCACAACGTCCCCGGCGGCCGGGTGGAGATCCGCACCGGCCCGGACGGCATCGCGGTGTCCAACACGGGCCCGGCGGTGCCACCGGACACGGTCCCGCTGCTGTTCGAGCCGTTCCGGCGGGTGAACGAGCGCACCCACGGGCCCGGCGAGGGCGCGGGGCTCGGTCTGTCGATCGTCGACGCGGTCGCCCGCGCGCACGGGGCGACGGCGGCGGCCACGGCGAACGAGGAGGGCGGCGGCCTGACGGTGACCGTCCGGTTCTAGCCGCACGCTCCTCCGGTCCGGCGTCCGGCCGCGTGCGTCTCCGGGCCGGGCGTCCGCCCGCGGGCGTCTCGCGGTCGCGTGTCTCCCGGTCGCGTGTCGTCCGGTCGCGTGTCGTCCGGCCGCGTGTCGTCCGGCCGCGTGTCGTCCGGCCGCGTGTCCTCTAGCCGTACATCCCGTCGATCTCCCGGGCGAAGTCCCGCAGCACCGCGCGCCGTTTGAGCTTCAGGGAGGGCGTCAGGTGGCCGCTGCTCTCGGTCCACTCGGTGGTCACGACGCGGAAGGCGCGGATCGACTCGGCCCGCGACACCAGGCGGTTGGCGTCGTCGACGGCCCGCTGGACGACGGCGAGCAGCTCCTCGTCCCTGGTGAGCTCCCACAGCGCGAGGTGGTCCTTGTGGCGCATCCGCCGCCAGTGCATCAGGCCCTCGTGGTCCAGGGTGACGAGCGCCGTGACGTACGGGCGGCCGTCGCCGATCACCATGCACTGGGCGACCAGCGGATGGGCGCGCAGCCACTCCTCCAGCGGGGCCGGGGCGACGTTCTTGCCGGCGGAGGTGACGATCATGTCCTTCTTGCGGCCGGTGATCCGCAGATGGCCCTCGTCGTCGAGGCTGCCGAGGTCACCGGTGGGGAACCAGCCCTCGTCCGTGTACGGCAGGGCGACGCCGCGCTGGGAGTCCCAGTAGCCGGCGAAGACGTGGCCGCCCTTGAGCCAGACCTCGCCGTCGCGGGCGATCCTGACCGCTGTCCCGGGCAGCGGGCGGCCGACCGTCCCGGGGCGCGGGCCGCGCAGCGGGGTGACGGTGGCGGCGGCCGTGGTCTCCGTGAGGCCGTAGCCCTCGTAGACGTCGATGCCGGCGCCGGAGAAGAACTCGGCGAGCCGGGCGCCGAGCGGTGAGCCGCCGCTGATGACGTGCCGGACGCGGCCGCCGAGGGCGGCGCGGATCCGCTTGTAGACGAGCGGTTCGTAGAGGGCGTGGGCGGCGCGCAGCCCGAGGGACGGACGGGTGCCGGCGGCGGCGGACTGCTGCCCGTAGCGCTCGGCGACCCGGGCGGCGCGGTCGAACGAGGCCGCCCGGCCCAGGCGTTCGGCGCCGGCGCGGGCGGTGTGGAAGACCTTCTCCAGGACGTACGGGATGGCGAGCAGGAAGGTCGGCCGGAAGGAGGCCAGGTCGGCGAGGAGCTCGTCGCCCTCGGCGGACGGCGCGTGGCCGACGCGGACCCGGGCGCGGACGCAGCCGATGGCGACCATGCGTCCGAAGACATGGGAGAGCGGCAGGAAGAGGAGGGTGGAGGCGGGTTCCTTGCTGAGGGAGCGGAAGACGGGGTGGAGGAGGGCGACGGCGTTGTCGACCTCGGCGAAGAAGTTGGCGTGGGTGAGGGCGCAGCCCTTGGGGCGGCCGGTGGTGCCGGAGGTGTAGATGAGGGTGGCGAGGGTCTGCGGGGTGAGCAGTCCGCGGCGGGAGGTGACGGCCTCGTCGCCGACCCGCGCGCCGGACCGGCGCAGCTGGTCGACGGCGCCGGTGTCGAGGACCCACAGGTGGCCGAGCGAGGGCAGTCGGCGGCGCTCGCCGGAGACGAGCCGGGCCTGGGAGGCGTCCTCGACGACGCAGGCGGCGGCGCCGGAGTCCTGGAGGATCCAGCGGACCTGGTAGGCGGAGGCGGTCGGGTAGAGCGGCACGGTGATCAGCCCGGCGGCCCAGGCGGCGAAGTCGAGCAGGGTCCACTCGTACCGGGTGCGGGCCATGAGGGCGAGCCGGTCCCCGGGCCGCAGGCCCTGGGCGATGAGGCCCTTGGCGACGGCGTGCACGTCGGCGGCGAACGCGGCGGCGGTGACGTCGTCCCAGCCGCCGTCCGGCCGCTTGCGCGCGAAGAGCGCGGCGCCGGGTTCGTCGCGCGCGGTCTCGTACGGCAGGTCGGCGAGCGATCCGCGCCGTGGGGGCGGCACGAGGGCGGGCGCGGACACCTCGCGTACGGTCCCGTCGACGCGGACCATGGCGAGGCGGCCCGACTCGGGCGTGGACTCGGGGACGGGCACGTGCGGCTCCTCGGCGTCGAGAACCGGCCAGTAACCTTACTTCCGAGTAAATGTAGGGCGCCGTACGCCATTTGGACAGGAGCGGTCCTCGCGAGGCACCCGCCGGGCACGCTCCCGCCACCCCGCGCCCTTCCGCGCGCACCCGCGCCGCACGCCCCGCGCCCTTCCGCGCGCGCCCGCCCCGCACGCACCGCGCCCTTCCCGCCCGCACCCGCGCCCCGCACGCGCGGGCGCCCCGGACCAGGGGCGCAGGGGCGGTCCGGGGCGCGTCGCGGTGGGTCGCGGTGGGTCGCTTGGTGTCGGGCGGATCAGGCGGCGGCCGGGACCGCGACCTTCTGCTCGGCCTCGCGGGCGTCCGTCGGCTCGTCGACCGGGGAGGCCGAGGCGGACTCGTAGGCGGCGACGTCCAGGATCTTCTCGCGGGCGGAGACGAGGACCGGGACCAGGGCCTGACCGGCCACGTTGGTGGCGGTGCGCATCATGTCGAGGATCGGGTCGATCGCCATGAGCAGGCCGACGCCCTCCAGCGGGAGGCCCAGGGTGGACAGGGTCAGCGTCAGCATGACCGTCGCGCCGGTGAGGCCGGCGGTGGCCGCCGAGCCGATGACCGAGACGAAGGCGATGAGCAGGTACTCCTTGACGCCCAGCTGCACGTCGAAGATCTGCGCGATGAAGATCGCGGCGAGCGCCGGGTAGATCGCGGCGCAGCCGTCCATCTTGGTCGTGGCGCCGAACGGCACGGAGAAGGAGGCGTACTCCTTCGGGACGCCGAGGCGCTCGGTGACCCGCTGGGTGACCGGCATGGTGCCGACCGAGGAGCGGGAGACGAAGGCCAGCTGGATGGCGGGCCAGGCGCCCTTGAAGAACTGCAGCGGGTTGAGCTTGGCGACGGTCGCGAGGAGCAGCGGGTAGACGCCGAAGAGGACCAGGGCGCAGCCGATGTAGACGTCGGCGGTGAAGGTGGCGTACTTGCCGATCAGGTCCCAGCCGTAGTTCACGATGGCGCGGCCGATGAGGCCGGCGGTGCCGATCGGGGCGAGCCGGATGACCCACCACAGGGCCTTCTGCAGCAGCTCGAGGACGGACTCGGAGAGGGTGAGGATCGGCTGGGCCTTCTCGCCGAGCTTGAGCGCGGCGATGCCGGCGACGGCGGCCATGAAGACGATCTGGAGGACGTTCAGCTCGGTGAAGGGCGTGATGACGTCCGTCGGGACGATGCCCGTGAGGAAGTCGATCCAGCTGCCCTTGTGCTCGGGGAGCTTGCCGTCCTTCGGCGTGAGGCCGGTGCCGGCGCCCGGGTTGGTGAGCAGGCCGATGGCGAGGCCGATGCCGACCGCGATCAGCGAGGTGATCATGAACCAGACGAGGGTCTGCGCGGCGAGGCGGGCCGCGTTGTTGACCTTGCGCAGGTTGGTGATGGACACCAGGATCGCGAAGAAGACGAGCGGGGCGACCGCCAGCTTGAGCAGCTGGACGAAGATGCCGCCGACCTGGCTCAGGGTCTCCTTCAGCCAGCTGACGTCCTGGCTGCGGGCGATCCAGCCGAGCAGCACGCCGAGGACGAGACCGGCGACGATCTGGGCCCAGAACGGGATCTTGGGTATGCGGGACTTCGCCACGGGCGCGGACGCGGACGAGGACGCGGACACGGGCACACTCCACTGGTGCGTATCGGGAAATACGGGACGGGGGGTGCGGTACACACGCTCTCAACGCGCGGACCGCTGCATGATGCCGGGTCAGAGCGCGCGGCAACAGACCGCGGACAGGCAGCGGCACAGATCGACGTGCAGGCGCGCCACGAGCGGGGTGCTCACGGCATCGGGGAGGTGCACTGCGGTCGTCATGCCGGTCACGTTAACACTTGAACTTTGAGAACCTCAAAGCCCTTCTTTGGGGTGGTCGAGCACGGCGAGTCCCTGGGAAACGCAGAACACCCCAGGTGGAGAGCCTTCGAAGCTCCACCCGGGGTGTTCCGTTACGTCCGGTCGCGTCCTGGTGTGAGGTACCTTACGCAGCCTTTACGGCGCTCAGGCGAGGTCCTCTGCCGAGCGGTTCGCCTCCAGGCGACCCTTGGCGCGGTCGACCTTGTTCACGATCTGCACGCTCATCTCGTCGCGCTGCTTGCGCAGCAGCACGAAGCTCAGCGGCGCGGAGACGACGACGGAGAGCAGGAGGACCCACAGCAGGTTGGAGTCGCCGAGGCCGCGCGGCAGCACGCCGGCGTAGACCAGGCCCCAGAGCGCGAGGAAGCTGCCGGCGAAGATGCCGAGGCGCAGCAGGCTGTAGCGAAGCATGTGAGTCCCTCCCATACAGGACAAGCGTCCCTCCAGTGAAGCACGGCCCCTGCCGGGGTCCGCCGCCGACCCTTGAACCGCAAGGGAAGTAATAGATACCCTCCACCTATGACCCTTACGTTCACCCTGGATCCCGCCGTCGACCGCGAGCTCCGCGACGGCGTGCTCGCCCTCTGGGCCGACGTGTCCAACGCGGGCGGCGCCGTCGGATTCGTCCCGCCCGTGACGCCGGAGGAGATCCGGCCCGCGCTGCTGCGGCACCTGGTCGGGATGGCGGAGGGCACCACGCGGCTGCTCGTCGGGCGCGACGAGGACGGCGCGGTCGCCGCGACCGCCTTCTTCACGCACAACAGCCACCCCCTGATGACGCACTGGGTGTGGCTGTACACGGTGATGGTGCACCCCCGGCACCAGGGCAAGGGGTACGGGCTCGACCTGATGGCCGCGGCCGAGCGGGCGGCCCGTACCGGCGAGGGCTTCGAGCACGTCGAGGCGATCCGGCTGACCTGCCGCGGCGGCACCGGCGTCGACGCGTTCTACGCGCGGGCCGGCTACAAGGAGGTCGGACGCGTCCCGGCCGCCATCCGGGTGGCCCCGGGCGACGACCGCGACGACATCATCATGCTGCTGCCGCTGGGACGGTGAGTCCGCGCGGGCGGGGCCTCCGCGTCCCTCGGGGCGTCAGACCCGCATCGGCTGCGGCGACTCGCGGCGCAGCGGGTCCGGGCCCGGGTACTCGCGGATCACCTCGTAGCGCGTGTTGCGCTCGACCGGGCGGAAGCCGGCGTCCCGGATCAGCTCCAGGAGGTCCTCCCGGGTCAGCTTGTTCGGGGTGCCGTAGTTGTCGGCGTCGTGCGTGATCTTGTACTCGACGACCGAGCCGTCCATGTCGTCCGCGCCGTGCTGGAGGGCGAGCTGCGCGGTGTGGAGGCCGTGCATCACCCAGAACACCTTGACGTGCGGGACGTTGTCGAAGAGCAGCCGGGAGACGGCGAAGGTCTTCAGCGCCTCGGCGCCCGTCGCCATCGTCGTGCGCGCCTGGAGCCTGTTGCGGACCTTGCCGTCCCGCATGTCGACGAAGTCGTGCTGGTAGCGCAGCGGGATGAAGACCTGGAAGCCGCCGGTCTCGTCCTGGAGCTCGCGCAGCCGGAGCACGTGGTCCACGCGGTGGCGCGGCTCCTCGATGTGCCCGTAGAGCATCGTGCTCGGGGTCTTCAGGCCCTTCTCGTGCGCGAGGCGGTGGATCCGGGACCAGTCCTCCCAGTGGGTGCGGTGGTCCACGATGTGCTGCCGGACCTCCCAGTCGAAGATCTCGGCGCCGCCGCCGGTCAGCGACTCCAGACCGGCCTCGATCAGCTCGTCGAGGATCTCGGAGGCCGAGAGGCCCGAGATGGTCTCGAAGTGGTGGATCTCGGTGGCGGTGAAGGCCTTGAGCGAGACGTCCGGCAGCGCCTTCTTCAGCTCGGAGAGCGAGCGCGGGTAGTAGCGCCAGGGCAGGTTGGGGTGGAGGCCGTTGACGATGTGGAGCTCGGTGAGGTTCTCGCTCTCCATCGCCTTCGCGAGGCGCACGGCCTCCTCGATGCGCATGGTGTACGCGTCCTTCTCGCCGGGCTTGCGCTGGAAGGAGCAGTAGGCGCAGGAGGCGGTGCAGACGTTCGTCATGTTGAGGTGACGGTTGACGTTGAAGTGGACGACGTCGCCGTTCTTCCGCGTCCGCACCTCGTGGGCGAGGCCGCCGAGCCAGGCCAGGTCGTCGGACTCGTACAGCGCGATGCCGTCCTCACGGCTCAGCCGCTCTCCGGCGAGAACCTTCTGTTCCAGTTCCCGCTTGAGCCCAGCGTCCATCTCCGGCCGCCTCCCATGTTTCCGAAATCAGGCTTCCCCAACCGTACTCCCCCGCCCTCCGCGCGGGAGCGGCCCCCGTCGGCGCCGCCGGTCAGGCCTCTTCCGGCAGGTCGCCGACCCGGTTCTCCCACTTCGTGGACAGCACGATGGTGGTACGGGTGCGGGAGACGCCCTTGGTGCCGGAGAGCCGGCGGATGGTCTTCTCCAGGCCGTCGACGTCGTTGGCGCGGACCTTGAGCATGAAGGAGTCGTCGCCGGCGATGAACCAGCAGTCCTCGATCTCGGCCAGGTCCTTCAGCCGGCGGGCCACGTCCTCGTGGTCGGCGGCGTCGGAGAGGGAGATGCCGATGAGTGCGGTGACGCCGAGGCCGAGCGAGGCGGCGTCGACGGTGGCGCGGTAACCGGTGATGACCCCGGCCGCCTCCAGACGGTTGATGCGGTCGGTGACGGAGGGGCCGGAGAGCCCGACGAGCCGTCCGAGCTCGGCGTACGAGGCTCGGCCGTTCTCCCGCAGGGCCTGGATGAGCTGCCTGTCCACGGCGTCCATAGGTACGAAGCCTTCCATTGTCCAGCGATACCGCGAGTTTGGGTATAGAATCAAAGGTACACAGGGTCCGACGCCCTGTGAATCGTTCATTCAGATCAAAGACGATCTTCAGGAGTGGTGTTCACCGTGTACACGATCGAGATGGCCTACGCCCGTATGCGCGAGCTGCAGGAGATGGCCAACCGCTCGCGTGCCCACCAGCCGTCCGCCTCGAAGCGCGCCGCCGCCAAGCGCCCCGCCAAGAAGCGCTAGCCCAGGCCCGGGACCAGGCCTTCGCCCTGGTCCGCGCCCAGCGGGAAACGCCCTTGGGCGTGTTTCGAAAGTCCCGTCTGCCCTTCGGGCAGACGACGCCACTTTCGAAACACGCCCTAGTCGGAACGGGAAGCGGCTCCACCGAGCTCCCCCTTCCACCGGCGGTACAGCTCGTGCGGCACCCCTGCCGCGTCGAGCACCCGCCCCGCGACGAAGTCCACCAGATCCTGGATGTGCGTCGCCCCCGCGTAGAACGCCGGAGAGGCGGGCAGCACCACGGCGCCCGCCTCGTCCAGCGCCACCATGTGCTTCAGCGTCTGCCCGTTCAGCGGGGTCTCCCGCACGGCGACGACCAGCGGCCGCCGCTCCTTGAGCGTCACGCTCGCCACCCGCTGGAGCAGGTCCTTCGAAAGCCCGAGCGCGATCCCCGCCACCGCGGCCGTCGACGCCGGCACCACCAGCATCCCCTTCACCGGGTACGACCCGGACGACGGCCCCGCGGCCAGGTCCCCGGCCGGCCAGTACCGCACGTCCGCCAGCCGGTCCGACACGTCGAAGGCGTCCGGCTTCCCGTCCGCGCCCCGCGCCAGCCAGGCCGCCAGGTCCTCGCGCCAGTGCGCGTCCCGGAAGGCGGCGCCCGTCTCGTCGAGCAGCGTCAGCCGCGAGGCCCGCGACACGACGAGATCGACGCTCTCCCCCGCGTCGAGCAGCCCCCGCAGCACGGCGGCGGCATACGGCGTACCCGACGCCCCGGACACCCCGACCACCCAGGGACGACGCTGCTGCTTCTCTACCGGCTCCACGCCGACGAGCCTATCCGGCCACTAGGGGGTCAGCCCGCGCACCAGCAGGTCGAGCAGGGCGCACACGAACAGGGCGATGCCGATGAAACCGTTGACCGTGAAGAACGCGCGGTTCAGACGGGACAGGTCGTGCGGGCGCACGATCGTGTGCTCGTAGCAGAAGGCCACCACCACGATCACCAGGCCCGCCCAGAAGAACGCACCCGCCTGCGTGGCCAGCGCGTACCAGACGAGCAGCCCGGTGGTCACGACCGCCGAGGCCCGCGCGCCCCACAGCGCCGCCGGGATGCCGAAGCGGGCCGGGACCGACATGACGCCCTCGGCGCGGTCCGCCTGGACGTCCTGGCAGGCGAAGATCAGGTCGAAGCCGCCGATCCAGATGCCGACCGCCAGACCCAGGATCACCGCGTCCCAGGACCACTCGCCGGTCACCGCCAGCCAGGCGCCGACCGGGCCGATCGACTGGGCGAGGCCGAGGATCGCGTGCGGGAAGTTCGTGAACCGCTTGCCGTACGGATAGACCACCATCGGGACGACGGCGAGCGGCGCGAGCGCCAGGCACAGCGGGTTCAGCAGGGCCGCCGCGCCCAGGAAGACCACGACCGCGACGCCCGCCCCGGTCCACGCCGACCGCACCGACACCGCGCCGGTCACCAGCTCCCGGTTCGCGGTGCGCGGGTTACGGGCGTCGATCTCCCGGTCGATGATCCGGTTGCAGGCCATGGCGAAGGTCCGCAGGCCCACCATGCACACGGTCACCAGGAACAGCGTCACCCAGTGGATCTTCCGGTCCAGCTGGTACATCGCGGTGAGCGAGGCGATGTACGCGAAGGGCAGCGCGAAGACCGAGTGCTCGATCATCACGAGCCGGAGGAACGCCTTCGTACGGCCCGGCCGCGCGCCGGGCACCGCGGCCGTGGTCACAGGCCGTACTCCTTCCAGCGGCGGTCCACCAGGGCCGCCGTCGCCGGGTCCGACTCGACCATGTCCGGCCAGCCGCCGTCCCGGGTGTAGCCCTCCTCGGACAGCTTCCGCGTCGCGTCGATGCCCGCCTTGCCGCCCCAGAACTGCTGGTAGGAGGCGTGGTCGAGATGGTCGACCGGGCCTTCGACGACCGTGAGGTCACGGGCGTAGTCGGTGTTGCCCAGCGCGCGCCAGGAGACCTCGTGGAGGTCGTGGACGTCGCAGTCCTTGTCGACCACGACGATCAGCTTGGTCAGCGACATCATGTGCGCGCCCCAGATGGCGTGCATCACCTTCTGCGCGTGCTTCGGGTACTTCTTGTCGATCGAGACGATCGCGCAGTTGTGGAAGCCGCCCGACTCCGGCAGGTGGTAGTCGACGATGTCCGGCACGATGATCTTGAGGAGCGGCAGGAAGAAGCGCTCCGTGGCGCGGCCCAGCGGGCCGTCCTCGGTCGGCGGCCGGCCGACCACGATCGACTGCAGCAGCGGACGCTTCCGCATCGTCACGCAGTCGATCTTCAGGGCCGGGAACGGCTCCTGCGGCGTGTAGAAGCCGGTGTGGTCGCCGAACGGCCCCTCCGGCAGCATCTCGCCCGGCTCGAGCCAGCCCTCCAGGACCACCTCGGCGTTGGCCGGGACCTGGAGCGGCACGGTCTTGCAGTCGACCATCTCGATCCGCTTGCCCTGCACGAACCCGGCGAACAGGTACTCGTCGATGTCGCCCGGCAGCGGCGCCGTCGACGCGTACGTCACGGCCGGCGGGCAGCCGAAGGCGATCGCGACCGGCAGCCGCTCACCGCGCCGGGCCGCCACCGCGTAGTGGTTGCGGCTGTCCTTGTGGATCTGCCAGTGCATGCCGATGGTGCGCTTGTCGTGCCGCTGGAGGCGGTAGAGCCCGAGGTTGCGGATGCCGGTCTCGGGGTCCTTGGTGTGGGTGAGGCCCAGGTTGAAGAAGGAGCCGCCGTCCTTCGGCCAGGTGAACAGCGCGGGCAGCCGGTCCAGGTCGACGTCGTCGCCGGTCAGGACCACCTCCTGCACAGGGGCGTTCTCCGACTTCACCTTCTTCGGCGGCACGTGGACCATCGAGCCCAGCTTCCCGAAGGCCTCGCGGACCCCGACGAAGCCGTGCGGCAGCTCCGGCCTGAGCAGCCCGCCGATCTTGTCGCTGATCTCCTCGTACGACTTCAGGCCGAGCGCCTTGAGGAGCCGGCGGTCGGTCCCGAAGACGTTCATCGCGAGCGGCATGGCGGAGCCCTTGACGTTCTCGAAGAGCAGCGCCGGGCCCCCCGCCTTGTTCACCCGGTCGACGATCTCCCCTACCTCCAGGTACGGGTCGACTTCGGCCTTGATGCGCTTGAGGTCGCCTTCGCGCTCCAGCGCCCGGAGCAGCGAGCGGAGATCGTCGTAAGCCATGGGGCCCAGTATCGGTCACCGGCTAGTCTTGACCTGTCACCGGGGCCGTCCCGATCGCGTCCCGTCACCGCTTCCAGGGGGCTGTCCCACATGCTCAGGGCACTGATGTTCATCCTGCCGCTGGCGCTGGTCATCTACTCGCTCATCGACTGCCTCAACACCCCCGAGGACGAGGTCAAGCACCTGCCCAAGGTCGTCTGGGTCATCATCATCCTGCTGTTCTGGATCGTCGGCCCGATCGTGTGGTTCGCCGCCGGCAAGCTGCGCCGCGGCCCGGCGGGCGGCTCCACGCCCAGCGCGTGGCACCGCAACCACCGCCCGGAGTGGGTGGCCCCCGACGACAACCCCGAGTTCCTGAAGTCGCTCCGCGAGGAGGCCGTGCCGGAGGAGAAGGGGGCGAAGGACGAGTCCCTCCTCAAGGACTGGGAGGCCGACCTGCGCCGCCGCGAGGAGGAACTGAAGCGCCGCGAGCAGGGTGACGGGACCCAGCGCGGCGAGGAGCTGCGGGGCGACGAGCGGCGCGGCGGGACCCAGCGCGGCGAGGACGTGGACGGCAAGGACGCCTGACATGGAGCTGCGGCTCCTCGTCACCTTCGAGAAGGTCGCCACGGTCCTCTCCTTCACCCGGGCCGCCGCCGGACTCGCCTACGCGCAGTCCAGCGTCACCAGTCAGATCCGGGCCCTGGAGACCTCCCTCGGCACCGAGCTGTTCGAACGGCTAGGCTCCCGCATCCGCCTCACCGAGGCCGGCGAACGCCTCCTGCCGTACGCCCGGCAGATCATCGCGCCGCCGAGCGCCTGGACGAGCCCGAACTTCCGGACCGTGAACCCGTGCCCGGTGAAGAACCCCCGGGCCAGGCTGTACGCGCCGAGCGCGACCGCGCCGAAGAGGCACCGGAAGAACACGACGGTGAACGGGGAGGCACCGGACTCGACGACGAAGATCCCGAGGGTGCCGGACAACACCATCGCCAGGGTCAGCTCGACCGTCCCCCGGACCTGCCCCGCCCCGGCCCGACTGACGCCGCTCTCGTTTCTCATGCCCCCGACGCTACGAACGCCCCCCTCACCCGGTCCACGAGCCGGTGGGGCGTCCTGCCGATGGCCCCATCGGGGCCGCCGATCGAGCCTGCCCGGCCCACCGGAATAGCCGAGCGGGAAGCGGAGTTGGCAAGGGTCGTCCCACGACACCGGAGTGACACATGACCCTCGACGCCGGAAACGGCTCCCCCCGTTCGTTCCTCTTCGTCCTCGGCAGCTCCCGAGCGGACGGCAACTCCGAGACACTCGCCCGCGCCGCCGCCGCGCACCTGCCCGCCGACGTCCCGCAACGCTGGGTGGACCTGAACCGGCTGGACCTGCCGGACTTCCAGGACGGACGGCACGACACGGGGGACCACGGGCCCTCGGCGGCCGAGGAACTGCTGTGGCAGGCCACGAGGGAGGCCACGGACATCGTCATCGTCTCGCCCCTGTACTGGTACAGCTTCTCCGCGCAGACCAAGCGCTACCTGGACTACTGGTCGGGCTGGCTGAACGCGCCCGGCTCCGACTTCAAGGAACACATGGCGGGCCGCACGCTGTGGGGAGTGACGGTCATGGCCGACTCCGACCACGCCGTCGCGGACGGCCTGATCACCGGCCTGAGCCATTCGGCGGCCTACATGCGCATGCGCTTCGGCGGCGTCCTGACCGGCACGGGCTCCCGCCCCGGCCGGATCCACGCCGACGAGACGGCGATGAACCGCGCCCGAACCTTCTTCCGCGGCGAGACCCCACTGGCCCGCTTCCCCTACGAGGAGGAGGCCGACGCCGTCGCGTGAGGCGGGGAGCCGGGCGGGGAAGGCTCCCCGCATGGACGAGGCACAGGCCGGACGGTGGCTGAGCACCGCGCTCGACGAGGCGCGGGCCGGGCTCGCGGAGGGCGGGGTGCCGATCGGGGCCGCGCTGTACGGGGCGGACGGGGTGCTGCTCGGGCGGGGGCACAATCGGCGGGTGCAGGACGGGGATCCGTCGGCGCACGCGGAGACGGCCGCGTTCCGGGCGGCGGGGCGGCAGCGCTCGTACCGGGGGACGACGATGGTGACGACCCTGTCGCCGTGCTGGTACTGCTCCGGTCTGGTCCGGCAGTTCGGGATCTCCCGGGTGGTGGTCGGCGAGGCCCGCACCTTCCACGGCGGGCACGACTGGCTGGCGGAGCAGGGGGTGGAGGTGCCGGTCCTGGACGACCCCGAGTGCGTCGCCCTGATGCGGGGGTTCATCGCGGAGCAGCCCACCCTGTGGAACGAGGACATCGGCGAAGGCTAATTCGCATAAATGTCCTACGCTTCGCGCATTTGTGTTAACCCTCGTGCTCTCTCACTCTGCAGCTCGCAAGGGCGCTTAGCGTGGATCGCGTGAAGCTGGTGATTCAGGTCAAGCTGTTACCAACACCCGAGCAGGCGGCGGCGCTCCGGGCGACACTTCACGCGTGCAACAAGGCTGCGAACTGGCTGTCGGAACAGGCCTTCACCCACACGCGGCCGACGCGAGCGGCACTGCAGGCATTGGCATACGGCGAGTTGAAGGCACAGGGGCTGTCGGCCCAACCGTCACTCCACGTACTGCGAAAGGTGGCCGATGCCTACACCACGCTGCGGGCGAGTCAGCAGACCAGGCGCCCGTGCCGGGCCGGCTCGAAGGGGAACGCCAAGCCCGCCGCCAAACCGATTTCGTTTCGGCCTGCTGCGGCGCAATCGTTCGACGACCGCTGTCTGTCCTGGCAGATGGGCGAACGTACGGTGTCGATCTGGACGACCACCGGGCGGATGAAGAACATCAGCTTCACCGGCCAGCCTGAGCGTCTGGCACTGCTTGCCATGTACCGGAAGGGCGAGTCGGACCTCTTCGAGCGGGGTGGCATGTGGTTTCTCGCCGCTACCTGCGAGATCCCCGAGGCGGAGGCCAAGCCCGCACCGTCCGGCTTCATCGGGGTTGATCTGGGGATCGTGAACATCGCAACGACGTCCACCGGCATCCGCCACACCGGACGTCAGCTCACTCGCCGACGAGCGGCGGACCGCGAGTTGCGTGCGAAACTCCAGCGGAAGGGCACGAAGTCGGCAAGGCGACGAGCAAGGCGCCACGCGGGCAAGGAGACTCGTCGGAGTCGGGACATCAATCACAAGATCAGCAAGCACATCGTGACGGAGGCTCAACGCACCGGTCGTGGAATCGCCCTGGAAGACCTCACGGGCATTCGCGAGCGGGTACGGCTACGCAAGCCCCAACGCGTCACTCTGCACTCCTGGGCGTTCCGCCAGCTTGGCACGTTCATCGCCTACAAGGCGAGACGCGCCGGCGTGGCGGTCGTACATGTCGATCCGGCCTACACCAGCCAGGAGTGCTCCCGGTGCCACCACATCGACCGGCGCAATCGGCCTTCCCAGGCCATGTTCGCCTGCAGGTCCTGCGGCTTCGTTGAGCACGCGGACCTGAACTCGTCCCACAACCTGGCTGCACGCGGCTGGTGGACGTGGGTCCGCGGGGCCGAGTCAGCGGCCCCTGCCCTCACACTCATGGCGTGAGGCTGGACGCAGCCGGGATGCGCCGAAGCCATCGGCGCCCCGAGCAGCAAGCCGGGAATACTTTTCCGCGCAGCTGACCATCAACTGGTACCGCCGAACTGCAACTCGCTCGCCCGGCCCGTCGAAAACCCTGACAGATGGCCAACTACCCGTCGATAATTTGGACTTGAGGATGTGATGGGGCACGTCTGGTGGGATTCGGGGGGTGGCGGGTGGACAGGGTTCTTCACGGCCGCGAGGCGGTGCTCCACCGCACGGGACTCGCCGCCCGGCTGATCGGGCTCGGTGGCGAAGGGCTCGCCCGCGTCCCGTACGAGCACGGTGACGACCCGCCCGTGGTCGTGTTCACCGGCGGGCGCGGCATGGGCAAGACCGCGCTGCTCAAGCAGCTGCGCAACACCTACAAGGGCGCCACCCCGCTCGCCCTGCTCGACTGCGACCGGATCGAGCCGCCCGCGGACCACGGGCCCGGCTGGACCGAGCTGACCGGCGCGCTCGCCGAGCTCGCCGTCCAGCTGGCGCCGCGGGTGACCGGGGCGAGACCGGTGCAGTTCCCGCGGCTCTCGCTCGGTCTGGTCGCGGTCGCCTCCACCGGCTGGACGCGGGACGACGACGAGCGGGCGCAGCGCGACCTCCAGCGGCTCGGCCCGGTGCTGTCCACCGTCGACGCCACCAAGGGCGCGGCGGCCAACTGGGTCACCAAGGTCCTCACCAAGCTGGCCGCCCGGTTCGCCGACGCCGCCGCACCGCTCGCCGGGCTGCTCGCCGAGGCCACCGTGGAGACGGTCCTGGAGGAGGTCTTCGGCAAGTTCCAGCAGAAGTCCGAGAGCTGGTACGGCAGTTACCGCAACGCCGGCGGACGCGGCAAGGCCGGGCTCCAGCAGCTCGCCGCCGACTTCGCGCAGGGCGGCCGGCGCCGCCACGAGGCCGAGGGCTTCCTCGTCGGCGCGCTGGTCGAGGACCTGTGCCAGGCCTACCGCGGCCTCACCCGGCTGGGCACCCGGCGCGGCCGGCCGCTGCTCCTGCTCGACAACGCCCACGGCGAACTGGGCCGCCGGCTCGTCGAACCGGTCCTGCGGGCCCGCCACGACGGACTGCGCGACAAGGTCGTGGTGATCGCCGCCTCCCGGGTGCGCGAGCACGAGGGCCTGCGCCACGCCCACCGGCTGCGGCTGCCGGAGACCGCGCACCGGGCGCCCGCGCCGCGCGGCGGCGACGTCACCTCCGGCATCCTCGCCGTCGACCTCGTCCCGCTCTCCCCCGCCCAGACCCAGGCGGCGTTCGACCGCCTCGACCCGTCCGGCCTCACCCCCGCCGACCTGGCCCGCGGCGTCCACCGGCTGACCGGCGGCCGGCCACTGGGCGTCACGCTGCTCGGGCAGGCCGCCGCGGAGGCGCCGCGCGCCGCCCGGCCCCACCTCACGCCCGGCGCCCTGCTCGACCTGACCGTCGAACTGCGCGAGGACGCCCACCCGGTGCCCGTCGCGCCCGCCCTGCTCGGCGCGCTGCTGCCGCAGCCGCGCCTCGAGCCGTTCACCGTGCTCGCCGCCGCCCACGACGAGGAGTCGGCGCGGCTGCTCGCCCGCACCCGGCTGCACACCGAGTCCCGCGACGGCGACATGGCCCTCCTCGTCCGCGACGCCTTACGCGCCGAGGACTGGCCCGAGGGCCCCGAGCACTTCGTCGCCGACCCGCTGCTGCGCGCCCTGCTGCTGCACCGGCTGCGCTTCGAGGACGCCGACCATCCGCGGTACGCGGTGTGGCGGGCGGTGCACGAGACGCTGCACCGGCACTACGGGCGGGAGGCCGCGCCCGCCGCGCACCTGCCGTACCGGCTGCACCACGAGCTGGCGCTGGGGCGGACCGAGGAGGCCGTGACCCATCTGCGGGTCACGTTCCCCGATCCCGACGTGGTCGGCTGGCTGGGCCGGCTGCGGTTCATCGCCTCCGCGCCGTACCCGCGCGAGCCGGGAGCCGGCGGGCCGGACCCGCGGCGGGCCGTCGCGCTCGGGAGACCGGCACCGGACCGGCCGCCGGGCGCCCGCGGCGCGGACGCGGGGCGGGACGGGCAGGGCGGGTGGGACGGGCTCGGCGGACCCGACACCGCCCCCGCCGCCCCGCCCGCGGCGCTTCCCGACGGACTCGGCGCCGAGGAGACCGCGCTCCACCTGTCCGTACGGCGCCTACTGCACGCCGTGTGGCTGCTGACCGATCCGCTCGCCCTGCCCGACGGCGAGGTGACCGAGAAGCTGGCGCACGAGCTGCGGCAGCTGTCCGGGCGCCATCTGACGGGCAACAGCCCGCTGTGGGACGCGGCCACCCACTGGCCGAGGGACATCCACGCCTGGCGGCGGCTCTCCCTGCCGCCCGGCCGCGAGGACGGAGTCTGAGCGATGACCGACCGGCTGCGCCACCGCTATCTCTACACCCCGAGGCAGAAGTTCTTCGCCGCCGTGCTCGCGCTGCTCGTGATCGGGCTGCCGCTGGGCTGGGCGGTGAAGACCTGGACCACTCCGGAGAACCGTTCCTGCGCGGCGGGTGTCGAGCGCCCGCAGGGCTCCGACGAGTGCGTCGGCGTCAACGGCGACGGCTTCGACTTCCGCGTCCCCGAACTCGCCGAGGTCGCCGGCCTGATCGGCCGCGAGAACGCCGCGCTCAAGCCCGACCAGTACGCCACCGTCGCCGTCCTCCTGCCCCTCACCTCGTCCGACCCCGGGATGCGCGTCAAGGTCCTGCACGAACTGCAGGGCGCCTACGCCCGCCAGTACCGCGCCAACCACGAGTCCAACAGCGAGACCCCCCGGATCCGCCTCGTCCTCGCCAACACCGGCAAGGGCAACGCCCACTGGAAGAGCACCGTCGACCGGCTCACGGCCATGACCGGGGCGCCGCACCGGCTGCGCGCGGTCACCGGCGTCGCCACCTCCTCCACGGAGGTACGGCTCGCCGTCACCGAACTCACCAAGGCGGGCATCGCCGTCGTCGGCACCACCATCACCGCCGACGACATCGCCAACGGACCCGGTCCCGGTCACAACCGCTTCCCCGGCCTCGCCCGCGTCTCGCCCACCAACGGCGACGAGGCCAAGGCCCTGGCCCACTTCGGCCGGGTGAACGCCGCCAAGGCCCTGCTCGTCCAGGACACCCGCACCGGCGACCACTACACCGACACCCTCAAGTCGGCCTTCGCCGCCTCCCTCAAGGGCGCGCCCTACGAACCGCAGCTGTTCACCTCGCCCGCCGACCCGACCGAGGAGGGCACCACCGCGAACACGTTCAAGCAGATCACCCACCTCATCTGCGACACCCGCGCGGAGACCGTGTTCTTCGCCGGCCGGCACACCCAGCTGCGCCAGTTCATCAACGCGCTGGGCGCCCGCGGCTGCGTCGAGCGCCCCTTCACGATCCTCACCGGCGACGAGGGCTCCTACCTGGGCGCCGACGCCAAGCTGAACCGCAAGGCCCTCAAGGCCAGGCTGACCGTCCGCTACGCGTCCCTCGCCCACCCCGACGCCTGGCGCCCCGCGCCCGGCCGACCGGTGCCGGCGACGGGCGGTTCGGCGGTCGCGTACGAGACGTTCCTGACGGACATCGCCCGCGCCGCGAAGGAGCCGGTCCCGCTCGCGGACGGGCAGGCCATCGTCGCGTACGACGCGATGGCGACGGCCGTCCACGCGATCCGCCAGGCCACCCCGGACGGCGCGGCCCACCCGGAGCTCGCGGACGTCGCGACCCAGTGGCCGCAGGTCAAGGGCTCGCTGCGGGTGCAGGGCGCGAGCGGCTGGATCTGCCTGGACAACTTCGGCAACCCGTACAACAAGGCGGTGCCGATCGTGGAGCTCGCGGAGGACGGTTCGCAGCGCTTCGTCGCCATCGCCTGGCCGGAGGGCGCACCCCCGGCGGCGAGCTGCCTGCCGCCGCGGCGGGGCTGACGCGGCCGAGGGGCCTGAAGCGCGCCTTCGGGCCCCCTACGGCGCTACCGCCGCCTTCGCGTCCCCACGGCCCTACGGCACCCACTTCGGCCAGGGCGCGTCCTCCCGCTCGTACAGCTCGCGCAGCTCGTCGCGGCGGTCCTCCGTCCAGTCGAGCCAGTCGGTGGGGTGGCCGTCCAGGGCCCGGGCGAGCCGCTCGAAGCGCTCGTGCCAGGCGGCCAGCATGCCCAGCCTGTCCTCGCGGGTGCCGCGGAACTCGTACGTGAAGCGCAGGACGGTCGCGGGCTCCAGGTGGAAGCGGATCCGCCGGTGCCCGGGGTCGACGGTGTACTCGGCGACGTTCTCCATGTCCCAGGCGGTCACCTGCCCGGACAGCACGGTGTCGCTGGTGAACCAGCGCAGGGCGACCCGTCCGCCGAGTCTGGGTTCGAGGAGGTCGGCCGCGCAGAGCCACTGCGGCAGGCCCTCCGGTGTCGCGACGGCCGCCCAGACGGTCACCATCGGATGCGGCAGCTCGATCACGAACCGCAGGTGATGCCGGTCGTCGTGGGTCTCGCTCCTGCCCCGGGGTATCTCGCTCATACCTCCAGCGTGGCCCCGGGGCGGGGCGGGTGCCATCCCGGAACCGGCCCGTGGCCGGTCCAGGGCCGGCCCGGGAACGGCCCGGGCCGGCGGCGGGGCCGGGCTCAGACGCCCGCGTACGAGTGCTTGCTGCTCACGAAGATGTTGACGCCGTAGTAGTTGAAGAGGAAGCAGGCGAAGGCGATGAGCGCGATGTACGCGGCCTTGCGGCCCTTCCAGCCGGCCGTCGCGCGGGCGTGCAGATACGCGGCGTAGCCGACCCACGTGATGAAGGACCAGACCTCCTTGGCGTCCCAGCCCCAGTAGCGGCCCCAGGCGTCGCCGGCCCAGATCGCGCCGGCGATGATCGTGAAGGTCCACAGCGGGAAGATCGCCGCGTTGACCCGGTACGAGAACTTGTCGAGGGAGGCCGCGGCGGGCAGCCGCTCCAGGACGGAGCGGGCGAAGGCGCCCGGGTTGCCGCCGGTCGCGAGCTTGTTCTCGTACGAGTCGCGGAACAGGTACAGCAGGGTGGCGACGGCGCCCAGGTAGAAGACGGCGCCGCAGAAGATGGCGGTGGAGACGTGGATCCACAGCCAGTACGAGTCGAGCGCCGGGACCAGCTGGTCGCTGGGCGTCTTCAGCCAGGTGACGGCCATGCCCAGGTCGAGCAGGACCGTGGTGACCAGCGGAAGGCCGATCCAGCGGACGTTCTTCTTCGCGACGAGCAGGGCGAGGTACGCGCCGACCGCCACCGTGGAGAAGGTGGTGGAGAACTCGTACATGTTGCCCCACGGGGCCCGCTGCACGGAGAGCGCGCGGGAGATCACGCCGGACGCCTCGATGAGGAAGGCGAGCGCGGTCAGCGAGATCGCGATCCGCCCGTAGAGGTCGCCCTTGACGGTGCCGCCGGCCGCGCCGGGGCCGTCGGGCACGTCGCGGGCGCCGACCGCGGCCCGGGTGATCACCTTCGGCTTGTCGAGCACGGCGGTGCCGCCGGCGGCGCCCTTGACCTGGACGGTCACGGCGGGTGCCGGGGCTGACCGCTGCGTGAGGGCGGCGGCGGTGCGGCCGACCTTGCTGCGGCTGCCGAACACCCACTCGGCGATGTGGGCGAAGAAGGCCAGGGTGTAGACGGCCATCGACGAGTAGACGAGCAGATCGCTGATCTGCGCCAGGCTCTCGTTGGTCTCGGCGGCGAGGATCACTTCTCAGCCCCTTCGGACTTCGCGGCGGGTTCCGCGGCAGGGTCTTCTGTGGATGCGGACTCGGGATCGGGCTCCGGCGCGGTGGGCGCCTTCGCGTGGAGCGCGAGCGCGAGCTCGGCCAGCTCCTCGGGCAGGCGGGCGGACTCGCTGCGGCCGAGGCCCGCCATCCCGACGACCGTGACGCCGTCCTCGCCCCGTACGGCCCGGACCCAGACCCGGCGCCGCTGGATGAACAGCGAGCCGGCGAGTCCGGCGATGGCGGCGATCGCGCCGGCGAGGGCGAGGCCGTTGCCCGGCTGCTGCGAGACCTGGAAGCTCGCCCACTCCTTGATCTCCTTCTCGAAGGTGATCGAGCCGGCGCCGTCGGGCAGCGTCATGGTCTCGCCGGGCAGGAGGCGGTTGGCCTTGCCGGTGCCTCCGTCCACCGCGAACTGCTTCATCTTCGCGGTGTCGAGCTGGTACACGTTCTGCGGCAGGCCGGAGTCGACCCGCAGGTCACCGTGGTAGCCGGTGAGCGCCAGGACGGGGAAGTCGAGCGCGGGGAACTGGGAGAACATCGTCCCCTTGCCGGCGCCCGCGAAGGTCGGCACGAAGAAGGCCTGGAAGCCCAGCTGCTCCTTCTTGCCGTTCTTGTCGCGGTAGCCGTCCATCACCTTGATCGCGCCGGTCGAGGTGATGTTGTTGTCGATCGGCAGCAGCGGCACGGGGCCGCTGGTGACGACCTTGCCGCGGCCGTCCCGGACGGTGATCACGGGCGCGTAGCCGTGGGCGATCAGATAGACCTTGGAGCCGCCGACCTCCAGCGGCTCGTTGACCCGGATGACCGTCTTCTTGTCCGGGCCGCCGTCCTCGGAGTAGCTGACGGCCGCCTCGAAGGTGCGCGGGGTGCCGCGCTGCGGGCCGTTCTTCTCGTACGTGCCGGTGAAGCTGTCGAGCCGGAAGCTGAACGGCGCCAGGTCGTCGACGGAGAACTGGGAGCCGGACCTGAAGTCGTCGTACTGGGTGAGCGTGTTGGAGAAGCCGTCGCCCTCGACGATGAGCTTGCCGCCCTCGGACTTGAAGAGCTGGCCGACGGCGAAGGCCACGAGGATGACGATCAGGGCGACGTGGAAGAGCAGGTTGCCGGCCTCGCGCAGATAGCCCTTCTCGGCGGCGACGGCGTCGCCCGCGGTGTGGGCGCGGAAGCGGCGGCCCGTGAGGGTCGCGAGCGCGGCGGCCCTGACGTCCTCGGGAGCGGCCTCGGTGCGCCAGCTGGTGTACGCGGGGAGCCGGGTGAGGCGCTTGGGGGCGCCCGGCGGGCGGCTGCGGAGCTGGCCGACGAACTGCCAGGTGCGGGGCACGATGCAGCCGATGAGCGAGACGAAGAGCAGGATGTAGATCGCGGAGAACCACACCGAGCTGTAGACGTCGAAGAGCTGGAGCTTCTCGTAGAGCGGCGTGAGGGTCTCGTGCGCCCTCTTGAACTGCTCGACCTTCAGCTCGTCCGCGCTGGTCTGCGGGATGAGCGAGCCGGGCACGGCGCCGAGCGACAGCAGGAAGAGGAGGATCAGCGCGACCCGCATGGAGGTCAGCTGCCGCCAGAACCAGCGGATCCAGCCGATGACGCCGAGGGCGGGGCCGCCGAGCGCCGTCTCCTCGGCCGGAGCGGTGGACAGCTGCTCCCCGGCCTCGCCGAGGTGGTCCTGCTCCGTCGGGTGCCCGGTCGTCTCGGTCTTGCCCGTTTCGGTCTTGCTCATGGATCAGATCCCCGGAGTGAAGTCGGCCGCCCAGGACTGCATCGTGGAGACGATCCCGTCCCAGGCCCCGGTGACGAGCAGGAGTCCGGTGACGATCAGCATGATGCCGCCGGTGCGCATGACCCAGACATAGTGCCGCTTCACCCAGCCGAAGGCACCGAGCGCCCGCCGGAAGGCGATGGCGGTGAGGATGAACGGCAGACCGAGGCCCACACAGTAGGCGACGGTCAGGAGCGCGCCGCGGCCCGCGCTGGCCTCGTTGGAGGCGAGGGCCAGGACGGCGGCCAGGGTGGGGCCGATGCAGGGGACCCAGCCGAGGCCGAACAGCACGCCCAGCATGGGGGCGCCGAGGAGGCCGGCCACGGGGCGCTTGTGGAAGCGGAACTCGCGGCGGGTCAGCCCGGGCATGGCGCCCATGAAGAAGGCGCCGAGGAGGATGGTGAGGGCGCCGAGCACCTTGGAGATGACCTCGCGGTGCATCTGGAGGGCGCCGCCGAAACCGCCGAACAGGGCGCCGCCGGAGACGAACACGACGGTGAAGCCGAGTACGAACAGCGCGGCCCCGCTCGCCATCCGGCCGCGCCGGGCCTCGGCCAGGTCGGTGCCGGTGACCCCGGTCACGTAACTGAGGTAGCCGGGGACGAGGGGCAGCACGCAGGGCGAGAAGAAGGAGACGAGTCCTCCGAGCACGGCGATGGGGACCGCCAGGAGGAGCGCTCCGCTGAAGACCGTCTCGTTCACGTCACTTCTCCGCGACCAGCGGGTCGATCACGGACTTCAGCCTGGCCTCGTCGAGCGCCATCAGGGAGCGCGCGGCGATCTTCCCCTGCTTGTCGAGGACGATGGTGGAGGGGATGGCCTGGGGCGGCAGGGAGCCCTTCGGGAATCCGCCGAGGATGAGCTTCCCGGCCGGGTCGTACAGGCTCGGGTAGGTGATGCCGTAGTCCGACTCGAAGTTGACGGCGTTCGACTTCTGGAAGTCGCGGGTGTTGATCCCGACGAACTCCACGCCCTTGGCCCGGTACTCCTCGGAGACCTTCGCGAAGTGCGGCGCCTCGGCCCGGCACGGCGCGCACCAGGAGCCCCAGACGTTGAGGACGACGACCTTGCCCTTGAAGCCCGCGACGTCGAGCCGCTTGCCGTCGAGCGTCTCCCCGGCGAGCTCGTTCACCGGCTTGCGCTCGCCCTTGGCGACGGTGGCGATACCCCCCGTGTTGGTCACGAAGTTGGTGTCGCCGCCGCCGCCCGACTTGCCCTTGGAGTCGGAGCTGCATGCGGTCAGCACCAGCGCGGCGGCCACGAGGGCGACCGCCGGCAGGGTGCGACGAGGGGCATGGCTGAGGCTCATGTGAAAAGTTTCGCATGGGCGTTTCGCCGATCTTGGGCACCCCCACTACGTGCCCGTAACGCCCCTTGTCAAGATCGTCTAAGCCGGGCGGGACGGGGCCGCGCTGCGCGGCCGGACTGCGCGGCCGGGCTACGCGGTCGGGCTCGCGGTCGGGCGGAGGAATGCGCTCCAGCCGCCCGCCGGGGACTGGCCGACCCCCAGGGTACGCAGCTTGGCGAGGATCTTCGGGTCCTGGACGTCCAGCCAGTCGACGAACTGCCGGAAGGAGACGAGTCGCACGTCCTTCTTTCCGGCCATTCCCTTCAGGGCCTCCTCGACGGCGTCCATGTAGATGCCGCCGTTCCACTGCTCGAAGTGGTTGCCGACGAAGAAGGGGGCCCGGTTGGTCTCGTACGCGCGCCGGAAGCCGGACAGATAGGCCTCGGTGGCCTGCTTGCGCCAGCCGGGATAGCGGGAGGGCACGCCCTTGGTCGTGTTCTTCGACTGGTTGGCGAGCATGTTGTAGTCCATGGACAGGACCTCGAAGGAGTGGCCGGGGAACGGTACGGCCTGGAGGGGCAGGTCCCACAGGCCGCCGCGCTTGACGGGCCACGTCTGCCGGCCGCCGGGCGAGCTGGCGTCGTAACGCCAGCCGAGGCGCTTGGCGGTGGGGAGCAGGTTGTCCTGGCCGAGCAGGCACGGCGTGCGGCCGCCGACGAGCTCCTTGGTGTAGTCGAAGGGCAGCGGGTCGAGATCGGTCCAGCCGCTGTGGGTCTTCCACTGGGTGACGAAGCCGACGGCCTGGTCGATCTCGTTCTGCCAGTCGGCCGGGGTCCAGTTGGCGACGGAGCCGGAGCCGCCGCAGAAGTGGCCGTTGAAGTGGGTGCCGATCTCGTGGCCCTCGAGCCAGGCCTGGCGGACGTACTTCAGGGTGTCCTTGATGTGGTCGTCGGTGAGGTAGCCGATGTCGGAGGCCCCGACGCGGTTGTTCGGCGGTCGGTAGAGGCTCTTCTTCGACTCGGGCAGGAGGTAGAGCCCGGAGAGGAAGAAGGTCATCGCGGCGTCGTGGTTCTTCGCGAGTTCGAGGAAGCGCGGGAAGAGGCCGTTGCCGACCTCGCCGGCGCCGTCCCAGGAGAAGATCACGAACTGCGGCGGGGTCTGGCCGGGCTCCAGCGGCACGGGGGCGTCGGGCTGGTGGGGCTGCTTGCCGGTGTCGGCGGTGGAACCGTCGCCGATGGGCCGGGCGTCGTCCTTGCCGGGAGTGGCGGAGGCGTCCGGCGTGCCGGTGACGTCACCCCCCTTGCCGGGACCGGAACGTCCGGGCTTGTCCTGGTTTCCACCACTACAGGCGGCCAGACCCAGTGCCGCCGCGGCACCAACTCCCGCCCCGAGCAGACTCCTTCGATTGATCCCGCGCATGACATCCCCATTCGCGCTGACACATGACCTGAACGTCATCCAAACCGACAATGGGTGAGATGCCGGGAGGAACACGGAGGTTCCCGGAAATTCGCACAAAAATTTCAGGGCGGTCGCACGACATGCCGTCGTCCGACCGCCCTGAGATCTACTCCCCGGGAACCCCGGCGTCCAGGGGTCCGGCGTCAGGAGGACCGCCGACCGGGGCGCGGGCCCCGGTCGGTCAGGCCCCGAACGCCTTCGCCTTGCCCCTCACCGGCTTCGCGCCCGCACGCAGGTGCACCGGCACGAGGTCCAGGGCCGGCTCGCTGTACCCGACCGACACGATCGTGTCGCCGCGGTACGTGAACGTGGTCAGCGAGGCGAGCGTGCACTGCCGGCGCCGCGGGTCGTGCCACAGCCGGCGCTTCTCCACGAAGCTGCGCACGATCCAGATCGGCAGCTGGTGGCTCACGCACACCGCCTCGTGGCCGCGCGCCGCGTCCTTCGCCGCGTCGAGCGCGCCCATCATGCGCACGACCTGCTCGACGTACGGCTCGCCCCAGGACGGCTTGAAGGGGTTGGTGAGGTGCTTCCAGTTGGCCGGCTTCTTCAGCGCGCCGTCGCCGACGCCGAAGGTCTTGCCCTCGAAGACGTTCGCCGCCTCGATGAGCCGCCCGTCCGTGGCCAGGTCCAGGCCGTGGGTCTTGGCGATCGGCGCGGCCGTCTCCTGCGCCCGCTCCAGCGGGGAGGCCACGACATGGGTGACGTCCCGGCCCGCGAGGTGCTCGGCGACCCGGTCCGCCATCTGCCGGCCGAGCTCGGAGAGGTGGTAGCCGGCCCGGCGGCCGTAGAGCACGCCGTCCGGGTTGTGCACCTCGCCGTGCCGCATCAGGTGGACGACGGTGATGTCGTCGGCGCCCGCCGCACCGTTCGCGGCGCTCACGCGGTGGCCTCCGCGGCGGCGCGGGCGGCGGCCGGCAGCGCGGCCGCGACCCGCTCGACGGCCCGCTCGTCGTGGGCGGCCGACACGAACCAGGACTCGAACGCCGACGGCGGCAGGTAGACGCCGTCCGCGAGCATCGAGTGGAAGAACGCGTTGAAGCGGAAGGCCTCCTGCTTCCTGGCGTCCTCGTAGTCGCGCACCTCGGTGGAGGTGAAGAAGACGGAGAACATGTTGGACGCGGTCTGCAGGCGGTGCGCCACGCCCTCCTTCGTCAGCGCGTCCGTGACGAGGCCCTGGATCTCGGCCGAGACCGCGTTCACCTTCTCGTACGCGGCCTCGTCGAGCAGCCGCAGCTGCGCGAGGCCGGCGGCGGTGGCGACCGGGTTACCGGAGAGGGTGCCGGCCTGGTAGACCGGGCCCGCCGGGGCGAGGTGGCCCATGACGTCGGCACGGCCGCCGAAGGCCGCGGCCGGGAAGCCGCCGCCCATGACCTTGCCGAAGGTCATCAGGTCGGGCTTCACGCCGTCGACGCCGTACCAGCCGGCCCGCGAGGTGCGGAAACCGGTCATGACCTCGTCGGAGATGAACAGCGCGCCGTTCTTCGCGCAGGCGTCCTTCAGACCCTGGTTGAAGCCCGGCAGCGGCGGCACGACGCCCATGTTGCCCGGCGAGGCCTCGGTGATCACGCAGGCGATCTCCCCCGGGTACCGGTGGAAGGCCTCCTGCACCGCCTCCAGGTCGTTGTACGGCAGCACGATGGTGTCGCCGGCCTGCGCCCCGGTCACGCCGGGCGTGTCGGGCAGGCCGAAGGTGGCCACGCCGGAGCCGGCCGCGGCCAGCAGCGCGTCCACGTGACCGTGGTAGCAGCCCGCAAACTTGATCACCTTGGCGCGGCCGGTGAAGCCGCGGGCGAGCCGGATGGCGGACATGGTCGCCTCGGTGCCGCTGGACACCAGGCGCACCTGCTCGACCGGCTCGATCCGCGCGACGATCTCCTCGGCGAGCGCGACCTCGCCCTCGCCGGGCGTACCGAAGGAGGTCCCGCGCGCCACCGCCGCCTGCACCGCCGCGGTCACCTCGGGGTGCGCGTGGCCGAGGATCATCGGTCCCCACGAGCAGACCAGGTCGACGTACTCGCGGCCGTCGGCATCGGTGAGGTACGGACCGGTACCGGACACCATGAACCGGGGCGTTCCGCCCACGGCCCGGAAGGCCCGCACCGGTGAGTTCACGCCGCCGGGCGTCACAAGGGAGGCGCGGTCGAAAAGCGTCTGTGAGACTGGGGCTTCGTATGAATACGGCACTGTGATCCTGACCTGATCCTGACCTGCGAGGACGACGTCGAGTACGGGGGGAAGGTGTGGGCACCCTGTGGACTACGCCGGGGCGTGTCTCCGTCGCGTCTGCGAAACTGGGGCGTCATAAGGATGGCTCACGGAATCCATGGTGTCAGAGGCCACGGCGATCTTGCGGACAGGTGTTTCACCGTACGACCGTGGGGGAGGTCACTGTCACGATGATCGGGCCGCACGCGGAGACGGCGGCCGGAACAGCAGTCGGGTGGAGATATGCATCGCGGTGGCGGACCGGGCGAGGGGACTGACGACCTGGGTCCCGACCCTGTCCGGAGGGGGAGGCACCGGCGCCGGCGGACGGAAGAGCCGAGGGCCAACGAGCCGAGGACGGGCGGTGAGCCGCGTGCCGACGCACGCGGCGCCGACGCACGTCCCGACGCACGCCCCGAGTCGCGGGGCGCCGAGCCACGCGGCACCGAGCCCCGCGGCACCGAGCCCCGCGGCACCGACCCCCGCAAGCCTGACGGCCCGGTCGCGGGCGCCCCGAGCCAGGCCCCGACCCCCGGCGCGGGGTCCGGTCCCGCGCCCAGCCCCGCCCCCGGTCCGACGGCCGGTCCGGTCGCGGACGAGTCACGGCTCGGCCGGGCCCGGGCCCGGCGCGCCGCCCGGGCACGCGAGTCCGGCCCGGTCGAGGGACCGGCGACGCCGGGAAACGGGGGCAGCCGCTTGGGCGTGACCTACAAGTACTTCGGCGCGCCCAACAGCGCCACGGCCGCCCAGGTCCCGATCTCCATGCGTCCCGAGGAGCTCGGCGGCGACGAGCTCGGCATGGGCGGCATGTTCACCAAGATCAAGCCGGAGACCATAGCCGCGATGGTCCTGACCGGCATCCAGGGCATGCCGCTCCACAAGGTCCCGCCGCTGGAGCTGGTCGTCCTGCACCCCGACTACGCCGTGGTGAAGCTGCCGATGACCGTCGTCGACCCGCTCCGCGGCATCGGCGAGGAGTCCGTCGGCGCCGCCGCCTTCATCTGGTCCACGGTCCCCGACCGCGGCGGCCCGCAGGACGCGTTCAACGTCTACCAGCTGCTGCACGAGTGGCAGGACTTCAGCCACCGGCTGCACGAGGCGGGGCACCAGCCGTACTGCCTGGTCTGGCCGTAGCCCGTTCCGGGTCCCGGCCGGCGCCCCTCCCCGCCCCGTCTCCGGGGCCGTACGCGCTACACCACGAACTCGGCGGCGTCGGCGTCCGGGTCGGTGTCCGCGCGCTTCGTCACGACCACCGCCGAGGGCGTCCCGCCGGTCCGGTCCGTCCGCGTCGCCGCGCCGGTGGCCCTGCGCGCGTCGTCGACGATGCCCTCGGCCAGCTCGGCGGCGAGCAGGAACGGCAGGAAGCGGTTGGTCGGCGTCTCGTGGTCGCGGTAGCGGGCGAACGGCAGCAGCGAGGCGAACAGGGCCCAGCGGTACTCGAGGCTGCTGAACGCCCAGTTCGGCTGCTCACAGCCCTTGAGGATGGCCCGCAGCCGCTTCACGCAGGTCAGCACCCGGCGTACCTCGGGATCGGCCTTCTCCGGGATCTCCGGGTCCCACAGCGCGTCCCCGCTCAGCGCGTCCGCGAACCACGGCCGGATCTCGGCCAGCTGCTCGGGCGTCCAGGCGAAGGTACGGGACCACAGCGCGGACTCGAAGCGGGCGAAGTCCTTGCAGATGTGGCCGCGGTGGGTGGTCTCGAAGTCGATGAGGTACAGGTCGGGTTCCTCCCGGCCGGTGCCGCCGACCAGGACGTTCTCGCAGTGCAGGTCGCCGTGGGAGACACAGGTGAGGTACGAGCGGGTGGTGAGGCCCTCGTCGCGGTTGTAGAGCAGCCACTCGAGCAGCTCGGACGGGTCCTCCTCGTCCTCCCCCACCGCCGGCGCCTCCGCGTCGGCGCCCGCCCTGGCCACCTCGGCGATGTGCGCCACCAGCCACAGCGGGTTGGTCAGTTCCGCGTCGCGTGCGGTGAACAACGGGTGGGCCGCGAACGAGGAGCCCGCGAACAGCGCCCCGAGGGTGCGCGGCCGCCAGCCGAGCCCGCCCGGGACGCCGAAGACGCCGGCGACCTCGGGCGCCTCGAAGTGCTTCAGCTCCGTGCCGGCGTCCTTGCCCGGGGCGTAGCCGGTCCGCTCGTAGTCGTCGGGCCGCAGCGCCGGGTACTCGCCCCGCAGGTCGCCCATGGCGCGGCTGGCGTTGCTCAGCCACGGCCCGAGGGCCTCCAGGAGGAGTTCCCTGACGACCTTGCGGAGCGCCTCGTCCTCCAGGTCCTCGGTCTTGACCAGCCAGGCGCGCAGCGTGGTGGGCTCGTCGCGGTTGCGGAACACGTACGAGGTGAGGATGCCCTGGTAGCGGCCGCCGTTGGTGCTGTTGATGACGGTCGCGGTGGACACCGTGCACTTGCTCGACCGGACGGCGGGGTGCAGCAGCTCGCCGTACTCGTCGAAGTTCCGCTTCTCCCGCTGCACCTTGGCGGCCTCGTCGATCTTGAGGACGCCGATGGGGCCGAAGACGTTGGACGCGAGGAAGGTCGGCACCGGCCGGTCCGCGAACAGGGCGCCCTGCATCACCGCGCCGTTCGTCTTCGGGGCCAGCTCGACGGCCATGCCCTGGAGCAGCCGGCTGGGCAGCACGACGGAGTCCCGCTCGCTCAGCGACATCGAGGTGGACGACGCGCCCTGCCCCGCTCCCGGCTCCCACGCGTTGCGGATGACGCGGACGCCGCGGGCGGCGCCGAGCATGTCCAGGGCGCGCGCCCGCCAGAACTCCTGGACCTCGTCCTTGGTCTCCGGGCCGCTCGACGCCTCGTGCTGCTTGGAGTAGTACACGGCGGCGAGCAGCCGCTCGAGCCCTTCGGCCTTCCAGTTGGAGAGCAGCAGCAGGATGAAGGCGATGCTGTTCCAGCGCTCGGGCTCGACCGCCCACTGCCGCAGCAGCTCTCCCGCCCACGTGTCGGGGTTGTCGTAGCCGCCGGGGTTGACCTGGCTCTGGACCCGCCGGTGGTGCTTCATCCCGCCGGGCTCGACCGGTTCGGGACCGCCGACGAGAAGCTGGATGCCCACGGCGTGCCGCAGCCAGCGGCAGGCGAAGTCGATCTTCGGCAGGTGGTACACCTGCAGTTCGCCGACGGCGACGAGCGTCGTCGCCTCCGAGACGGCGAGGAGCAGTTCGCGCCGGTCGTTGTTGTAGCGGTGCTCCACCTGGAGGGTCTGGAGGTAGCCGAGGACGTCGGCGACGATCTGGTGGTCGTTCTCCGGCAGGTGCACCCGCAGGGACAGGTTGTGCAGCGCGGTCGCCAGCCACTGCAGCCGGATCCGCTGCCCGTCGTACGCCGTCCCGCCGCGGGTGAAGACGCGCAGGGCCCGGGAAGCGAGCTGCCGGACCTCCTTGGCCCGCTCGTGCAGCGGCCCGTAGACCTCGGTCGGCACGGAGACGCCGGTCAGCTGCTCGCGCAGCAGGGCCAGGTCCTTGTCGAGGATCTCCTCGAGCCGCCGGGCGGCCATCGGCGCGTTCCGGTCGATCATCCCGGTGACGTGCTCGGCGAAGGCGCCGAAGAGGTCGTCGGCGGGCGTCTCGTCGTCCCCGCCCGCCCGCCACTCCTCCAGGAGCTGGGCCCAGGTGACGGGCCGGTAGTCGCGGGACCCCGGCCCGTCGCCGTCGCCGTCGTCGCCGAAGTCGTCGTGCGAGCGGCGCCAGGACGACGGCGAGGACGGTGAGGCCGTCCGGGCCGGCCGGGCCGCGGGGGCCGCGGGCGGGGCCGAGGCCTGCTGCGGGAGCGGCGGGGCCTGCGCGGCGGGCGGCAGCGGGAAGGCGTCCTGTGACGCGGTGGAGTGCTGCGGCGCGGTGGAGTGCTGCGGCGCCTCGGCCGCGCGGGCCGGGGTGTGCGGCGGGGCCGCGGTGGGCGTCGGAGCCGGGGCGTGGGCGGGGGCGGGGGCGGGCGCGGCGGCGGCAGGCCGCCGGGGGCCCAGCTGCTCCAGGTTCTCCTCGCACTTGGCGATCGACCGGGCGTACCTCTCCGGATTGCGGAAGTTGTACAGCCGGATCGCGAGCTCGAACAGCTCGCCCGCCCGCTCGGGGTCGGTCCGCATGAGGTACTCCGACGCCACGGCGAGCGCCGTGTTGGCGATCTTGTAGGCAGGGCCGACCAGATTGCCTTCGAGCAGTTCCCGTCCGGCCTCGGCCATGACGGTGCGCGACCGGGCGAGGACCGAGGACAGCTGCGGCTCGGCGGCCAGCGCCTCCCTCATGGCCGCGTCGACCGTCGTTAAGTAGTGGTCGAAATCGTCCGCCGAGATGTATGGCGCCATTGCCATGCCCCCTTCGTGCCGCGAGCCCCGTGTGCTCGGTGTGCTCCACGGGCACCCCCCGCTCCGCGTGCTCCGCGATGTCCGCGCGACGCCGGATCGTTGGCAAGGATCTATCGCAGATCCACCGGGCGCGGGAGGCGCCATTGCGCCACGCGACCGTTGCCGCCCCGGAGGCCGCACAGGCCGTCCGGCGCCCCGGCGCGGGGTCACCGGACGGGCCCCTCGGACCGGCTCGCGGACAGCCGTCAGGATGCCGGCGCGAGGTCCTCCCGGAACCTCTTCTCCCCGGCCAGGAAGGCCGACTGGGGCAGCACGACGTTCACCCCGGCCCGCCCGCGGGTGATCTCGGCACGGCTCGCGCCGATCACCGTCCCCGCCTCGGCGTCCGCCGCGAGCGCGAGCAGCGCCTCGCGCAGCCGGGTCGCCTCCGGCTTGTCCAGGACCAGGTCGTACACCTCGAAGAAACGGATCTGCCGGTACGCCTCGCCCGGAACCTTCAGTGGTCCGTCGATGACGCGCCGAACTGACCGAAAACCGACCTCCCGGGCCAACGGGACCAGTTCCTCGTGTCCCACCTCGCCCAGTTCCTCGACGAGTTCACGGCGCAGACAGTCGGCCGAGGTCTCCCGGTCCACCTCCTTGTACAGCCAGCGGGCGAAGCCCAGGACGCGCAGCGCGCCCAGGAAGCCGCGCAGGTCGTGCCGCATCACCTCGCGGCTGCGCCCCTCCGGCTCGAAGCCGAGCCGCTCCAGGAACCGCTTGGCCGACTCCTGGTACTTCACGACACCGCCGGGCGGGCCGAACGCGCCGGGCCGGTTGACCGAGGAGAACAGCACGTAGTGGTCCTCCTCGTGGACCCGCAGCAGCACCGCCACGGACACCCGCGCCCGCGCGAACGGCGTCAGCAGCAGCCGCAGCAGCGTCAGATGCCTCCGGTTCTGCCACAACAGCCGACCCACTCCGGTCAGCAGAGCCACGACGATGCCGCCAACGATCTTCTCGACCACGGGGCGCCCCCTCCGTCACACACCGCATCACGCCACGCCACATCCCGAGCGCACCAATGTACGCGGGTCGGCAGGAGCGCCAGGGCGATCCGGAAGAGACGCCATCGGGGGCGCCCGGAGGGTCCGCAGGCGTTTCACCGCGGCTCTCGCGCTCATAAGTGCTGAAGTTAGGACGAATCGGATGTACTGCACGGAGTGCGTGTCAGCAGATCCCGAGAAAGGACCCGATGTGGCGAGCCCCGACATCCTGAACACCGTGCGCCCCCGCGCCATGAAGATCGGCGAGGTCGCGGCACGGACGGAACTGTCCCTGCGCACCATCCGCCAGTACGAGGACAGCGGCCTCGTCGTCCCGTCCGCCGCGTCCGAGGGCGGCTTCCCGCTCTACACGGACGCGGACGTCGCCCGGCTGATGGTGATCCGCCGGATGAAGCCGCTCGGCTTCACCCTCGACGAGACCCGCGAACTCCTCGACGCCGTCGACCGCCTCGCCGCCGACAGCCCCGGCACCCCCGCCGAACTCGACCCCGACACCCGCACCGCCCTCGTCGCCCGCGTCCGCGGCTACGAACGCGCCGCGGCCGGACGCGTCGCCGAACTGCGCGCCCAGCTGGCCCGCGCCGAGGAGTTCGCGGACTCCCTGAGGGCACGCGTGCCGTAGACCGCCGGGGCGGGCCGGGGCGAGCCGGGGGGCGGGGCCCGGCCGGGCCGAGCCGGGGTGGGCCGGAGGCCCGGAGGCCCGGAGGCCCGGAGGCCCGGAGGCCCGGAGGCCCGGAGGCCCGGAGTGACCCGGCCGGAAGAACGGCGGGGCCGGCGGTGGCGCGGCGCGGCCGGGCCGGGGCGGGGCGGTCCGTGGAGCCCGGTCCTACGGCTGGTTCTCCAGTGCCGCCGTCAGGTTCTGGAAGAAGCGGGCGTACGCGGCCGGGCTGGGCGGTGTCTCCGGGTTCCACGGCGCGAGCCGGGCGCCCGGCGGGACCACCTGCGGCGGCACCGCGTTGGCCCGGCTGTCGAAGAGCACCAGGCCCGGCGCGAGCCCGACGGCGTGCTCCCAGTCCGTGGTCAGCCAGCTCGCGCCCGGCCCCGGGCCCGGATCCACGAACCGCACGCCCAGCTCCGCCAGCCGCGCCAGCTCCGGCCAGGCGTGCGGCCGCGCCAGGTGCACCTGCTCGGGCCCCGCGCCGGACAGCGCCAGCACACCGAGCCCCGCCTGCCCGGCAGCGGCCCGTAACGCCGCCTCCGCGTCGCCCATCCGCCCGGTCGCCGCACCCGCCGTCCCCGCCGCCCCGAGGGCCCCCGCCAGCTCGCCGAACCGCGCCACGACCTCCGACAGCGTGTGCTCCCCGCCGACGGACAGCGTCACGAGCGGCACCCCGAGCCGCCCGGCGAGCTCCTCGTCCAGCGCGTACGGGCTCTTCCCGTCGTACGTCACGTCCACCACGAGGTCCACGCGGCCGGCCCGTTCCCGTACCCGCGCCTCGTCCAGGGCCCGACCGGCCCCCAGGTACGGGACGCCCGCCTCGGCCAGCCCGCCGGCCTTGACCGGGTCCGGCAGCTCGCCGTCGTGTGCGGAGCCGTAGACCGCGACCGGCCGCACGCCCAGGTCGAGCAGGGCCGCCCCGGCCCGTACGTACGCCAGCACCCGCTCCGGCCGGCGCGCGGCGGACGACGCCGCGCCCCGGTCGTCCGTGAACTCCCACCCGCCCGTGCCCCCGGACGCGCCACCCGACATGCCCGTGCCCGTTGCGTCCGCCATCGCGGCAGCTCCCTCCCGGCCGGAAATCTCCGTCCCCGCCACCTTGAGGCGCTTCCCGGACCCGCACAAGAGGGCCTGCGCGGCGGCGCGGGACGGGACTCCGGCCCCGATTCCCCCTGTCGGAAGACCCCCGGGGTGGTGTTGAGTGAACAGGTCGGGAGGAAGCAGCAGGAATCGTCAGCGCCGTACGGGCGTGGGGGCGGGTCACCCGCCGTCCGCCGTGGCGGACCGGGCCACCGCCGTCTGCCGTGGCGGACGGGACCTCCGCCGTCTGCCGTGGCGGACCGGACGATCGCCGTCGCCGTCGCCGTACGGACAGGTACCCCCGGAGTCAGCCATGACCGTGCCCGGCCCGTTCTCGGACCCCCGAGTGATCACCCTCTTCGGCCTGCTGGCCGTCTCCGCCGCCGCGTGGGTGGCCTTCGGTCTGCGGACCCGCGCCCGCCGCGACCACGCGGACGTCCCGCTGGAGCGGGTCTGGCACCCCCAGGAGTCGGTCGCGCTCACGCCGGCCGAGGAGCACGCGTTCGGCCAGGTCGTCTCACGCCTGTCCCTGGGCGCGGCGGGCCGCCCGCGCCAGATGTGGTGACCTGCGGCGTCGGCGGCACGGCTGATCGCCGGGCGTCCGCCGGTGGTGGCGCGGCCGTCGCCCTGGGGCTCGTCAGAGGGCGGCCGCCCAGGTCCGCGGGTCGCGGCCCGTCACCGCGAGCAGCCGTTCGAACGCGGAGGCCCCCTCGGGCAGCTCCACCTCGGCGCCGAAGACGCCCATCGCGCGGGCCGTCGGTGCCATCCCGGCCACCTCCCCGGTCAGCGCCGTCACGACCGCCGGGTCCGGCTCGTAGGCGCGGCCGGTGGCCCGGGCCAGGTCCCAGACGTGCACGGTCAGGTCGAGCAGCACCATCGCGCCGACCGTCCGCGCCGGCAGGTCCATCGCACCGGTCGTGCCCTCCTCCGCACCGGGTGCCGACCAGGCGTCGACGAGCAGTCCGGTCTCCTCCTCGAAGCGCTTCCGCCACTCCGGGCCGGCGAGCCGGTCGGGGTCGGCGCCGGAGAAGTCGGACGGCTGCTTGGCGGCGAGGAGCCGGAAGTTCTCGACGACCCGGAAGAGGTGGTTGAGCAGCCCGCGCACGTCGTACTCGGCGCAGGGCGTGGGCGCGCCGAGCTCCTCGTCCGCCGTGTCCCGCACGACGGGCACGGCGAGGGCGGCGGCGGAGCGGAGCAGAGGGGCGATGCGGTACTCCGCCCGCTGGTCCGGGCGGTGCTGCTCCTGTCGCGGTTGCTGCTGTTGCTGTTGCTGCTGGTCTTCGTACGTCGTCATGGTCCCGACGCTAGGCGCGACGCCACCGCCGGTCTTGAAGAAACACGCCAGTGCCGGCCGGGCCGTCGAGGGGCGCCTTAGCATCGGACCATGTCCGCCTCCGGTCCCGCGCCGCGCCGTGACACACGGGGCATCGTGGACCCGGCCGAGCTGCTGGCCCGGGTCCGTTTCCGCCGGTATGCGCCCGCGCCCGGGCTCCGCCCGTACCTGGAGCACTACTGGCTGATCGACTGGGACCTGGCGGAGCCGTACGCGACCCATGTCGTCCCGCACCCGTCCGTGAACGTGGTCTTCGAGCGCGACGGCGACACCGAGACCAACACCGGCACCGGCACCGGCACCGATTCGGCGGTGGTCTCGGGCATCGGTCTCGAGCTGTTCACGAAGGAGCTGACCGGCAGGGGCCGGGTCTGCGGCGTGCAGTTCCGGCCGGGCGGCTTCCGCCCGTTCGCGCCCGCGTGGCCGGTCTCGCACTGGACGGGCAGGACCGTCCCGCTGGCCGAGGCCTTCCCCGGCCGGGCCGCCCCGGAGCTCCCGGGCCGGGTCCTGTCGCCCGCCGGGGACCACGCGCGCGTGGCGGCGCTCGACGCGTTCCTGCTGGCCCACGGCCCGGCCGCCGATCCGGCTGCCGGGCAGGCGACCGCCCTGGTGGACCTGGTCCGGACGGACCGCACCGTGCGGAGGGTGTCCGCGCTGGCCCGGGCCGCCGGGCTCTCGCCGCGTTCGCTCCAGCGCCTGTTCGCCGCGTACGTCGGCGTCGGCCCGAAGTGGGTCATCCTCCGCTACCGCATTCACGAGGCCCTGGAACGCGCCGAGTCGGCCTCCCCCGCCGGGCCTCCGGACTGGGCCGCGCTCGCGGCCGACCTCGGCTACAGCGACCAGGCCCATCTCGTACGGGACTTCACCGCGACCATCGGCGTGCCGCCGACCGCGTACGCACGCGCGCGTGCGGCCGGACTCACGGCAGGGGCCTGAGCTCCCGGGTGAAGTGGAAGGCGACGATGTCGAAGCGCTCGCGCAGGTAGAAGCGGTGGGCGCCGGTGCGGTGGGTGCCGGAGTCGAGGTTGAGCTCGTAGCAGCCGGCCTCGCGGGCGTGGGCCTCCAGGTGCGCGATCATCGCGTGGCCGACGCCGCCCGAGCGGGCGTCCTCGCCGGTCACCAGGTCGTCCACGTACAGCTTCTTCAGGGAGCTGGTGTTGACGACGATCCGCCAGCCGGCGGCGCCGACGCAGCGCCCGTCGTCGGCGTACGCGGCGCTGAAGCGCAGGCCCTGGGCGTGTCCGGTCGCGTAGACGTCGCGGAACAGCTCCGCCGTGAGATGCGGACGCAACTCGCGGAGCACCGGCAGCAGCTCGGCCTCCAGACGCGGGTCACCGGGCTCGAGATCGATGATCTTCATACCGCCGACCGTACCCGCACACCGACAGCGGACCCGCACCGGCAGACCGACAGCGGACCCGCATCGGCAGACCGACAGCGGACCCGCACCGGCAGACCTGCGTCAGCCGGGTGCGGCGTCAGCCAGGTGCGGCGTCAGCCGGGCGCGGCGGAATTGCCTGGCCGGGAGGTGACGCACGGTGCCATCCTGGCTGCGTGAACGGACCGGAGATCCAGATCAGCTTCGCCCCCGCCCTGGGGCTCTTCGTCTCGGCGGAACGGCGCGGCGGGCACACCCCCGTCACCACGGACGGCGCCTCCTCGCTCGGCCACCTCGTGGAGTCGCTCGGCGTGCCGCTGACCGAGGCCGGACGGCTGCTCGTGGACGGGCGGCCCGTGCCGCCCTCGCACGTCCCGGCGGCCGGCGAGACCGTCGACGTGGAGGGTGTCCAGCGGCCGCAGCCGGTCCCGGGCGCCCCGCTGCGCTTCCTCCTGGACGTCCACCTCGGGACGCTGGCCCGGCGGCTCCGGCTGCTCGGCGTCGACGCCGCGTACGAGAGCGAGGACATCGGCGACCCGGCCCTGGCCGCGCTCTCCGCGAAGGAGCGGCGCGTGATGCTGTCCCGGGACCGCGGACTGCTGCGCCGCCGCGAGCTGTGGGCCGGCGCCTACGTGTACAGCGACCGCCCGGACGACCAACTGCGGGACGTCCTGGAGCGGTTCGCGCCGCCGCTCGCGCCGTGGACCCGCTGCACGGCCTGCAACGGGCCGCTCGCGGAGGCCGACAAGGACGCGGTACGCGAGCGGCTGGAGAAGGGCACGGAGCACACGTACGACGTCTTCGCCCAGTGCACCGCGTGCGAGCGGGTCTACTGGCGGGGCGCCCACCACGCGCGCCTGGAGGCGATCGTGACGGACGCGGTCCGCGAGTTCGGCGGCACACCGGCGGCCGGCTGAGCGCCCGCACTCAGTCGGCGTCGAACTCGCCCGCGCGCAGCCGCTCGACCTGGGTAGCGCTCAGGTCGATCGTGCGCCGCATGTAATCGGTGAGCAGGGTGATCTCGGCGTCGTCGTACGCGTCGAAGAGCTCGCCCCACGCCCGGTTGAGCCGCCGCCAGAACGCGGCGAGTTCGGCCGCCTTCTCGGGCACCGACGCCACCAGGACGCGGCGCCGGTCCTCGGCGTCGCGCTCGCGGCGGACGTATCCGGCGCGTTCGAGCCGGTCCACGAGGCGGGTGGCGGAACCGGTGGTGAGCCCGGTGAGCTCGGCGACCCGCCCGATGGTGACCGGTTCGCCCTCCAGGCTCAGCAGGCTGAGGCACTGCACGTCGGTCGGGTGCAGGCGCAGATGGTCGGCGACGGCCTGGTTGAACAGCGCGTAGGAGGCCATGTAGCGGCGCGCCTCGCCCTGCATCCCGGCCATCAGCGCCTCGCGCCCCGCGACCTTCTTCTGCGTCATGCAGAAAGCGTACGGTGCAGTGAACGCGCGCCGACGGCGCCGACGGCCTCCGCCACGGCGGTCACGTCCGCCACTCCCGGCGACGCGAACGCGATGAGCCGGGCCGCCGCCGCCCTCACGGCCCCTCGGCCGTCAGATACCGCTGCACCGTCGGGCCGAGCCACGCGATCACGTCCACGCGGTCCATCTCCACGACCGGCCCGAGGCGCAGCACGTACCGGGCGAGCGCCATGCCGAGGATCTGCGAGGCGACGAGTCCGGCGCGGCGCGGCGCGTCCGCGGGGTCGGGGCAGACGCCGGCGACGACCGGCCCGATCTGCTCCGCGAAGAGCCGCTGCATCCGTTCGGCGCCGGCCTCGTTGGTGACGCCGACCCGCAGGAGCCCGGTGAGGACGTCGTCGCGCTCCCAGCGTTCGAGGAAGTGGGCGACCAGGGCGGTACCGGCGTGCTGCGCGGGCAGCGAGCCGGGGTCGGGAAGCTCCAGCTCGATCGTGGAGGCGGCGGCGAAGAGCCCCTCCTTGTTGCCGTAGTAGCGCATGACCATCGACGGGTCGATCCCGGCGTCGCGCGCGATGGCCCGGATCGTGGCGCGCTCGTACCCGTCGGCGGCGAAGCGCTCGCGGGCGGCGTCGAGGATGGCGGCGCGGGTGGTGTCGGAGCGGCGTACGGTCATCATGCCAACAAGTGTAGGCCAACAAGCGTTGACACCCCAGGGAGGACGGCCCACAATTGCCAACAAGCGTTGACCAACAAACGTTGGCCAACGGACGTAGGCATCCCTGGAGGCAATGATGAGCACCAAGGGCACCCCCGGCACCCCCACCTCCCCGAGCACCTCCCCCGCCGCTCCTCCGCCCCTCCGCCCGTCCGCCTCCCCGGCCTCCCCGGCCTCCCCGGCCTCCCCGGCCTCCCCGGCAGCCGCTTCCCCGTCCCCGTCCGCGTCCGCGTCGCCCTCCCCGTCCGCCACCCCGGCCCCCTTCGACACCGACGTGCTCGTCGTCGGCGCCGGCCCCACCGGTCTCCTCCTCGCCGGGGACCTCGCCGCCGCGGGACTCCGCGTCACCGTCGCCGAGCGCCGCGCCGAAGGCCGCTCCAACCTGACCCGCGCCTTCGGCGTCCACGCCCGCACCCTGGAGCAGCTCGACTCCCGCGGCCTCGCGGACGAGCTGATCGCCACCGGCACGCCCATCACCGACCTGCGCCTCTTCGGCGGACTCTCCCTCGACCTCTCCCGGCTGCCCTCCCGCTTCCCCTTCCTGCTCATCACCCCGCAGTACGAGGTCGAGAACGTGCTCCACCGCCGGGCGGTGTCCACAGGTGTGGACTTCCGGTACGGGACGGAGCTGCGCGGCCTGGACCAGGACGCCGACGGCGTCACGGCGGAACTCTCGGGACCCGACGGACCGGCGACGCTCCGGGCCCGCCACGCCGTCGGCACCGACGGCCTGCGCAGCGCGGTCCGCTCCGCCCTCGGCCTGCCATTCCCGGGCGCCTCGGTGATCCGCTCGATCGTCCTCGCGGACGTACGGCTCGCGAAGGAACCCGGACACCTCCTCACGGTCTCCGCCTCCCCCTCCGGCAACGCCTTCGCGTTCGTCGCGCCCTTCGGCGACGGCTGGTACCGCGTCATGGGCTGGGACCGCCGCCGGCAGGTGGCCGACGACGTGCCCGTGGACCTCGACGAGGTCAGGGCGATCGCCCGGGAGGCCCTCGGCACCGACCTCGGCATGCACGACGCCCGCTGGATCTCCCGCTTCCACAGCGACGAACGCCAGGCACCCGCCTACCGCTCGGGCCGGGTCTTCCTCGCCGGCGACGCCGCCCACGTCCACTCCCCCGCAGGCGGCCAGGGCATGAACACCGGCCTCCAGGACGCCGCCAACCTCTCCTGGCGCCTCACCGCCGTCCTGCGCGGCGAAGCGCCCGACCCCGAGGCCCTGCTGGACGGCTACCAGGCGGAACGGCACCCGGTCGGCAGGAACGTGCTGCGCAGCAGCGGTGCCATCGTGCGCCTCGCGATGGCCCGCACACCGCTCCAGCGCGCCGCGCGCGACCTCGCCGCCCGGCTGGTCGGCACCGTCCGGCCGGCCGCCGCCCGCGCGATGGGCCAGATCAGCGGCATCGGCGTCCACTACGGCCCCGGAACCCGCCGGGTCCCGGACCTCAAGCTGCGCGAGGGCCGGCTGTACGAGCTGCTGCGCGCGGGCGAGTTCGTCCTCGTCACCCCCGAGGGCGCCGCCCCGGCCCTGCCCCGTACGGCCCCCGTCGCCGCCGACCGCGTCGTCCACGCCACCTGGGCGAACCCGGCCCGCCACGACACCCTCCTGGTCCGCCCCGACGGCTACACGACCCCGCTGTAGCGGGGGCGGCCACGGACGGCCGGGCGTTCCTGGTCGTCGAGGACGTGTCGCAGATAGCTCCGCGGGTCCGCCAGGTAGCGGCGCCAGTGGTCGACCACGCCCAGCTCCGCCCAGGCCACCCGCCGCATCCCGTGGTCGCCGACCTCCACGATGTCGGCGCCCGGGAGGGCCGTCAGCAGCGGTGAGTGCGTGGCGCACACCACCTGGCCGCCGCGCTTCACCAGCCGGTCCACATGGCCCAGCAGCTCCAGGCACGACGTGAAGGACAGCGCGGCCTCCGGCTCGTCCATCACGTACAGCCCGGGCTGCAGGAACTTCTCCCGGAACGCCGCCAGAAAGCCCTCGCCATGACTCAGCGCATCGGGTCCGAAGCCCTCCCGGTCCAGCGCGTCGAGCGCCGTCTCGGCCCGCAGGAAGAAGCCCTTGCGCGCCGCGCGGCTGCCCAGCATGCGGCGCCCGCGCGGCGCTGCGTCGAAGCGGATCCGCTCGCCGAGCACCGACCGGCCCCGCGAGGTGGCGTAGCGCCAGTCGAGCGAGCCGCCCCAGGAGTCGAGCCCGAATCCCTCCGCGAGCGCCTCGACCAGGGTGGACTTGCCGGAACCGTTCTCGCCGACCAGAAAGGTGACGGGCGCCTCGAAGCGCAGGCCCTCGGCCACGAGCTGCCGCACGCACGGCACCGACCAGGGCCACTCGCCCTCGTCGGAGGAGGCGACATGGGCGTACGCGCGTTCGACGATCACGGATCGAGTGTCACACGACGGCGGCCCGGAACTCCGGCGACCGGACAGCGGGCGAGACTCCGGCGCCCGGACATCGGGCGAAGACCCCGGCGACCGGACGAGGGCCGACGGCGCCGGTCCCCGGACCACAGCCGAAGGTCCCGGCCGCCGGCGGCCCGCCGCCGTCAGAACACGTACGGGTCGCCGGTGGAGAGGACCAGGACGTGGTGCCGGTCGTTGCGCGGGTTCGCGTCGGCGACGCCGTCCCGCCAGACCGTGCGGATGTCCACGGTCAGCTCGTCCGGACGGCCCGCCGTCCGCAGGTCGAGCGCGAGCTCGTCGGCCACGCCGGCCGCCCGCAGCTCGCCCGTACGACAGGAGACCACCCGGTCGCTGCTCCACAGGCACGACGGCGGCAGCTCCTGGCCGCCCGCCATCGGCTCGGAGAAGGCGAGCCGGACGGTCGCCTGGGAGACGTCCGTGGGCCCGTGGTTCTCGCTGACCAGCCAGACGCCCAGCCGCCCGTCCCACAGGGAGACATGCCCGTGGTGGGACAGATCCGCCTCGCCCCCGGCCTCCGCCGCCACACCCGTACCCGCACCCGCACCCGTACCGGCCACCACGGCGGCGGTCAGGGCCGCGCCGAACAGGGCCTTGCGCATCGCAGTCATGCCCTGAAGATACCGATTGATCCCCATATATTCTGACCATCGGTCAGCCGCGTGTCTCGGCCCGCGCCCCCACCCCGCCCCGTCCGCCCCGCCACCGCAGCCGCCTATCCTGACCAGGCGATCCCACGATCGAGACCCGTCGACACCGTCCGCGCGAGGAGCCCGTCATGACCGCCGCCCCCGGCAAGCCCATCGCCGTCGTCACCGGAGCGAGCAGCGGCATCGGCGCGGCCACCGCCCGGCAGCTCGCCGCCGCCGGCTACCGCGTCGTCCTCACCGCACGCCGCAAGGACCGCATCGAGGCCCTGGCCGCCGAGATCAACGCGGCCGGCCACCAGGCCACCGCGTACGCCCTCGACGTCACCGACCGCGCCGCCGTCGACGAGTTCGCCACCGCCTTCCCGACCCTCGGCGTCCTGGTCAACAACGCCGGCGGCGCGCTCGGCGCCGACCCCGTCGCCACCGGCGACCCGGACGACTGGCGCCGCATGTACGAGGTCAACGTCATCGGCACCCTCAACCTCACCCAGGCCCTGCTGCCCGCCCTCACCGCGAGCGGCGACGGCACCGTGGTCGTCGTCTCCTCCACCGCCGGCCACGCCACCTACGAGGGCGGCGCGGGCTACGTCGCGGCCAAGAACGGCGCCCGCGTCCTCGCCGAGACCCTCCGCCTGGAGATCGTCGGCACGCCGGTCCGCGTCATCGAGGTCGCCCCGGGCATGGTCAGGACCGAGGAGTTCGCCACCACGCGCTTCCGCGGCGACACCGAGAAGGCCGCCAAGGTCTACGCGGGCGTGGCCGAACCGCTGACCGCCGACGACGTCGCCGACACCATCACCTGGGCCTGCACCCGACCGCCCCACGTCAACATCGACCTCCTGGTCGTCCGCCCCCGCGCCCAGGCCTCCAACACGAAGGTCCACCGCGAGCTCTGACGACAAGGGCTGACACCACCCCGTTCGGGTGAATCACCACGAACACCACAACGCGGCCAGAACACCCGACCTACGGTCGACACAACTCCATAAAGAACGGCCCTCGGCCGGGACGGCAATCCCGGCCGAGGGCCTCACCATCAGGAAGGCACCTTCCCGTGGCTGAACCCGACCCTAGCGCGCCCGCGCTCTTCGACCTCGGCGCACTCACCCAGCCCGCCTCCGCACCGTCCTTCATGGACCTGGAGAACCCGGACTACGCCTACATGTTCGGCTTCCTTCAAACCGACGGACACCTCGCGGCCGGCGCGGGACGCAAAGGTCAGTTGACTGTCGAGATCAACGCCCGAGACATCGCGATCCTCGAGGAGTTCCGGCGACTGACCCCGTACAACAGCACCATCACCGAACGCACCCGGTCGACGAACTTCGCGGCCGTCAGCCACACCGCGATCTGGGGACTGTGCGCCCTGGAGGCCCGGACCAGACTCAACGAGCTCGGCCTGCCCTACGGCCGCAAATCGCGGCGGATCACCCCACCACGGGTGCCGTTCTCCCGTCCCGACTACCTTCGCGGCCTCATCGATGCGGACGGTTCCGTGGGCTTCACCGAGGAGGGGCTGCCCTTCGTCAGCCTGACCACCCAGAGCACCGCCATTGCCGTCTACCTCTGCCGCTACACCAACCTCGTCCTGGGCCTCCACAAACTTCCCGGCCGGAACAAGCGCGACAACATCTACACCGTGATGTACATGCGGGAGAGTGCCGTGGCGGTCGCCCGGCATCTGTACTCCCCCGGCGCGCTGGCCCTGCCGCGCAAGAGCGCGGTCGCGGCCGAGGTGCGCGCCTGGGAGCGACCGGCGGACATGCCGCCACGCCAACTCTTCCGGAAGCGCAGCTGGACCGCCCTGGAGGACCGGATCCTCCTCGACACGGACGACGACGAGGAGGCCGCGGCCACACTCGGCCGCACCGTCAAGTCGTGCACGATCCGGCGCTGGCGACTGCGCCGGCGCTGACCACGCCGGCTCGGGGGGCCGGCGCCACGCCGGCCCCCAGGGCGTCAGCCCTTGACGTTCACGACCTGCTTGAGCTTGGCGACCACCTCGACCAGGTCCCGCTGCTGCTCCATCACCTGCTCAATGGGCTTGTAGGCGCCGGGGATCTCGTCCAGGACACCGGCGTCCTTGCGGCACTCCACGCCCCGCGTCTGTTCCTCCAGATCCCGGACGGTGAACCGCCGCTTCGCCTCGCTCCGGCTCATCCGCCGGCCTGCGCCGTGCGAGGCCGAGTTCAGCGCCATCTCGTTGCCGAGCCCCTTCACGATGTACGAGCCGGTGCCCATGGAGCCCGGAATGATCCCGAACTCGCCCGACCCGGCCCTGATCGCGCCCTTGCGGGTGACGAGCAGGTCCATCCCCTCGTACCGCTCCTCCGCCACGTAGTTGTGGTGACAGGAGATCACCGGCTCGAAGGTGACCCTGGCCTTGCGGAACTCCCGGCGAATGACCTCCTGGAACAGCGCCATCATGATCGCGCGGTTGTACTTCGCGTACTCCTGCGCCCAGAAGAGGTCGTTCCGGTACGCCGCCATCTGCGGGGTGTCGGCGACGAAGACCGCGAGGTCCCGGTCGATCAGCCCCTGGTTGTGGGGCAGCTTCTGCGCCTCGCCGATGTGGTACTCGGCGAGCTCCTTGCCGATGTTCCGGGAGCCGGAGTGCAGCATGAGCCACACCGCCCCTTGGCCATCGATGCAAACTTCGCAGTAGTGATTTCCCGCGCCTAGGGTGCCCATCTGCTTCTCGGCCCGCTCCCGGCGGAACTTCACCGGATCGGCGACCGTGTCGAACCGCGACCAGAAGTCATTCCACCCCGCCGTCGGGAACTGGAACAGCCGCCCCGGGTCCACCATCTCCCGGTGCATCCCCCGCCCCACCGGAATCGCCTGCTCGATCTTCGACCGCAGCCGCGAGAGGTCGCCCGGCAGGTCGTTCGCCGTCAGCGAGCTCTTGACCGCGGACATGCCACAGCCGATGTCCACGCCCACCGCCGCCGGACACACCGCGCCCTTCATCGCGATCACCGAGCCGACCGTCGCGCCCTTGCCGTAGTGCACGTCCGGCATCACGGCCAGGCCCTTGATCCAGGGAAGGGTGGCAGTGTTCTGCAGCTGCCGCATCGCGCCGTCCTCGACCGAGGCCGGATCCGTCCACATCCGGATCGGCACCTTCGCGCCCGGTACCTCTACGTACGACATGTCCACCCACTTCCCCCGAAAAGCCTGATAACGCAAAAACCGGAACCAAAGCCCGTACAGGTGACCACGGACCGGCATCGACGGCTGCGCTTGCGATAGACATTGTGTTCACCGCGCCATGCGGAGCAGCAAACAGTTTTCGGGGGGACACCCCCGGAGAAGGGAGCCTGGGATCGTGCAGCGCAAGGCGTACGCACCGGGCCGCGCGCCTGGTCGGTCCGGTTCCGCGGCGCTCTCCGCGGTCGCGCTGGCCCTCGGTCTCGGGATCGGCCTTTCGGGCTGTTCCGCCGATGGTTCCCCGGACACCGAGGCGGTCGACTCGAAGGCGGGTCCCGCCGCTCCGACGGCGGCGCCGGGCCGCTACCGCACGCTGTTCGAGCCGTGCGGCGCCGTCCCGGCGACCACGCTGAAGGACCTGCTGCCGGGGGCCTCGGGGCTGCCCGAGCCCGAGCGGGACCGGGTCTACCGCGGCACCTCGGCGCCGACGTTCGACACGGACCGGCGGGTGGGCTGCGGCTGGAAGGCGGACGGCCCCGACGCCACGCACCGGCTGACGCTCGACGTCGAGCGGGTGGTGTCCTACGACCCGACGGTCAGCGACGACGACCGGGCGCAGGAGGTGTACGGCAGGAAGCAGGCCGCGGCGGGGATCGCGGCGCCGCCGACGGCTCCGGTGACGCCCGGCACGCCGTCGGGCACGCCGGGCACGCCGGGCGTGCCGTCGGATACGTCGGGTACGGCGGGAACGCCGTCGGGTGGCGGCGCCCCGCCCGCCAAGGCCGCCGGTGCCGGCGCGGGGGCGCAGGGTGCGTCCGGTGCGTCCGGTGCGTCTGGCGCGGTGGGTGCGCGGTCGGGCGCGGGGGCGGTTTCCCCGTTCGCCGGTCTTCAGCCGCAGGGTCCGCTCGCGCCTCCGCCGACCCAGGCGGCGTCGCCGGCCGGCGCGGGTGCGGCCCCGGGGCCCGGCGCGGCGGCCTCGGCGGGTGCGGCCACGCCGCCCGCCACGCCCGTCTCGCCTGCCACGCCGACGACGGGTCTGGAGAACCGTGTTCTCGAGGGTCTGGGTGACGTGGCGTTCCTGAAGGACACGCTCGCGACGCCCGGTGCGTCGGGTGCGCGGCGGCTGGTGAGCGTGGTGTTCCGCACATCGAACGTCATCGTGACGGTGTCGTACGAGGAGCAGACGACCACCTCGGCGGAGGTGCCGGACAGCAGGGAACTGCAGGAAAAGGCCCGGAATCTGGCGCGTCTGCTGGCGGAGCGGCTGGAGGAGTAGCGGTTCGGTCCCGCTCCGTGAGCGGGTCGGGACCACGTAACGTGTCGGCGTATCCCGCCCGTCGGCAGCCGGCCGCCGGCGGCCCGGACGCGTGCCAGGCGCCCGGACCGTACGACAAGCGACTGAAGGAACCATGCAGCGATCAGCCCCGCGACTCTCCCGCATACTCGCCTGTGCCGCCGTCCCGGTGATGCTCGTCGCCGTCGGCTGCTCTTCCGGTTCGGACTCCGGTGACGGGGGTTCCGGTTCGGGGGACAAGGCGGGGTCGTCGGCGTCGGCGACGCCGAAGGCCACGCAGTCGACGAAGTCGGTGGAGCCGGCGAAGTTCGCGGAGCTGCCGCAGGTCTGCTCGTCGTTGTCGGCGAAGACGATCGAGAGCCTCGTGCCGAAGGCGAAGAACAAGAAGGGCACGGAGACTCCGTCCAGTGACGCCGGCAGCCGTGGCGGCTGTTCGTGGAACGGTCTGGAGGACAAGGGCACGAAGGGTTCGCAGTACCGCTGGCTGGACGTGTCCTTCTACCGGTACGAGTCGGACGCGACGCTCGGCAGCGGTCAGGAGCGGGCCGCGGACAACTACGCCAAGGAGCTGGCGAAGGTCCAGGCGACCGAGGGCGCGAAGAAGCTGCGTACGGCGCCGGCCTCGGGTGTGGGTGACCAGGCGGACACGGTGACGTACGAACTGCGCAAGGCGAACGAGGACTTCCGTTACGCGTCGGTGGTGGCCCGTACCGGCAACGTGGTGGTGCTGCTGTCCTACAACGGTGCCGGTTACGAGGGTGCCGACGCCCCGTCGGAGAAGTCGATCCGGGACGGCGCGGTGAACGCGGCGAAGGAGGCCGTGGCGGCGGTCGCGGCGGCCAACAAGTAGCCGACCTGGGATCGTTTGTACGGTTTTGCACGGAGCCCGTCCCTCCCCAGAGGGTCGGGCTTCGCGCACATGTGCCAGTCTGTGCCCGCGAGATGTCGATCGACGGGAGGGATCGCGGGTGGCCGCGATGCAGCTGACACGCACGCACCGGATACTCATCGGCATGGTCGTCGCGGGTGCGGTGATCATCGCCGGTATCGGTTTCGCCGGCTCGTACGCGGCGGTGCGCGAGCTCGCCGTCGACAAGGGCTTCGGCACCTTCTCGTACTTCTTCCCGATCGGCATCGACGCGGGCATCTGTGTGCTGCTCGCGCTGGATCTGCTGCTGACGTGGATCCGCATTCCGTTCCCGCTGCTGCGGCAGACGGCCTGGGTGCTGACCGCGGCGACGATCGCGTTCAACGGCGCGGCGGCGTGGCCGGACCCGCTGGGCGTGGGGATGCACGCGGTGATCCCGGTGCTGTTCGTGGTCGCGGTCGAGGCGGCGCGACACGCGGTCGGCCGGATCGCGGACATCACGGCGGACAAGCACATGGAGGGTGTGCGGCTGACGCGCTGGCTGCTGTCGCCGATCCCGACGTTCCGGCTGTGGCGGCGGATGAAGCTGTGGGAGCTGCGGTCGTACGAGCAGGTGATCAAGCTGGAGCAGGACCGGCTGATCTACCAGGCGCGGCTGCAGGCCCGGTTCGGCCGGGCGTGGCGGCGCAAGGCGCCGGTGGAGGCGTTGATGCCGCTGCGGCTCGCGCATCTGGGCGTGCCGTTGTCGGAGACGGCGCCGGCGGGGCTGGCGGCGGCGGGCATCGAGCCGGTGCTGCTGCCTCCGTCGCCGCCGGTGGCGGGCCAGGGGCAGGGCCAGGTGCAGGGCGGGGTCCAGGTTCCGGCGATGGTGGCGGCGGGGGCGACGCCGGAGCTGGAGCAGTCGCGCCCGCAGGGCCAGGTGCAGGTCCCGGGCCAGATCCCCGGTCAGGGCCAGGTGCCGGGTCAGCCGATGCCGGGTCAGGTCGTCGGTCAGGGCCAGGTGCCGGGTCAGCCGGGGCCGGGTCAGCCGGGGCCGCAGCCGATGCCGCAGTCGGCGGCGGAGGCGGCGGAGGCGGGCAACCCGTGGTTCCTGGCCCAGCAGGTGTCGCCGGAGGCGTACCAGGGCACGTACGCCCCGCAGATCGTGGAGGGCCTGGAGCCGATTCCGGTGCCGATTCCGCAGGGCCCGGACGATGTGCCGCCGCCGGGGCCGGAGCAGTTCGAGGAGTACCAGGAGTTCGTGGACGAGCAGCCGTCGCCGGACGAGTTCGCGGATGCCGCGTACAAGGCGATGTGGGACTACGTCGAGGAGAAGCAGGAGTTCCCGAACTCCGAGCAGCTCGACATCTGGCTCAGTGACACGTACGGGATCACGCACCCCCGCAGCTCGTCGATCCTGCGGGAACTGACCCCGCAGCTGCGCCGGCGCATCGAGGAGGAGTGGGCGGAGAACAACACTCCGTAGCCGCACTCCGCGTAGCCGCACTTCACCCCGCGGCACGTCGCAGCCGCGCTGCGGGGCCACGACGCACGGCGCCGGCAACGGAAACCGCCCTCCTCCGAAGGACTCGGAGGAGGGCGGTTTCCGTTGCCCGCTCGCCGGGCGGCGGTGGCTCAGGCGCCGATCAGCTTGCGCACCCGGTCCGCTCCGACCGCGAGCAGCAGCGTGGGCAGGCGGGGGCCCGTCTCGCGGCTGACGAGGAGCTTGTAGAGCAGGGCGAAGAACGAGCGCTGGGCGAGCTTGAGCTCCGGGGTGGGCTTGGCGTCGGGGGTGAGGCCGGCCATGACCTTGGGGACGCCGTAGACGAGGGTGGTGAGGCCGTCGAGGGACCAGTGGCTGTCCAGGCCTTCCAGGAGCAGCCGCAGGGACTCGCGGCCCTCGTCGTCGAGGGAGCCGAGGAGCTCGGTGTCGGGCTCGTCGCGGACGATGGTGCGCTGGCCGGCCGGGACCTGGTTGGTGATCCAGTTCTCGGCGCGGTCCAGGCGCGGGCGGACCTCGTCGAGGGAGGTGACGGGGTTGTCCGGGTCGAGCTCGCCGAGGATGCGCAGCGTCTGCTCGTCGTGGCCGGCGGTGATGTCGACGACGGAGGCGAGCGTGCGGTACGGCAGCGGGCGCGGCGTGCGGGGCAGCTCGCCGGCGGCGGTGCGGGCCGCGCGGGCGTGGGCGGCGGCGTCGGCCGGGAGGACGGTGCCGTCGGCGACCTTGGCCTCGAGCTTGTCCCACTCGTCGTAGAGCCGCTGGATCTCCTGGTCGAAGGCGATCTTGAAGGACTGGTTGGGCCTGCGGCGCGCGTACAGCCAGCGCAGCAGCTGGGGCTCCATGATCTGCAGGGCGTCGGCCGCGGTGGGGACGCCGCCCTTGGAGGAGGACATCTTGGCCATGCCGCTGATGCCGACGAAGGCGTACATGGGGCCGATGGGCTGGACGCCGTCGAAGATGCCGACGATCTGGCCGCCTACCTGGAAGGACGAGCCGGGCGAGGAGTGGTCGACGCCGGAGGGCTCGAAGATGACGCCCTCGTAGGCCCAGCGCATGGGCCAGTCGACCTTCCAGACCAGCTTGCCGCGGTTGAACTCGCTGAGCTTGACGGTCTCGGCGAAGCCGCAGGCGGAGCAGGTGTAGGCGAGCTCGGTGGTGTCGTCGTCGTAGGAGGTGACGGTGGTGAGGTCCTTCTCGCACCGACCGCAGTAGGGCTTGTACGGGAAGTAGCCGGCGCCGCCGCCGGAGCCGTCGTCCTCGGCGGCCGCGCCGGAGCCTTCGGCGGCTTCGAGCTCGGCCTCGTCGACGGGCTTCTGGGACTGCTTCTTCGGCGCCTTCTTGGTGCGGTACTGGTCGAGGATGGCGTCGATGTCGGCGCGGTGGCGCATGGCGTGCAGGATCTGCTCGCGGTAGACGCCGGAGGTGTACTGCTCGGTCTGGCTGATGGGGTCGTACTCGACGCCGAGCTCGGCGAGCGCCTCGACCATGGCGGCCTTGAAGTGCTCGGCCCAGTTGGCGTGCGGCGAGCCGGCCGGGGCCGGGACGGACGTCAGCGGCTTGCCGATGTGCTCGGCCCAGGTCTCGTCGATGCCGGCGACGCCGTTGGGCACCTTGCGGTAGCGGTCGTAGTCGTCCCAGGAGATCAGGTGGCGGACCTCGTGGCCGCGGCGGCGGATCTCGTCGGCGACCAGGTGCGGGGTCATGACCTCGCGGAGGTTGCCGAGGTGGATGGGGCCGGACGGGGAGAGGCCGGAGGCGACGACGACCGGTTTGCCAGGCGCACGTCGCTCCGATTCGGCGATGACCTCGTCCGCGAAACGGGAGACCCAGTCGGTCTCGGTGCTGCTCTGAGCCACGATCGGTTCGTCCTTCTTCCTTGGTCCTTGCTGACCTTGTTTCCCTCGCATCAGCCATTCTCCCAGACGGAAGGCGGCGCTCCGAGGTTGTCCACAGGGGAGAACATGCCGGGGTCGCGAACGGGTGGCGCCGTCCCGGCGTTGTCCACAGGGGAGAAAACACGTTGCCCGCCCGTGGGACACTTGACAAGCGATAAAGCCCGTACGACTCCCATCACAGGAACGGAAGCTCATGGCCTCGGTCCCTTCCCTTGCTTCGACCGTGCAGCAGCGTCTCGCGGAAGGTCTCTCGGCAGCCCTGCCGGAGGCCGGGTCCGCCGATCCGCTGCTGCGACGAAGCGACCGGGCCGACTTCCAGGCCAACGGCATCCTGGCGCTCGCCAAGCAGCTCAAGGGCAATCCGCGTGAGCTGGCGACCAAGGTCGTCGAGGCGATCCCGGCGAACGACGTCCTGCAGGACATCGAGGTGTCCGGCCCCGGCTTCCTCAACATCACGGTGTCCGACGCCGCCATCGTGAACACGCTGGCGGCGCGTGCCGCGGACGACCGCCTCGGCGTGCCGTTCAACGCGTCGGCGGGCACGACGGTGATCGACTACGCGCAGCCGAACGTGGCGAAGGAGATGCACGTCGGCCACCTGCGTTCCGCCGTGATCGGCGCGGCGATGGTGGAGATCCTGGAGTTCACGGGCGAGACGGTGGTCCGCCGCCACCACATCGGCGACTGGGGCACCCAGTTCGGCATGCTCATCCAGTACCTGATCGAGCACCCGCACGAGCTGGACCACAAGGAGCGGGGCACGGACGTGGAGGTCTCCGGCGAGGAGGCCATGTCCAACCTGAACCGGCTCTACAAAGCGTCGCGCGCGCTGTTCGACTCGGACGAGGAGTTCAAGACGCGGGCGCGTGCCCGGGTGGTGGACCTGCAGGCGGGTGACGAGGAGACCCTCGCCCTGTGGCAGCGGTTCGTCGACGAGTCGAAGATCTACTTCTACTCGGTGTTCGAGAAGCTCGACATGGACATCCGCGACCCCGACATCGTCGGCGAGTCCGGCTACAACGACATGCTGCAGGAGACCTGCAGCCTGCTCGAGGAGTCGGGCGTCGCGGTCCGCTCGGAGGGTGCGCTGTGCGTGTTCTTCGACGACGTGAAGGGCCCGGACGGCAACCCGGTCCCGCTGATCGTGCAGAAGTCGGACGGCGGTTTCGGGTACGCGGCGACGGACCTGTCCGCGATCCGTGACCGGGTGCGGAACCTGAAGGCGTCGACGCTGCTGTACGTGGTGGACGCCCGTCAGTCGCTGCACTTCAAGATGGTCTTCGAGACCGCCCGCCGGGCCGGCTGGCTGAACGACGAGGTCAAGGCCCACCAGCTGGCCTTCGGCACGGTCCTCGGCAAGGACGGCAAGCCGTTCAAGACCCGTGAGGGCGAGACGGTGCGGCTGGTGGACCTGCTGGACGAGGCGATCGAGCGGGCGACGGCCGTCGTCTCCGAGAAGAAGGAGAAGGCCGGTCTCACCGACGAGGAGGTCGTCGAGAACGGCCGCTACGTCGGCATCGGCGCGGTGAAGTACGCCGACCTCTCGACCTCCGCCGTCCGGGACTACAAGTTCGACCTGGACCAGATGGTGTCGCTCAACGGTGACACCTCGGTGTACCTGCAGTACGCGTACGCCCGCATCCAGTCGATCAAGCGGAACGTGACGGATGCCGAGCCGGCCGCCCACCCGGAGCTGGAGCTGGCTCCGGCCGAGCGTGCCCTCGGTCTGCACCTGGACCAGTTCGGCGCCACGCTCGCCGAGGTGGCGGAGGAGTACGCACCGCACAAGCTGGCCGCGTACCTCTACCAGCTGGCCTCGCACCTGACGGCGTTCTACGACCAGTGCCCGGTCATGAAGGCGGAGACGCGGGAGCTGAAGGAGAACCGTCTGTTCCTGGTGGACCTCACCGCCCGGACCCTCCACCAGGGCATGGCCCTGCTGGGCATCCGGACGCCCGAGCGCCTCTGATCCGGCTCGACACGCGGCAGCAGACGGTGACGGCCCCGCCCGGCGGCGGGGCCGTCACCGTTTCACTGCCGCCCCCATGCGCCCTTGTCGGGCCAGTAGCCGTACGTCGGCCGCCCCTCGATGGCGCTGGTGCGGAACGGCTCGCCGCCGTCGTCGATCCGGATGCGGCCCTTGGCGTCGCCGCTGCTCCAGTCGAGCTCGAGGTACCAGGCCGCGGCATGCTCCTCGGTGTGCACGTCGAGGTTGAGCACCTGGGGATCGCCGGTGGCGACCTTGTACGGGAAGTCCTTGGCCGGGACGACGCGGTCCCCGTCGTGTCCGGCGACCGGCTTCACGTACGGGCGGGGTGCGTCGAGGTCGACGTCGAAGGTCTGCGGGGTGATCCCGCTGCCGCAGCCGTCGCCCATCGCGTACGCGGTGCGGTCGAGGGGCCGGCCGCGTTCGACGACCCGCACGTGGAGCCTGCCGAGCACCACGGGTGCCTGGGTGCGGCCGGTGACGGTGAGCTGAAGCTGCATGTTCCCGCCGTCGATGCCGCCGAGCGAGCGGCCCCAGGTGCGGGTGTCCTGCGGCGGGGGCGGCGGCGGGACGTGGCCGGGGTCCTGGTCGAGCAGGAAGTACTGCCCGCAGGGCTCGGCCCAGTTGTACGAGCTGATCCCGACGCTCAGCGGCGCGGGCGCGGTGCCGGCGGGTGCCGCGCCCGCGCCGCCGGGAGGCGTGTCGCCGACGCGCCCGACGAGATAGGCCCCGGGCACGGCGAGAACGACGACCGCGGCCGCGGCGAGGGCGCCTTTGAGGCGGGCACGGGAAGGATCCGAGACCGGCTCGGGCGCGCCGGGGGTGGTGGGCAGGTCGCCGGTGGACCCCGGGGCGGCGGGCCGGCCGGGGGCGGGCCGGCC
>NZ_SDOY01000024.1 GCF_004117935.1 Streptomyces roseicoloratus | reverse complement strand
GGCCGGCGGCGGCTGCGGTCCGTGCGGTGGCGCGTCCTCCGAGGCGCCCGCCGCCGCGCAGGCGCCGGCTGCCGCGGAGGCACCGGCCGCCGCACAGGCGCCGACCGCGTCCGAGGCCAGGACGGACCTCGTGGCGGTGCGCCGCCGCGGTGCCGGTACGGACCTCGCCCCCAATGCGTAACGGCGAACTCCTCGCCCTGGACCGGGCGCACGTCTGGCATCCGTACAGCCCCATGCCCGGCCGTACGGACCCGCTGGTCGTCGCGTCCGCGTCCGGGGTGCGGCTCCGGCTCGCCGAACCGGTCGAGGGGCAGACCGAGTTGGTCGACGGCATGTCGTCGTGGTGGGCGGCCGTGCACGGCTACAACCACCCGGTGCTCAACGAGGCCGTGCGGGGCCAGCTCGACCGCATGAGCCACGTCATGTTCGGCGGGATCACCCACGAGCCGGCCGTACGGCTCGCCGCGCGGCTGGTGGAGATCACGCCCGAGCCGCTGCGGCACGTGTTCCTGAGCGACTCCGGGTCGGTCGCGGTCGAGGTCGCCGCGAAGATGTGCCTGCAGTACTGGCGCTCCATCGGCCGGCCGGACAAGCAGCGGCTGCTGACCTGGCGCGGCGGCTACCACGGCGACACCTGGCAGCCGATGTCGGTGTGCGACCCCAAGGGCGGCATGCACGGGCTCTGGTCGGGCGTCCTGCAGCAGCAGGTCTTCGTGGACGCCCCGCCGGCCGCGTACGAGGAGTCGTACGCCGAGCTGCTGCGCGAGACGATCGGGCGGCACGCCGACGAGCTGGCGGCGGTGATCGTGGAGCCCGTGGTGCAGGGCGCGGGCGGGATGCGCTTCCACAGTCCCGATTACCTGCGGGTGCTGCGGGAGGCGTGCGACGCGCACGACGTGCTGCTGATCTTCGACGAGATCGCGACGGGCTTCGGGCGTACGGGCGAGCTGTTCGCCGCCGACCACGCCCGGGTCTCGCCTGATGTGATGTGCCTGGGCAAGGCGCTGACCGGTGGCTACCTCTCGATGGCGGCGACGCTCTGCACGAGCCGGGTCGCGGAGGGCATCTCGCGCGGCGAGGTCCCCGTGCTCGCCCACGGCCCGACCTTCATGGCCAACCCGCTGGCCTCGGCGGTCGCCCTCGCCTCGATCGACCTGCTGCTCGGGCAGGACTGGCGGGTGGAGGTGAAGCGCATCGAGGCGGGGCTCCGCGAGGGCCTCGCGGAAGTGGCCGGCCTGCCGGGCGTCCGTGACGTCCGCGTCCTCGGCGCGCTCGGGGTGGTCCAGCTCGACCACGCCGTCGACATGGAGGCCGCGACACGGGCGGCGGTGGGGGCGGGCGTCTGGCTGCGTCCGTTCCGCGACCTCATCTACACGATGCCGCCGTTCGTGACGGGCGAGGAGGATGTGACACGCATCTGCGAGGCGGTGAGAGCAGCAGCCACAGCAGGCTGATCAACCCGCCACCCGCCCACCCGGCCTTACGGCCGGCCGGGGCGGCGCGTGGGCCGAGGCTGCGCGTGGGCCGGGCAGCGCGTTGGCCGGGGCGG
>NZ_SDOY01000023.1 GCF_004117935.1 Streptomyces roseicoloratus | reverse complement strand
GCGGTCCCTGCCGGGCCGGCGCGGGCGCCGGGTGGCCCCGTGACCCCCGTGCCGGACGGGCAGGGTCCGGGGGCGGGGTGAAGCCCCCGGGCCCGGCCCTGCCACGGAGGGCGGCCCGGGTGATCGGGACGGATCAGGTGATCTTGCGGTGGACGTTGTCCTTCGCCGACGCGCCGGGGGCGGTGTCGGCGATCCAGGGGCCGTCGTCGCTGGGGTCGAGGATGCCTTCCTCCAGCCAGGTGTACGAGCCGGCCAGGACGCCGTCGACGACCTTGCGGTCCAGGTCGTCGGTGTTGGCCCAGAGCCGGCCGAAGAGTTCGGCGACGCGGAGCCGGGACTGGCGGCAGAAGGCGTCGGCGAGCTGGTGGGCCTCGCGTCCGTGGCCGCCGGTCGTGCGGAGGAGTTCGGCGCGGACGCACACCGCGCTCATGGCGAAGAGTTCGGCGCCGATGTCGACGATCCGGCCGAGGAAGGCCTGCTTGAGCTCCATCTTCCCCTGCCAGCGGGACATGGCGTAGAAGGTGGAGCGGGCGAGCTTGCGGGAGGTCCGCTCGACGTACCGCAGATGGGTGGCGAGCTCGCCGAACTCCCCGTACGCGCCCGGCAGTTGTCCCTGCCCGGTGACGAGCTGCGGCAGCCAGCGGGCGTAGAAGCCGCCGGCCCGGGCACCGGCCTTCGCCTTGTCGGCGAGCGGCTTGTCGGGGTCGATGATGTCGCCGGCGACGGCGAGGTGGGCGTCGACGGCCTCGCGGGCGATCAGCAGGTGCATGATCTCGGTGGAGCCCTCGAAGATCCGGTTGATGCGGAGGTCGCGCAGCACCTGTTCGGCGGGGACGGCGCGTTCGCCGCGCGCGGCGAGCGAGTCGGCGGTCTCGTAGCCGCGGCCGCCGCGGATCTGGACCAGCTCGTCGGCGATCTTCCAGGCCATCTCGGAGCCGTACAGCTTGGCGAGGGCGGCCTCGATGCGGATGTCGTTGCGGTCCTCGTCGGCCATCTGGGAGGCGAGGTCGACGACGGCCTCCAGGGCGAAGGCAGTGACGGCGATGAAGGAGATCTTGGTGCCGACGGCCTCGTGCCGGGCGACCGGCTTGCCCCACTGCTCGCGTTCGGCGGCCCATTCGCGGGCGATCTTCAGACACCACTTGCCGGCGCCCGCGCAGGCGGCGGGCAGCGAGAGCCGGCCGGTGTTGAGGGTGGTCAGCGCGATCTTGAGGCCGGCGCCCTCGGGGCCGATGCGGTGCGCGGCCGGGACCCGCACCCGGTGGAAGCGGGTGACGCCGTTCTCCAGGCCGCGCAGGCCCATGAAGGCGTTGCGGTGCTCGACGGTGATGCCGGGCGAGTCGCCCTCGACGACGAAGGCGGTGATGCCGCCCTTGTGGCCCTCCGACGCGGGGACCCGGGCCATGACGACGAGGAGGTCGGCGACGACGCCGTTGGTGGTCCACAGCTTCACGCCGTCGAGGACGTACGCGTCGTCCCCGTCGGGCACGGCCGTGGTGGCGAGCCGGGCCGGGTCGGAGCCGACGTCGGGCTCGGTGAGCAGGAAGGCGGAGATGTCGCTGCGGGCGAGCCGGGGCAGGAAGGCGTCCTCCTGTTCCTGGGTGCCGAAGATCTTCAGCGGCTGCGGTACGCCGATCGACTGATGCGCGGAGAGCAGCGCGCCGAGCGCGGGGCTGACCGAGCCGACCAGGGCGAGGGCCCGGTTGTAGTACAGCTGGGTGAGGCCGAGGCCGCCGTACTTCGGGTCGATCTTCATGCCGAGCGCGCCGAGTTCCTTGAGGCCGCGGACGGTCTCGTCCGGGATGCGGGCCTCGCGCTCGATGCGGGCTCCGTCGACCTCGGTCTCGCAGAAGGCCCGCAGCTTGGCCAGGAAGGCCTCGCCGCGCCGGACGTCCTCGTCGGCGGGCAGCGGGTGCGGATGGATGAGGTCCAGGCGGAAGCGGCCGAGGAAGAGTTCCTTGGCGAAGCTCGGCTTGTGCCAGTCCTGCTGGCGGGCCGCCTCGGCGACCTGCCGGGCCTCGCGTTCGGTGACCTTGGGCGGCCGCTGGGTGGGTGCGGACATGAGGAGCTCACCTCGCCGCTCGTCGGGAGCCTGATGGGCCTGGCGTCACGCGGTGCTACTCGTCCGTCGTACCCGATGTCGACGGGTTCGGAAAGACGAAGGGCGGTCTGAGCCCCCGCACAGTGGGCTCAGACCGCCGGTCTCTTCGTCCGTACGGGTGTACCGGAGTACGGGCGTACGGGTCGGGTCCTTAGAGCGCGAGGCCCGTCAGGACCATGACGCGCTCGTAGGTGTAGTCGTCCATCGCGTACTTGACGCCCTCGCGGCCGACGCCGGAGCGCTTGGCGCCGCCGTACGGCATCTGGTCGGCGCGGTACGAGGGGACGTCACCGACGATCACGCCGCCGACCTCGAGGGCGCGGTGGGCGCGGAAGGCGGCCTGGAGGTCGTGGGTGAAGACGCCGGCCTGGAGGCCGAAGTCGGAGTCGTTGACCGCGGCGAAGGCCTCGGCCTCGCCGTCGACCCTGGCGACGGTCAGGACCGGGCCGAAGGCCTCGGCACGGGCCAGGGTGACGTCGGCCGGGAGGTCGGCGAGGACGGTCGGGGCGTAGGTGGCGCCCTCGCGCTTGCCGCCGGCGAGCAGCTTGGCGCCGGCCGCGACGGCCTCGTCCACCCAGGCCTCGACGCGCTTGGCGGCGTTCTCGTCGACGAGCGGGCCGACGTCGGTGGCGTCGTCCGCCGGGTCGCCGGTGACCTGGGCCTCGACCGCGGCGACGATCTTCGGCAGCAGGCGGTCGTAGACGGAGGCGTCGGCGATCACGCGCTGCACGGAGATGCAGGACTGGCCGCCCTGGTAGTTGGAGAAGGTCGCGATGCGGCTCGCGGCCCAGTCCAGGTCGGCCTCGGAGGACCAGTCCGGGAGGACGACGGCGGCGGCGTTGCCGCCGAGCTCCAGGGTGCAGTGCTTGTGCGGCACGGACTGCTGGATGGCGTAGCCGACCGTGTCGGAGCCGGTGAAGGAGATGACCGGGAGGCGCTCGTCCTGGACCAGGGCGGGCATGCGGTCGTTCGGCACGGTCAGGATCGACCAGGAGCCGGCCGGCAGGTCGGTCTCGGCGAGCAGCTCGCCCAGGATCAGGGAGGAGATCGGGGTGGCCGGGGCCGGCTTGAGGATGATCGGCGCGCCGACGGCGATGGCCGGGGCGACCTTGTGCGCGCTGAGGTTCAGCGGGAAGTTGAACGGCGCGATGCCGAGCACGACGCCCTTGGGGATACGGCGGGTGAGCGCCAGGCGGCCCACGCCGCCGGCCTCGGTGTCGAGGCGCTGCGCCTCGCCGGCGTTCCAGCGGCGGGCCTCCTCGGCGGCGAACCGGAACACGGAGACGGCGCGGCCGACCTCGCCGCGGGCCCACTTGATGGGCTTGCCGTTCTCGGCGGAGATGACCTGGGCGATCTCCTCGGTGCGCTCGGCGAGCCGCTTCGACACGTGGTCGAGGGCGGCGGCGCGGACGTGCGCCGGGGTCGCGGCGAACTCGTCGACGACGGCGTGCGCGGCGGCGACGGCCTCCTCGACCTGGGCCTCGGTGGGCACGCTGACCTTGCCGACCAGACGTCCGTCGAAGGAGTTCGTGACGTCGAAGGTGGCCTCGCCGGTGGCCTCGCGGCCGGCGAGCCAGAAGGCGTGGGTGGTCGTCATTGCGTCCCGGCCCTTTCCGTAGGGGTGTACGAGGGGATGCCCGAGGGGTGCCTCGTGCTCTGCTGACACGGTAGGGCCGGGACGCCCGGTTCGGGTTTGTCCGGTGTGGAGTGGTGGAGGGCGCGATGCTGTCCGCTTTGGCCGAACCGGCGGGTACCGCACGGGCCGACGCGGCGGGTGCCGCCGGGCGTGGCGTCGCGTCCGGCGGACGCCCCGCGGCGCACGCGCCCCCGGGCCGGGCGTACCGCGGCGGTCACCAGCGTTCGTACACCGAGAACGCGCGCCGCACGCCGCCGTCGCGGGTGAGGAGCACGTGGTCCCCGTGCGTGAGGACGCCGCGGACCGGGTCGCCGCCGTCCACCACGTGGTCGCGGAAGGACCGGTCGTCCTCCTCGTCCCCGGAGGCGGCGTCGAAGACGTACAGCGTGTCGCCGTACTTCGCGTCGGTCTCCACCGTCGTCACCCGGCCGTCCTTCGCCTCCAGCACGTCGACGCCGCTGCTGCCGTTCCCCACGTCCTCCCGCCACAGCTCGTCGCCGCTCGCCAGGTCGAAGGCGACGAGCCGTTCCCAGGAGCCGCCCTGACCGCCCTCGTACGCGGCGATGGCGAAGAGCCGGCCGCCGTCGGCGGCCGTCTCGGTGATCGAGCCGTAGTCGCCGACGGCGTCGATCCTGCTCCGCGGACGCCCGTCGGGCCCGAAGCCGACCGCGGCCCGGGCGCCGTCCGACTCGTTGAACCACACCGCCGGAGGGTCGGCGGACAGGACCACGAGCGTCGCGTCGGCGGCCACCCCGCGGCGGGCGTCGAGCGGCACGGTCCAGCGGACCGTGCCGTCGGCCGGGTCGAAGGCGGCCGCCTTGGCCTCGGTCGCGCAGCCCAGGGCCGCGACCACCTGCTTCGGCGCGAGGCCGAGGCCGCCGAGGACACAGTCATCGGGCAGCGCGGTGGTCCAGCGCCGCGCGCCCGTCCTCAGGTCGACGGCGCGCAGCCGCCCGCCGTCGAACAGCACGCCGAGTCCGTCGCCCGCGCGGACGGCGTCCTCCAGGTAGGCGAGGTTCCCGTCCTCCCGGGAGCGGGTGGTGTGCCACAGTTCGCGCCCTCCGGCGAGGTCGACCGCCGTGACGGTGACGCACCCCTCCTCCCGGCCCTTCTTCCCGCCCTGGTCCTGGCCTTCGCCCCGGCCCCGGTCCGTCGCCGGCCCGCCCTGGCGGTGGACCACCAGGGCGATCCCGGCGCCGGCGTCGACGACGGTCGCACAGGTCTCGGAGCGGCCGGGGAGGACGTACTCCCAGCGTCGCTTCCCGGAGCCGAGCTCATGGCCGGCCAGGCCGTCGAACCGGCTGCGCACCACGGTGTCGCCCGCCACCCAGGGACCGTCCCCGTCGGAGGCCTCGGGGTCGCGCGGAGCCTCCCAGGCCGTGGTCAGGGAGGAACCCGGCCAGTAGCCGGAGTCGCCCAGGAACACCCAGGCGAGGCCATAGACGGCCGCGAGCACCACGGCCAGGGCCGTCACGCAGCCGAGCCCGTTCCGCCGGCCGGTCGCCGGGTCCGTGCCTCCGTCGCTCGTTCGCCCCGCCATAAGGATCCCCGCCCCTGGGCCAATCGTTCGAATGGCCCTCAGCGTAGGGGACCGGTGATCACCCGCGCCGCTCGGTCGACACGATCAGTCCCACCCCGAGCACCACGATCGCGCCGCCGAGCATGATCGACCAGGTCAGGGCCTCGTCGAGGATCAGCGCGCCGAGGGCCACGGCCACGACGGGATTGACGTACGCGTAGGTGGCCACGAGCGAGATCGGCGCGGTCTGGATGAGCCAGGCGTACGCGGTGAAGGCGACGAGCGAGCCGAAGACGACCAGGTACGCGAGGGCGGCCCAGGACCGCCCGGAGACCGCCGTCAGGTCGAGGCCGTGCTGCTCGCCGCGGAACAGCCCGACCGCGAGGCCCGCCAGGCCGCCCGCGACCATCTCGTAGGCGCTGGCGGTGAAGGGGCTCGCGGGCATCGGGATGCGCCCGGCGGAGAACGAGCCGAGCGCCCACAGCAGCGCGCCGACGACGACCAGCACGACGCCGCCGATGGCGATCTCGCCGCTGAGTCCGGGCAGGGTGAGCACGCCGAGCCCGGCCAGCCCGAGCAGCACGCCCGCGGTCCCGCCCGCGCTCGGCCAGTCGCCGAAGGCGGCCTTGAGCAGCACCACCCAGGCGGGCACGACGGCGACGAGCAGGGCGGCGAGTCCGGACGGGATCGAGGTCTCGGCGAGCACGACGAGGCCGTTGCCGCCGACGAGCAGCAGCAGTCCGACCACCGCCGCCGAGGCCAGCTCGCGCCGGCTCACCTTCAGCGCGGCGGGCCCCCGCCGCCACGCGACCACGGCCATGAGGATCAGTCCGGCGGTCACGAACCGGGCCCCGGCCGACAGGAACGGCGGCATGGTCTCGACGACCACCCGGATGCCGAGGTACGTGGAGCCCCAGACGACGTACACGATGCCGAGCCCCACCCAGACGGCGCCGGTGATCCGGCGGGCGGCGGGTGCCGGGGAGGCGGCGGTACGGAGTTCGGTGGCGGCCGGGTGCGTCTCGGGTGCCGGATCGACGGCAGGGCTTGTCATGAGCAGGAGCGTAGGGACTGCGCGTCACGAGGACCAGGAATTCTGCCCGGATCCGGGCAGGCTTCCGGCCCGTGTCCGGCCGGAAGGAGGGGGTGGGGCTCCGCGGGAGGACCGCAGGTCCGGTCGACCGGGGCCGATACGGGACCGGGAGCGGCCTCGGTTCGGCCCCGGAGCGGGGGCGGCTCGGCCCCGGAGCGGGGGCCGTTCGGCCCGGAGCGGGGACGGCTCGGCCCCGGTGCGGGAGCGGTTCCGCCCCGGTGCCCAGGGATTGTCCGAACCCCCTAGATGAATGAGTCCGATGTTCGTGCTGGTCGCGACCATGACGAAGGGCGCCCGTTGGTCAGTGTGTGAAAACAAACCTGG
>NZ_SDOY01000022.1 GCF_004117935.1 Streptomyces roseicoloratus | reverse complement strand
GGCGCCCTCCCGGCCCCGCGACCGGCCGAGCCCGCCGGGACCGACGGCCCTCCGGGGCCCGCGGGGCCGACGCCGCCGTCCGGTCCGCCCACGCCTCCCGAGCCGCAGTGGTGGTCGCGCGTGGGCGACGACGACGATGACGGCCCCGACGACGACGAGAGCGGCGGCGCCTACGGCGTGCCCCCCGGCACCTCGCCCGGCGGCACGCCGCCCCGCGTGTACCTCTCCGGCAGCTGGACCGACGGCCCGCACACGGCCCGCGACGGCGGGCGGCCCGTCCCCGCCGGCGGCAGCGGCGGTACGGGCGGCCCGGTGTTGCCCGCGCTCCCCGCCGGTTACCGGGCCGCCGCGGCCCCGCCGGCCTCGGCCCCCGAGCCCGCACTCGTCCCCGCCTCCGCCTCCGGCCCCGCTTCCGGCGACGCGTACCGCGGGCCGGTGACCCGGCTCGGCGCCGAGCGGGCCCGGCAGACCCGGATCGCCGTGGTCGGCGCCGTCACCGAACGCTGGGCGCCCGAACAAGCGGGCCCCGTCCACGAGCACTGGCGGCTCGCCCCGCCCATCGGACCCGCCACGGACCTGTGGGCGCTCGGCGCGCTGCTCTACCGGGCGGTCCAGGGCCACGCCCCGTACCCCGAGGACAGCGCCGCCGAACTGGTCCAGCTGGTCTGCGCGGAGCCGCCCGCCTTCGCCGAGGAGTGCGGTCCGCTGCGGCCCGTCGTGGAGTCCCTGCTGCGCCAGGACCCCACCGAGCGCCCCGACGTCGAGGAACTGAGCGGCTGGCTGCGCTCCCTGGTCCGTTCGGCGCCCGAGCCAGAGGCCGGGATCGGCGTCGTACCCCTGCCGTCGCCCGACGCCGCGCGGCTGCCGATCGTCCGCCGCCGCGGCGAGCTGGTGCGCCGCCGCCGCGGGGCCGCGGGCGGCCGGCACCGGCACCGGCAGGCCAAGGGGCGCGCCGCACGCGGGGCGGCGTACCCGCCGCACGAGGAGCGGTCGGCGCACGCGACGGCGTACCAGGGACACACGGGACCTGTGGGACACGGGCCGTATCCCGACGACCTGGCGCACGACGAGATCCCGCAGCGCGCCGCGCGCGTGCCCCGCGCGCCCGGGCGCGAGACGGGCTCGCCGCGCGCCCTCGGCCGGATGCTGCTGCTCCTGATCCTCCTCCTGCTCGCCGGGGCCGTCGCGTACGCCGTGCTCTTCCTGCCCAAGGCGGGGGAGGAGAAGGGCGGTACGGGCGCGCCGCCGGCCAAGTCCGGTGCTCCGGCGCCGTCCTCGGCTCCGGCCGGCACCGGTTCCGCCGCGGGCGGCCCCTCGGGCGGGGCGACCACCCGGCCCACGCCGCAGCAGTCGCGCACCACCCCGCCCGCCGTCGACCCGTCGGCCCCGTCCCTGGCGGCCGGGTACGAGCTGCGCAGGGATCCCGAGGGCTTCCAGGTGGGCGTGCCACGCGGCTGGCGGCGCAGCCCCATCAACGACGCCGGGCAAGTGCGCTTCACCAACGGTGACTTCACGCTGATCGTGGTGCCGGGCCGGGACACCGTGCAGGCCAACGGCTCGGACCCGCTGGCGTACCAGCGGAGCAGGGAGCGCGAGCTCCAGCCCTGGCGGGACTCGTCCTGGTCCGGGGCCTCCGGTCTGCGCCAGGTCGTCGTCGGCCGGCAGGTGATGGCGGTCGGGCAGTTCACCTGGCAGGACAGCACCGGGCGCGAGGTGTTCGTGCGCAACCTGGCGCTGATCGAAGGCGACCGCTACCACGTCGTGCAGGTCATCGGGCCGGAGAACGAGCGGGACAAGGTGTCCGAGATCTACGACCAGGCGGTGAAGGCGTACCACCCCACCCGCTGAACCACCGGCGACCGTGAACCCGGCCACCCGCTGAACCACCGGCACCCGCAGAACCCCTGCCACATGCCGTACCACCGCCACATGCCGCACCACGGGCACCTGCCGCACCACGGGCACCCGACGTCCCGGGCATGTGCAGGACCGCTCCTCCCCGGCTACTCTCGGGTCACTTGCTGACCACGCGTAGCCGCCGACCACGGCCGACGCGCCGCATACGGCCCCTCTTGTACGGATCGCGCCACTGGCTGAAAACCGCCTCTGGTTACAGATTGTTCCCAAAGCCCGTTCCGAGGTTCCGTGTTCCGCGTCCTTCTCCGTAACCTTGCCTTCGAAGCAAACAGGCGGGGGCACGTGGAACATTCTGAGAGCACCGGCACCGGGCTGCTGCTCGCCGGGCGCTACCGGTTGGGCGAGTCCATCGGGCGCGGCGGCATGGGCAAGGTCTGGCGCGCGCACGACGAGGTGCTGCACCGTGTGGTGGCCGTCAAGGAGTTGACGGCGGGCCGGTTCGTGGCCGAGGCCGACCGGCTGGTTCTGCACGCCCGGACGCAGAAGGAGGCGCGGGCGGCGGCCCGGATCACCCACCCGGGCGTGGTCACCGTCCACGACGTCCTGGAGCACGACGACCGGCCGTGGATCGTCATGCAGTACGTGGACGGGCCCTCGCTCGCGGACGCGACGAAGGAGTCCGGCACGATCGAGCCGCGCGAGGCCGCCAGGGTCGGTCTGCACGTCCTCGGCGCGCTGCGCGCGGCGCACGCCGCCGGGGTGCTGCACCGGGACGTGAAGCCGGGGAACGTGCTGCTCGCGCGCGACGGCCGGGTCCTCATCACCGACTTCGGGATCGCCGCCATCGAGGGCGACTCCTCGATCACCCGCACGGGCGAACTCGTCGGCTCCATCGACTACCTGGCGCCCGAGCGGGTGCGCGGCGGGGACCCCGGTCCGGCCTCCGACCTGTGGTCGCTGGGGGCCACGCTGTACGCGGCGGTGGAGGGCAGCTCGCCGTTCCGCCGCGGCTCGCCGATCAGCACCATGCAGGCCGTGGTGACGGAGGAGCCGCCGTACCCGGAGAAGGCGGGCCCGCTCGCTCCCGTCATCGTGGCGCTGCTGCGCAAGGACCCGGACCAGCGCCCGCGCGCGGACGAGGCCGAGCGGATGCTGCTCGACGCCATGGAGGGCCGTGAGCCGCAGGCCGCGCAGGCGTACGTGCCGACGCAGCGGGTCGGGCCGGAGGAGCTGGCCGCGGCCGCCCCGTCGGTGACGACGCCGCTGCCCGTGCCGCACGACGCCCCGGCGGCCGTCCGGGCCGCCGCGCCCGCGGCGACCGCG
>NZ_SDOY01000001.1 GCF_004117935.1 Streptomyces roseicoloratus | reverse complement strand
TGAGGCTTTTCCATCATCGGTCTGAGCTGGCCAAATGCAGTGTGAGCACGGCTTGGACGAGGCTGGTGATCCGGGTGGTCGAGCATCGGAGCTTGCGAAGGAGCCGCCAGGACTTGAGGGTGGCTGTGGCCTGCTCGACGAGGGCGCGGATCTTCGCGTGGGACCGGTTCACCGCCTGCTGACCGTTGGAAAGATTCTCCCACCGCCCCC